>DHSP01000064.1:70155-74596 GCA_002408485.1 Proteiniphilum sp. UBA5283 | reverse complement strand
AAACCTGTTCGCCTGATGGTGGGTTTATTGATCCTGAAACATGTTCGCGATCTCTCCGATGAAAGCGTGATGGAACAATGGAGTGAAAACAATTATTACCAATTCTTTTGTGGGGAGCAGGAGTTTCAACCCCGTGTGCCTTGTGAGGCGTCCGAGTTGGTTCATTCACATCCCCAAATCCATTTCAAAAGCTGTGAGTGAGCATCGAAAGAATAAAGAGAGAAAGTACTTCCGCAAACGGGAAGGCATTGAGCCGGTAATCGGTCACCTGAAAGAAGATCACCGTCTCTCCCGGAATTACTACAAGGAAATTGTCGGGGATGAGATCAACGTGATGCTCGCAGCCGCCGGTTTCAACTTCAAAAGGATGATGAACAAGTGGAAGTCATCTTTTGGGCTCTTTTTTGAAAAGATCTTTTTGTTCCTGAACAGGCAACTCGACCCAATCAGGGGCGGTATAATTTTACAAACCAAAGGAAAATGGGCTTTTTAAGGCTCGACTATTTAAACAAATACGCACAAATGTGAAAGTAATAGCCGGGCATTTTAACATGCGTTTGGTTTACTTTGCCGTACTTTTGCTTCCATCATGAATTTTTTAATGAAAAACGACACTATCCCAATAAGTGTGTAATCTCCGACTATAATATTGGGATTCGTTATAATATTCTTAAGAAAACATAGTCTCTTTTGTCCATTTAGTGGATATTTTTCGTTTTTTATCTGGCCCTATGCCTGTCATAATCTATGTGTTGGGTATCTTTTTTAAATGACCGATAACGTGTTAGCAGCCGTATAAGTTTGCATTATATTTTTCTATAAGATCCAATTTGAAAATATCTTTATCGCGTCCAAACAATCTTAAAATTCGCTCTTGTTCTTTTATGGTAGGTAATTTAATTTCAATGCATTTGCTTTCATGTATTTATTCTTTAACGTTTACTATTGTTATCTCCCGACATACCGCTGTCCAGCTTGCGTGAAACCGCTCGTTACCTGCTGGCATTGACTAATCATTTTCTTTTTTGTTTAAACTCTTTTTTGCAATCAAAGCAATAATATCTCTTTTGAAAAAACGGTGTTGGAGTCGCAAACAGTATTGAAGTAGTTAAAAAGAACCAACCTGCCTTCTTCGATTTAACAACCTCGTTTGAACCGCAAAATGGACAAAATATCTTTGCTTCATCGTTTACTTCCTCTTGCACATCAGAATAATTTTCAAAACGAGACAACTCTTCTGGCGATTGCAAATTATCATCTTTAATATATCCCGTTTCTTTCAAAATTTCAATAGCTTGGTTTAAATTGCTTTCTCTGACTTGAAGTTTCACTCCTCCAATCGCATTTGAATAAAATGGATTGACTTGAACTGTTAATTCGTCTTGCACGAAACAAGTAATTCCTTCTGATTCTAATTTGCCTCGAATTATCGCAATTTCATATCCAAAAGTTGCAGTTAAAACCGTAACAAACTTCTCGTTTATCTTTTTCTCTGTATTATTCATTTTGAAAACCATATTCAGACTGTTAAATTAAATAAAATCCTATCAATAGAAGAATAGCCTCGAAAATCAAAAAATATTTCATTTCCAATTTGTTCCCAAGCCCTGCTTCTTGTCCAATTACCCCGAATTCGGGGTAATTAAAATTGGGATTATTTATTTTTCCCAAAACGCCAAGATACTCTATCTTATTTTTGTTGGTTATCCATTTGCCAGTCTTTTTGCTACCTTCTCGAAAAGTAACGGCCATATCCGTGAGGCTGATATAATCGTTATTCAGCTGACTGATAACCGTTATTTCGGATGCTTTGACTTGTAGTATTCTTCCTTTTGCCATAAAATTTGTCCGAAGCTATCGGATTGTATTTGTTTGAATCCTAATTCAAAATTGTCACTGAGTTGAGAAACAGTAAAGGTCGGCTTGTAATTGTCTTCGACTGTAACATTACTAATATTGGCGTCACTATTTCGCTTTTGTCCACAAGAAAGAAGTCCGAGAAAAATTGTTGCAAGTAATATTTGTTTTGTCATTGTCGTATTTTTTTAATAGCCTGTTGGCGTTTTATGTTTTATTGTCAGTCAGGCATTTACCATTTTTTTGCATTGAATCCAAGGTTTAGTTGTAACATTATCGGAAAAAATCCACTGTTCCCTTTTGTGTCAAAGTAATAGACGGCTCCAACGTCAAAAAGTAGGTGCATTTTTCCATATGCTCTTTGTATTCCCCAGGTGGGCCCAAAATCAAAACTTATATCGTCAATTCGGTAAATGTTTTTTGATTCGATTTCTTTGAAATTGGTCAAAAGCCTTAATCCCCAGTAGTTTCCTGAATTATAATCAAGATTTTTACTTTTTGATTGTCTTTTAGTCCGATTATAAATCTTTTTGTATGACAAATCCAAAAATGGTGAGATATAATATGTAACTCCACTTACCAAATAATCGTACTCAAGGTGCATATAGCTTCCATGAATTCCAATTCCTGGATTTATTGAAATAGTCGATTTATTCGAAATCGGCATCTCAAATTCAAGTCCAGGATTTAAGGCATTTATCCTAAATACCTTACTTAAATTGTCAGTTACTTCTTGTCCAAAGCTTTTTAAACTAATCGTTAAACTGATTAGTAATAATAGTTTTCTCATTACTTGTTTAATTCAAATTCTATTTGTTGTAATTAAAGTGTCTGAATGTTAGGTTTATATCATGAACGCTGACGGACGAAGGTGATGTCGGGAGAACGAATTATTTCCGAAAGTTTATGCCAACATTCGGAAATGCCAATTTTATAACATGCGTAAAAACTGCCATTGGGGGAAGTGTTTACGAAGATTCATCAAAACCGGATGCCGTGGTAGAAACAAGTGTTATCCATCAGCATCAGGATTGTGAGGCAAATATAACAATAATTCAGATCAAAAAATAAGGAAGGGATCTATTTAGTTAAATAAACGATTTTTTTCGGTATCAGTACCTCCGGTTGCGCATGGTTTGGGATGCGGAGGTGGTGGTGCCGGAAGATTTTTTGTTGCTGCTACGCTTCACCTCACGGGGTGGGGTGGCAATCACTTCTCCTTCCTTGCGGATGAGCTGTTCAACATCGAGGAGCTCTTGTTCAATCCGTTCCTGTTCGGCTTTCATCTCTTCGGGAGTGGAGGTGTACTGCGAGATGGAACGATTGCCGGGGTTGCCGGTTTTGTAGATCTCGCCTTTGTAGCTTCTCTTCCGGAAGAAGTCGTCGATGCTCCCGGTGACGCTGTTGTTGAGGGCGGAGGCCATCAACGGCATCCGGCGGGTGTAGGGTGCCAGGTCCTCATAGTGGATCCAGAAAAGGGGGTAGCGGGTATCGGCCGAGGCAACTTCCTCCTGCCGGAAGAGGATGGGGCAGAGGGCCAGGGGCTTCACCCGGAAACCGGAGGTGGCGCTGTCGAAGTAGTAGGCTTCCTTCAGGTAGTAGCCGAGTACTTCGTGGGAGGGCAGGTCTGCATCGCTCACCGTGATGGTGCCGTTTTCGGCTGTATGGTAGATGCCGAAGCGGGTGAGCAGTTCGGGAAAGCGGACGCGGTATTCCTCGGTAAACTCCTCGCGTCCGTCGAGGTATTCATACGCCCGGATGTGATCTCCCTGCAGCAGACGGAAGATGAGGGTGAAGAGGTTGTGCTGGCCCGCTGTGGGGGTGACGGGGTGGTAGAGGGGTGCGTTGACCTCGTTCGTGAGGTCGATATAGCGATAGATGATGCGGGACCAGCGGGCATGGGCGATCTCTTCTTCCCAATTGACGTTGGGCTGATTTCCCCGGATGGCCGGGACAGACGCTACCTGTGGTATCTGCTGTGCCTGTTGCCGTCGTTGTTCAATCCGCTCCCGGGCGGTGGTTTGCGGGTAGAGGACAGCTGCCGGTGCCAGTGCCAGCAACAGGAAAAAGCATATTATTCGGGTTGTCATATCTTTTTAACTTTCAGCCTTTGGCTTTTGATTATTAATTTTTTGTGATCAACTTTTATCAATCAGCTAGTTTACTCTTAGTTCCATTACCGCGATTTCGCGCTCCGTACCGTCGGGGCCGGCGGCGCGTACGCCGGAGATATAGAAATAACTGCCACGGGTGAGGCGTCGGATTTGCTCTCGCTGTCTCTCCGAGAAGCGGTTGCCATCGGATACCTCGGGGATGGCGTTGCCCATGGAATCGAAGAGGACGGTGCGGAAGCTTTTCACTTGAAAGGGCACGTGGAGGATGCCATCGTCGATGGCTGCCTTGAGGCCGTCGCTCTGCAGCAGTGCTGCCTTGGGGATGCTGCCTCCCTTGCGTATGACCGGGTTGCCTCCGGCATCGCGGTACTCGATATAGGGGGTGGGGTCGGGGAGGGTGCGTACGCGGAAGGTGTGGGTGGCCACCCTGCGGGCTTCTCCATCAGCGGTGCGGGCTGAGACGGTGATCA
>DHSP01000064.1:5246-70022 GCA_002408485.1 Proteiniphilum sp. UBA5283 | reverse complement strand
GCTGAGACGGTGATCACGGCCTCTGTGCCGGCTTTTGTGGGACGGGCTACCCAGAGGTTGCCGCGTCTACTGAGGGTGCCGTGGGCCATCACGGCGCTCACCTCCTGCGGGGCGACACCGGGCACGGAAATGCTTATTTCGTTGTCGATGTCTGCATAGAGTACGTTCATCAGCGTGGGGGCGACGGTGGCCATGGGCTCAATTACGGTATAGCTGCTGCGGAAGTCGTGGCGTGTGACGGTGCCGTCGCTGCCGGTCAGTTCCACATGCCCTTCTACCGGGAAGGTGCCGCTGTGGGGTGCGGGTAGCGTGAAGGAGCCGTCGTTGCCGACTTCAAGGGGCTGTCCCTGCACTACGATATGGGGATGCCGGGTGGTGTCTTCCGCAGCCAGGACCACACGGGCGTGGTAGCTGCTGCCCTGGAGGACTGTCTCCGATTGGGGAATGAGCCAGGCATTGAGCCGGTTGAGGCGGTAGTCGCCGGCGTCAATGCCCTGAAGGAGGGATGACAGCGCTTCTCCTTCGGAGAGGCGGATGTCGTTTTCGATCTTGGTGAGCAGGGTGATGGCGGCAGCGAGCGGCATCTGCTCAAACAGGGACGATTCCCAGTTCCGGCCACCGGGTGCTGCCTCGGTGGAGAGGTAGCGGGCAATCAGGGTGCTGCGCGAGGGAGTCTTCCACCCACGTCATGAGTTGCTCCCGGTAGGTGTCGATGGCGCTTCGCAGCTTCTTTGCCTTCACCCCGCAGGGGGGAGAGCATCACCACCGCGGCGGCCTCGAGGTCGTCTTTATGTCGGATGTGGTGGATATTGCCTCGCTTTCCGTCCGCTTCTTGCACCATCTGTTGTTTCAGGTTGTTGATATACTGCGTGAGGGAGTCGCTCATTCTGCGTACTTGCGTCCCTTTGTTGTACCATTCGCATCCGCCTTCTCCGGGTTGGTGTGGTGGTAGGCAGCAAGTTCCTCCATGATTTGTTTGTTTCGTTCTTCCATGGTCAGTGAGGAATGGCCGAGCCGTTCATCCACCACCCCGAAGCCGTCGAGTACCTCTACCGAGAACGTTGAGGGCCAGCATCGCAATGAAGACGAGGTACATCAGGTTGATCATCTTCTGTCGGGGGGAGTTGGGACTGTTTACTGCCATGTGTGGAAATGAATTAGGGTTGAGAGGCTGTGCTATTGCCGCCTCTGTGTACGGTCATGGCCTGCAGCATGCGGGCATAGGCTTCGTTCAGCTCGTGCAGCTGTGCTGCCATCCGTTCGGTCTCGCGGCCGATTACGGTGCCGTCGGGCAAGGTGTCGCTGTAGGTGGTCTTCAGTCGTTGCAGTCCCCGGTTGATTTGCTCGATGGTGTCGATCTGTCCGCTGATTCCTTTCAGTTGTAGTTCATAAAGTGAATTGAGGCCGGAAAGGGTGCGGTTCAAACTCTCCATTTGTTTGGTGTACTCTTCGGTGTGGTTGGCGAGATGGGTGGAAATTGCGGGTATTGTATCTGAGTGGGGTTGCTGGGACTGATTTCCGGTATGCATATCTTGTACTCGGGTGACCTGGGACGAGGTGGATGGAGGTGCAAGGGCATCGGTCCCGAAATCAGGCTGCTCCTCGGGGTTCGGTGAGGTGAGTGCCGGAAACACCTGCTCCCAGGGATAGTCGCGCACGGGGGTGTCGAAGGCGGAGATGATAAACACACATACCTCGGTCATCATCCCGATAAAGAGCATCTCGTTGCCAAAGGGAAAGTGTAGCAGCTTGAACATGGCGCCCAGGATCACGATGGCCGCGCCAAAGCTGTATGCAAAATTGATGAAACGTTTCCCTCGTTCGGTCTGCAGGTATCGTTCCAGTCGGTTTTTATATCTGTGGTATGCATTCATAGGATTGCTGTTTTGTTGCTGTTTGTGCTTTTACTTCCCGGTACCCACCTGGGTGCGTACGCAGCGGAACCCGATCCAGGAGCGCCCCTTGTGCTGCAGCTCCGAGTCACGGATGTCGGAACGGATGAAGGTGGCGTTGTCTTTCCAGGAGCCTCCCTTCACCACCTTGCGTTTCAGGATGCCGGGATCGTCTGCCTGTGCGTTGTAGCGATACTCCGGGTTGAGGTCGTTCATCAGCTCGAGGCCGGAGCTGCTGTAGGCGGTGGAGGTCCACTCGGCCACGTTGCCCGCCATGTCGTAGAGTCCGAACTGGTTGGGCTTGAAGCTGCGTACCCGAGCCGGGATGAGGTGGTTGTCCGCCGCATAGGCTCCCTCGCCGGGGTTGAAGTTAGCCTGGTAGCAGTCGGGGGCACTTTTTCCGTCGCCTGTTTCCCAGGGGTAGCGACTGTCGCTGTTGGCGTTGCGTGCTGCCAGTTCCCACTCTGCCTCGGTGGGCAGTCGGTATTTTTCAATTTGTACTCCTTCTCTGTTGATGCTCCGGCGTAGGAACATTGTTCGCCACTCGCAGAAGGCGGTGGCTTGCTCCCAGGTGACTCCCACCACAGGATGGTGTGCGTAGGCGGGGTGGGAGAAGTAGTTGCGCATGTAGACTTCGTTGTTGGCGTTGGGGAAGTCGTTGACCCAGGTGGTGGTGTCGGGGTAGATATTGACGATGCGGGTGTGGACGAAGTCGTAGAGGCTACTCAGGGGGCGGGTGATGGTCTCGTTGACGATTTGTCCGTTGAAGGCGACATAGGCGGTATCTTTGGAGATCATCACTGTTTCTGCATCACTGTTCCCACTTCCGGTAGCTGTCGCCTGCACCTTGTTGAGCTGTCGTTGCCGGCGGGCTGCCTCTGCCGCATCGAACCACTCGTAGCGAAAGTTGAGTTGCGCGGCGTCGAGCATTCTCTGTCCCGTGATGGGGTGGGTGACGTAGAGGCTGTTGATGGCTGCCTCCTCCTCTTCGGTGTTGCGGCTCCAGGGGATGGGGATGGACCAGTTGAGGTGCGGTGTGACAGGATCGCCGTATTCATTTTCGGTAATCTTGTAAAAGTCGTCGCCCGCATAGCGCGGGTCGGCAATCCGTTCGCGGATGATGGAGTCGCGCACCCAGTAGACAAACTGCTTGTACTGTGAGTTGGTGATTTCCGTTTCGTCCATCCAGAAATTGTCGACCGAGATACCTCTTGTGGGGATGGTGATGCCCCAGAGCGAGTCGATGTTGCCGGGACCCATGGTGATGGAGCCGCGCGTGACGAGCACCATGTTGTAGGGTGTGGGTTCGTCCCACACCTTTCCTACCGGAACCCCGGTCAACTCACCGCCCATGCTGCCGATGCCGGGCCGGCCGCAGGAGATCACCAGCATCATCAGTGTAAGGAAAAGGAAATATTTCTTCATATGTTGGTTGTCAGTTTTCCGTAATTACCATACAATTTGTTCTTAGCGGTTCGTTTCTGTTTTTCTGAACCTTCTTAATTTCACAATAGCCGGATACTCTTTTGCGGCTGCACCTTCGGTCTGAAATAATCCAACGGCAGATCATAGCGGAGGTAGAGTTCGTGGCTGCCTTTACTTTCACTACCCGGGCCGGTGGTATGTTTGTTGTATGCATATCCCATTTCCAGATCCTGAAAGGTGGTACTGCCAAAAACAACATATCCTTCGCCGGGAGACCAGGTAAAGCCGCCCGAGAATTTGTGGCCGTATTCCAGGCGCAGCGTTGCATGCGCCTCCGTCCCGCTGAGACTGGACTGCATCCATACCATCGGTTGTATGATTAACGGAGCAAACAACGAAATATTGTATCCGGCCATGAAATGATAAGAGCGGGGAATTGAGGAACGGGCAGAGTCGGTCTGAAGGTCGATCGCCGGCAGGGAGTCGTTGTAGGCATAGAATCCGGGTTGGGTCAGATGCAGTACCGACAGGCCTGCGAAAGCATGGGGGCTGCTCCAGGCAATGCCGGCATTCAGATCCGGCAGCTGTCTGTCCACGGGATTTACCTGCAGCATGCCGCGCTGGTAAGGTCCTGCACCGGGAGTATATGTCAGGCTGCCTGCATCAAATTTCAATCTCCGGATGCCGGCCTGTATCCCGATCTGCAGCGCTCCCTTCCCAATCTCCCGGCGATAGCTGTATTGGCCGCCCAGCAAATCATTGCGCAGGGATCTCATTTGTTCGAAACTGACGACAATCCCGGTGCCGTGTCGCCGTCGCAGAAACTCCACCGGCATATCGGCAGTCAGCACCCCCCTTTTGGGGGCATTTTCTATGCCTGCCCACTGATGCCGGTAGAGTACTGCGCTCCGTATCTGTTCCGTTTCGCCGGCAAAGGCAGGGTTATAAAAAGCCTTCACCGCCCAGTAGTGACTGAACGGTGCATCCCATTGTGCCTGCATTATGGAGGTGCAGGACAGCATAAACAACAAAAAACAGTGCAACCGTCGTTTTCTCATTATCTGTATAACGGGAAAATGAGCGAATAATTGTATTAATTAAGGGGTAATGCGTGAAAATTGGTTTGCCCTCTGTGTCGAGTAAAGCAAAAAGGCACACCGCGGAGGAAGCAGGGTTTCTGCCTTTTGGCGGTTATTGCAAACGCTCCGGTTTGACCCGCATCAGGCTCAGTGCCTTCAGCATCCAGCGGGGGAGCGGCTTTTCGGGATCCCTGTTTTGCAGGTTGATGCTCAGCCCCAGCTTTTTCACCAGCGGCACCTTGTGGGTCTCCACGAACTCGATCAGCGTGCCGTCCGGATCTTCGATGTAGGCGAACTGGCCCGCTGCATCGCCCATGTCAAATGAGCTTCCTTCTCTGAATTTCTGTGTGGTGTCCACCGTGAAGGGGTATCCCAGCGCTGCACAGTGTTTGCCAAGGGCCTCCATGTTGCGGATGTCGAAGCAGACCTGGATAAAGCCAGGATCTCCCCAGAAGCGACCTTCGTAAATCTTTCGCGGGGTGCGGTTCAGCGCCTGCACCAATTCGATGCGGGAAGGACCGAACAGCTCGCTGAAGCTTCCTTTTCTCGGTCGGGAGTGGCCCAGCAGACGTCGGCGGAAGCGTCCCGTTCCCCCGGGCAGTGCCTCATAATCGGGAAAAACACCGGTTTCGTCGGCCAGGACTGTGTCGTACCCCAAAATATCTTTGTAAACCGTCATCGCCCTCTCAATATCGGTGACGCCGATGGTGACGCCCGCCACGCCGCCGGTGAGCTGACCTTCGTCCTTGAAGAGATAGTCGTCCTGTACCACCTGGAACAGGTTTCCGTAGGGGTCTTTCAGGTAAAAAGTCTGCCCGCCGCCGATGTTGTCGTTCAGATCGCCGGCAAGTCTTGCTTTGGGGTTCCGGGAGAAGGCATTGAATGCATGCGCCACATTCCTGCTTTTGATCTTACAGACCAACACTCCCAGGTCGCCCATCTTCAGTTCGTAGGAGAGAGGTTGCGGTTTCCGTTCGGCGTACTGCCACACCTCAAAACCGCCGCCGCCCTGCATGTTGACCGCAATGGCGGCATGCCGCCGCTGTGGCTTTCCGCCGGTGTAGGGCAGCATCAGCTCCGCCACCTTGTTGTCCTCCAGGATGCGGATGTCCATCTGGAACAGTTCAATGTAGTACTTCCAGGCTTCGTAGAGATTTTCAACTCCGATGCCTACCTGCTGGATGCCGGCAATATTATAGTCTTGTGCCATTTGTTGAGAGATTGATTAAGTGTGAATCCGGTTGAGTGGAATAACCTGTTCAGGTAGCGTTGATTTGCCGTACCAGCCTTCGCGAGAGGCTAGGAATAAACCGTTTGATGTACACCATCAGCAACTCGGGACCGCCCACCAGTACTTCCGGCTTCTGTTGTTTGATTGCTTTCACAATCTTCCGGGCTGCCTTCTCTGCCGTTATTCCCTTTTGCTGCCCTTCGTCCATCCGCCCGTGTTTTGTGCCGTCCGCCTCCAGTGCGTTGAAGGAGATCTGCGTACGCACCCTGCCGGGGCAGACCATCACCACACGGATATTTTCATCGTAATATTCGGCATGTACGGTCTCGAAAAAGCCGTAGAGGGCAAATTTAGAGGAGGCGTATGCCGAGCGCAGCGGAAAGCCAAAGCGGCCGGCGATGCTGCTGGTGACGGCAATTGTTCCGCCGCCCTTCTCTATCATTTTCGGGAGTAACCTCTTGGTGATCCTGACTGGTGCGAAGAAGTTCACATCCATGATTTTTCGGTCTACCTGAAAGTCGGTCTCCAACGTTTTGCCGCGCTGACTGATGCCGGCATTGAGGAAGGCGATGTCGATCCTGCCGAAGAGTGCCACGGCATTGTCCGTTAGCGTATCAATGTGTGTCGGGTCGGAGAGGTCGTAAGGCAATATCTCGCACCGGGCTCCCAGACGGATGCACTCCTGTTGTACCTCCGTCAGCCTGTCGGCCCGGGTGGCGGTAAGAATCAGGTTGACCTTTTCCGGCGATTTTGCCCACAGGTAGGCGCACGCTTCGCCAATACCCGACGAGGCGCCCGTAATCCATATGGTTTTGTTGTTCAACATTTCGTCTTTCGTTTTCAGCATTCCGTTTGAAAATTTCCTGAATCCTGTGTCTCGACTCTTGAGTGTTTTGCTTAATTTTCCAAAACTTCCTTCCAGAGTTGCGCCCGGAAGTCGTCCATGGAGTGCGGTTCACATTCGTCCACATGGCTCACGTTGCGAGAGGTATAGATCATCTGTTCCAGAAAGGCCGGTGCACGGTTGGGCCCTTCGCCCAGGTTGATCAGTACGGTCTCCCCGCTCTTGATCAGGTTCTTCCGCAAGGCAACGAAAAATCCTGCCATGCCTACTGCCGAGGCGGGACCGGGAATCACCTTCTGTTCGTACGCCATCAGCTTGCCAAGAGAAAGTAGTTTCTCCTCCCGCATACGCAAGAAGGCGCCGCCGGAATTTTTTACCAGCCTGGCGATGAGGGGATAGCTGGCCGGATTGCCGGTAGCCAGCGTAGGCACTTCCGTCTGTGGGTTGTCGATTATCGGGTAATCCTGCTCGTAGCCCTCCGGGAAGCCAGCCGCTTCTGCCTTCTCCCATGCCTGTACCATGGGGTCGCACTTGTCGGTCTGCACCAGCAGAAAGCGGGGGTTCTTCAGTTCAGGATATATATGTCTGATCTCCCGGATTCCTTTGTCGATGGCAATGGGACCCGTGCCACCACTCACTGCCTGGATGTAGACATCGGGAAATTTATCCATCTGCCGGAGCCACTCGAAGACCATGGTCTTCTTGGCTTCCACACGGATGGGATCAATGTTGCCTGTGGACATCGGAATATGGTGAATTTGGGCATAGCCGGCGGCGATCTCCTTCGCTCTGGCATAATCCCCCATCACCCGGAAGACCTGCTGACCGTATGAACTGATGGTGGCTTCTGAGGTCCTGATGGCATCTTCCGGCATGAAGACGGAACAGTTCACTTTCGCCATGGAGAGGTATCTGGCATAGGCTGTAGCCGAGTTGCCCGTCGAGGCGATGCAGTACTGACTGATCCCTATCTCGTTGAAAAGGCTCGCCGCCATGGAGGCAGCAACATCCTTAAAAGTGCCCGTGCCGCCATTCAGGTCGTTGCGGTAGACATGCACCCTGATGTTGAGGTCAAACTCCTTTCTGGCAAACTCTTCCAGAAAGGTCCATCGCTCCACCGGCACAGCTCCTTCTCCCCGGGAGATGATGTGCCTTCGGCGCAGCAGGGGGAGAAAGGGAAAATAGTGCCAGAAACTGTCCGGTTTCCGTTTAATGATGCGCGGCAACCGCTGGTATCGTCGGTTGTACCAGACCTCGGAATGTTTGCTGCCGCACTTCGGGCATTGCTGGTGCTGATCGAACCAGGTCCAGAAGTTGGGTGTCACATAACCACACCGGGTACAGGTCAGGTGGTATTTGTGCTGTATTTTGACACGTAGCATTTTTTTATTTTGTTACTCGATCGACATCGATTGCATTTCCTCTGCTTTGTATTTTCCGGCTTCGAGGTTCACCTTGATCTTTTTGAATACTTCGATGGTTTCATCCACCTCCTTCTGCGTGTGGGCAGCAGTGGGGATGAGCCTGAGCATCAGCACATCCCTGGGCACGACCGGGTAGGCTACGATGGAGCAGAAGATACCGTGGTTTTCGCGCAGATCGACCACCACGTTGGTTCCCTCGGCTACGTTTCCTTTCACGTAGACCGGTGTGACGGGTGACTCTGTATGGCCGATGTTGAACCCTTCGGCTATCAGGCCCGACTGAAGCGATTTGGCTATTTTCCAGAGGTTTTCCCGGTGTTGCGGCTGCGTCTGCAGCAGCTCAAGGCGTTTTAAAGCACCGATGACCATGGGCATGGGCAGTGACTTGGCAAAAATCTGCGAGCGCATGTTGTACTTTAGCGAATCCACAATTGCCTTCTCGGAGGCTACAAAAGCACCGATGCCGGCCATCGACTTGGCAAAAGTGGCAAAGTAGATGTCTACCTCGTCCATCAGTCCGAAATGCTCGCTGGCACCTGCACCGGTTTCACCCATTGTGCCGAAGCCGTGAGCATCGTCGATCATGATCCGGAAATCGTACTTTTCCCTTAGCTTCACGATACCCGGGAGATTGCCCAGGCTGCCCGACATGCCGAAAACACCTTCGGTAATGACCAGGATGCCGCCGCCGTTTTCTTCCGCTTTGCGGGTGGCAAAACCGAGCATCTTCTCGCATTTCTCCATATCGTTGTGTGCATAGACGAAGCTTTTCCCTCCCTTTGCCTTGTGCAGGAAGATACCGTCCATGATGCAGGCGTGTGCTTCGGAATCGTAGACGATGACGTCGTTGCGGGATACGAGGGAGTCGAGGATGGATACCATTCCCTGATAACCGTAGTTTAGCAGGTAGGCTGCTTCTTTCTTCTCAAAACGTGCCAGTTTCTCTTCCAGCTCCTTGTGGTATTTTGTCTGGCCCGACATCATGCGGGCACCCATTGGGTAAGCCATGCCCCAGTCGGCTGCGGCTTTGGCATCGGCTTCACGCACTTCGGGATGGTTGGCCAGCCCCAGGTAATTGTTTAAACTCCAGGTAATCACCTCCTTGCCGTGGAACCTCATCCGCGGCCCAATTTCTCCCTCAAGTTCGGGAAACATAAAATAACCTTCCGCTTTTTGGCGGTACTGTTCCAGCGGCCCATTGACGCTTTTAAGCCTTTCGAAAATATCTGTCATAGTCTTTTGTGTAATTTTCTTATATGATTTTGATTAAATTTTCTCTACAAAAAGGAAGACTGCCATTTGCATGCAAAGGTGGCTATTCTTGAAGCGAACGTTGTTATTGTCCGGCTGTTACTCCTTTCCTGTGTGGCTTTTTATTTCCACAAAATCTACATCTTCCGCCTCGCTCTTCTCGAATGTCTTTTTCTGATATTCAATGATTCGTTCTTCCTGCGTTTCGGGTTGTTTGGGTTGTGATGCACGTTGCTGCGGACGTGGAGGAGACTGATTACTTCTCTTCCCAAAAAGAAAGCCGACAAATGCTTTCAAGAGCAGATACGCCGCCACAAAGAAAAAGAGAAATTTGAGTAGAAATCCCATATGCTGTATAGTATATAATGTTTGATTGTTTCGTAAAGATACGATGAATCGGCTGATCCACAGAGGAGCTTTGGTTTATTTAACGATTTGCGGGGTGTGGAATAGCGGAGAGTACAATGTAGGCAAGTATGCCCAGGGAAATACCGCTTATGCCCAATAATAAGACAAAAGTGATCATGAGCGCCGCTAAAAGCCATTGTCGTTCACAGCCCCTCCAGGTTATCTTTTTTATTTTCAGCGAGAACATCGGCAGCTCCGATATCATCAGCCAGGAGAGCACTGCGATAAGCAGGATGATGAGCGGAAAAATATAGGAATTACGGGCAGCCATGTCCGAGATGCCTGCACATAAGCTTACCCAGAAGAGGCCGTTGGCCGGTGTGGGCAACCCCCTGAAAGAGGTGGTTTGCCGTTCGTCAACATTGAACTTAGCCAGGCGCAATGCAGAGAACAACGGAATCATAAAAGCCAGGTAAGGAACGAATTCGGAGAGCGGACCGGTCAAAGCGGGAAAGAGCGCATAATCCCGTAGTAATATAAATACAGCCGCAGCCGGAGCAACGCCGAAGCTGACTACGTCGGCCAGCGAGTCCAGCTCCTTTCCAATATCTGAATATGCGTTCAGCCAACGGGCAAAAACGCCGTCGAGAAAATCAAACAGCGCAGCAACGGCCACCCAGGCTGCTACAGCGGTGAAATTTCCTTTAAAAGCCATCGTTATTGCGATGCATCCCGAAAACAGGTTCGCCAGTGTGATGATATTGGGTATATGTTTCCTCATGTCTGTCATTGATTTTGTTTGGTCAGGCGTGCCAGAAAGGTAACGTTTGCACGCACTTCCTCGCCCATATCCACCAGAATATCGCTGTCCGGTGGCAGGAAAATATCCATTCTGGAGCCCAGTTTGATAAATCCGAGCGGAGAGCCGATATGGATCACTTCTCCTTCCTGCACATAGGTGATGATGCGACGTGCCATGGCACCGGCAATTTGTTTGGTAAGGATCACCCCGTGCTCGGGAGTTTCAATTACAATGTTGGTGTGTTCGTTTTCGTTGCTCGATTTGGGAAGGTAGGCAGCATGGAAGTTTCCATCTATGTGGGAGAAATGTACTATCTTTCCCGTCACGGGCACCCAGTTGGAGTGGGCGTTGAAAAGCGACATGAAGATGGAGATTTTTATTCGTTCGTCGTGCAGAAACTCTTTTTCAATCACCTTCTCGATGGCAACGATCCGTCCGTCGGTAGGGGCATTTACCAGACCGTGCAAATCACCTTTGTAGGTGCGTTCGGGCTTTCTGTAAAAGTTGAGCGTCATGGCAAACAGGAGCAGCGACAGTCCGAAAACAATGGCCGTGAAGATCGTATCGGGCAGGAAGATGAAGGTAACAAGATTGATGAGCAGGAGCGCAATAAATATTCTTGTCAGCGGCGTTTTGCCCTCTTTGTGTATTTGAAATATTTTTCCCATTAATTGATGTTGAAGTGGCGCTGTTGATAAACTGAGTCAATCCGGTTGCTGTCTGGCAACGACTGGTAGATGCTGTCGGCTTTTCTCTCAAGTTCCTCCCTGTATTTCCGGGGAATATAGTCTTCCCATAATTCTTTGTCCATATAGGGTACAATAGCCGGTACGACAGCTTCCACACGTTTAAAAAAGAAGGATTCTTCCCTGATGTTTTTTTTGATGATCGTCTCATTTTTATCGAGCATCAGCACCAGGTTTAGAAGGATGCTAAGAAACAACATCATGGTGCCAACTGCAATCACGCTCCCGAGTAGCCGGTTGATAAAGCTGAGAAAGACCACATCGATGAATTTCTGGATAAGCTTGCCAATCAACGAAAGTACGATCGCAATGAGGGCAAAGGCCAGTACGAAAGATAGTACCCTTGCCGCATTGGGAGACATTTCCATCAGACGGTTGATCTCCGGGAGAATCTTTTCTGCCAGTTGGCCTCCAAAGATGGCAGCCAGCACAATGGTGGCCAGTCCCACAAGCTGCATGATCAACCCTTTGCGATAGCCGTTGATAAAGGCAATCAGCAACAGGATGCCGGTAAGTATATCAAACCAGTTCGTCATAGGGGTATTAAGTTCGTTTTTTCGGCATCAACCCGTTCGTTCAGGAAGAGCGATGCCTGTTGTTTGAATTTTTCGGGCGATTCGGTTGTGAAATAGCGGATAGTACCCTTTTTTGTGCATCTCTCCTCCATCCCGGGATGGCGGTAGAGGTAATCTTTCAGGCTTTCCGCCACGTATTTCCCCTGGGAAACCACCTTCACGTGAGGGGGGAGGAACTGACGGATCTTGGGCAGCAGCAATGGATAGTGCGTACAGCCCAGTATGAGGGTGTCTATCAGCGCATCCTTAGCAAAAAGGCGGTCGATGTGTTGTTTTACAAAGTAATCGGCACCCGGCTTATCGAACTCCCTATTTTCCACAAGCGGCACCCACATGGGACATGCTTCGCCGGTAACCGTGAGCTGAGGATGTAGCTTTTCCACCTCTATCTCATAGGAGCCCGACTGGATGGTTCCCTCTGTTCCCAGTACACCGATGTGGTTTGTGCGAGAGAGTCCCGCAAGACTTTCTGCGGTGGGACGAATAACGCCGAGCACTCTATTGCTGGGATTCATCGTTGGTAGATTGACTTGCTGGATGGTCCGTAACGCCTTTGCTGAAGCGGTGTTGCATGCAAGAATGACGAGCGGGCAGCCGTGCGAGAAGAACCATGCTACCGCTTCGAGGGTAAATTCATATACACTTTCGAAGGAACGGCTGCCGTAAGGAGCACGGGCATTGTCGCCCAGATAGATATAGTCATACTCCGGCATCAGCGACCTGATCCCGGATAAAACGGTGAGTCCCCCGTACCCGGAATCGAAAATGCCGATTGCACCTGCACCTGAGGTATGCTGTTCCTTCACCACACCAGAAGCTGCATTAACGAACGCCCAGCTTTTGCATTACATAAGGATTGGCATCTACTGCCGCAGGCGATACAAAAGCAATTCCGGGATTGGCAAGGTCGTAAATAACGGTGTAATTCCGTTCAATCCCCACAGTGCGGATGGCTTCGCTGATCTTTTGTTTCAGTGGTTCCAGCAATGCTTTCTCCTGGTTCTCCATGTCTTCCTGAGCCAACTCCATAAACTGCTGCATCCTGTTTTCCAGTTCTGTGAGCTCCTGCATCCTGCGTAGTTTGATGTTTTCCGTCAGCGATGACTGGTAGGTAATGTAGTCTGAATACTTTTTGTTGTATTCGTTTTGCATCAGTTCCAGCTCTTTCTTGTAATTTTCGCTTAGGGTGAGCAGCTGCTGCGTGGCTTGTCCCTTCTCCGGGAACACCTCCAGCAGTTCCGCTGTATTTACAAAAGCCACTGAAACCTGCGGTGTGATCTGCGCAAATGCTGTCGTACTTATCAACAAAATAAACAGACTAAGGCTGAAAAAGATTTTCTTTGTCATAATCATCTATTTTACGGAGCTATTCCACAATGCTCTATGTGCGGAACCGGAGTTGTTCAGGTTATGCCATAGCGGGGAATAGTCAAAATTTAATGAATGAATATTTCTTCCTTGTAACCCGGTTGCATCGTAAATTTCTAACCCTTCCCTGTGTGTTGCGGCCGCATCAGCCTTTGAAGATAGCGGATGCGGCCGCTGTCAGGGTAGGAATTAAAATTACAATGTCAACTGGTTTACAAATGTGCCCCGTTGTATCCCGTTTTACCGGAATATTGTATGCAGAGGGGGCGTCTCTACAATGTTTTCTTTACTTCTGTCTCTTCGTAAGCTTCAATCACGTCACCCACTTTGATGTCGTTGAAATTACGAATCGTGATACCGCATTCGTAACCCGAGGTAACTTCTCTCACATCTTCCTTGAAACGTTTTAGTGAATCCAGCTCGCCGGTGAAGATGACGATACCGTCGCGGATAAGCCGTATGCGGCTTGAACGCTTTATTTTACCGTCGCGCACCATAGAACCGGCCACAGTGCCCACCTTGGTGATCTTAAACACATCCAGCACCTCCACATTTCCGGTAATATCTTCCTTGATATCCGGCGAGAGCATACCTTCCATGGCGGCTTTCACCTCTTCAATGGTGTCGTAGATGATGGAATAGAGCCGGATGTCCACTCCTTCTTTTTCGGCTTCCTTGCGTGCTCCCAGTGAAGGACGTACCTGGAACCCAATGATGATGGCGTCGGAGGCGGCGGCCAGCGTGACGTCGGATTCCGAGATCTGCCCTACAGCCTTGTGAATCACGTTCACCTGAATTTCTTCGGTCGAGAGCTGAATGAGCGAGTCGGAGAGGGCCTCCACCGAACCGTCCACATCGCCTTTTACAATGATGTTCAGTTGCTGGAAGTTTCCGATGGCGATTCTGCGGCCGATATCGTCGAGCGTCAGCATCTTCTGGGTGCGTATCGACTGCTCACGCTGCAGTTGTTCACGACGGTTGGCTATAGAGCGTGCCTCCTGTTCCGTTTCCATCACGTTGAACGTGTCTCCTGCCTGTGGGGCTCCGTTGAGTCCGAGGATCAGTGCGGGTTCGGCAGGGCCGGCTGCTTCAATGCGCTGATTGCGCTCGTTGAACATCGCTTTTACACGGCCGAAATAGGCTCCGGCAATCACGATGTCTCCCTGATGCAGGGTGCCGTTTTCGACCAGTACCGTTGATACATAACCGCGTCCTTTGTCGAGCTCCGACTCGATGATCGAGCCTGAGGCCCTGCGATCGGGGTTGGCTTTCAGCTCCAGCAGGTCAGCTTCGAGCAGTACTTTTTCCAGTAGCTCCTGGATGCCGACTCCCTTCTTTGCGGAAATATCCTGCGACTGATACTTGCCGCCCCAGTCTTCTACCAGGTAGTTCATTTCGGCAAGTCTCTCTTTTATCTTTTCGGGATTTGCCCCGGGTTTGTCTATCTTATTGATGGCAAATACAATAGGTACACCCGCTGCTCCGGCGTGGTTGATAGCCTCCACCGTTTGCGGCATCACGTTGTCGTCGGCAGCCACAATGATGATGGCTACGTCCGTTACCTTGGCTCCACGGGCACGCATGGCGGTAAACGCTTCGTGGCCGGGTGTATCGAGGAAGGTGATCTTCCTGCCGTCACTCAGCTTCACATTGTAGGCACCGATATGCTGGGTGATCCCTCCCGCTTCACCGGCAATCACATTGGTGCTGCGGATGCTGTCGAGCAACGAGGTCTTTCCGTGATCCACATGGCCCATCACCGTGACAATGGGAGGGCGTGGAACAAGGTCTTCCGGTGCATCCTCCTCCTCAGCAATGGCCTCTATCACATCGGCACTCACATATTGTGTCTTAAACCCATATTCTTCGGCCACAATGTTGATGGTTTCCGCGTCAAGACGCTGGTTGATGGCTACCATCACACCCAGACTCATACAGGTGGAGATGACGCTGGTTACCGGCACATCCATCATGTTGGCCAGGTCGTTTGCGGTTACAAACTCCGTCAGCTGCAATACGCGGCTTTCTCTTTCCTGCTGCTTGAGTTCCTCCTGATACCTGTGGGCACTGGCTTCCCTTTTTTCGCGGCGATATTTGGCTCCTCCCTTCTTTCCTCTTTTCTCCGTGAGGCGGGCAAGGGTCTCCTTGATTTGTTTTTGTACATCTTCCTCACTCACTTCGGCCTTGACCGGCTTTCTGAGGGACGGCCTTCTGTCGCCTCTCGATGTCTGCTGGCCGAAACCGACTGGCTTGTCGATGTTTACTTTGCTTGTGCGGATGCGCGTACGCTTTTTCTTCTTGTTGTCCTCGTCGGCATCGGGTGACGCAGGCTGTTTTTTCTTTTCGTCGATTGCTTCCTTCTTGAGCAGTTTTACCTTTTCTTCTTTCAGCTTTTTGCTGTCGAGGGATTTCTGTTCACGCTCAAGACGTTCTTTCTTGCGCTGTGCTCTTGATTTACGGGGCGGTCGGGTGCGATCATTGATTGCATCCAGGTCGATGGACCCTTTTACCACAATGTTCGATTCCAGCTTGGTCTTATGAAGACGAAACACTTTTCCGGAGCCTGTTTGTTCCGGTTGTGCTGCTTCTTCCTGAGCAGCAGCTTCCTCGGGAACTTCGGCCTCAGCCTGTGGTATTTCTTCGGCAACAACTGCCTTTTCCGTTTCTTCGGAAATCGTCTCTGTCTCAACAGCGGGAGCCTCTTCTACTTCCACTTTGCGAGGTTCGGCTTTTTCTTCCACCGTTACAATGGTGCTTTTTTCCTCTTGATCGACGGAAGTTTCATCAACGGAAACCTCCAGCTCTTCCTTGACCGGATCCGGTACAATGTCCTGTAATTCAGGGATTGATGGAGCCGGCTCAGTTTTGGCTGGTTCGGGAACGGCTACTGCTTCAGGCGTGGTCTCAACGATCTCTTCTTCCTGCTTCGGCTCTGTTTTCTTTTTATGAAGATTGTCCAGATCGATGCTGCCCACGACGTTGAAGTGGGGTTTCAATTCATTCGGTATCTCTGTCTCAATGACCTCTTTTTCCACCTTCTTCTTCGGAGCTGGTGTCTCGGGAAGCTCATACCCTTCGATAGCCACGGTCTCGCGCTTTTCTTCGCGACGGTGCATTTTCTCCCGTGTTTCGGTGGCTTCACGACGAATATTCTTGTCTTTCCCGAATTCAGCGATCAGTATATCGTACTGTTCATCCTCTATTTTGGCGTTAGGATTTGCTTCTATTTCAATACCCTTCTTGTGTAGAAATTCAACCAAAGTGTTGATTCCCACATTCAAATTTTTCGATACTTTAATTAGTCTAATAGGCATATATCTCGTTTATCCTTTTCTCTCTTTTATATGGTTGTGAACAGTATATTATCGTGGATCAGTCTTTATTCCTCCGCACCGTTTTCTTCCTCAGTGCCGTTCTCCTCTTCTTCTTCAAACTCGTAGCGCAGGATAGCCAGTACTTCGTCCACAGTACTCTCTTCCAGATCGGCCTCCTTGATGAGCCGCTCCCTGCTTGTGGCCAGCACATTTTTAGCTGTGGAGCATCCGATCTTTTTCAACTGGTCTATTACCCAGCCGTCGATCTCATCGCGGAATTCATCAAGGTAGATATCCTCTTCGTCCACGTCGTCGATATCGCGGAACACCTCAATATTGTATCCGGTAAGCATGGAAGCCAGCTTAATGTTAGCTCCTCCCTTACCAATAGCAAGCGACACCTCTTCGGGATTCAAAAAGACCTCGGCACGACGCTCCTCCTCCTTCACGGTAATGGAGTTGATCCTGGCCGGGCTTAACGCACGCTGAATAAAAAGCGAGGTGTTGTTGGTGAAGTTAATCACATCAATGTTTTCGTTGCGCAGTTCGCGTACAATGCCATGAATACGGAATCCTTTCATGCCCACACAGGCTCCCACAGGATCTATCCGGTCGTCGTAGGCCTCCACGGCCACCTTGGCACGTTCACCCGGAATGCGGGCGATTCCTTTAATGGTGATGAGCCCGTCGGCAATCTCGGGGATCTCCTGTTCGAATAACCGCTCCAGAAATACGGGCGATGTGCGGGAAAGAATAATCCTGGGATTGTTGTTCTTATTTTCCACACGGGCCACCACGGCACGGGCATGCTCTCCCTTGCGGAAGAAGTCGCTGGGAATTTGTTCTGTTTTGGGCAGAATCAGTTCATTGTGCTCGTCGTCGAGCAGCAACAACTCCTTTTTCCAGATCTGATAGACCTCGCCCGACACAATCTCGCCTACCTTCTCCTTGTACTTGTTGTAGAGATTATCTTTCTCCAGCTCAAGAATCTTGGATGCCAGAGTCTGACGCAGGTTCAGAATGGTACGCCGTCCGAAATGCTCCAGCGACACCTCGTCGGTCACCTCTTCGCCTACTTCAAAATCCTCGTCGATTTTTAACGCTTCAGACAGGGTGATCTCCAGGTTGGGGTCCTCCAGCTGATCGTCTTCTACGATGGTCCGGTTTCGCCATATCTCCAGGTCGCCCTTGTCGGGGTTGATGATGATGTCGTAGTTTTCGTCTGTACCGATTGTCTTCGATATCACGTTGCGGAACGACTCTTCGAGCACACTGATCAACGTCGCTTTGTCGATATTCTTCAGTTCGTTGAATTCGGAAAAAGTATCTATGAGACTTATGGTTTCTTTCTTCTTGCCCATATATTATTTAAATCTTATCAGATATTTTGTATGTTTTACCTCCTCGAACGCGAAGCGAAGATCTTCTGTGATTTCGGTCTTTCGTTTGGCGCCTTCAGGCTTTATTTTTTTGGTGACGGTGAGAGTAAATCCCTCTGCATCGGATGATTTTAAAAAACCTGTCGCCTTTTGTCCGTTTTTGCCGAGTACCTCTACCTCTTTCCCCTCGAACTTTTTGTACTGGCGCTGCGTCTTAAAGGGAGAGGTGAGCCCGGCAGACGTGACTGTAAGCTCAAAATCCTCCTTATCACGGTCGAGCTTCGACTCCAGATGGCGGCTCAGCGACACACACTCTTCAATGTCGACCCCCTTATCGTTGTCAATTTCTACGGTGATCGTATTGTCAGCTCCCACAATCACATCGACCAGATAATCGGGAGAATCCTTCAGATATTCCTCCGCAAGGTCGGTAATTAATCTTTTTTCGATCATATGATGCAGCCATGAATAAAAAAGGAAGCGGTGTCTCCTGCTTCCCTCTTTCTTTACGTCTGCAAAGATATAATTTTCAAACGGATTCTCAAAATGTTTGGTTGTTTTTTTGGGCGACCGGTTCTTTTCGATTTTATCCGGACGGTAACGACTGTACGTCGGCATCGGGAGGAGGCATGTTTACCTCTTTCTCGTCTGTCAAAGAGACGATTTCCTCGTGATGACGTATTTTGTCGATTGTTTCCTCCTCGGCATATCCAATGATTACCCCAAACTCATAGAGGCGGGTGATGGTAACGCCCTCTTCCCGCAAATTCTCGGCTACAATATCCAGCCGGTCGAGATAATAGGCAGAAATAGTGATGACAATCCGTTTCATTTTTTTTCTGTATCAAGGTGCGATGGCGAGTCCCACGCCCGCATCTTCCGCGGGTAAAGGTAAGCTGATTGCCATCCTGATTAATTTTTCACTGATTTCCTCCGGTGTGGCATTGGGAAATTTTTCGCAAAGGAGAGCAATTATGCCCGCCACATGCGGCGTGGCCATGCTGGTTCCGGAGAGTGTGCGGTTTCCCATGGGCATAGGCCAGGAGGAGTATATGTCCACACCGGGCGCCGCGATATCGACCAGTCCGTTTTTATTGATGGCCCGGTTGGAGAAGTCGGCAATCTGCAGGGATGAGTCCAGTGCACCCACCGCGAGGATAGAGGGACAGTCGGCAGGGCTGCTGACCGGGCTGAACAGGTTTTGTGAGCGCCTGCTTTCGTTCCCTGCTGCAGCCACAATGAGTGTTCCTTTGGAAAGTGCATACCGGGCAGCTCTCTCGTAGGCAATGTCATGGCTTTGTCCCGGAAACACTTTCGAGCCCAGCGACATGGATAAAACGCGGCATCCGTTGTTTGCTGCCCACGTCATTCCATCCAGTACCCAGGCCTGCGCTCCGCTGCCCCGGTTGCTCAGCACTTTTCCTGCATGAATATTGGCTTCCGTTGCTACCCCGTAGCGAGTGCCCTGCATATCGGTGCGACCACAGGCTATTCCAATGCAATGTGTTCCATGACCATGCCGGTCGTCCGCAGTTTCGTCGGGAACAAAGGAAAAGGCTGTAATGTCTCTCCCTGTAAAGTCGGGATGATTCGTGTCAAAGCCGGTATCAAGCACGGCGATTTTTATTCCCGCACCGGTGTATGCTGTTTTCTCTGCCTGTATTGCTTCAATGCCCCACGTAGAACTTATTTCCGTGTCGGCCGGTATTTCATCGGGAACATAAACTACTTTCTCCGGCTCAATGATATAATCGTTCTGTGCATCGTGGAGCAACTTCATAATTTCGTCACTGGTAGCCAATAGTGCAATGCCCAGTTCGTTATAAAACAGCGCATCTGCATCTTTTATCTTGCTTTCATTGATGGTCTCGATCACGAAGTCGGCTGTATTGGCGACCGAAAGGCCCCATTTCGTTTCAAGAAATTTTGTGGTTTTTACCACCTTTTCGTTTCCCTCTTTGAGAATGAGCAGATGTCTTCCGGTATAAAGCGGGTTGCGATCCATCTCCTGCATATATGCTTCGTGGAACAATTCTTCGGAAAAACTCTCCGTCGCGAAATGATCGGTCAGAAATCTCTTTTGTCCTAAAACAGGTGGTTTCATTGTCTTGGTAATTAAATGGAACTATACAATCCGGTATGTACTTCAGGCAATGTGTTGCCAGTATGCCTTTTTTATTTCAGTGCCGGCAATATGGCTTCGTGGACTATACGCAGCGAACCCCTCCTGTGGAAAAGGGTGCCGGGTATTTCTTCCACAATACCTTTTGCAAGCAGTACGTTCACCGCAGCATTTTCACGATGACTCAGCCGTTGAGGCGCGGAGAACACATTGTCGTGAGCTTTGATCTTTTTCAGCACTTCTAACTCATCGTCCGTCAGGAAAGCGGTTTTTTGACCGGGATAGGTCTCTTCGGCAGCGTACAGCATCTTCCTGGCGCCTTCTCCCCAGATGGCAGACTCTGCTCTTTTGATGCTGTTTTCCTCCATGATGGAAAAGAGGTTGGGCAGGAATAGCCGGGTGTAGTAGTAACTGCCAATAAAACCGGCAACGAAGAAATAGATCAGGAGCGAGATGATCACAGACCGGGCTAAGGCGCAATCGGGTGTTCCGCATTGGCTGTTTAGTAGAATACTGTCGGCCATGCTTTGCAGGTAGCCGGGGATCTTTGTAAGCTGTGTCAGCGTAACGCCGATGATGATCTTTGTCAGCCAGTCCGATACATCCTCCAGATTTGTATTGGGCGTATACTTTGTTGTTCGGCCATAATCTTCTCTTGGATCATAGTTTCGGTTCAGCCTTGGTATTCCGAAGAGAAAACCAGGGAGAACCCCCAGTAGCAACGATGCCAGCGAGAGGATAAGTAACAGTCCGAAGAAATCCCAGTAGGCCGGGGAGACTGCCGCGCCGGCAAAACATGCTCCTGTGCCGGCCGCAATAAGTGCCAGAGGCCATAGATGAACGGGGCCGTACGTGCGGGATGCAGAATCTTTATTTTTCATTGTTTTTTTACAAGATTAAATCGCTCAACATTTGCCATGGGCAGGGCCGAAGCCTGTATTTCCCGGCAAACCCAATTCCTGCGGGAGCAGGACCATGAAAACCGACACAGATCCAGTAGTGCTGTGCGGTAGTTTACGTCGCATAGGATGTGCAAGTTAACCGAATCTTTTGAAACAAACAATTTTCGGATATAATTTTTTATGACGCAGCCCCCTACACTTAAAATAGTTTCTCTTAAAATGCATGCCGTATTAAAATATCTCCCTTTCCGTGTACGAAATAAATTCCGTACATTTGCAGATAGAAACCAAATGGTATCAAACAGGTATGTTGAACAAAGATAATGATGCAATTATTTATCTGCCGGAGGTGATAGATTTTGTAACCATCTCGGTGGAAATTTCCTCTTTTCTTGAAAGCGAAGAGGCAATTTCACGCAACGAGTGGGTGGACAGGATCTTAAAGATGCTTCCCTTGTTGTACGTGAAAGCCTCCCTCCTGCCAGAGACTTTTCCGTTGAACGATGAGCCGCCGGCCACCTTTGTGCGGGAAGAAGATTATGTGCGTGTGGCCAGTCGCATTGCAGCCACCATGGGAGAAGAAGATATCTACCTGGATGTGTTTGTGGATGATATGAAATATAGCGATACGCCGGTTACGGCGACCATATCGGAAGATATTGCCGATATCTACCAGGATGTCCGGAATTTCGTTTCGGTCTATCAGTTTGAGCTTACCGGCCAGATGCAGGATGCAATTCATGTTTGCAAGGAGAACTTCCGGCTCTTTTGGGGACAGAAACTCGTAAATGTATTGCGTCCGTTGCACGCATTGAAGACCAGCAATACAGAAGGAGAGGAAGACGACGAAGATCAAAACGGAGAATACCTGTGGGATTAACAATAACAAAGGAGCAAATAGCAGAACTGCCGGTTGAGAAGTTCAACGGGAAGATTGTGGTGATAGATCACGAGGAGGAGGTGGACAGTGCCCTTAGGTATCTCTCCTCCCAGCCTGCATTGGGGTTTGATACCGAAACAAAACCGGCTTTCAAGCGGGGGCAGGTTCATAAGGTGGCACTTTTGCAACTTGCCACGGAAGAAGTCTGTTTTCTCTTCCGACTGAACCGGATAGGGTACCCCGACGGGCTGGAGGGGTTGATGGTTAATCCGGATATCAGAAAAATAGGCCTTTCGTTACGCGATGATTTTGCAGCCATACACAAACGCTCTGCCAGCAAACCGGAAAACTTTATCGACCTGCAGGTCTTTGTGGATAAGTTTGGTATTGAAGACAACAGCCTTCAAAAAATATATGCTATTCTGTTCGGCAGAAAAATTTCCAAAAGTCAACGCCTTTCAAATTGGGAAGCACCCCAACTCACCCCGGCGCAACAGTCTTATGCGGCAATCGATGCCTGGGCCTGTCTGCGTATTTACAATCATTTAACCAATAAAAAACGATGAGCGGATACAAAGAAATTGTGTTGCGTCCTAAGAAAGAGGAGTCCCTAAAACGATTTCATCCCTGGATTTTCTCGGGGGCGATAGCCCATAAGCCTGACGGGCTGGAAGAGGGTGATGTGGTGCGTGTAATGGGCTCCGACGGTAACTTCCTGGGTGTGGGCCACTATCAGGTTGGCAGCATTGCTGTTCGTATCCTGTCATTTCACGATGAACCTGTAGATATCGCCTTCTATAAAAAAAATATTACACAGGCCTACGCGCTGAGACAGGTGCTGCATCTGTTGCGACCCGGCAACAACACCTTCAGACTGGTTCATGGAGAGGGGGATCACCTTCCGGGGCTGATTATTGACATATACGGCAAAGCAGCGGTTATCCAGGCCCATTCTGTGGGGATGCACAGAGACCTGAATCTTATTACCGATGCTTTGCAGCAGGTGCTGTCCGAAAATTCGCTGGAACATATTTTCTATAAATCCGAAGGTACGTTGCCTTTCAAAGCCGGGATCAACGCGGTGGATACCTACCTCCTGGGAGGAGACCGCGTAGAGGATGTTGCGCTGGAAAACGGCTTGAAGTTTCATATCGACTGGCTCAAGGGGCAGAAAACAGGTTTTTTTATCGATCAACGGGAGAATCGCAGTCTGCTCGAGCAATATGCTGCCGGACGGCATGTGTTGAATATGTTTTGTTATACGGGCGGCTTCTCTGTCTATGCCTTGCGGGGAGGAGCAGCCACTGTGGATTCGGTGGATAGTTCGCCCAAAGCCGTATCTCTTACTGGTCGCAACGTCGCCCTGAATTTTGACGATGAGCTGCGACACACCGCTGTGGCGGAAGATGCTTTTAAGTATCTCAAACAGATGCCAGAAGGAAAGTACGACCTCATCGTGCTTGATCCGCCTGCATTTGCCAAACATCGTGGCGCCATCAATAACGCGCTGCAGGGATACAAGAAACTCAACCTCTCCGCACTGGAAAAGTTGGCTCCCGGTGGTATCCTTTTCACCTTTTCCTGTTCACAGGCGATTACGAAAGAACAATTCCGGCTGGCTGTTTTCAGTGCCGCTGCCATCTCGGGCAGGAAGGTAAGGATTCTGCATCAGCTGACGCAGCCTGCCGACCATCCGGTCAACATATATCATCCCGAAGGAGAATACCTGAAAGGGTTGGTCCTCCAGGTTGAATAAACCGGAAAAGCATGTTTAAATCTGTTTAAAGGGTGAATATTTGGTTAAATTGCATGAAATATTGAAATTTTCTGCTCAGAAGTTATGTTTTATAACACAAAATCCCCTATATTTGCAACGTGTTTTTCATGGTATTAGATTTAAGGTTAACAATGAAGATTGGTTGTCGTGAGACAACCTTTCCTTTTTTATATACTTTCCTTTTTCATTTTCACAAATTATAATGGGTTTGATGGCGGCAAATGGTCGGTTTGTTGTTATTTTTGTATGGAAAATACAATAAAAATGGATTTCAGAACGCCCATACAAATTCCCCGATCGGATATCCCGATAACTCATTCTTCCCAACTCCTGCTTTTGGGGTCCTGCTTTTCCGGGCATATCGGTGGCCAGCTGATGCTGCACAAGTTCAGGGTGGAGGTGAACCCATTTGGTTTCCTGTACAATCCGTTATCCATTTCCCGTTCCATCAGAAGGTTATTGTCGGCTGTTCCCTTTACGGAGGCCGAGCTTGTATTTCACAATGGATTGTATCACAGCTTCATGCATCACGGACAGTTTTCGGATATCGGGAAGAGTGGATGTCTGAGAAAGATATCCGACAGGTTTGAGAGTGCAGCCGATGCAATTCGCACCACCACGCTTTTTCTCATTACCTTTGGTACAGCGCATGCTTACCGGTGGAAAGAGAGCGGAGAAATAGTGGGAAACTGTCACCAGATTCCCGCCGACAGGTTTTTGCCTGTTCGTTTGTCGGTGAATGAGATTGTAGAAGACTGGATTGAGGTGATTGGTTCCCTCAAAGAGGAAAACCCGGGTGTCCGGTTTTTATTCACTGTAAGCCCTGTTCGTCACTGGAAAGACGGCGCACACGGGAATCAGCTGAGCAAGTCGATCCTGCATCTGGCAATTGACAGCTTGCAACAATGCTTTCCCGATGATGTCCGCTATTTTCCGGCTTATGAGCTAATGATGGACGAACTGCGTGATTATCGTTTTTATGGGAGCGACATGATGCATCCCTCACCTCTTGCCGTGGAATATATATGGGAGCGGTTTTCCGAAACCTTCTTTTCCGAAGAAACACGAAAGGTGAATGCGGAATGGAGCCAGATCAGAAACGGGCTTGATCACCGGCCTCTTCATCCCGGAACCGAATCGTTTCACATTTTTAAAGCGCAGCTGCTCCAAAAGCTGGAACTGTTTGCAGCACGACATCCGGAAATCTCGTGCGAAGAGGAGAAGAATCTTCTGCAACTTAAATAATTCAAATCATGACATATTCAGTTCAACAAATCGAATCCATCCTGGGTATTTCATCCGGCAACTCCTATCCTGCCGAGATAACCACTTTACTCACAGACAGCCGCAAGCTGACAGTTCCGGCGGAAACACTTTTTTTTGCGCTCGAGACCAAAAATAACGATGCCCATGCTTTTGTGAGTGACTTATACGAACTGGGTGTACGGAATTTTGTCGTTTCCAAAATACTTCCGGAATGGGATAACCTATCGGGTGCCAATTTCCTGAAAGTAAAAAATAGCCTGTGGGCCCTTCAGAAAATTGCTGCGTATCACAGAACAATGTTTGATATTCCGGTAATCGGCATCACGGGCAGCAACGGGAAAACAGTTGTGAAGGAGTGGCTTTATCAGCTCCTGGATAAGAGTTTTAATATTGTTCGATCGCCAAGGAGTTACAACTCTCAAATAGGGGTGCCATTATCAGTCTGGCAACTTGACGAACAGGCGGAGCTTGGAATTTTCGAAGCTGGTATTTCTATGCCTGACGAGATGGAATATCTGGAACCTATTATTAAGCCTACAATCGGCGTGCTGACTAAAATTGGTGAGGCACATCAGGAAAACTTCAGCTCCTTGCAGCAGAAGTGTTTGGAGAAGCTGGAGCTTTTTGTCAACTGCGATGTCTTCATTTTCGACGAAGATAATGAGCTGGTGTCACGTTGTGTTGACATGATGGTGCTTTCTCAGAAGGCCTTTTCCTGGTCCAGAAAAAACAGGGATGCACATCTTTTTATTTCCAGCATCGAGAAAATGGAGGATACAACCACCATCTGTTATTCGTTTCTCGATTTTGATTATTCCTTCGTGATTCCGTTTACCGATCAGGCTTCCATAGAGAATGCCATTAATTGTCTGGCGGTGGCACTCTATCTGCACGTACCCCCGTTGGACATTTCTGAACGGATGATGCTTCTGGAGCCGGTAGCCATGCGGTTGGACGTGCGCAAAGGGAAAAATGACTGTCTGGTTATCAACGATACATACAATTCCGATATCAACTCAATCAAAATAGCGCTCGATTTTCAGCAACAACGAAAGATGGATCGTCCGCTAAAAAAAACAATTATCCTGTCCGATATTCTTCAAACGGGAGTATCTCCGCGCTCTTTGTATAAAAAGGTGGCCGATATGGTGGAACAGAGCGGCATAGAAAGAATCATCGGCATTGGACAGGATATATCCGCCAATGCTCATGCGTTTACTACCCTGGAGAAGTCGTTCTATCTGACAACCGATGATTTTATCCGGTCGGGCGACTGGAAGAAGATGTACCGGGAGCTCATTTTATTGAAAGGTGCCCGCAAGTATCACTTTGAACAGATTGGTGCCCTTCTTGAGGAACGTATCCACGAAACACTGTTGGAGGTTGATCTCGATGCGGTCGTCCACAATTTCAACTTTTACAAATCGAGAATTGATCCCCGCGTAAAACTGGTTTGCATGGTGAAGGCGAACGGCTATGGTGCCGGTGCCGTCGAAATAGCAAAAACACTTCAGTACCATCGTTGCGATTACCTTGCCGTAGCGGTAGCCGAAGAGGGTATGATGCTGAGAAAGGAGGGTATCTCCTTGCCGGTTATTGTGCTTAATCCGGAAGTGAACGGCTTCGAAGAGCTCTTTTCGAACGACCTGGAGCCGGAAGTTTATAATTTCCGCATCCTGGGCGCTTTTATCAAAGAAGCAGAAAGAAGAGGAATCACCCATTACCCCGTGCATATCAAAATTGACTCTGGCATGCACAGGCTGGGCTTCCTGCCGGAGCAAATTCCGGAAATGGTGCAAATTTTAAAGGCACAAAAGGGTTTGAAAGTACATTCGGTCTTCTCTCATCTTTCGGCCAGTGAAAGCTGGTTGTTCGACGAATTCACCCATCAGCAGATGAATACATTCAAGCATGCTGCCGATGAGATTGAAGCCGGCCTTCAATATGGCATCTATAAACATATTCTCAATTCGGCAGGAATAGAGCGCTTTCCCGGGACCCACTGGGATATGGCCCGGTTGGGTATTGGCCTCTACGGCGTGAGCGCCAGTGGCCTGAATGGCTTGAAAAATGTATGTACACTCAAGACTACCATTTTGCAGATTAAAAATGTTTCTACCAACGAGACCATTGGTTACGGTCGCAAAGAAAAACTGACGCGCGATGCACGAATTGCCACGATCCGTTTTGGATATGCGGATGGCCTTGACAGGCAATTTGGCAACAGAAAAGGTAAGGTGCTTATTAACGGCCACTATGCCCCAATTGTGGGAAATGTCTGCATGGATCTCTGCATGGTGGATGTCACCGACATCCCGGCAAAAGAGGGGGATACGGTTGTCTTGTTTGGAGAAGGACTTTCGGTGATTGAGCTGGCCGACACCATCGGCACCATTCCTTACGAAATTCTCACCTCCATCTCTCCACGCGTAAAGCGCATATACATCAAAGAATAAGATGCGGTAGCTTTTCCTGTTGAACACAAAGAAATAAGAGGCTGCACCGGCTGTTGAGACAGACAGGTGCAGCCTCTTGTTTAAGGATGTGTGTCCGCCCTTTGGAGCGGTTGATAGCAAAAAAACATCCCGGTTCCTGAGAACCGGGATGTTTTTATTATCTGGTTTGTGTTGGATTACTCAACAAAGAAGATAGCAACACGGTTCCAGTCGTTTTCAGCGTAAGGCTGTTCTGTATCGCCCTTCCAGTCGATAGAGATGCGATCGCTGTTGATTCCGTACTCGTTGGTCAATGCATCGGCAACCGCTCTTGCACGTTTTTCAGAAAGTGCGAAGTTGTACTCAGGAGTACCGGTTTGTTTGTCAGCGTAAGCCACGATGTTTACTTTTGCATTTTCGTTGGCCTTCAGATATTCTGCAGTATTGTAAACGCTTACCTGCTGTCCTTTGTCAATCTTAGCCGAGTTGATGCGGAAGAATACTACGTTCGGAACGTATACACCTTCAGACACTACTGTGGGCTGTACTTCAGGACATTCCGGGCAAGATTCCGGTCTGAGTCTCAGTTCTTCATTTTCTGCACGCAGTCTGTTGATCTGGCTGTTCAGGTCGTTGATCAGGTTGTAGTCCATCAGCTCGGCAGGGGTGAAGTCTTGTTTGCCACCCAAACCGAATTTGATACCGGCAACTCCGGTGAACATGCTGTCGTACTCAAAATCTCCGCCAAGTCCGCTTCCATCAAAAGTTTCCTGCATCACTCTCCATCCCAGTTCCAGGAAAAGAGCCACGCTTTTGGAGAGCTGGAAGTTGTTGATCAACCCTACGTTGTAAGTAAGCGTTTGGTTCTGGTGTTTGAACAGATCACCGTCAGGATTCGGTTTTTTCCAGTCAGCATCCAGTCCGTACATGTAACCGATACCCAAATAAGGGATGAGGCTATATACTCTGTCTGGATTGTAAGAACCCCAGGCGTTGATAATGTTGTACATCAAGTCAACATGTCCGCCCAGCCAGTTTTGTTCGGGATCAATCCCGCTTGCAACGTGTTTGATGTGACCACCGTCAATAACCAGACGGGCACCCCAGTTGGGTGAGTTCCAGCGTCCGATTTCAAGTTGACCCATCCATCCAAGACGATCTCCGAAACTTGCATCTGCATCGTTTTCACCTTTTGTCATGTAAAGATTTGTTCCACCGCCAAGTCCTATATACCAATTGTCGCTTGCCTTGTTTTTCAGATACACAGTACCATGAGAAACGTTTTGTACTTCTTGTGCACTTATGCTAAACGCCACAAGAGCAGTAAATAAAAGTAAACTAAACTTTTTCATAAATTTAAATTCTAATTAAACATTTTTTTATTACAATAACTCGATATTATTTTTGTGTGTGATATCAGTACTACTCCTAGCACTATTTTGTTGCAAGTATAACGTTTCCGTTTTAAAAATGTTCGGTAAAATTACGATAAATTGTAATTGGCCCGATAAAAAGTTTATCCATTCATACTTAACGAATAAACATGGAACACAAATTTAAAACTTAAATTTCACATAAACTCATTTTTTATGTAAAAATTCGCCAAAAATCGCATTGGTAGGGTATTTTTTACTCATTTCCCTTCGGAGATGCACACTTTGGTGGAGGAATTAACCGAGATAGCTTTTTAAAAGCTTGCTCCGCGAGTCTTGTCGCAGCCTGCGGATAGCTTTTTCCTTGATCTGACGCACGCGCTCGCGAGTCAGCTGAAACTTGTCGCCGATTTCTTCGAGTGTCATCTCCTGGCATCCGATGCCAAAGAACATCTTGATGATGTCGCTCTCTCTTTCGGTGAGGGTGGAAAGTGCCCTGTCAATCTCTTTCTGCAAAGACTCGTTGATCAGTGTCCTGTCGGCTATAGGAGCATCGTCGTTCACCAGTACATCCAGCAAACTGTTGTCTTCTCCTTCCACAAAAGGAGCATCCATGGAGATATGGCGACCGGATACTTTCAATGAGTCCGTCACCTTGTCCACCGACAGGTCGAGCTCCTTCGCCAACTCTTCGGCCGAGGGCCTGCGCTCGTTCTCCTGCTCGAATTTCTGGAATGCTTTGCTGATCTTATTGAGAGATCCCACCTGATTCAAAGGGAGTCGTACAATGCGTGATTGTTCAGCCAGTGCCTGCAGGATGGATTGACGGATCCACCATACCGCATAGCTGATAAACTTAAAACCTCTTGTTTCGTCGAACTTTTCGGCTGCTTTGATCAACCCCAGATTGCCCTCGTTGATCAGGTCGGGCAGACTCAATCCCTGGTTTTGATATTGCTTGGCTACCGATACCACGAAGCGGAGGTTGGCCCTGGTGAGTTTTTCCAGTGCCTGACGATCTCCTTTTTTGATGGCTTGTGCTAACTCGACTTCCTCTTCTACGGTGATCAGGTCCTCGCGGCCTATCTCCTGAAGATACTTATCCAATGACGCACTTTCCCTGTTGGTGATCGATTTTGTAATTTTTAGTTGTCTCATTTATTCTATATAATTCTTCTGAGTATAATTTCATGTAATCTTTTAGGGCTGCAAAAGTACAAAAAATTTCGCAATGTTGACGAAAAAATGACTCCCTATCAAAGATATAGCAAAGGAATCCGGCACATTGCCCAATTCCTTTGCTATAAAAACACAAATAGTGTGGCTTTTGTTACTGAAAAAGGATAAATTAACCTTTCTTAACCCTTCAGTGTCAGTCGTTTGTCAGATCAATTGCGATGTATTGTGTCCTGCCGTTGGGATAAAACCCTGCCACAAGCAGCACTTTATCCTGTCGATTATTGGTCGAAGCCACAATTTTGGCAATATCATCCTCGCTGTTGACGGGTGTATTATTAATCCGCATAATGATGAACCCTTTATTGATGCCATTCTTTCTGAAGAGGCCGTTATTATTTGCACTTTCAACTTCAACGCCGCTCGAGATGCCAAGTTTGCTTTTTGTGTCGTCGGAAACGGGTTTGAAGGTGGCGCCCAACTTACTCATTGCATCTGTGCTGCGGGTTATTTCGGTATTTCCTTCGTCGTTTTTCAGTTCCACATTAAACGAACGGTTGTTGCCATTACGGTCAACTGTCAGGTTGATCTTATCTCCGGGACGGAACCTGTTCAACTGGCTCTGTAGCTCGGCGAAGTTGCGGATAGGTGCATTATTGATGGCAATGAGGATATCCCCCTTCTGGACTCCTGCTGCCTTGGCAGCACTGCGGTCAGAGAAGTCTTCCACCAGTACCCCCTTTATTTGTGAGAGTTCGCGGGCCCTGTCGGGATCTTCACGACGGATGTTTTCAATATTGGGTACATGGATGCCCAGTACAGCACGCTGCACGGTACCGAATTCCTTCAGGTCGGCAGCTACCTTACCGGCAATGGAGATGGGCACAGCAAAGGCGTAACCGGCAAAGTTGCCCGTTTGGGAGTAGATAGCGGTATTGATGCCGACCAGCTCACCCCTTGTGTTTACGAGCGCACCGCCGCTGTTTCCGGGATTCACAGCTGCATCAATCTGAATGAACGACTGGATGCCAAGGCCACCTCCCATTACATTGCCTCTGTTCTTTGCACTCACAATACCGGCAGTGACGGTAGAGGTGAGGTTAAACGGGTTGCCGACGGCCAGAACCCATTCTCCTACCCGTAATGCATCGGAGTTGCCAAACGTAAGATAGGGGAAGTCGTTGCCTTCGATTTTGAGCAGTGCGATATCGCTCATCTTGTCGGAACCAACAACCTTGGCTGTAAATTCGCGATTGTCGTTCAGCGAAACAGAAACCTCGGTGGCATTTTCTACAACGTGATTGTTGGTAATGATATATCCGTCCTTGGAGATGATCACTCCCGATCCGAATCCTACCTGTTCGCGTGGTTGTGCCGGCGTGCGGTCTCCGAATCCGAAGAAGAAATCAAATGGATTGATATATTGCTGTTGGCTGATGGTCTTGGTTTTCACGTGTACCACGCCATCTACCGAACGTGATGCAGCCTCCGTGAAATCTGGATATCCTTCGGCTGTGGTGAGGTTGGTAAGGACCAAATTTTTGTTCTGATCAAATGAATTCGCGTAACTGCCAATTTCTTTCGATGTAGCTTGAGACGCAGCGCTGCCGTCTGCTTTTCCGTTTTTGCTGATTACATCGTATCCCAGCAGCGTGATAGCAGAACTCAATACCGCTACCAGAACAATTAATAAAAGGTTTTTTGTTTTTCTTGTATCCATATTTTTTCAATTTAATTTTCTTATTAAATACAACAAATATAGAGCAAAAAATGTGCATCTGTTAGGGATATCTATTTGCTTTTTAACACTTTTAACGGATCAGGTGATCGATTAACCCCATTTAACCAGACGCTATCTTGCATGCCGGTTTAAATCAGACAAAATGTCTGTTTTGCCGCTTCTGTTTACCTCCTCCTGTTCCTCCTGTTTGCATAGCGGCGAAAGCGCATGTTGTTGAAAGGCTGGAACAAATCGAACGGAATCAGGTGGATATGGTACGTGATTCCATCAAAAAGCCTGCTGTTCCGGTTGATCACCATCAACTGAATCCAATAGCGCACAAGAAACAGCAGCAATGCCCATGCAAGCAACAGATGATTCGGAGCAACGATGCCATATATCACGCAGCCCGTCAGAGTGGCATAAAAGAGATACTTTGAAAATGATTCCCAGCCGAAAAGGTGTGCAGAAAAACCTTTGTAAAACTGCTTGGTATATAGGTGTTTCGATTTTAATGCCCTCCATATGAAGAAGTTGTTTACACCCGATGTCTCTGTCAGGCTGTCGGGTGACAGTACTACCCCTGTGTTTTTTTTGCGGGCGATCTGGTTGATATACAAATCGTCGTCCCCTCCGTCGATATGCAATATGGACGAATACCCTTTGTGCGCAAAAAAGAGCTCTTTCCTGTAGGCCATATTCCGGCCTATTCCCATGAACGGTTTGTGCAGGATGGCCATCGATAAAAACTTCAGATGATGGATCAGGTTGTCGTAGAGGATGAATTTGCGGGATGAAACATTTTTAGAGATACCAATCCTATTAAATCCCAAAACGATGTCACGCCCCTTCGCAAACTCTGTTCCGTAAGTTTTGATCCATTGGGTAGTGCAGGGCTTGCAAAAGGACTCGGTAAAGAGAAGCAGGTCATATTTTGCTGCCTTTATTCCCAAAGTGAGTGCCAGTTTTTTTTCATTTATGCTGTCTGCCTCGGCAGGAACAAAGGTGTGATAGAGACGTGGATATTTGATTTCGGCTGCTTTCAGCACCATGTCTGTCTCATCGGTCGACCCGCTGTTTACCACGATCACTTCAAAATGAGGATAGTCCTGTTCCAGGATAAAAGGGAGGTTTCTTTTCAGTTCCTCTGAATTGTTTTTCGATGTGATGATCACAGAAATACCCGGGAGGTCTTCCTCGGGGAGGGGTGTCTCATTTCGCTTTCGTTCGTATGCATACGGTTTCCTGTAGAGGAATAGATAAAAGAAAAGTTGCACGAGGAAGCATAAAAGTAAGGTGCCTCCCAGAGTCCACTCAAACAGGGAGAGTGTGCTGAAAAAAAACATAGGCGCGTTCATTGTTCGTAAAACAATTAAATCGAATCAGAGAAGTAGGATGCTGGTTTCTCGCGGCAGTTATATTGCGATACCATTGTTTCGCCATATGCACCTGCAGAGCGGATCGCGATCAGGTCGCCCCGTGCAGACCCATTCAGCATCATGTGCTCCGCAAACACATCACTCGACTCGCAAATGGGCCCAACCACGTCATACGGTGTATAAGCCTCTTCGGAACTGATGTTCTCAATATGATGAAATGCCTGGTAAAGAGCGGGACGGATCAACTCTGTCATGCCGGCATCCACAATCAGAAACTTTTTCTCGATGCCTTCTTTCACGTAAGTCACGCGGGCAATCAATGAACCACAGGGGGCTACCACAGAACGGCCCAGTTCAAAGTGAAGTGTTTGATTTTCCTGTAGTTTCAGGTATTTTTCAAAAATGCGGAAGTATGCTTCAAAATCGGCTATCGGACAGTGATTGGGATGCTGATAGTTGATCCCCAGGCCTCCGCCCACATTGATCACCGGCAGGGTGATTCCTTGTTTGTTAAACCACTCCTGCAGCGTTGCGGCCTTCACACAGAGGTCTTCAAACGAAGAGAGATCGGTGATCTGTGAACCGATATGAAAGTGCATGCCGATGAGTTCAATATGTGGCGAAGCCTTGATCATCTGTAGGATTTCGGGCAGATCCTGTTCGTTTATGCCAAACTTGTTTTCGTTCAGGCCGGTAGTGATGTATTTGTGGGTGTGGGCATCAACGTTGGGATTGATGCGCAGGGCTACCCGTGCTTTCTTTTTGCTGGCCGAGGCAAGCGCGCCGAGTACAGCGAGTTCGGGTATCGACTCCACATTAAAGCAAAAAATGTCGTGATCGAGACCGGTTTGTATTTCCCTGTCTGTTTTTCCTACGCCGGCAAACACAATTTTATCGGGCGCAAAACCACACTCCAGCGCTCTCAGTATTTCGTTGCCACTCACACAGTCGGCTCCAAACCCATAGGAGGCGATTTCTTTCAAAATGCGCGGATTGGCATTCGCTTTGATGGCGTAATGTACGTGAAACGGCTTGTGCCGGCATTCATTTTTAATGGTGTCGAGTGTTTTCCGCAAAAGATCCATATCGTACCAGTAAAATGGCGTTTCGAGATCTTTGAACTGCTCTGTGGGAAATTTACCTTTAATCATTGGACGAAATAGTTCATTAAATTATCCGCAAATAGTCTATGTTGAATGTATTGTGGCTACGGAGGCAAAATTACGATTTTTTTGGAGATTATCTTACCTGCCGAGGAGAGAATATGCCTTGGCTAGTTTTTGGTCCATCGGAAGTGAGGCGTCGATCCAATGAATGGCGATGCCGCGGCGTTCCATTCCCCGAAACCAGGTCATCTGTCTTTTTGCAAACTGGTGTATGGCGGTCTCGAGTTGTCTGTACATCTCCTCATAACTGATGGTGCCCAGTACATGCAGCGTCACGTATTTATATTCCAGTCCGTAATAGATCAGGTCGTCGGCCGCAACACCCGAATCAAGGATTGCTTTTACCTCTTCGAGCATTCCTTCCTGCAGACGCGCTTTCAGGCGTGTCGTAATTTTCTCTCGCCGTAGTTCCCGGTTGATATGAAGTCCAAGAACACAGCTCTCCATCGGTGGAAACTCGCTCGCCGATGCTGTTTTCTGCGCCTGAAAATGAGCAATCTCAATGGCGCGGATAGCCCTTTTGATGGTGTCGGTGTCAGTGGTGTTGTGTAGAGGCCGGTAGCACCGAAGGATGTGTGCCAGTTCTTCCAGCGATTTTCCTTCGAGTGATTTTCTTAATGCCGGGTTGGGCGGCACATCGGGAAGATGATAGCCTTTCAGCACAGATTCAATATAGAGTCCGGTACCCCCGCAAAGAATGGGTCTTTTATTCCGGGAAAGAACATCCTGTAAGGCAATGTGAAAATCGTGCTGATAATCGAAAAGTGTATATTTGTCACCCGGTTCGCGGATATCAATCAGATGGAAAGGAACGGATATTCCATCAACTCTGTATTCGGAAAGATCCTTTCCGGTGCCGATGTCCATGTTCCGGTAGATCTGCCGTGAGTCGGCGCTGATAATCTCACCGCCGAGAGTGCGGGCCAACTGAACAGCAAAGGTGGTTTTGCCGCATGCTGTGGGACCCAGTACCGTGATTAGTCTTTGTTGCATATAGTTACCAGCTTCCGCCTGCTCCTCCTCCGCCAAAACTGCCTCCACCGCCGCCGCCGAAACCACCACCAAATCCGCCGCCGAAACCGCCGCCGCCGAAGCCACCAAAGCCCCCTCCTCTGCGGCTGCCTCCTGTCATGGGTGGAAAAAACAGGGGAGGGACATTGCTCCTGCCATGCCCTTCGCTATCGATATGCTGATCCCCTCCCCCCCGAAAGAGAACGATAAAGAGCACGAGGACGACGATGATAATGATGATGGCGAGGGGCGAAATGCCATCTTCCTCTTTTTTATCTGCGGTAAATTCCCCGGACAGACGGTCAATCATAGCATCTACAGCGGCATTTACACCGCCAAAATAATCATCCTCCATAAAATAGGGAATCATTTCGTTGCGAACGATACGCCCGGCATAGGCATCGTTGATGCGGGCTTCGAGGCCGTAACCCGTGGCAATGAACGCCTGGCCTCGGCTGTTGCCTACTTTGGGTTTGATAAGTATCACTGCGCCGTTGTTTTTGCTCTTTTGGCCAACACCCCATTTTTCACCGAGTCGGAAGGCATAGTCCGATGGGGGATACCCTCCCAGGTCGTTGACGGTGACCACATATATTTGTGTGGAGGTGGAGTCGTGGTAGGCAAGCAGCTTTTGTTCGAGCGATGTTCTCTCCGCAGTCGAAAAGAGACCGGCAAAGTCGTTCACCAACCGGTAAGGTACCATCGGATCGGGAATATTTTGTGCTCTCAGCCCTGTGGCAGTGAGCAAAAGTACTATAAACAGATGGATTTTATTCATCCAGGATGACTTCATCGCCAAGTTCATTTATGTCGTTTCCCATTACCGGGTACTGTACTTTGATCAGTTCGCCCACTTTGCCGACTCCCTTGCATATGCCTTCGGCGATCAGCCCTTTCCTGAAGAAGGAAAGCATCACCTCCAGTGCATCATTCCAGAAGTCGTTGCGCACCGTATCATTGATCCCCTTATCGCCCAGAATAGCTGCCTTGTGATCGGCGGGCGATACGTAAATAAGCACCCCGTTTCTGCGTTGTGTACCCTCCATTTTCAGCTGCCGGAATTTCAGCAATGCTGCATCCAGAGGGTCTCCTTTGCAGTGCCTTGCCACACAGACACGTATTTCACCCGAGGTGTGACTTTCGGCACTTTTGATTGATTCAGATATGCGATGCAGTTCTTCTTTTTGCAACATTCTTTTACAGCATTACAGAGGAATAGATCTTCAGGTGAATTAAAACACCACCTCCGGTGCAGCCTGTGATTCGGGTGTAGCTTCAAAGTAAGCTTTTGACTCGAACTTGAACCATTTAGCGTAAATCACCTGTGGAAACTTGCGGATATAGGCATTGTAATCCTGTGCCGTCTGGTTGAACTTGTTGCGTTCCACCGAGATGCGGTTTTCGGTGCCTGCCAGCTCATCCTGCAAGGCGAGAAAATTTTGATTTGCCTTCAACTCCGGATAGTTTTCCTGAATCAGCAAAAGCCGCCCCAAGGCCTGGCTCAGTTGATTTTGTGCTTGCTGATATTCTTGCAGGCTTTCCGTGGTAAGGTTTTCCGGACTGACGGTGGTTTGTGTCGCTTTGGCCCTTGCTTCGGTAACCTGTGTAAATGTCTCCTGCTCGTGCGCGGCATACCCTTTCACCGTGTTCACCAGGTTGGGGATAAGGTTTGCCCGCCTCTGATAGGCATTTTGAACGTTTCCCCACTGTGCCGCTACGGCTTCCTGCTTCTCTACCATTCTGTTGTACCCCTGGCAGCCGGTGAGAGCCATTGCTCCAATCACGAGCAGTAAAATGAATGATAACTTTTTCATCTTGAAGTTGCTTTTTATGTTGTTGAAATCTGGGACGAAGTTAATCTATTTTCTTTTAACATGATTCATAAATATCAGTTTAAAGTGAGGGAAGGTTTCCACAACGCCGCCTGTTAGTAAAACTTTTTTTATACCTTTGTCGTTAGGAAGAATGCGAAGGCGATTTTTTTATTGTAATTTCCCCGAGAAGAAAAAACAATCAGTATGAAACGACTCCTCCCTTTATTTTTGATATATTTTTCATTTGCAGTTTCGGCAACTGAGGTAAGCAGCACCGGTAATATTTCTTCAGTGACGCTTCAGGTGCCCGACTCCATGGAATTATTCCACGACATAACCGATATCAGCCGGCAAATAGAAAAACGCGTAGCTGCGCCGGATAGCCCGCTACAGGAAGAACTGCCTCAGCCGGTGGCTTATCCACAAGGTGGCCTGTCTTCGGTGATGACTCCCTCATCGTCTGTTTCCTTCATTCGCGGGGTAGATTCTCTGGTTTACAGCAACCCTCTCGACTCCCTCTATTCGAGGAAAGAGAACGGGACGCTGCAGCTTCCTTTTCACTATTACAATACGCAGGCAATGCAGGGACTGACATTTCGCGATACTCTCTTTTATAACCCCCTGTTTTTGCCGATGATCTTTAACGGCAAGATGCTTCCGCGTGACCTGTCGTTCTATCCTCTGCGAAAGGATGCAGGCACGGGATCGCTGATTTCTCCCGATAAAACGTTTGCATCCGCCCTGGAACATGCCGATTTTGTGCAAAACGTGAGAAGAAACTACTATATGCAATATCCTGACCGGATCAAATATTCCGTGTTAAACTTTACTTCAGTACCGCGTATAGGCAGTGGCGATGAAATTGTACGGGAGACCTATAATCCGTTCCGGGAACTGTTGAAGTCTGAGACAACCTATTCCCTTGAGGCCCCCGGTGTAGAGGTGGCCACAATCGACCGGAAATATTGGATTCGTTCCGGAGAACATTCCTTCCAGTTTGCCCAGAATTATTTCTCCAACAACTGGCATAAAGGGGGGACCAACAACCTGAACTTTAACAGTTATCAGGTGCTCCGGGCCAACTACCAAAAAGAAAAAGTGAAGTTTAACAATACCCTGGAGTGGCGGCTGTCGGTTTTCAATGCACCGGACGATAGCTTACGTAGATACCGCATAGGAAACGACCTTATCCGTTATTACGGTGATTTTGGTGTGGATGCATTCCTGAAAGGATGGTCTTACTCCATGAACATGGAGGCGAAGTCACAGTTGTTCAACGCTTATCCCACCAATTCAAACGATCTACGCTCTGCGTTCCTGGCGCCGCTCTATGTGAATGCCGGTGTGGGTTTGAAGTTTAACCTCGATAAGAAATCGGAGAAAGTGCGTCACCGCAGACTTAGGTGGGATCTTTCTGTTGCCCCGATCTCAATTAACTTCAAATATGTGGGCAATGATCTGGTGAGTGTAAAGCGTTTTGGGATACCGGAAGGAAGACGGTCGGTGCTGGACATCGGTTCCACCATCACCTCGATTCTAAAATATGACATTACCCGGTATATTACCTGGGACTCACGCCTGACATACTTTACCAGCTACGACAAGGTGATGTCGGAATTCGAAAACAGCCTGAATATGGCGCTGAGCAACGCCTTGTCCACCCGTATTTATCTAAATGCACGCTTCGACGACGATGTGCCGCCCGATCCCGATCTGAAATACTGGCAGATTAATCAAACGCTCAGCTTTGGGCTGAATTATAAGTGGTAGCTTTGCTTAGCTGAAACGCGCATTTTTTGGGAAAACATATCCACGAAGAAAATCAGCAGTTTGCATCCTTTTTTTGCCGGACAGCTGGATGTCGGTGATCCGGATAAATCCGTCTTTCGCGGCCACATCCAGAAATGTTTTGTGGTCGGTCAGGATGGTGCCGGGTACCGTACTGCTCTCCCCTATCTTTATTACCTCACCCGCATAAAGTTTAAAGCGAAGCGGTTCTGTTTCATCGCCTGGCTGCATTTCGGTCCATGCTGTGGGGGAAGGAGACAAGCCGCGAATAAAATTGTACACCTCCCCGGTTGTCCTGTTCCAGTTCACATGGCCGGTCTCCCTGAATATTTTGGGAGCTGCTTTTAATTCGATGTCTTTAGCGAGAAGATCTTGTTGCGGAATAGGTTGTATAGTGTCTTCCGATATGGCATCAACAGTATCCAAAACCAGTTGTGCACCCAGGGTCATTAACCGGTCGTGTAATGTCTCTGCGTTGTCATCGTCATGGATCGGCGTCCTTTTTCGGAAAATAATTTTCCCGGTGTCGATCTCGTGAGAGAGGAAGAAGGTTGTTACGCCTGTTTCTTTCTCCCCGTTTATAAGAGCCCAGTTGATCGGGGCAGCACCTCTGTATTGGGGGAGCAGCGAAGCATGGAGGTTAAACGTTCCTTTTGGGGGCATGGCCCATACCACTTCGGGTAGCATCCTGAATGCTACCACTATCTGCAGGTCTGCCTTCAACTGCTTCAGCTCAAAAAGGAAGGCATCGTCTTTCAGCTTTTCCGGCTGCAGTACCTTCAGACCCTGCTGCTGGGCATACTGTTTCACGGCCGAAGATTGAAGTTTGTATCCTCGGCCTGCCGGCTTGTCGGGCATGGTGACAACGCCCACCACATTGTATCCATTTTCTACCAATGCTTTGAGCGACTCCACGGCAAATTGGGGGGTGCCCATGAATATAATCCGGATTGCTTTCTTTTCCATATCGAACAATAAATTATTCGTCGGCATCGGAGTAATTTTCCACCAATACCTCCCTGTAAGAGTTAAATACCGACGATTGAGATAATATGCCCAGATAAATGCCTCCATCATCAATGACCGGCAGGTTCCAGGCTTTCGTGTTTTCAAACTTATCCATTACCTCTTCCATGCTGGAACCGATGCTGATTTTCGCCGGGGCACCCACCATGAATTTCTCCACCGTGAACCGATCATACAACTCGGGGCGGAACATGATGTTTCGGATATCATTCATCATCACCAGGCCGATGAGCACCTGCTCATCGTTGACCACCGGAAAGATGTTCCTGTTGGAGGCAGAAATCACTTTTACCATATCTCCCAGTGTCATACCGGGCTTCACGGTGGGAATGTCTTTTTCCAACAGATCTTCGATTTTCAAAAATGTGAGCACGGCCTTGTCCTTGTGGTGGGTAATCAGCTCTCCTTTTCTGGCAAGCCGCATTGCATAGATGCTGTGCTTCTCAAACACCAGGATTGTTCCGTATGATACAAGCGATACGATCATCAACGGAAGAAACAGCTCGTACCCCCCGGTAAGCTCGGCTATGAGGAAGGTGCCGGTGAGCGGTGCATGCATCACTCCGGCCATCACTCCGGCCATGCCCATCAGCGCGAAGTTCTCCTGGGGAAGGTAAGTAGCATAACCCAGCTGGTTGAGTGTGTAGGAAAAGATGAATCCGGCTATACACCCCAAAAACAGGGTAGGGGCGAATACCCCGCCGGTGCCTCCCCCGCCGTTGGTGGCGCTGGTGGCAAATACCTTGAAAAGGAGCACCATGACAAGAAAAACCACGATCGCCCAGTGGCTTTCCAGGTTATAAAAGAAACTTTCGTTGGTAAGAGAAAGAAAAGAATCTCCTCCATCGAGCAGTGTCTCAATGGTATTGTACCCTTCACCAAAAAGTGGGGGAAAGAAGAAAATCAACACACTGAGCATCACCCCACCCAATACAAACCGCTTCCAGTTTGGTAAACCGTGGAATATGTTTTCACACCAACTCATGGTGCGGATTACATAGAGGGAGATGAAGCCGCACAGGATACCCAGCAGAATTACATAAGGAATGCGGTTTAGCGTAAACGGTTCAACCTGAGAGAAAGCAAACATGGCATCCATGCCAGTGAGGAGATAGGATACGGTGGTGGCAGTGACGGCAGTCACCAGAAGGGGAAGAATGGACGACATGGTGAGGTCGAGCAGCAGCACCTCTATCACAAAAAGAATGCCGGCTACCGGCGCCTTGAAAATGCCAGCGATGGCCCCGGCGGCTCCGCAGCCCACCAGAATCATCAGGCTGTGTTGTTCCAGCTTGAAGAATCTTCCCAGGTTGGAGCCGATAGCGGATCCGGTGAGTACAATGGGTGCTTCCGCCCCCACGGAGCCCCCAAATCCGATGGTGATGGAGCTGGCAATCAGCGAGGAGTACATGTTGTGGGGCTTGATGCGGCTTTTGCGCTGCGAAATGGAAAAAAGGATTTTTGTGACGCCATGGCTAATATCGTCTTTCACCACGTATTTGACGTATAACCCGGCAATGAGGATGCCTGCGATGGGAAAGAGAAGATAGGAGAAGTTGAGGTTGTCCTGACTGAAGTTTTCGGTCAGGAAGACCTGAAAGAAATGGATCGCGGCCTTCAGCACATAGGCGGCCAGCGCCGTAAGTATTCCTACAAGAAAACAGACGAACAGCAGAAAATGGCGCTCCTTGATATGTGCATCACGCCAAAGCAGAAACCGATTATGTATTTCTTTCATTTGTGTCAACGAAATAATATACGGTGCAAGCAGACAAAGATAACCAATTTCTTCACTTTCGAATAATTTGGATGGTCCCGTCTTTACCCAGTTTCACAATGCCGGAAGGTTTTGCTTCGCGCTGTTCTTTTTGTCCATACGTGACCACATAATCCACTCCGTTCTTTATCTCTGCTCCGATCTGCGAAAAACGACCCGGTGCCGGTGCGCCGCTCACGTTCGCTGATGTGGAGACGATGGGCTTTCGAAACTGACGGCACAACTCCCGCGAAAACACTTCGCCGGTGATGCGTATCCCAATGGTTCCGTCTGCGGCGACAAGGTTGGTTGCCAGGTTTTTAGCACCTTCGTAAATGATGGTGAGCGGCTTGTCGGTCAGTTCGATCAGGTCCCATGCAATGTCGGGTACCTCCTGTACGTAGGTCTGCAGTTTTGCCGGATTATCCAGCAGCACCAGCATCGATTTGCTGTCGCTTCGCTGCTTCAACTCATAGACACGTTGTACCGCTTCTTCGTTGGTGGCGTCACAGCCAATTCCCCAAATAGTGTCGGTAGGATAGAGAATAATCCCGCCGTTTCTCATTATTTCACAAGCTTTCTTGATGTCCTCCTGCATATATTCCTTTTTTAAATCAACTTTTGTTTGTAGCCTGCCGCTCAGGGCTGCTTTATTTTTTGCCACACCTGCACATCTTCGAAAATGTCGCCACTGGAGAGCCATTCATATAGTTTGCCTGCCGGATAGTAACCCGCGTTCCGGAATAACCGCATGCTTGCGCAGTTTTTTTCCGGTATAAAGGCATAGAGCTGGTGTAGAGAAAGGAACCCGAAAGCATACTCTTCGAGCAGCAGGAGCACCTGCAGCCCATATCCTCTGTTTCGTCGGTTTTCGTCGATGAGGATACCCACGCCCGCCCTGCGGTGGAAAGGGTCAAAGTCGTACAGGTCGGCCATACCAATGGTCTCTTCTGTCTCCATTAAGCCGATCATCAGCCGTAACTGCCTATCCGCATATATATCCTGCTTCGATGTGGTCAGGTATTGCTTCAGACTGAAGCGGGAGTATGGGGCCGTGGCATTGCCGTATTCCCATAAGCCGGTGTCGTTTTCCCACTTATAAAGCAGCTCCAGGTCTTCTGGCTCGGGTGCCCGCAGACGAATCTCCTTATTTTCCAACAACTTCTCCATCTTTTGGCTCTTCCTGAGTTTCTTCCATTTCCGACTCTCCTGTTTCCGACAGTTCCGAGAGGCTTTTCAATTCAATATAGGATGGCTGGCAAAACAAAAAGACGACGAGAAGAACTACCGTGGACCACAGGAAATTGGTGTTGCGGGAAAATGCAAACAGGACAATATTCATGAGGGTAACAGCGCTTATCGTATACAGACGCAGACGAGACAGCTTTTTGTACTTTTTCGCGGCTTCTTCAGGTTGCATGGGGCGTGGAGCCTTTTTAAGCCGGTCGGAAAACAGCTTCAACGCTGCCGGAATGGCAATGAGGGTAATCAGGATGGCATATCGCTCCAGGGTGATGCTAACTTCGAAAATGTTCTCTGGAAAAGGGATCGATCGCAGCAGCACCAAAATAAATAACCCTGTCAGAAGAATCAGACTCCCGTAGTACTCTCTTTTTAGATGGGTGATTATCCTGTCGGTAGCAGTTTCTTTCATTTTGACAGCAATTTATAGGATTCATCAAAAGGAGTTCTGTTTAATATGGAACGTCCCAGCGTCACCTCATCGGCATATTCAATCTCATCGCCGATGGATACTCCACGGGCAATGATGCTAACTTTCACGTTGTAGGTTTGTAACTTGCGAAAGATGTAAAAATTGGTGGTATCGCCCTCCATGGTGGCACTCAGTGCCAGGATCACTTCCCTGATGCCTCCGGATTTCACCCTTTCTTCCAGGCTGGCGATCTCCAGGTCCGACGGGCCAATGCCGTCGATAGGCGATATGATGCCCCCCAGCACATGATATAAACCGTTAAACTGCACGGTCTTTTCGATCGCCATCACCTCCTTGATGTTTTCCACGACACAGACCACAGCTTTGTCGCGTGTTTTATCAGCACAGATACTGCATACTTCCGTGTCGGAGATATTGTGGCAGGAGGAACAGTATTTTACTTCCTGCGTCAGCCTCAGGATGCTTTCAACGAAGCGGGCTACACTCTCCTCGTCCTGACGAAGCAAATGCAGCACCAGCCGCAAGGACGATTTTCTCCCTATTCCCGGGAGCCTGGCAAATTCGTTCACTGCATTTTCGAGCAGGGTTGAAGGATAGGGGCTGTTCATCGTATACAATCTTTTTGTGCTGCGCAAAGATAATAAAAGACGGCTGCAGTGCAAGCTTGTTTGTTGACTGTCGTGGCGTATTTTAACTGTTACAAAGATACGATGATTCGATTTACCCTACAAATTCATTTAGGCGGCAAAGTATTATTGCAGATCCTTTAAAGTTCGAAGATTCTTCTCCTTCCCAGAGTGAAATTAAAATCAGCGGACATTTTTTTACTCCGATTTGGTTTTTTGTTTGATATAAGTTTGTAATTTTGTAACTCTATTAATTTCGGTGAAATTTAAAAAAAAGAGGAGGAATATGAAGGTACTTTTAGCGACAAGTAAACCATTTGCCGTGCAGGCTGTACAGCAGATACAAGATATTGTGGAGACTGCAGGGCATACGTTCGTGAAACTAGAGAGTTATTCTGATAAGTCTCAATTACTTGGTGCTGTAAAAGATGTGGATGCGGTTATCATAAGAAGCGATCTTATCGATAAAGAAGTGATGGATGTTGCGCCTAACTTGAAAATAGTGGTCAGAGCGGGTGCCGGATACGATAATGTTGATCTGGAAGCCGCCACATCACGCAACATTTGTGTGATGAACACACCGGGACAAAATGCAAATGCCGTGGCTGAACTTGTGTTTGGCATGATGATCTACATGCAGCGCAATCAGTTTGATGGCACGGTAGGACGTGAGATCAAAGATAGACGGCTTGGTTTGTTTGCTTTTGGAAACGTGGCAAAAATGGTGGCCAAGATAGCCCGCGGTTTCGGGATGCCTGTATATGCTTATTCACCCACACTGACCCATGACGACTTGCGGAAAGAGGGAGAATACGGGGTGATCGCAGCATACAGTAAAAAAGAGTTGTTTCAGAGTTGTGATTTCATGTCGTTGCACATGCCTTTGCTGGATGATACGCGCGGCTGTGTGAATTATGAACTCTTGTCGTACATGCCCGAAGACGGCTTGTTGATCAATACAGCTCGCAAAGAACTTTTGGTGGAGGAAGATCTGATTCGCATCATGGAGGAGCGCCCTGACTTCCAGTATGTTACCGATGTGAAGCCCGACAGGCACGAAGAATTCGTGGCTAAATTTCCGCTTCGTTATTTCTCCACACCGAAAAAAATGGGTGCCCAGACCACCGATGCGAACATTAACGCAGGACTTGCTGCTGCCAACCAGATTGTTGCATTTCTCGACAACGGGGATGATCGCTTCAGGGTGAACGAGTAGTTAGAAGGCATAAGTCGGATTAGGAATTAATAATAATATATATGAAAAAATACAATTTCAACGCGGGACCATGTGTGTTACCCCGCCCTGCAGTAGAATCAGCCATTGAAGCGATACGCGACTTCGATAATACCGGCATTGGCATCCTTGAGATATCACACCGCACTCCGGGGTGGGAGCGGATCATGAAAGAGACAGCCGACCTATGGAAAGAACTGCTGAACATTCCCGATAACTACAAAGTACTTTTGTTAGGAGGAGGGGCCAGTACCCAGTTTTTTGAAGTCCCTGCCAACCTGATGCAAAAGAAGGCTGCCTACCTGCAGACCGGTGTCTGGGCAAAGAAGGCGATCAAAGAGGCTAAGTTTTATGGAGAGGTGGAAATTGTGGCTTCATCGGAAGATAAAAACTATTCCTATATTCCCAAAGGATATACCATTCCGTCCGATGCCGATTATTTCCACATCACGACAAACAATACCATCTACGGGACGGAAATGCATGAGGATATCGAGAGCCCGGTACCTCTGGTGGCCGATATGTCGTCCGACATCATGAGTCGCCCGGTTGATGTTTCCAAATATGGCATCATCTATGGCGGAGCACAGAAAAACGTAGGACCTGCCGGCGTTGCCTTCGTGATCGTCAGAGAAGATATACTTGGCAAGATCGATCGCCCGCTGCAGACAATGGTGGACTACCGTACCCATATCGGTGCTGCCGAGAAAGACCGTTCCATGTTCAATACACCCCCTGTATTCCCGATATTCGTCATGCACGAAACCCTGAAATGGGTGAAAGAACTGGGGGGTGTGGAAGCGATGCACAAAATGAACAAGGAGAAAGCGGAGCTGCTCTACAACGAAATAGACCGCAACAAACTTTTCGTGGGTACTGCTGTCAAAGAAGACCGTTCCTTCATGAACGTCTGCTTCGTGATGAACGAAGAATATAAAGAGAAAGAAGCCGCTTTCCTCGAATTTGCAAAAGAGAGAGGAATGGTGGGTATCAAGGGACATAGATCAGTAGGTGGCTTCCGTGCATCCATTTACAATGCATGCCCCAGGGAAGCCGTAGAAGCGCTGATTCAGTGCATGCAGGATTTTGAGAAACAAAATTAGCTATTTCTTTTCATAGACTTAGCTGCGGGGGATGGGGTTCATTGAGCTCCATCCTTTTTTATTATCGGCGACTGAAAAACTGACGTTTTCTGTATGTTTATATTTATTTAACGATAAAAAAGAATAAATAAATCCATGTGTTACGAAAATATCGTAGATTTGCGGTATTAAAACAGTTTTTAATTCAGTAAACAAAACGGACGATGGAACGATTGACCCCCCAGGAAGAAAATGTGATGTTGCTTGTGTGGCAACTTAAAGAGTGTGCGATCAAGGATGTGGTTGAGAAGTTGGAGGAGCCCCGGCCTCCTTATACAACGGTGGCTTCCATTTTTAAAAATCTGGAAAGCAAAAGATATCTGGAAAAAAGAAGGTTCGGCAATGTGAAGGTTTTCAAGCCGCTCATTTCTGAAGCGGCCTATAAGAGGCACTTTCTTTCGGGGGTAGTGCAAAGTTATTTCGATAACTCCTATAAAGAGCTGGTATCCTTCTTCGCCAAAGAGCAAAAGATCACTACGGAAGAACTCAGTGAGATCATACGCCTGATTGAAAAGAATCAGAAGTAGGTTTTTTACCGTTAACACGACAGCCATGCATCCCTTTTTAATTTATCTGATACAAGTCAATATCGCTTTGGCAATGTTTTATCTCCTGTACGCATTACTACTGAAAGGAGATACGTTTCTTCGCCTTAGGCGTTTCTTCTTTATCCTGGCAATTATTTTTTCGCTGTTTTATCCCCTGTTTTCTGTTCCGGCGCTGGGAGAAGTGTTGAACTTCCGTTCCACTACACCGGGGGACGTTGAAAGAACTGTTTTTATTGAAGATCTCGATATGACGATAGGGCCGGATGATGCAGCATCAGACGCCAGTTCTTTCCTGTTTCCCCGGGAACAAATCCTTACGGGACTCTTCGTAGTGGTTACCTCGTTCTTTGTGTTGCGGTTTTTCTGGCAACTTTTCTCTATCGTGCGCATTCGTCTCCATAGTAAAGTAACGGAAATATCTGGGATTACCGTATGTCAGTTGCCGGAAGATATGACACCCTTCTCCTTTTTCAAGTGGATATTTATCCATACCGAAAAGCATGCGGAAACAGAGACCAGGCAGATTCTGCTGCACGAGCAAACCCACGTGCGACAGTGGCATTCGCTGGACATAATTCTTGTTGAGATACTCATTCTTTTTTCCTGGTGGAATCCTTTTGTATGGCTGATGAAGCGGGAGATGGCGATGAACCTCGAGTATCTGGCCGACAACGGCGTACTTCGAGAAGGGATCGACAGCCGCGAATATCAGTTCCATCTTTTACGACTGACTTATCATGAAACTGCAGTTCAGATAGTAAACAACTTTAATGTATCACAATTAAAACAACGCATTATGATGATGAACAAAACGAAATCGACCACACCCGTGCTTGCGAAATATCTGCTTATTTTGCCTCTGGCCCTTATGCTTATAACGGCAAACAGTGCCTATGCAGCACGGAAAGAAGCAAAATCCGGGCAAACAGCAGGAGCTGTTCGCAGTGTACTTTTGAATGAAAACGTATCATCACCTGTCTTATACGATCGTGAAACTGAAAACATGCAGGATCCCCCACCTGTAAAGAAAGAGGATGCTATGCAGGAAATATTTGTAGTGGTGGAGAATATGCCCGAGTTTCCCGGCGGAAACGAAGCAATGATGCAATTCTTGGCGGACAATATCCAATATCCGGAAGTGGCGAAAGAGAATGGAATCCAGGGAAGGGTTATTTGCCAGTTTGTGGTGCTGAAAGATGGTACTGTTTCTGATGTAAAAATAATCCGGGGCGTAGATCCCTCCATCGATGCCGAAGCTGTTCGTGTGTTGAAGATGATGCCCGACTGGAAACCCGGCACACAACGTGGTCAGGCTGTGAATGTACGATTTACGCTTCCGGTGGCTTTCAGCCTAAACAAAAATGAATCGAAGATAATCATTGACGAATTGAAAACGAATGAAGGGAGTATGTCGGTACAGGCACAGGTGCAGCAGAACTTCCTGTTTCCGGGCGGTAGCAAGGAGTTTATGAGGTTTATTTCCGAAAGAATTAAATACCCGGTGGAAGCACAGGAAAAAGGTGTGCAGGGAGTCGTGAATGCTTCGTTTCGGGTAAATAGTGCTGGAGATATAACCGGGGTAGAAGTGACAGGCAATTCGGATGAGATGGCAACTTTGAACAACGAAGTGTTGCGGGTAATCGGGGAAATGCCTCAATGGGAAAAGGATGAATCCCTTTTGGTATCCGGTAGAGTGACAGACTCCGGTTCTCAGCCGTTACAAGGTGCGTCCGTTATTGTAAGAGGAACCAACATCGGTACGATCACGGATGCAAACGGCCATTTTCAACTGAAAGTCCCTGCCGCAAGAAATACTCTGTCAATCTCTTTTGTCGGGTACAAAACGGAAGAGATGTTGCTGTCAAACCTGAAGTCATCAAGTGGGGAAATTGTCACAAACTTACCGGTTGTTTTTAGATTGCAGGGAGACGATACTTCAAAATCGTATACAGGGCCCGTATCCGAAAATGCGGTTGTGGTTGTGGGATATGGTGTGAAAAAACGGCCAGGGATAAAAGATCCGAGGTAAACCATTGACCAGCGAAAGAAGTGAGCCCTCCGCATCAATTGAACAGGTCGTCAATTCCCTCGCTGTCGACAACCGGATCGTTGTTGCGATAGAAGTCGGGTGAATAGCGCTGCATATCGTGGCAGGGGTCGAAGTCGGCCGGAATATCAAACGTACCGTTATCGGTATAATTTAATTCCGGATCGGCATATACCTTCTGATAAAAGATGCCGTGGATGGGGAGCGCCATGCTGGCTCCCTGTCCGTAAGCCATCCGGTCGAAGTGGATGGAACGCTCCTCACCGCCTACCCAGCAGCCTGCCACCAGGCTGGGTGTAAACGACATAAACCACCCGTCGGAGTTGTTGTTCGTCGTCCCTGTCTTCCCTCCCATTTGCCCTTTCAGGTTGTAAATTCTGCGCAGACGGCCTCCTGTGCCGCCATCGACGACGGCTTTCAACATATCGAGCATCTTGTAGGAGGTGGTCTCGCTGAAAATCTCCTTCATCTCCGGCACAAAGGTGGCTACCTCGTTGCCGTAAGAGTCTTCGATACGGGTCACCAACATCGGCTCTACCCGGATACCCCGGTTGATGAAGGAGGAATAGGCACCCACCATTTCATACACCGAGGCGTCGTTGGGACCCAGCGCCAGGGAGACCACAGGGTCGGCTGGAGTCTTCAAGCCGAACGACTGCAACATCCGTGCGAAGGCGTAGGGAGAGAACTGCTTCATCAGGTAGGCTGTCACCCAGTTGCTGGAGTTTTGCAAACCCCATTTTATTGAAACAAACTGACCGCTGCTATGGCCCGGATTTCGGGGAGTCCATTCCTCGCCCGTTTCCGTGATCAGGGTCACGGGGCCGTGTATCATGCCGTCGCAGGGAGTCATTCCTTCTTCCATGGCCAGCGTGTAGAGGTAGGGTTTGATGGTCGACCCGATCTGGCGTTTGCCCGTGGTGACCATGTCGTACTTGAAGTATTTAAAATCGGGACCGCCCACATAGGCTTTCACGTGGCCGGTAAGGGGATCCATCGCCATAAATCCGGTACGCAGAAAGTTTTTGTGGTAGCGGATGGAATCCCAGGGGGTCATCACTGTGTCCACCTCCCGTTGATCCCAGGAAAAGACTTTCATTTCCACCGGTTCTTCCTTGAAGTTTTTGAGAATGCCGGCTTCGCTGAAACCGGATTTCTTCAGTATGCGATACCGATCGGTCTGCTTCATGGCGGCCGTCATCAATCCCTCCACCTGGTCACTTACCTCGCTGGAGTAGGGTGCATACTTCTTGCCCGCTTTTTCCCGGAAGAACTGTTTCTGAAGATACCCTCCCATATGTTCCCGGACAGCTGCTTCCGCATGACGCTGCATCCTTGAGTTGATGGTGGAATAGATCTTGAGTCCGTCGGTGTAGATGTCGTACGTGGAGCCGTCGGCTTTCTTGTTTTTTTTGCACCAGCCATACAGCGGATTTTCTTCCCAGGAGAGAGAGTCTTCCGTGAACTGTTGCCGCTGCCAGGAAGCATAATTCTTCCGGTTGGGCTTGTCGGCCATCATCATCTTTGCCAGGTGCTGCCGGTAGTAGGGGGCGGCAATATCCACATGGTCAGAACGGTTGAAGTCAATTTCCAGGGGGAGTTGTTTCAATGAATCGGCCTCTTGCCTTGAGAGATGACCGGCTTTGTGCATTTGTGAAAATACCACGTTGCGTCTCTCGCGGGTGACATCGGGGCGCCGAACGGGATTATAGAGGGATGAATTTTTCAACATGCCAATCAACATGGCCGCCTCTTCCACTTTCAGTTCGCCGGGCCTTTTGTTGAAATAGGTGCGTGCTGCCGATTCAATTCCTACGGCATTGTAGTTGAAATCGTATTTATTCAGATAGAGATTAACGATCTCGTCTTTCGTATAATATCGCTCCAGCTTCGCGGCAATCACCCATTCTACCGGCTTCTGAAACAAACGTTGAAGCTTGTTGCTCGCGCGAGGGGAATAGAGCAGCTTGGCCAGCTGCTGGGTGATGGTGCTGCCACCGCCGCTTTCCGACTGGTTCAGGATTACCGTCTTGAATACGGCTCTGCCCAGTCCGATGATGTCTATGCCGGAGTGGGAGTAGTAGCGGATATCTTCTGTGGAGATCAGGGCGTTGATGAGGTGAGGCGATAACTCGGAGTAATCCACCATTATGCGATTGTCATCGCTTTCTGAATAGGTGAAGAGCAGCTCGTTGTCGGAGGAGATTACCTGCGATGCATATTTATCGATCGGATTCTCCAGCTCGTCGATGTCGGGCAAATAACCCAGAGCTCCGGTGGAAACGAGCAGGAAAAACAGCGCTGCTCCTGCTACAATGAGCCCGAAGAGGGACCACATTGCTTTTACAATGTCGTATTTATCCGGTTTGCTTTTAACTTTGGATCTGTTGTGTAGCGTCTTTTTTTTCTTGCCCATACGTTCCTGAAATCTCTATTTGCTGTTTGAACTTTTCAAAAGTTCGCTGCAAAATTACACAAAAGCATTGATAACAAGAAGGAAGAAGTATTAAAAATAGTTTCCCTCCTGGTTTAGCCAAATCTTGCCACCGGAGCCATTTTAAAATCTGAATGTGAAACCTCCCGAGGCATTCAGGCCCTGCGCAGGATGTCCGTACCAGATGTCGTACTTTTGAGACAGTATATTGTTGACCCTCACATTGAGAGAGAAGGCATCGGTGATTTCGTAAGCTGCACCCAGGTTGAGGTCGTTGATGGCATCCATTTCTTTTTCAGTACCCTCATAATAGCTCCACCGGTCACCGGCATAATAATAATTGAGGGTGAACTTCAGGCTTTGGGTTATCTCCAAAGAAGAGCGCAAGTCTATTTCAACCCCCGGTTTGTTGTAAGCTTTGGGATCGGCTACCAGCCCTCCGTTGATTGTCATGTCGGTCACGTCATAGAAATTCTTCTTCAAACGGAGCGACACATCCAGTGGTGCCCAGATGTTCGACTGGATCACCCCTCCAATATGAGAGTGAGTCAGGCTGCCGTACACCGGAGATAAAACTTCCCTGAAGGGGCCCAGGGCATCTCCTCCGATCACCTCCTGACCGTGATGAATGAGGAAGTGTGCATTATCTGTTTTCCGGAAACCGCCAAACAGATCGATGCGGAATCCGTTGGCTTCCCCAATTTTTATTCCGCCGTCAATGTCTACAATGGAGAATGCAGGTTTTACGGAGGAGTAGGGAAGGAAATAACGCGATTCGTCCATCATCTCCAGGAAGGTGTTGTTTTGAAAGCCTCCGTGGATGTTGGCATAAAGCGAAGTGCGGCCGGTTAGCCCCAGATGCAGCTTCACGTTTGGAACCACGCGGACTCTTATCTTGTCGGCATCCTGAAATAGCACGTCTGCACCCAGTCGTGCACTCCGGTTTAATCCTCCGAAACGGATATAAGGAGAGGCATTTATCAGAAAATAATTGTCGAAATTGCCCTGATAAAAGGTGGTGAAAAGGCTTCCGTCTACCCCAACCTTGGTGTTGAAGTCCCTAAAAGGCTTGTTGAATCCGGCCATGGCATTCAGCTGATTTCCCCTGATGGGTTCGCCGTCCTTCGCATAACCGAACTTGGTAGAGAAATTACGAAAGTCGATGGATCCACTGTAATTGAGCCGGTCCGACTCCTTCGACTGAAGACCCAGGTGGGCATTGAGGACTCCTAAGCGCTGGCTTTCATTATCAAAATATCGCTCATGTCCGAAGGTGTTCCCGTAATAATTAAAGAGGGAGTGCAGGTAAGACAGATGCATGTTGAGCCACAAAGCATCCGCTTCGTGGCGGTAAGCCAGTTTGCCCAGATTATCCATGATGTAAGCGGTGTTGCCTGCCGGGTCCGATTCCTGAACATAATTTATATCCCCGTTGGTGGAGTTGTGCAGAAAAGTAAATGCCAGGTTGTGTTTTGTCTGGTCTACCAGCCTGTATCCAAAGGCTCCATCCATATTGGCGTAGTTGCCGGCATGAAAGGAGAGGTAACCCTTTTTGAGGCTGTAAGGGATTTCCGTCATGATGCCGGCAGGGCGGGGCAAGGCTATTTCCAGGGGTGGGGTAGTACGTCCTGCCCAAGAGGAGTAGTTGGTGTTTGCTTTTTGCACCACAGGCTCCCGGAGCGCTGGAAGCGAGTTGATCTTATCGGCATCCAGCAGGGTGGGGTTGAAGTCGCGTTCCAGCTCCAGTTGTCTCCGCAGCAATGAATCCTGCGTCTGGGCTGTTAAGCCGGCAGTAAATGCAAATGCTGCTATTGCAATATATACTTTCTTCATATGCTTTATTTTCGTTTGTATGGCTACTTTGTCCGTTCCGGATTTATCTCTTTCGTGTTTATTGAAGCCTTTCGTTGATCATTTGCTGAATATCGGCTTCGTTGCCCTTGTAGTTTGTCTTCAGGCTTTCCAGATACTGTCGTGCCTGAAATTCATCGCCTTTGGCACGGTATGTATCCGATAGCACGATGAGAGCACGCGCCATCCAGTACTGATGGGGTGTTCCTTTTTGCATAAACTCTTTCACCTGTGCTTCGGCCCGGTCGTACGATTTCCACCGGTAGTAGGTGTCGGCAAGGATGAATTGTGCTTCAGCGCCATAGATGCTGCGGGTGTCGTTGGCCACGAACTGAAAGTCGGACATGGCATTGTCGTTCTCTTTTACCTGCAGATATGCCTTGCCTCTCAGGTACCTCGCTTCGGTCACCGTCTCCGGGGAAAGGCCGCTGTTGGCCAGTAATTCTGTGGCGGCCCTTGCTGCTTCGTGGTAGGCTCCCAGCTGTGTTTGTGTGCGTACCACCCCCATCTGGCCCGTTTGTTTGTTGGCCGCGTTTCTGGCCACATTGGCAAGACGCGAATAGTCGGCCAGTGCCTGTCGGTAGTTTTTGTTTTTGAACTCTGCTTGTGCAGCGTAGATGAGTGCATTGTCGAGAAACTTCATGTTGCCGGCATCAATCACTCTGCGGAAGTGCGAAAGAGCCTGTTGTTCGTTCCTTTTTTCTTCCGCCATCATGCCAAGGTAGTAGTGTGCATCGCTGCTGTAAGCTCCGTTGGGATAGGTTTGCAGGTATCTGTTCATGGCCGCTTCCGCATCCGAACGGTTGCCCCGCATATACACACTTTCTGCAGCCAGGTAGGTGAGTGAATCCTGCCGCGACGGCGTGATGCGCATTCCACCGGGGAGTGAGTTCACGTAGCCCACATACGTCTGAATGTCGTTCATGTCGCGATATACCGTTTCCATGGAAACCAGCGCATTGCGGGCATCGTCCGATCCCGGAAAGTGGGTGATCACATTTTTGTATGCGGCGATGCTCTGTGGATAATTTCCTGTGTTATAATAGAGCTGTCCCAGCTGTACGCCGCCCTGTGAGGCGAGCGGACTCCTGGGAAAATCGTTTACCAGCCGCTGTAATACCGCGATCGCCTCATTTTCCCGGTTGAGCATGGTGAGAGCCCTGCTCTTTTCGTAGAGCGCATCGTCAAAATACTGCGAATTGGGATATTGTCGCATCAGGTTGTCGAGTGCCGTGATTTTTCCCGGATAGTTGCGTTGCAGCCCCATCACGAAAGCACGCTGATAGGCAGCGTAGTCTGCAGCACCGGGATTTGCGTCGGCTGCCTGCGCGTAATATCGTTCTGCTTCACCGAAATTACGGTTGAAGTAATAGCTGTCGCCTATGCGATTGAGTGCATCAGCATACTCGTCTTTTCTGCGGTCTGCCTCGGAAGAAAGGTAGCGCTCAAAGGCGGGCACAGCCTGCCCGTACTGCTGTTGTTTAAAAAGTGCGTATCCAAGGTTGTACCAGCCCAGGGCATAGTTCTCATCCCCCGGGGTGGCATTTTGCGTAAACTGCCGGAAGTCGGTAGCGGCATTTGCATAGTTGCCCATGCGGTACCAGGATTCTCCCCTCCAGTAATAGGCGCTGTTACGCGCCTTGTTGTCGTAGCTTCCCATGCCGATGCTGTTGTTGAAGTACTGCACAGCCTCGTTCATACTTCCGTTGATAAACTCCTGGGCGCCCAGTTGGAAGAGAACCATCTGTTTTGCTTCCAGGATGCGCCGTCCCGGGTTTTTTATGCGTTCGATGGCTTTCAGCGCAGCCTGATAATCTTTGGTGGTGAGGAATGTCTCCGCCAGGATGTCGTTTACCTGATTCGTGTAGGGAGAGTTGGGATATTCCCGGAGAAAATTTTCAAAGAGGGTGATCGACTCGCTGAAGACAGAGAAATTTGTCTGATGCGCCAGCAATGCGTAGTTGAACAGGGCTGTTTCTCTTACCTGCGGGTCGAAATTCTGCCTCGAAGCTGCCTCAAAGGCCATCTGTGCCTGTTGCTTCTGGTTAAGCTTCAGGTAGGTTTGCCCCAGCTGTAACTGCGCATTCTGTGTCAGTGCATCGGCTACTCCTGCTGCCTGCTGAAACATGGCAGCTGCTTCGTTCCATCTGCCGGTCTCAGAGTAAGACAATCCCAGAAAATAGGCATCGCCACGCAGGGGCTTTTCGATGTGCGCGAGATAATCCTCGTAATGAGGTATTGCCCGGGAAGGCTGCCCCAGACGGTAGTAGCTGTTGCCGAGCACGCGATGCATTTCAGGTTGATGGCTGCTTTGGGGATAACGGCTCACGAATGACCCGGCAAGGCGCACGGCATCGTCGATCCTCCCGTCGAAAAAAGCAGCCTGTGCTGTATAGAAAGCGACCTCCTCCTGATATTCCGGATGGTCTTTTAGCCGCTGAAAACGTTGCAATGCGGCAGTATAGTTCTTGTTCGAATAGTCGATGTAACCCAGGTAGAAGTCCGCCGCATCCCTGTATTTGCTGCTGTTCTGGAAAAGTAGCCCGAAGAAGCGTGTCGCTTCTTCTTTATTGCCTAGCTGCAGCTCGGTGTATCCTGTGCGGAAGCTATATTCTTCCTGCTCCGGAAGAGTCAGATAATCCAGATCGGCCATGTTGAACCATATTCTCGCTGCCTCCCATTCTTTTTGGTCGTAATAATAGGAGCCGATAAGAAAACTTATCTCATGGCGGTGCATCGTTTCGGGATGGGTATCGAGAAACTTCTTTAACTCCTCGCCGCTTCTTTCGTGTCCCCGGCGGAACGACGAAACAGCCATCATGTATGCTGCTTCCTCTTTCAGGGTAGCGTCGGCACTTGCTTGTGTAAATTCAGCCAGCAGATCCTGTGCTCCTGTATAATTCCCTTCAAGAAACATCTCCTTGCCGCGGTTAAACAGATCCTCGGGTTGGGCATGGTATCTTGTCTTCTGAGCCATGAACGTCTGTGTGATAAGGACTAGGGTAAACAGTAAGATGATTTTCTTCATATTCTGGATTGTTAATTTTCACGCGGTGATTTCAGCAATATCTCCGTTATTCCTGTTTTCACGCTTTATTCTTTATTTCCGATAATAATTTTTCTACTCCTTTCCGGATCGACACCAACCCAAACCGGGCCGGATCAAGCCTGTCGTACGCAATAAAATGCAGTTCCGACACATCATCCCGGGCATGCATACCGTCGAAGCCGTTTACCCTGCAACGAAAAAACATATCCACGGTATGCACTTCAAAGCCCGAATATACATAAATATTCGGAATTGAGAAGAGGTATTGCACCGAAGTAACAGTCAGGGCCGTTTCTTCCTCAACTTCCCTGCTTGCTGCTTCTTCGGCAGTCTCGTACATGTCGATAAAGCCTCCGGGTAAATCGAGGGTGCCTTTTGCCGGTTCTTTCGCTCTGCGTGCAACCAAAATCTCTCCTTCTGGATTCTCGATGACCGCTACCACTGCGGCAGATGAGTTAAAGTAGTAAACAAATCCACAATCGGCACATCTTTTCGATTTTTCGTTATTCTCCGCGAAGTGTGCCGCGCCGCATTTCGGACAGAATTGAAATTGGTGTAAAGGATGCTTCATTCATTTTCGATTTGCAAATGCAATGACTGACAAGTTAAGAAGTATATATGTTAGCTGGCAGTCAGCGTGTTGTTGTTATCTCCCTTCGGAGGCTATTTCTGGGTAACCTCTACAACTTTTGTACCCGGAAGCTCCCGGTTGCGTTTGTCGACAGCCACCACCAGGCTGTCGGCAAGTGCCGAGAAGGCCATCCCGGTAATGCTGTCGGCATTCAGCGCTACAGGCCGTCCGTCGTCGCCTCCTTCCCGGATGCTTTGTACGATGGGTATCTGGCCCAGCAGAGCAAATCCCTGTTCTTCGGCCAACCTCTTGCATCCTTCTTTTCCGAAAATATAATACCTGTTCTCCGGCAGCTCGGCAGGTGTGAACCAGGCCATGTTTTCCACCAGCCCCAGAATAGGCACATTTACCTTGTCGGCTGTGAACATGCTGATGCCCTTTCGTGCGTCGGCCAGTGCCACCTCCTGGGGGGTGCTCACGATCACAGCTCCGGTGATGGGCAGCGTCTGCACCAGCGTGAGATGGATATCGCTTGTGCCGGGGGGAAAGTCGATGAGGAAATAATCGAGCTCACCCCAATAGGCATCTCCGATAAGCTGCTTCAGGGCGTTGCTGGCCATGGCGCCGCGCCAGACGACTGCATCCGATTTGTTGACGAAAAAGCCGATGGAGAGCATCTTCACCCCATAATTTTCGATGGGGACCATCATGTCGCGCCCTTCAATATGTTCCATCGTCGGCCCCTGATCTTCCACGTCGAACATCTTCGGTACCGAGGGGCCGAAAATATCGGCATCCAGCAGACCCACTTTATATCCTTTTTGGGCTAATGCCACGGCAAGGTTAGTACAGACAGTGCTTTTCCCAACGCCTCCCTTTCCGGAAGCAACAGCGATGATGTTCTTAACTCCGGGTAGAAGGTCGGGCAGGGCAGGGCGGGGAGCCTGTCTGGATTGCACGGAAATGTTTCCTTTGATGTCGATATCATTGTCGGCATATGTGAGAATGGCCTGTTCGGCCATTTTTACCACCGATTTGATGAAGGGGTCGTTGACTTTTTCGGTGATGAGCGAGAAGCTCACTTTCATGCCATCAATGCGTATATTGTCGGCGACCATGCCGGCAGAAACAATGTCCTGTCCCGTTCCAGGGTAGCGCACATTTTTCAGTGCGTCGATTATTAACTGGGGATATATTGCCATAATATTTTAGTTTTCAGCTCTCAGTTTTTGGTTGTCAGTCTTTTGGCTCCTGTATTCTTGCATTTCTGCCAAAGCTGCGATAGTCGTCCTTTTCTATTTCAATCTCTGGTTCTACCCATTCCCGTTCTTTGGGACAGACAAATTGGATAAACTTGATAGATAAACCTCGTTCGCGCCATTGTTGTTCATAGAAAGTCTGGATTTCGAGAATATCATCTTGTAGGTCCGAGTGATAGAGGTCGTCTGTTTCAAAAAGAACATCAAGCTTGTTCTCCTCAATCATTGCCCTGGTGTAGGTGAATAAAAAATTACTGTCCGTCTTCAGGTGGATGATGCCATCGTTGTGGATAATCTGGCTGTATTTTTTCATAAAATGGGTACTCGTGAGCCGCTTGTTTACTTTCTTCATTTGCGGATCGGGGAAAGTAATCCATATTTCCGACACTTCGTTTTCAGCAAAAAAGTAACAGATGAAATCAATGTTTGTACGGACAAAGGCAGCGTTGTCGAGCTTCTCCTCCAGGGCCTGTGTGGCTCCTTTCCACATGCGGGCACCCTTGATGTCGATCCCGATAAAGTTTTTTCCGGGAAACTTACGCGCCATGCCTACCGTATATTCCCCTTTGCCGCATCCCAGCTCCAGTACGATGGGGTGATCGTTCCGGAAATAGGAATGCCACTTTCCCTTTAAGGGGAAACCTTCCTGTCTCAATGTGTCAAAGGAGTATTGAAACACGTTGTCATAGGTTGCCATATCGGCAAATTTGGCCAGTTTGTTTTTTGCCATGAGATAATGATTCGAAATAACTTTGTTTCTTGACACGGAGTATCCGCCGGGAATTCTTTCGGTTTTGCCTTAGGCAACATCCGGAACCCTGCTACAAAAATAGGCATTTAAACGGTAAAATCCGAAACTTTTCGTGGTTCACGTTTGCCGGAGCCGGGATAAAAATGCAGCCCGCGTAATCGATTTTCAGGTTTCTTTTGTAAGCTCTGTTGTCCTTGCTAAAAAGAAGAGAGTGAAATGGGTGAATTTTAGCTTCAAAAACAACTCTTTTTTTGCAAAAAAAACAAAATAATGTCAATATTTCAATTTATTCTATATCTTTGCCTAACTACACATTATAAAAACCTTATTGATATGAAAGTGAATGACATTATGACACGACTGGAGGCGAAACATCCCGGCGAGTCGGAATATCTTCAGGCAGTGAGAGAAGTACTTATTTCCATTGAAGACGTGTATAACCAGCATCCTGAATTTGAGAAAGCGGGCATTATTGAACGTATTGTCGAACCGGACCGTATCTTTACCTTTCGTGTTCCCTGGGTGGATGATAACGGAAAAGTACAGGTAAACATCGGCTATCGCGTACAGTTCAACGGCGCCATTGGCCCTTATAAAGGGGGTATTCGTTTCCATCCATCCGTCACACTTTCTTCCCTGAAGTTTCTGGGTTTCGAGCAGACTTTTAAAAACGCACTCACAACACTTCCCATGGGGGGAGCCAAAGGCGGATCTGATTTTGCGCCGAAAGGCCGTTCCCAGGCAGAGATTATGCGTTTCTGCCAGGCTTTCGTTGTGGAGCTTTGGCGCAACATTGGTCCCGATACCGATGTTCCGGCCGGCGATATCGGTGTGGGGGGCCGCGAAGTGGGTTACATGTTTGGCATGTACAAGAAGCTTGCCCGCGAACATACTGGCACCTTCACCGGGAAAGGACTCACATTTGGAGGCTCACGCCTCCGTCCCGAGGCCACCGGCTTCGGTGCGCTCTATTTCGTACAGAAGATGTGTGACGAGTACCATATCATGCTAAGAGGAAAAACCGTTGCTGTCTCCGGCTTTGGAAACGTTGCATGGGGTGCGGTCACTAAAGCCACCGAGCTGGGTGCCAAAGTCGTGGCAATCTCCGGACCCGATGGATACATATATGATGAAGATGGCATAAATACGCCCGAAAAGATAGCCTTTATGCTGGAACTCCGCAATTCGGGCAATGATGTGGTGGCTCCCTATGCCGATAAATTTCCCCGATCCAGATTCTTTCCCGGAAAGAAACCCTGGGAATGCAAGGTGGACATCGCTTTGCCTTGTGCTATCCAGAACGAACTGAATCTGGAAGATGCCAAAACATTGAAGAAAAACGGGGTGATTCTGGTAGCCGAGGTTTCCAATATGGGTTGTACCTCAGATGCTGTGGACTTCTTCATAGAAAACGAGATGCTCTTTGCTCCCGGGAAAGCGGTGAATGCCGGTGGTGTGGCCTGTTCCGGATTGGAGATGACCCAGAATGCCATGCACATCTCGTGGAGCAACGAGGAGGTTGACAAGTGGTTGCACCAGATCATGAACGACATTCACGAGCAGTGTGTCGCGCACGGACGGAATGATGAATACATCAATTACGTGAAGGGGGCCAATATTGCCGGCTTCATGAAAGTGGCCGATGCCATGATGGCGCAGGGCATCGTCTAATGGATGTTTTTGGTAGAAAAAGTCATCTTGTAAAGGCCGTCTCATAATATGACATGAGACAGCCTCATACAAAACAGCGAATGAAATAATGGTTTCCTCTAAAAGAGGAGACCATTATTTTTTTAGTTGCTGAAACCGGGGTAGAGCCCCTGTCCATCACGATATCCCTCTACCTGTTCCAGCATACCGTTTGAAAGGTTGATCTGTGACTGTGGAATCGGGAAGAAACCTTTTGTCTCCTCATAACGGGCACTGTATCCCTTAGGATTGAGGCCTTTGTATTCAGCAGCCTTGCCAAAGTTGTAAATCGGAGCACCAATCTGTGATTCCAGTGCAGCTTTGGCATAGGCTGCGCCCCAGCGGCGCATGTCATTCCATCGGAGACCTTCAAAAGCCAGTTCGTAGCGACGTTCTTTTTGAATGTTTTCCAGTGAATAGGGCTTGTCTTCAAGACCTGCACGACGACGCACACGGTTCATGTATTCTGCATCTTCACTCAGCTCAGCCATCATCAACAGCACATCAGCAAAGCGGATGAAGATCAGGTCGTCGCCATGCGAGAGCTGCTGATTGTCTTTGTTTCCATACATGATCACGCTGTAATCATTGTAGTATTTGTTCCCCTCACGGGCTGAGATGCCATTGTATTTCTTTCCCCAGTAGTTGCTCTCCATCACAAAGTCCCACTGTCCTTTCGCATAATTGGGTAGTTCGGCTGCAATGTCCAGCACCGAAGCCCATAGTCTGGGATCCTCGGGCTCATCTGCCAGCCACTGGTCCACGACAGCTTTTGGAATGGAGTTAGCCTGGCCCCATCCGCCGGCGAATGGATAGGTTCTGGATAGGGGCTGTAAACCACGCAGGGCGAAGTAGAGCTGGTATTGGTTGGCATAACCCCTGCGGACATCCCAGTCTGCAAAATTGGAGAAATGCAGTGCGAAGAGAGTCTCAGGGTTGCGTGCACCGTTGTCACTGGCATATTTCAGTGTCTTACCCGTCTTGGTCATGTAATTTTGGATATAGGGATAGTCCTGGATGGTGAGCGAGTTGGTGTATGGCCATAGTTCGTGATAATCCCCCACCAAGGTATGTCCGCTGTTGCGTATACAATCGTCCAGCATGCCGATTACCTCCTGTTTGGTTACGCTGCCGCCTTCTGCCAGGGGTAGATCTCCTTTCTGATAAAAACCGGTATAGAACAACCAGGCTCTTGCCATCATCGCCTGTGCTGCCCAACGGGTGACACGTCCCTCTTCGGTGTTGGTATAAGCCTTGTTGGGAAGCAGGTTCACCGCCGCCTTTAGGTCGGAAGCGATCTGGCCAAAGATCTCTTCGGCGGTAGCACCACCAAGATTAGCAGGTTCAGTGGTAATCTTCAGGGGTACACTTCCATAGAGGGTGGCCAGACGATAATAGAAAAATGCTCTCAGAAAGTGAGCTTCACCCTTGTACTGATTTTTCTCTTCCACCGCCATGATGTCCTCTGCCAATGCATCCAGTTTTTCGATGGCAAAATTGGCACGGTGAATTCCTTCATAGGTGGTTTCCCAGTTGTGGCTGAGCATGTCCGGATCGGAATACATGAAAGCTTCGTAAGCCTGTGCTTTCACGTCATTTACGCCACCACCGCCTAGCTTTTCGTCACTGGCTACCTCACAGACGAAGAGGTAACTCATATCGGTGAGCTGATGTTCGTTGTTCATGGTGGTATAGATACCGGCCATCATCTGCTTCACCTCTTCGGTAGTACTAGGAAAGTTGGCAGATGTTTTGTCAGTAAGGGGGGCAAAAGTCAGAAAATCGTCACAACTGGCAAGTATCAATGCAAATATGGTAATATATATTATTTTTTTCATAATCATCAATGTATTTAAAATTTCAGGTTTACTCCTACAAGTATACTCGATGGGGCGGGGTAGAAGCCTAGATCAATGCCCGACACAAACGGCTGCTCATCGCCGTAACCCACTTCAGGATCCATGCCTGAGTATCCTGTGAACGTCCACAGATTGCGGCCGGTAACATAGAGTCGTGCTTGGCTGAATGGCATTTTTGGCAAAAGATTTTTAAAGTCATATCCCAGTGTGATATCCTGGATTCTCACAAAATCACCGTCTTCGATATAGAGGTCAGAGACACTCATGCGGTTGATGCCGTTACCGGCGGTCAGGCGGGGCAATTTGTTGGAAGTGCCTTCTCCTGTCCAGCGGCCCAGGATCTCGGTGGTGTAGTTATGGAACTCATTGTCGGCAAAGGAGCGGTAAGACTTCAGGATCTGATGACCAAAGGCGCCTTTACCGGTAACGGAGAAGTCAAAGCCTTTGTACCCAAGATTGATGCCGAATCCGGTACGGAATTTGGGATGAGGATTGCCAATCAGAGTTTTGTCTTCAGGATTCACCTCGTTATCACCGTTGGTGTCGGAAAAGATCAGATCACCCGGCTGCGGGTCACTCTGCAGGAATCCTCTGGTCCAACTGCTGATCTGCTGTGCATTCTGGAAGACACCCTCGGTCTTGTAGCCATAGAAGTAGCCAACCGGGTAACCCACCTGCACACGCTATACAGGCTCTGTCCCCTGTGAGATGATGTTGGGATTGCTCTCAATGAAACCGCTGTTATCGCCCATGCGTGTCACCTTGTTTTCGTTACGTGAGAGATTGATGTGTGCTCCATAGGTGAAATCACCGACGTTGTCGTTCCACTTCAAGCCCAGCTCAAATCCCTTGTTTTCGATGTCACCCGCGTTGACGAAAGCACCCTGAGGTCCTTGGATATCGGCTACAGGCTGACGCAACAGCCAGTCTCTGGTTGTTTTGATATAATAGTCGAACGAGGTCTGCAGTCTTGAATTGAGGAAGTAGGCATCAAATCCGATATTGAGCTGTTCTGAGGTTTCCCATGCCACATCGGGGTTGGGGAGAATGGCCGGATAACCGCCCAGCTGCATCTTGTTGCGGTCACTCCCGAACCGGTAGTTGTTTTGGGGGTTGAACGCAATCAGGCTCATGTACTGGAAAGGATCTATTTCGGCATTGCCGTTCTGTCCCCAGCTGATGCGCAGTTTCAGGAAGTTCATCACATCGTTGTCAGCCAGAAAATCCTCTTCAGTGAGCACCCATCCGGCAGAGATGGAGGGGAAATATCCCCAGCGGTTCCCTTTTGCAAAGTTGGAGGACCCATCGGCTCGCATCACCAGCGTCAGCATATACTTCTCCCGGAAGTCATAGTTGACTCTCCCGAAAAATGAGGCGAGAGCACCTTGTGCATGCGGTCCGCCCGAGACGCTGGTGACCCCTGAGGTGAGACCATCGGTATTATCCAGGTAGCCATGTTGGAATCCGACAAATGTGGGGTTGGCATTGGTAGCCGACATGTTCATTCCATATCCCCATTTTTCAAGCGACTGCCCCATTAGGATGTCGAATTTGTGATCGTCCATGCTGAACCTGTAGTTGAGTGTGTTGTCAAGAGTCCAGGCGTATCCGCTACCGCCCGATTGGGTGATACGGCCGGGACTCAGTGTTGCATCTCCTGCCAGGTCATAGGCAGGCTGATAGCTTCTGTAGGCGTCGGCAAACATACGGTAGCCGAAGCTGCTTCTCAGGATCATATCCTTTATCGGCTGTATTTCCAGGTAAGCATTGCTGTTGATATTGTAATTCTGTGTTTCATTCATCCCTCTGTTGAGCGCCATTTGAGCCAGTGGGTTGTAAATACGTGATGAAAGCGCTTCCAGTCCGGATGCTTTCACATCTTCCCGGGCATAAAATTCTCCCTTATCGTTATAGGCAGGAACAAGCGGGCTGCCGGTCAGCATGTTGCGGATGTCATTCCAGTACATGCCTCCTATGGCAATCCCTGAACGCTGGCGATAGCTGTAATTGAAGGTCTCACCCAACTTGATCATATCCAGGCCGTTCTTCCTGTATATCACATGGTCACTGTTCAGGCGTAGGGTGTACCGGTCATTGTGTGGTTCTACCGGCTTGCCGAGGATACCTTCCTGCGATGTATAGGAGAATCCCATGGAGAATAGCGACTGGTCCGAGCCCCCTGAAAGATTAAGGGCATGATTCTGGATGGGTGCATTTTTATTACGAATCTCCTCCATCCAGTCGGTACCCTCCCATTTATCGCTCATGATTTGCTGATAGAGTCCGGGAATCAAGGATGCAAAGTCCAGTGCATTTTTTCCTGATACTACCCGTTCCTCGTTATAGATCTCCATATATTGCTTGGCATTCAGCAAGTCGGGCATCTTGGCTACGTTCTGTACCCCGTAGTATCCGTCGTAGGCAACCTCGATGCGCCCCTTGCGTCCGCTTTTGGTGGTAACCAGTATTACACCGTTCGCTGCACGGGCTCCATAAATTGCTGCAGAGGCGGCATCTTTCAACACATCGATGCTCTCAATATCAGATGTGTTCAGCGTGTTGATATCCCCGCCGGCAACACCGTCGATTACATACAAAGGAGCTGAGTTGCCAATGGTCCCGAGTCCGCGGATGTTCACCTGGAATCCCTCTCCCGGCATACCTGACGCCTGGGTAATGTTCACCCCCGGGGCATAGGCCTGCATTGCCTCCAGGGCGTTGACAGAATGCTGGCTCTGGAGTGTCTCACTGCCTACCGACACGTTGGCACCG
>DHSP01000064.1:0-5068 GCA_002408485.1 Proteiniphilum sp. UBA5283 | reverse complement strand
GTTGGCACCGATCACGGTCTCTCCATTAGCGGTGGTAATCCGGCCCCTGATTTCTCTTTTTTGCTGCTCTATCCCGGCAATAGCTTTTGTAGCAGCATCCGAGTATGCACTGTTTTTTGCAGCATCCCGATAGACAACGATCTGGCTATCCAAAATTTTGTATGTGAGGGTTGTACCTGATAAAACCTTGTCAAGAATCTCATCGATTTTTTTTGCTTCCACAGTTAGGTTAACCCGTTTATTGGCAATTTCCGCTGCATTACCTGCCAAGATAAACCGGAAGTCACTTTTCTGTTCAATCTCTTCGAAAACCTTCCGGATAGTAGTGGATTTCAGGTCAAGTGTCAACTCGGTTTCCTGAGCGTAACCGGTCGATGCCTGTATGTAAAGAATGCTAAATAATAGCATAATTAGAGACGCTTTCATGATTTTAAACGTACGTTTAAGATTATTGACATGGCGCTCGCCTGCAATAGAATTTTTGTTCATATCTTTGTTTAGTTTTAATTATTGATATACACGGTAATTAGAATTTATGCCGGACGATATTTGCACTAACGTTCGGCTTCTTTTATTCAATTTTTCTTTTCCATAGGCATATTCTTTTGAGTTTCACTTTCTATAAATGTAGATTGATTTGTTCTCCCGATGATAACGCGTGTCAGAAATGAGCGTTAACGCAGTCAACACGTTGTCAAGGTTATCCGAGAGGATGATCTTCCCGCTGCAGGTCATCCCCTGCAGGGATACATGGTCGTCAAGATTAAATGATAGGTTGTAATAACGCTCAATCTGCCTTAGAACCTCTGAGATGGGAGTCTCATGGTATGTGAGATATCCATCTTTCCAGCTTACATAGCTGCTTACATTTACCCTGCTTCTTTCCAGTGATCCATTTTCATTGCGCACTACCCTTTCATTGGGCACTAGTTTCATCTCCTTGCCTTTGTCTGATTTTATCTCTACGCTTCCCTCCACAAGTACGATCCAGGGAGAAACATCCTGATATGCTGAAAGGTTGAATCCTGTTCCGTGAACTTTTACATCGAGGTATGCCGTCTTCACCAGAAAAGGTCTCTCCGGATCATGGGCCACATTTGCATACATCTCTCCAAGGAGCTTAACCTCTCGAGATTTTTTTTCGAAGTAGGATGGGAATATAAGTGTAGAACCGGCATTTAGCCATATCTGAGTGCCGTCGGGAAGTAGCACCTTGGATCGTTTCCCATGTGGCACAACCAAACGGTTGATGCTACTTCGATCGGTGGTAATCTCATCTGTATCACTGCTGTTCTCTTTTTTTACCTGAATGCACTGATCGTTCCTGATGGAGACATCGATGTTTTCCGCGAAAGTGGTTGTCTGATCACCGGTAAAAAGAAGGATTTCTTTCGATTCCAGCTCGCTCCCTACATAATAGTCTTTTGGAATGTCGGGGTGGCTGTCATATTCCCGGTACCTGTCGTGCAGGAAAAGAAATAGCAGCAGAATGGAAGCAGCTGTAGAGGCAACCGTTACGAAAAGTTTCAGCATTTTTCTTTTTCGGTGATAGGCCTGTAACGACTCCACCAGCTGCTCTACCGCTTTCTGCTTCTTCTCTTCCGAAAGCGTATACGTGGAGAGGTTAATTCGCCTGAAAAGCTCTTTTGCTTTCAACAGATGAATGTTTTCCTCGGGATGTTTTTCTGTGAAATGCTGCCAATAGCTGATCAGTTCTTCCGTAGGATAAAGCATCCATTTAATGAATTTTTCATCCTTCAAATACTGTATATGTTTTCTCTCGGTATTTTTATCGATCATAAAGAGTTGTGAAAATTAAAAAAACAGATTTGCTAAAAACTCTATACTTAATAAACGATGAATTTGGAAAGACATCATCACTATATGTGAAAATCTTTCATTCAGTGTGTTTTTTTAACGTTTATTGTTGAATGAATGCCAGGATAACCCATAGTGGTAGCTGTGAATTCCTAAGGCGGGTGATCGTCCGGCTAAGCAAGTTCCTGCTCGACTCCACCGAGATCTGCATGATCTCAGCGATCTCTTCATAACGGTATTCGTGAATGTATCGTAAATAAATTATCTCCCGCTGCCGGTTGGTCAGTCGATCCAGCACCTGTTCAATTTTTTTGCGGATTTCTTCCTTGTCTTCTTGCAGGATGATTTCATCCTCAATGGTTATCTTTAACTGAAAGGAGGGAAACTCCTCTGTTTCATATTTGTCTGCTTCCAGCCCGGGAATTTCCCTATAAGATCGATGTATATCGATTAACCTGTTTCTGAGCGCCCTGAACAGATAAAATCGCAGGTTAGACTTATCGTCGAAATCAGTGTGGCGGATACAGAGCTTGTAAAAGACATCGTGAATTGCATCCATGGCAGTCTGTTCATCAAAACCCATATGGAGTGCATAGGCATAGAGAGCATCCAGGTGGTTTTTGTAGATGGTCGTGATATTTTCAAATTGAATTACGGACATTCGGCCTTACAAGCTGATAAATATGCAAATAAATAAAAAATAAATGAAAAGTAAAATTTATTTGAAAAAATAAAAAATATGTCCGTAGGCTATTTTTCCATACATTTGTACCAAAGCAATTTTAATTCTATTTTTGTTGCAACACATGACCCCATTCCTTTATAAAGTAGCAAAACTGTTTTATGAACAGTGCGGTAACCAACTTTACCGGTACACGTTTGTGCTTCCCAACCGGCGTGCAGGGATCTTTCTGCAGAAATATCTCGCGGAGATTGCCGGTAAACCTCTTTTTTCCCCTGCTGTGCTCACCATCCAGGAGCTTTTTGCGTCACTATCGTCTTATCAGCCTGCAGACAGGATAGAGATGCTGGTGATGCTGTACAACCATTTCGGCAAGATCAGCGGATCGAAAGAGTCGTTCGACGATTTCTTATACTGGGGTGAGATGCTGCTGAACGACTTTGACGATGTGGACAAGTATCTGGTTGATGCCGAGCAGCTGTTTCGCAACGTGCACGATTTCAGGTCTCTGGATGATGACCTTGCTCATCTTTCTGAAGATCAGGTAGATGCTGTGCGTCGCTTTTGGACAAACTTCATGCCGGCTGAAGGTAGCGAGGCCAAACAAAAGTTTCAGGAGACCTGGAAGATATTATCCGGACTCTATGCCTCATTTCGGGGCGAATTACACGAAAAGGGACGTGCCTACGAAGGGATGATGTTCCGTGAGGTGGCGGAACGGACGAGGGACGGGGAAGATAGAGAGTGGCAGACCGGACGTTTTGTATTTGTGGGTCTGAATGCGCTTACTCCTGCTGAAAAGATGCTGATGGAACATCTGAAAAAACAGGGTATGGCCGATTTTTACTGGGATTACGACTCTCCCTTTGTACGGGATCCACAAAACCGGGCATCGTTCCGCGTGCAGGAAAATCACGCTTGTTTCCCGTCATTATATAGGTTGCCCGGCTCGGACGAAAAAACGGAGAAAACGGCCATTGAAGTTATCGGTGTGCCTTCCGGCGCAGGTCAGGCTAAGCACGTGACTCACATCCTTTCCCGGCTTGTTGAATCGAAGGCTATTCCCGATCCGGGCGAGGCCATCAACACCGCCATTGTGCTGCCCGACGAAAGCTTGCTGCTGCCCGTTCTTTATTCCGTACCTACGGAGATCGGAAAGATCAACGTGACCATGGGCTATGGACTCTCCCATGCGTCCATTGCCAGCCTGGTGGAGCATATTGCCCTTTTGCAGCAGAATCTGCGCTCCTGGAATGGAGAGACGGCCTTTTATCACCGCTACGTTAAAGCGCTGCTCGATCACCCGCTTGTGTACAGGAGCGCAACTGCAGAGGCAGAATCGCTGAAAGAGCACATACTCACCTATAACCGTATTGTGGTGCCTCTGTCGGAAATACCCGGACATCCCCTGCTGTCGCTGATCTTCTACCCCCTATCCGGCTGGCAGGAGGCCGGCGATTATCTGCATCACATCTTTGCCTATGTATATCAGACACTCACAGCAGAGAAGAAGGAAGGAAAGCCGGCCGGAGAAAAAGACAATGCCGGAAGACAGGACGCAGAAAACCCCGGAGGGAACATACACTCTGCCGATCTGGAGCGGGAGTTTATCGTGCAGTACTACAAGACGGTAACCCGGCTCCAGGACCGTCTTCAAGGGGCAGGAAACATGACGGTGGAAACCTGGTTCAGCCTCTTGAAAAAGCTGGCACACAGCATCAGCGTGTCGTTCAGTGGTGAGCCTCTTTCGGGTTTGCAAGTGATGGGCGTTTTGGAAACACGTACCATCGATTTCGAAAATCTGATCATTCTCTCCATGAACGAAGGGGTGTTTCCGCTGAGAAACCCTTCTAACTCGTTTATTCCCTATACGCTGAGGAAGGGGTTCGGATTGCCCACCCATGAGCATCAGGACAGTACCTATGCGTATCATTTTTACCGGATGATCAGTCGCGCCAAACGAGTGTTCATGTTATACGATACACGCGCCGAGGAGATGCAGACCGGCGAGGTGAGCCGGTATTTTTATCAGTTGAAATACCTGTATCACCATTCCTTTGATATTTCGGAGCGGATGGTTACCTACGATGTTTCTGCTCCCGAAGTTGCGCCTGTACTGGTGACAAAGAGGAAGGAGGTGATGCGTAAGCTGAGTGGTTTTCTCGCCGGAAACGAGAAGTATTTATCGGCTTCGCTTATCAACAATTACATCGACTGTCCCCTGAAGTTCTATTTCACGGCGGTGGAAGGCCTCTCGGAAGAGACGGAGGTACAGGAGTCGGTGGAGGCAGATGTGTTCGGATCCATTTTTCACCGGTTGATGGAAATCATCTACAACCGTTACAAAGAAAAAATCGTGACGCCCGACGTCCTGGCAGCCGTCGCCAAAGATGAGGCTTATCTGACAGAGATCCTGGAGGAAGCATTTGCGCGGTACTACTTTAAAGATGATGGAAATCCACGTCCTCTACAAGGACAGCATTACCTTATCGGGGAGATTTTGCGCAGTTATGTGAAGCAAACATTGGTAGTTGACAAGCAGTTTACCCCCTTCCGGTACATTGGCTC
>DHSP01000073.1:20021-22940 GCA_002408485.1 Proteiniphilum sp. UBA5283 | reverse complement strand
CTTAATTCATTTTATAGGTTCTTCAAATTTTGGACTATATCATCTATTGTGTGAATTGAGGTATTCAGTGCTAATTTATCCGCTAATGTTGGACTAAACTTTAAGACCTCGTCTTTTGATATTTTATGCCAAATCGGTAGAATAACTTTATGTCCATTCATTTCTCTTGCAACCATGCCGTTCAGTTCGTATTCAGTCCAATTTTTCTTAACGAATGAAGGAGATATAATGACTATCCCATAATTTGCATTTGATAAACCATAGTCAATTTTCTTTCGGAGACTATCTCCAATTTTTAGTTCAAATTCATCATACCAAACTTCAAAACCACTATTTCTTAAAGCCTCTGCTAAGTCTCTAACAATGTCATCTTTATCTTCAGAAGCATGAGAAATAAAAAAATCGTATTGTTTGTTAATCGCAAGAGCCGTTTCTTCATTTTTGGAATTATTTTGTGCTGAGTAATTCATTCCAATAAGGGTTTCTAATTGGGATTTTTGGGTTGCAATATCTTCTTGTAATTTTCTTTGAAAACTCAATTGGTCATCCTGCATCTTTTTTTGTTCCTTCTGCTGAGCCTTCAATAATTCTTGTTTCTTTTTTCCTAATTCAGTTGATTTGGAAGCTACTTTTTTCTGATAATCTGCTATTTTTGAGCGATAACTTAGTATGTCTTTTTCATATCCTTGTATTTGTCGTTGCTTCATATTAAAAGAAGATGTGGACGTGTTTTTATTGATACTGCGAGTTACTGTATCAATCTGTTTGTTTTTTGTCAATTCTTTACCGCTCTCGTCAGCTATTTTCTTTTGCAAATCTGCAATCTCTTTTTCGATGCGGTTTACTTGATTTTGATAATATGAAGAATCCATCATTATTGAATTTAGTATAGGAATTAATATTCGTGTTAGCTAAGATAAGATAATAATTTTGCATTTATTATGCCGTTCCCAAACTAATAATCAATTTATTAAAAACGAGTTTATTGATTTATTTGAGACATTATATTTGTGTTAATAAAATTTGTTTGCCTGATTCGCTTTAATATAGGCTTCTATGTCTTTGCGACTATAAATAATAGCCTTCTGTCCAGGTATTTTAGAATGAGGAAAGTTGTGGTAGGTGCGCATACGGTATAAGGTAGCTTTGGACTTGCCTATCCAGTCGCAAACCTCTTTTTCTGTCATTAAGTCTTTGTCACTCGAAGCCTTTGGAGTAGAGGAGCTAATTTGGCGAAGCATTAAGGTGTTAATCTCCTGCTGAACTTCGGAGAGCTTTTCATTAATAACAAGAGCAGCTTTCATTAGCTTTCTTTGTCGTGAAAATAATTGCTTCAACTCTTTTGATTTCATTTGACCTTTATTTTGCCATAAAGATACAAAAAATACGACTTGTTGAGCCGTATTTTGAAATCAAATTTATCTTGAAGAAATTATCTATCAGTCGTTTTTGCTTTTGAATAGCTGTGATTTCTTTGCGTGGTCATCTACTAACTTCTTAGAGTCATTAAAATAAACCATTGTAGAGGTTATCTTGGAATGTCCTGCTAATGCTTTGATGGTTAAAACGTCAGTGCCTGCTAAAATTTGAAGTGTTACGAAGGTATGGCGGGCAACGTGGCATGAGATTGTCTTCTTTATCCCTGCCATTTTCGCAAATTCTTTTAGATGAAGATTCACCGTATTAGAGGTAACTGGATTCTCGAATACTGGTTTATCTGTTCCAATATTCTTTTTACTATTGCTAAACTCCAATAAGATAGCCTTTGCCCAAGGCTCTATAATGATTGTGACCGAATCTTTGGTTTTAACTTGCTTTTTATTGATACGTTGATTTTCCCAGTCAATATGCGACCATTTGAGGTCTAATATATCAGAAATACGCAAGCCCGTATAACAAGCTAAGAGAAACATTTGCATAGACATCCTTCGTGGAGAAAAGGCTTCAAATTGAGGAAGAAGGTTTCTCATTGCAACCAATTCATTTAATTCAAGATAAGTTTCCCTTATTTTTGCTTTCGGCATTTTGAATTTATCACTTGCGTATGGATTTTTGATGTTTATATCGTGGCGAATCATATCAAGGATAACGGCACGAATATTCTTGTGTTTATTCTCTCTTCCGCCGTCTTGATTGTTTTTTTCGTTCCGAAGGAAAGCGTCAAATTTTTCGATAAATTTGAGATTGACATCGCAGATTCTTAGTTTCGGGGCGAACTCTTTGAGCATTGCATAAGTGTTATTGTAGATTCTGATAGTGTCATCATCCTTGCCCGATTTCTTTTTATCATCTACAAATTCAAGATAGTAATCATAGAAAGAACCATTTTCAGGCTTAATTTTTTTCTTGCCTCCAAAATAATCCCGAACAAGCTGTAGAGATAGATCACCACCCATTCCTTGTTCTGTCAGTAAGAGAGTTTCTAAATCAGACTTTATATTTCCGATAACTGTGCGGAGTGGATTTTTCTTTGGTAGTTTAGCTTTGTTATCCCAAAGACTTTCTTCTATCTCGTAGCCTGTAGGAACTCTTATCTCTTCACCCATGACTCTAACCCAAATGTAAATGGGATAGTTGCCGTTTTTAAGCAATTTATCTTTTCTGATGCAGGGGTTTACTGAATATGGTTTCATATAATCTTGATTTAATCCTCAATTCATGGACTAAATTAGTAAAGTTTCTGTAATTAGAAAAATATCTTCAAAAGTTTATCACGAAGAAAAACAAGCCAAATATCAATAAACCAATCAGTTGACTAAAATAAAAAACCGTCCCTTATTTCGTCCCTAAGCAAAAAGGAAAAGCTCCAAGTAGTTGATAACAACTAACTTAGAGCTTTATTTTGCGGTATGGACGGGACTCGAACCCGCGACCCCCTGCGTGACAGGCAGGTATTCTAACCAGCTGAACTACCACACC
>DHSP01000073.1:19644-19909 GCA_002408485.1 Proteiniphilum sp. UBA5283 | reverse complement strand
TAACCAGCTGAACTACCACACCGTTTTTGGTCGTACGCCATCGTCTCTGACACCGGGAGTCTCTCCTCCCTGCATATATCTTTCGATAGCGAGTGCAAAGGTAAGTAAATTTTCCTAATTGCAAAACATTTTTGGGCCAATTTTGAAAAAAATCCGGAAAAGATTGCACTCACACCCGAATGAGGGACTACTCTTCCTCCTCCGGAGTATTATTATCTTTCAGCCAACGATCGAACCATCGGAAGAATTCACGCTGAAACAGTAC
>DHSP01000073.1:8654-19454 GCA_002408485.1 Proteiniphilum sp. UBA5283 | reverse complement strand
AAGCTGTGCCGCATTGAAGGCCATCATCCCCTGCGACGCCAGGATGCGGTAGTCGAGTTCACCGTGGGTGATCATGATGGGGGTATCCCACTTATCCACAAAGCGGTGCGGCGAGTTGGCGAAGGTACGCTGTGCCGTGGCATTCGACTTGTCCCAGTAGGGGCCGCCCATGTCCCAGTTGGCAAACCACATCTCCTCGGTCTCCAGATACTGTGCTTCGAGGTTGAAGATACCGGCATGGGAGAGGAATGCCCGGAAACGGCCTTCGTGGTTGCCCGCGAGCCAATAGACCGAGAAGCCGCCGTAGCTGGCGCCGGTACATCCGAGGCGGTTCTCATCCACGTAGGGTTCTTTGGCCAGCGTGTCGATGGCAGAAAGGTAATCTTTCATGTTCTGTCCGCCATAGTCGCCGCTAATCTGCTCAAGCCACTCCTGCCCGAAGCCGGGGAGGCCGCGGCGGTTGGGGGCGACCACGATATAGCCGTTGGCAGCCATCATCTGCAGGTTCCAGCGGTAGGACCAAAACTGGCTTACCATGCTCTGGGGGCCGCCCTGACAATAGAGCAGCGCGGGGTATTTCTTCGTCGGGTCGAAGTCGGGCGGATACACCACCCAGGTGAGCATCTGCTTCCCGTCGGTGGTCTCGATGCGTCGCTCTTCCACGTTGCCCATGCGGAGCTGGGAAAGAATCTCCTTGTTTTCGAACGAGAGCTCGGTAGCACTGCCGGTAGTGAAGTTTACCGCATAGATCTCGGTCGGCTGCGAGAGGGACTGGCGGGCGGCGATCAGGTTGCCGTTCCCAAGCGGTGCCACGGAGATATAGTCGTGATTCCCCTCGGTGAAGGGAAAGATCTGCCGGGTGGAAACATCGGCCACGCAGAGCTGGGTGGTTCCTTCCATGGGTGACACCAGGTAGAGGGTGTTGTTGTCGTTGCCCCACGTGAAGGAGTCGGTATTGTAGTCGAAACGCTCGGTGACATATGTTTTCTGGCCGGTGGCGAGGTCCATCACGAAGAGGCGGTTCTTGTCGGACTCGTACCCGTCGCGTTCCATGCTCTGCCAGGCAAGCCGTGTGCCGTCGGGCGAAAACTGCGGGTTGGTATCGTAGCCAGGCATGCCCTCGGTCAGGTTTCGGGTTTCTCCGCTCGCCAGGTCATAGAGGTAGATGTCGGAGTTGGTGGAGAGGCTGTAGGCTTTGCCTGTCTTCTTGCGGCAGGTGTAGGCGATAGACTTGCTATCGGGGCTCCAGGCCAGCTGTTCCATGCCGCCAAAAGGGGCCATGGGCGACTCGTAGGGTTCGCCCTCGAGCAGGTCCTTGATGTTGGTGAGCTTGTTGCCAACAAGATTGGCTACGAAGGGGTGTGGTACGCTCTCTACCCAGTGATCCCAGTGCTTGTACATGAGGTCGTCGACCACGCGCCCCGAAGCCCCGGAAAGGTCGGAGTAGCGGTCGCCGGACGTGACGACTGTCTTCACCTGCCGGACGAAGAGCACCCTGGTGCCATCGGGCGAGTAGGCAAATCCGTCGATATTCTCCTCCAGGTGCGAAACCTGCGTCATTCCTCCCCCATCGGGGTTGATGGTCCATATCTGAGAGGTGCCTGTCTCGTTGCTCAGGAAAGCGATCTTCTTTCCGCCTTCGATCCACTGGGGGTTGCTCTCCTGCGTGTTGGTGATGGTGAGCTGTTTCTTTCCGGAGCCGTCACTCTTCATAATGAATAGCTCGCTGTTAGTTTTATTGCGCGGGATGCTCACGTAGGTGACGGGATAAAGGAGGTGGGTTTTGTCGGGCGATACCACCGGCGTTCCCACCCTGCCAAAACCATAGAGTACCTCGGGCGTCATGATGCCGTTTTCGATGGTTGGGGCAGCTTTGCCGATGATCCCGGCCTCTTTGCCCTGCTTCCGGCTCCCGCCCTTTTGTCCTGCCTCACCACAAGCCAGCAGGCTACCGGCAATTGCAATTGTCATAAACAGTGTTTTATATTGCATGTTTGTAAATTGATATGTTATTTCGTTTCGCAGTTTCGAGGGTGACCGCTAACCATCGATTACTCCGTCCTTCATATGGATGATCCGGTCGGTGAGCGACGCCAGATGCTCGTCGTGCGTGACAATGACAAAGGTCTGGTTGAGCTTGTCGCGCAACTCGAAGAAGAGCTTGTGCAGCTCCTCCTTGTTGTCGGAGTCGAGGCTGCCGGACGGCTCGTCGGCAAACACTACGAGGGGGTCGTTAATCAGCGCCCGGGCTACCGCCACGCGCTGCTTCTCGCCTCCCGAAAGCTCGTTGGGCTTATGGCCGGCACGTTCGGCGAGGCCCATCATCTGCAGCAGCTCGCGCGCTCTTTCTTCGGCCCCGGCATATTTCACGTTGCCGATGAGGGCAGGGATCATCACGTTCTCCAACGCCGTGAACTCGGGCAGCAGCTGGTGAAACTGAAAGACAAAACCGATGTTCTTATTCCGGAAATCGGACAGCTTCTTCTCGCTCAAGGTGTTCAACACCTGCCCGTTGATGGTGACCTTGCCCGAGTCGCCCTTTTCCAGTGTTCCCATGATCATGAGCAGCGTGGTCTTGCCTGCGCCGCTGGGCCCCACAATGGAGACAATCTCTCCCTTCTCCACCTCCAGGTCGATGCCTTTCAGCACCTGAAGGGAGCCGAAGCTCTTTGTAATATTCTCTGCTTTAATCATCTGTTTCTCCTGTCGGCATGTTTACGCAAAAGGGAATGACATCACCGGCCCGGCAACGCTTCCCATGCAGCCCCGATTGACTCCTCCTCTAACATTGTCTGTCAAAGGCTTTCATTGTCTGTGCAAAGCTGTCGTCTCGTTCCTGCATGATATGCAATATACGAAGATAGGCAAAATTGCTAATTTTACGGGGTTTTGATGTTATCTTAGCATTAAATATTTAAAGATTATTAACAGGTCTCTTTCGGCAAAACTGGACCGCCGCCCGTTATAAGCGGAGAGAAACTCCAAAAATCACAGAGTATGGATGATTTGAGCAAGATGCGGCAGGAGTACGACGCCGGCATCCTGGATGAGCAGCTGATGCCCGGGGACCCGCTGGAGACTTTCACCGAGTGGATGTATGAAGCGGTGGCCTTCGGGATGAAGGAACCCAATGCCATGACGGTGGCCACGGCAACGGCCGGCGGAAGGCCTTCGGCACGGGTGGTGCTGCTGAAGGAGGTGAGCCGGGAAGGATTCGTCTTCTTCACCAACTACCTGAGCCGCAAAGGGAGGGAGCTGACGAGCAACCCCTACGCGGCGGTGGTGTTCGACTGGCACGACATGGCCCGGCAGGTGCGGGTGGAAGGCCGCGTGGAAAGGCTGCCGCCGGAGGCGTCGGATGCCTACTTCGACGAGCGGCCCGGGAATGCAAAGATCGGGGCATGGGCATCGCCCCAGAGCCAGATCATCAAAGACCGCGCCGAGATTGAGCGCATCCGGGAGGAGACGGCACAGCGGTTTGAAAACACAAAGGTGCACCGTCCTCCCCATTGGGGCGGATTCCTGATCAGGCCCTCCGTGATGGAGTTCTGGCAGGGACGGCCGGACAGGCTGCACGACCGCGTTGTCTATTACAAAACGGAAGAGGGATGGAGCAAGCATCGCCTTGCTCCCTGAGCGGTGTCAAATGATCTTGTTTTTGGGCACCGTGGCCACAAATTCTTTCAGATAAAAAGGTTCAAAGTAGGCGCTGTCTACGAAACGGCCGGCAGCAAAAGCCTCCTCCGCCAGCGGGATCATGCCCGATGCCAGCGGATGCACCTCGTCGGCGAACAGTGCGTGGGGATGGTTTAGGTGTATCTTGCATTTTTCCGCGCCATTGCCGAAGAAAAGCACCTTGTTCGCGGCAAGGAGCTCGGCATAACTCCCCTCCTCCACAATGTCGGCAGCGGTCTTGCGTACCGTGTGCAACGAACGGTCGTAGAAGGTGGCATACACCTCCATGCGGCGGGCGTCGATCATGGGACAAAGGAGCGTACCCTCTTCGGCCTGCTCCCGCATCATGGAGGCCATGATGAGCGGCGTGGGCAACGCGATGAGGGGGATATTCAAGCCGTAGCTGAGTCCCTTCGCTTCGGATACGCCGATACGCAGTCCCGTGTAGGAGCCGGGGCCACTGCTGACGGCTATGGCGTGGGGTGTGAGGTTTTGCCCGCGGGCAAAGGCCATGATCTCGTGAACAAAGAGCCCCAGCAGGGAGGCGTGCGACTGGCCCCGGTAATCTTCGCGGGCGACAAGCAGTTCGCCGTCGCGCGCGAGAGCGCAGGAGCAGACGGACGTAGCTGTTTCAATTGAAAGAATGACGGACATACAACGAGGTGAAAATTTGAGCGGGTAAAGGTAGCAAAAAAATGGCTGCTCCGGGCGGAGCAGGGCAAAAAAAAACTGCATCGCGGGGATGCAGTTTTTCCTTTTTCGAAATTCTCCGATAATCAATACCTGTTTCTGTCACGGTTGCCGTAACCACCACGGTTATTGCTCCGGGGTGCACGTTCGCCTTCGGCGCGCGGACGAGCTACAGATACGGAAAGTGTACGTCCGTCGTATTCTGCATCGTTGAGTTCTTCAATGGCACGCTGTCCTTCTTCGTCGTTGGACATTTCTACAAAGCCGTATCCTTTGGAACGACGGCTTTCACGGTCGGTAATGATTTTTGCTGAGGATACTTCACCATACTCCTCAAACAGTTCTTTTAAATCGGCATCGGTAATCTGATAACTTAAGCCAGCTACAAAAATGTTCATGTAAAATAATTAAAATAAAAAAATAAGTAAATTCTGCAGAAGTTCTTCAATAAGAGGAGTTAGGCAATAACTTGACGAACGTGAAGTAACTAAATAACGGCCTACTATAAAATACTTTTGCGGGACAAAGATAGACATAAATTAATTGTCACAAAATATTTTACAGGAAAATCGCAGAAAAATAACAAAAAAAGGGGAAAATGTCCCTTTTCCCCTCACTTTCAACGGATAAAAAGCTCTCTGCGATTGATTTCCGGTGTGGCTTTTTTATTCAATCCCGCTCCGTTTGAGCAACGCCTCCACGGAAGCTTCCCGGCCGCGGAAGCGCTTATAGAGCTCCATGGGCTCCTCGGTGTTGCCCCGCTCGAGGATGTTGCGCCGGAATGAATTGGCAGTGGCCTTGTCGAAGATGCCCTTCTCCCTGAACAGCGAAAAGGCGTCGGCATCCATCACCTCTGCCCACTTGTAACTGTAGTAGCCGGCCGCATAACCGCCGGAGAAGATGTGTCCGAAGGAGGTGGACATGCAGGCGCCAGGCACCACTGGCAGCAGCTGCACGCGTGCCATGGCCTCCTGCTCAAAGGTACGCACATCACCCTGGAAAGGCTTCGTGAGCGAGTGCCAGGCCATATCGAGGTATCCAAAGGAGAGCTGACGCAGCGTGAGGTAGCCCACGTTGTAGTTGGAGGCGTCGATGATCTTCTGGAGCAGTGAGTCGGGCATCTTCTCGCCGGTCTCGTGGTGGAAGGCAAAGCGGTCGAGGTACTCCTTCTCGGTGAGCCAGTTCTCCATAATGTGGGAGGGCAGCTCCACAAAGTCGCGGTAGACCGACGTGCCGGAGAGGGTTTCGTAGGTGCTGCGCGACAGCATGCCGTGCAGGGCGTGCCCGAACTCGTGGAGGAAGGTCTCCACCTCGTCGAAGGTGAGCAGCGCCGGCTTGCTTTCGGTGGGGCGGGTAAAGTTCATCACGATGGTGATGTGGGGACGGCTGTCGACACCTTCTTTTATATACTGGTTCTTGAAGGAGGACATCCATGCGCCGGAGCGTTTGCCGTCGCGCGGGTGAAAGTCGGTATACAACACGGACAGAAAGTCGCCATTCTCATCGAGCACGTCGAACGCCTCCACCTCGGGGTGGTAGACCTCGATTTCGGGGTTGGGCACAAACTGCAGCCCGTAGAGCTCCGTAGCCAGTCCGAAGACACCCTTCTTTACATTCTCCAGCTCAAAGTAGGGACGGGTCATCTCGTCGTTCACCCCGAAGCGGCTGTCCTTCAGCTTGTCGGCGTAGAAGCTCCAGTCCCAGGGTTGAATTTCGAGGGGCTGGCCCTCTACCTCCGAAGCATAGGTGGCGACGGCGGCCACCTCTTCGCGGGCCACGTCGCCAAAGGCATCCGCCAGCCGGTTGAGCAGGCCGAACACCCCTTCGGCATTCTTCGCCATGCGGTTCTTCAGCACGTAGTCGGAGTAGCTCTTGTAGCCCAGCAGGTTGGCGATCTCCAGGCGCAGGTTGACGATCTTCTGCACGAGCTCCCGGTTGTCGTATTCGCCCCCCTTCACTCCCTTGGTGTTGTAGGCCATGTAGAGCTTCTCGCGCAGGGGACGCCGCGTAGAATATTTCATGAAGCCGATGTAGCTGGGTGCAGAGAGGTCGATCAGCCACCCTTCCCTGTCCTTGGCTTTTGCCTTGGCTGCCGCAGCATCGACCACACTTTCAGGCAGTCCCGCCAGGTCATCCTCACGGGTGAGCAGCATCTCGTAGGCGTTGGTCTCGCGCAGGTTGTTCTGCCCAAAGTTGAGGGTTGCCATGCTCAGCTCCGTGGAGAGGATACGATACTTCTCCTTTCCTTCGGGCGAGAGGGTGGCCCCGCTATTTTCGAATCCTTCGAAGTACTTCTCCGTGAGGCGTATCTGCTCAGGGGTGAGCCCCGTAGTGTGGCGGGCATCGTAGACCGCCTTCACCCGCTTGAAGAGATCTTCGTTCAGGTTGATGTTGTTGCTGTGTTCCGACAGCTTCGGGCTGAGCCGTTGCGAGATATCCATCATTTCGTCGCTGCTCTCGGAGCTGAGCAGGTTGAAGAAGACGCTGCTCACGCGGTTCAGCATTTCGCCGGAGTACTCCATCGCCTCAATGGTGTTGGCAAAGGTGGGCGCATCGGGGTTGGCAGCGATCCGGCCTATCTCGGCCTGGTGTTCCGCCATCGCCTTTTCGAAGGCCGGTTCGTAGTGGGTAATTTTTATCTCGTTGAAGGGTGCCGTGCCATGTGGCGTATCAAACGGCCGAAAGAAAGGATTCTCCTGCGCCGTTGCTATTGTCATCATCATCACAGAAAATAATGTTATAAAAGTTTTCTTCATAAAATTTTCTTTACATTTGCAGGAAACATAGTAAGAACAAAGATACATCTTTTTTAGAAATCAGCGGGTAGCGGCGAAGAAAATGGCGGCTCTGACAGCAAAGGGTAACGACCTGCATGCCCGGCCCCGCGGGATGAGTTCCAAAACACTTAAATTGAACGATATGACTACTTCCGAAATGAACGAAGAGAAAACCCCAAAAGCCACTTCTGCAAAGGCCAAACAAAACGGGACAACCAAGCGACGCAAAAACAATGCAGCGGGAGCCAAGAAAAACTTTATCCTCGACACCAACGTGATCCTGCACGATTACAACTGCCTGGACAACTTCGAGGAGAACGACATCTACATCCCCTTTGTGGTGCTGGAGGAACTGGATAAGTTCAAGAAGGGCAGTGACCAGATCAACTTCAACGCGCGCGCCTTTGTGCGGGAACTGGACCTGATCACCGACGACGACCTCTTCACCCACGGGGCCGACCTGGGCGTGGGCAAGGGAAAACTATACATCGTGAACGGATCGCGCGACAACAAACGCATCAACGATGCCTTTCCGGAAAAGATACCCGACAACCGCATCCTGACGGTGGTGGCCGACGTGGCGGAGAAGCAGCCGGAGACGAAGACCATCCTCGTTTCGAAAGACATCAACCTGCGCATGAAAGCCCGTTCGCTGGGGATGATGGCGGAGGACTATATCAACGACAAGGTGACCAACATCGACATATTCGACCAGGGCGAAGTGGTGATTGAAGGGGTGAGCCCGGAGATTATCGACAAGATCTACGCCCAACCGGCAGGTGTGGACGCGGAGGAGATCTCCTTCGAGACACAACCCGAACCCAACCAGTGCTTTATCATGAAGAGCGAACGAAACAGTGTGCTGGCACGCTATAACCCGTTCACGCAGAAAGTGAAGAGGGTGGACAAGGAGAGCAGCTTCGGCATACAGCCACGCAATGCGGAGCAGGCTTTCGCCCTTGAGGTGCTGAACGACCCGGAGGTGAAGCTGGTGGGGCTCACCGGCAAGGCGGGCACGGGAAAGACGCTGCTGGCACTGGCATCGGCACTCAGGCAGAACAAGGTATACAGCCAGATACTGCTGGCAAGGCCCATCGTGTCGCTTTCGAACAAGGATCTCGGCTACCTGCCGGGGGACGAAAAGCAAAAGATTGCCCCCTACATGCAGCCGCTCTTCGACAACCTGAACGTGATCAAACAGCACCTGGGACAAAACAGCTCGGAGCTACGGACCATTGAGGAGATGCAGAAATCGGGACAGCTGGAGATTGAGGCGCTGGCGTTCATCCGCGGACGAAGCCTCACGGAGACCTACTGCATCATCGACGAAGCACAGAACCTTACACCGCACGAGGTGAAGACCATCATCACCCGCGCCGGGGAAAACACCAAGATGGTGTTCACAGGCGACCTGCAACAGATTGACTCGCCCTATCTCGACATGCAGTCGAACGGGCTGGCCTACATGATCGACAAGATGCGGGGACAACAAATCTTCGGCCACGTGAACCTCGTGAAGGGCGAACGTAGCGAGCTCTCGGAGCTGGCAAGCAACTTGTTGTAAGGTTGTTCGTTTTTTTATTAACTTTGCATCCCAATATTTAAATAAGACGATGCAGAAACCTACAATGCAGAAACAAACGATACAGAAACCCTCAATACCAAAAGGTACGCGCGACTTCTCTCCCGCGGAGATGGCCAGGCGCAACTATATTTTTGACACCATCAGGGAGGTGTACCGCCTCTACGGATTCCGGCAGATTGAGACGCCGGCAATGGAAAACCTCTCTACCCTGATGGGAAAATATGGCGAGGAGGGGGACAAGCTACTGTTTAAAATACTGAATTCGGGCGACTTCCTCTCCTCCATGAGCGGCGACGACATTGCCGAAGGCAACTCCGTGAAGACGGCGAACAAGATCTCGGAGAAGGGGCTGCGCTACGACCTCACCGTGCCCTTTGCGCGGTACGTGGTGATGCACCGCAACGAAATAACCTTCCCCTTCCGGCGTTTTCAGGTTCAGCCTGTATGGCGCGCGGATCGCCCGCAAAAGGGGCGTTACCGCGAGTTTTTTCAGTGTGATGCCGATATTGTGGGATCCGACTCGCTGCTGAACGAGGTGGAGCTGGTGCAGATCATGGACGAGGTATTCACCCGCCTGGGCATACGGGTGCAGGTGAAGCTGAACAACCGCAAGATCCTCTCGGGCATTGCGGAGATTATCGGCGAGGCGGAGAAGATCACCGACATCACCGTGGCCATCGACAAGCTGGACAAGATAGGGCTGAAGCAGGTGAACGAGGAGCTGGCCGCAAAAGGAATCAGCCGGGAGGCCATCGGCAGGCTGCAGCCTATCCTGCAGCTGAGCGGGACGACGGACGAAAAGCTCGCACAACTGAGGGAGGTGCTCGCAGGATCGGAAACGGGACTGAAAGGGGTGGACGAAATGGCGTACATCTTTGATAAGGCCGCCATGCTCGGCCTGAACAACGAGGTGATCCTCGACCTGACGCTGGCCCGCGGACTCAACTACTATACGGGCGCCATCATCGAGGTGAAGGCGCTGGATGTGGAGATTGGCAGCATCACCGGCGGCGGGCGGTACGACAACCTGACGGGCATCTTCGGGCTGCCCGGCGTATCGGGCGTGGGCATCTCGTTCGGGGCGGACCGGATCTACGATGTGCTGAATCAGCTGAATCTCTTTCCGGAGAGCTTTGCACAGGATACCGACCTGCTCTTTGTGAACTTCGGCGAGAAGGAGGCGGACTACCTGCTACCCGTGGTCACGCAACTGCGTCGCGCAGGCATCAGCTGCGAACTCTATCCGGAGGCGGCAAAGATGAAGAAACAACTCTCCTATGCCGACAGCAACCACATTCCCTACGTGGCAATGGTGGGGGAAAATGAGATGAAGGAGGGCACGATCACGCTGAAAAACATGTTGTCGGGCGACCAGAAGAGTCTCTCCCTGAATGAGGTGAAGGAGGAAATCGGCAAAAAGGCGATTGCCTGAGGTGTCGCAAACGAAACACGATCACCGTAGAGGTCGACGAAAAGAGAGCGGAACAGCGATTGCATATAAACAAAAAACTCCGGAAGTTCCGGAGTTTTTTTATATCAGTTAACGGATGATCTTTACATCCACGGCATTTATTCCCTTGAGACCGCGCTCCAGCCGGAAGGTGACCATGTGGTCCTCCTGAATGCCCGGCTCGGCATTGCTTTTATGAAAAAAGAATTTGTTGACGCTGTCTTTCTCCTTGATGAAGCCAAAGCCACGGCTTTCGTCGTAAAAGTCGACCCGTCCTGTGGGATCTCCCACCTCTTCGGTGACTTCCTTGCGGGGTACCGACACCTCAATATCCTCCAGTTCTATCTCTTCCGCTTTCGTGGGCATGGGCGGCTCATCCACGATGACGCCATTAGCATCCACATAGGCAATCATGTCCTCAAAGGAACTGACACCCTGCTGCTTGCGCTCTTCCCTGCGCAGCATCTTCTCTTTTTTCTTCTGTTTTTTGTTTTTTTCGACCTCTTTTTTGTGAAAGGAATTTGATTTTGCCATTTCTGTTTTTTAATTGTTTTGTATTTTATTGTTTGAACGTTTCGATGTTTCGACGTTTAATGTTTCGACGTTTCAACGTTTAATGTTTC
>DHSP01000073.1:4962-8480 GCA_002408485.1 Proteiniphilum sp. UBA5283 | reverse complement strand
GTTTCGACGTTTAATGTTTCGACGTTGCGAAACTTCAATTCGCTTCCCGGAGTATCCGGCCGGTGAGCTTCTGGATATCCTTCAGCAACGGCTGCTCGTCCGTGGCACAGAACGTGAGTGCCGTACCGCTGTTGCCGGCCCTGCCGGTACGCCCGATACGGTGAACATAGGTCTCCGGCACATCGGGCAGATCGTAGTTGATCACCATATCCAACTGATCGATATCGATACCACGAGCAGCAATATCGGTGGCAATCAGCACCCTTGTTTCGTGCGACTTAAAGTTGGCGAGCGCCCGCTGGCGGGCATTCTGCGACTTGTTGCCGTGTATTGCCTCACTGCCAATCCCGGCCCTGGTGAGTATCCGGGCAATCTTGTCGGCACCGTGTTTTGTGCGCGAGAAGACGAGCACCGACTTGCGTTTGTCCTTCTTCAGAAGGTCGATCAGCAGATCTTTCTTCTCGGGCTTCTCCACAAAATAGATATATTGCTCAATGGTGTCGACCACCGAAGAGGTGGGGTTGACCTCTACCTTCACCGGCTTGTGCAGGATGGAGCGCGAAAGCGACGCAATGGATACAGGCATGGTTGCCGAGAAGAAGAGCGTTTGCTTCTCTCTGGGCAACAGCGGCAGCAGTCGCTTGATGTCGTGAATGAATCCCATATCGAGCATTCTGTCGGCTTCGTCGAGCACGAAATGGCGGATAGCATGAAGGCTCACATAGCGTTGGTTGATCAGGTCTAGCAGACGGCCTGGCGTCGCCACCAGGATGTCTACGCCGTTCTTCAGCGTATTCACCTGTGCATGTTGCTTCACCCCGCCAAAAATCACGGCGTGACGGATGCCCGTGTAGGTTGTGTACTCCCGCAGGCTGTCGTCGATCTGGATGGCCAGCTCACGGGTGGGCGTGAGAATCAATGCTTTGATCTCTCTTCTTTTTCCATGGCTCTTATCCTGATATAACTGCTGAATGATGGGGAGTGCGAAGGCAGCCGTCTTGCCGGTGCCGGTTTGTGCCAGTCCCAGGACATCGCGGTTTTGCAGTGCCGGGAGAATGGCTTGTTCCTGTATGGGGGTGGGTGTGGTGTATCCTTTTTCTTCGAGAGCCTTCAATATGGGCTCAATAATTCCTAATTCTTTAAATGTCATCTAATTAATTTATACTACACCTCGCCGGCGTAGTGGCTGTTGATAAAATTTTCTCGTGTCCCTTCCGTAGAGGAGAGGGAATGAAGTTAACAAATGGTGAGGGGAGAACTGTTATGAGTAGAACCAACGCACTAGATGTTACCGGCTACAAAGTTAAGCATTATTTTTCGTTTTTCCTACACATAACCAATATATAAGGATTTACGGACAGGATGACCTGCCACTTATTCCCAAATAGCAACAGTTGGAGCTTCAATACCGAATTCGGAGAGCTCAATATGGGGGGGGACCGAAATTTATTTTCATAGTCTCCCAAAAAGCGTTTTCTTTGCATGCATAAAAACTGGAAGAAATGGTTTCTATCGAAAATATCACCGTCGAATTCGGGGGATTCACCCTGCTCGACCGGATATCGTTCGTACTGAATAAAAATGAACGGGTGGCGCTGGTGGGCAAGAACGGAGCAGGGAAATCGACACTGCTCAAGATCATGGCCGGCCTGCAGCAACCCACACACGGCAATGTATCTTATCCCAAGGAACTTTCCGTGGGCTACCTGCCGCAGCAGATGAAGCTAAGCAACCATGGCACGGTGAAGGAAGAGGCCTCCCGGGCTTTCGAACACCTGCAGAAGATGGAACGGGAGCTGGAGGAGCTGCACAGGGAGATGGCGGAGCGGACCGACTATGAGTCGGAGGCCTATCATCGCATCATTGAGCGTGCGACGGACCTGCAGGAGCTGTTGCAGATGTCGGGCATCCACAACTTCGAGGCGGAGGTGGAGAAGACACTGCTGGGGCTGGGCTTTCTGCGGAGCGACTTCGACCGCCCCACGCGTGAGTTCAGCGGCGGCTGGCGCATGCGCATTGAATTGGCAAAGATCCTGCTGCAGGCTCCCGATGTGCTGCTGCTGGACGAGCCGACGAACCACCTCGACATTGAATCGATCCAATGGCTGGAGAACTTCCTGGCCACGCATGCCAACGCGGTGATGCTGGTATCGCACGACCGTGCCTTCCTCGATACGGTCACAAACCGCACCATCGAGGTGCTGCTGGGCAACATCCACGATTACAAGGTGAACTACACCAGATACGTGGAACTGCGCAAGGAGCGCCGCGAACAGCAACTCAGGGCCTACGAGAATCAGCAGAAGCAGATAAAGGATACGGAAGATTTCATTGAACGGTTCCGGTACAAGGCGACCAAGTCGAACCAGGTGCAGTCGCGCATCAAGCAGCTGGAGAAGATTGATCGCATTGAGGTGGACGAGGTGGATAACTCGCGCCTCAACCTGAAGTTTCCGCCGGCGCCGCGCTCGGGCTCTTACCCGGTGATCATGGAGGATGTGGAGAAACGATATGGCGACCATCTTGTTTTCGACAAGGTGACGCTCACCATTGGGCGCGGCGAGAAGATCGCCTTTGTGGGGAAGAACGGCGAAGGGAAGTCGACGCTGGTGAAGTGCATCATGCAGGAGATTGAGCACGGCGGCAGGCTGACGCTGGGCCACAACGTGAAGATAGGCTACTTTGCTCAGAACCAGGCGCAGCTGCTGGACGAAAACCTGTCGGTCTTCGAGACGATCGACGAGGTGGCAGTGGGTGATATCCGTACGAAGATACGGGATATCCTGGGCGCATTCATGTTCGGCGGCGAGGCGTCGGAGAAGAAGGTGAAGGTGCTCTCGGGGGGCGAACGGAGCCGACTGGCAATGATCCGTCTGCTGCTGGAGCCGGTGAACCTGCTGATCCTGGACGAGCCGACCAACCACCTCGACCTGGCATCGAAGGATGTGCTGAAAAAGGCGATCCGCGAGTTCGACGGCACGGCGATCATCGTATCGCACGACCGTGACTTCCTCGACGGGCTGGTAAACAAGGTGTATGAGTTTGGCGGCGGCAGGGTGACGGAACATATTGGTGGCATCTACGACTACCTGGCGACAAAGAAGCTGGACAACCTGCAGCAGCTGGAGCTTTCAAAGTCGCCGGCAGCGGCAAGGGATGCGGCAGCCCCGCCGAAGAAAGAAGAGAAGGAGGTGAGCAGTCAGGGTGCAGCACAAGACCGGCCCGCGGCAAACAAGCTTTCCTATCAGGAGCAGAAGGAGTTGAACCGGCAGCAGCGGAGACTGGAAAAACAGGTGGAGGAGGCAGAAGATCAGATTGAAGCACTCGAAACAACGATTGCCGGACTGGAGCAGGAACTGGCTACACCGGAAGGTGCTTCGAACGTGGAGATGCTGCAAAACTACCTGAACACCAAAGCAAAACTGGACCGGATCATGAACAATTGGGAAAAGCTGACGTTAGAACTGGAGAGGTTTCGAGGTTTGAAAGTTTAACGTTTCAAGGTTTCAAGGTTTCAA
>DHSP01000073.1:4163-4716 GCA_002408485.1 Proteiniphilum sp. UBA5283 | reverse complement strand
GGTTTCGGGGTTTAAACGTTTGAACGTTTCGGGGTTCTTTTTAACTGAGTTGGAGGATATAAAACCAATTAAGCGATTAACAATGTCGACAATTACAAATTTTGAGGATTTAGATATTTGGAAGGAAGCCCGTGAATTATGCAAAGACGTTCGGGATCTTATCTATAAAAACGATCAGTTCTCGAAAGATTTTGCATTGAGAGATCAATTAAACCGGTCCGTTGGTTCTGTTATGGATAATATCGCAGAAGGATTCGGGAGAGGAGGGAACAAAGAGTTTATGAACTTCCTTTCCTACTCAATGGGGTCTTGCTTTGAAGCCAAATCACAAATATACCGGGCCTTCGATTTTCAATACATCACTCCAACAGAAAAAGATAGCATGATAAAAAAAATAGAAATATTAAGTTTTAAGATAGTTGCTTTCATGAAATATCTAAGAAGCTCAAACATCAGAGGCCCCAAATACAAAACTCATAATCCGGATAAATAATGAACTGAGAGGTTTCGCCACATTCAACTATTTTTGGCTCAAACATTGAAACATCGAAAC
>DHSP01000073.1:0-3978 GCA_002408485.1 Proteiniphilum sp. UBA5283 | reverse complement strand
AAACATCGAAACATAAAAACATAACCATGGGGATTATTAGCAAATTCATACTCAACAAAATCATGGGATGGAAGGTGGTGAACACGTTTCCCGTAGTACCGAAATGCGTACTGGCCGTAGCACCACACACCAGCAACTGGGATTTTGTAACGGGCAAGCTGGCCTACTCTACCCTGGGACGACAGGCCAACTTCCTGATCAAGAAGGAATGGTTTTTCTTTCCTTTCAACATCTTCTTTAAAAGCATCGGCGGAATACCGGTGGAGAGGGGGAAAAGCGGTTCGTTGACCGAAATACTGGCGAAGGAGTTTCAAAAAAGGGAGTGGATGCACCTCGGCATCACCCCGGAGGGTACACGCAAGCCGGTGAAGGAATGGAAAAAAGGATTTTATTTTATTGCTCTGAAGGCGCAAGTGCCCATTCTGCTCATCGGACTCGATTACGGCAGGAAGGAGGCACGGGTGCTGGAGATGTTTTATCCTACAGGGGACTACAAGAGCGACATCGTGAAAATAAAATCATACTACAAGGATGTGCAGCCAAAGAAACCGGAGAATTTTATTCTGTGAACTCGAGCGACAGCTGAACACCTTCCTCGGGCAGTGACGCATGGGCGCCATCGGCATTCTTGAGCGTGAGGCCCATGAGGCGGATCTTTTGTTCATGAAAGTCGTCCACCTGCAGCAGCAGCTCCTTGCCAATATCGAACAGTTCTGCCTGCGTCCGTATATAATGCCCCACGGTGCGGCTGCGGGTGATCACCGTAAAGTCGGCATACTTGATCTTTAGCGTGAGCGTACGTGCCAGGAACTTCTTCTTGTCGGCACGGCGGTATACCTCCAGCGACAGCTGGTAGAGTGCCGCCAGGATATCGACCATCTCTGTCAGGTCTTCGGCAAAAGTTTCCTCGGCTCCGAGGGACTTGCGCACACGCTCCGACTCTACCTCACGGTCATCGATGCCTCTCGCAAAGTGATAATAGGCGATCCCGGCCTTGCCGAACTCACGCACCAGGTCGACCTCGGACCACTTCTTCAGGTCGGCTCCCGTGCGGATACCGAGCTCTTCCATCCGCGCCGCCGTCACCTTCCCCACACCAAAGAACTTGCCGACAGGCAATTTCTCCACGAACGCTTCCGCCTCAGCCGGTTCAATCACAAAGAGCCCATCCGGTTTCTTGTAGTCGGAGGCAATCTTTGCCAGAAATTTATTGTAGGACACGCCCGCCGAGGCGGTGAGCCGGGTACGGCTCAGTATCTTTTGCTTGATCTCTTTGGCGATGAGCGTGGCAGAACGGTTCCCCTTATGGTTGACGGTGACGTCGAGAAACGCTTCGTCGAGCGACAGCGGCTCCACCATGTCGGTATACTCGAGGAAGATCTGCATGATCTGGTTGGATACATTGCGGTAGTGATCGAAACGCGGCATGACAAAGATGAGATGGGGACATTTGCGCAGCGCCGTGACCGACGGCATGGCGGAGTGAATTCCATAGCGGCGGGCCTCGTAGCTGGCCGCCGCCACCACACCTCTCTTCTCGCCATAGCCCACAGCAACCGGCTTGCCGCGATATTCGGGATTGTCGCGCTGCTCAATGGAGGCGTAGAACGCGTCCATATCTACATGGATGATCTTCCGGTTCATAAGGACAAATATAGCTGCAATTTGTTACACATCAAAAGGAAAAGGCAGCTTATTGGCTCTTCCTGTCGATGAGTGCTCATGACGGTTTCTCCGGAAATAACATCTCCCACACTTCGGAAGGCGGGAAAGCGGGAAATCAGCCCAGCAAAACCCTGAACGCCTCGTACACCAGGAAGGCGGGCCAGACAATTGCCTTCAGGACTCCCAGCACGCCCATCCAAAAGGTGGAGGCAGTGGAGATGAACCAGACTGCTGCACCGATCACTCCCAAACCGTAGACGGCATCACCAGCATGTCCGCCGGAGCTGCTTTTTTGTGTTTTCTCGCACATAATTTCAATTATTTAAAGTAAAGATATCCAACCCGGCATGCATCACGCCATGCATGCTACAAATGTAATAAAATTGCATCAGAAGAATCAAGGAATCGTAAAAAAACTGCATACCTCGTAAAGAAATTTGAAAATATCACTATCTTTGTCATTACTAATAAGTTTGGATGTTTAAAAACAGCAGACATCATGAACGACGAAAACAATTCGATACACGATTTCGACTTCAACCTGATCTGCGAATATTTCTCCCACGTAGAACGTCAGGGACCCGGTAGTCCCGAAGTAACGCTGAAGGCACTCAGCTTCACAGAGCCGCTCACCGACAAGGCGCGCATTGCCGATGTGGGCTGCGGCACGGGCGGACAGACCATGACACTGGCACAGCACTGTCCCGGGCAGATCACCGGCATCGACCTCTTCCCGTACTTCATCGATCTCTTTAACCGAAATGCGGTAAAGCACAGCCTGCAGCACCGCGTGAAAGGAATCCGGGGCGACATGGCTGCACTTCCTTTCGGGGAGGAGGAGCTGGACCTGATCTGGTCGGAGGGATCCATCTACAACGTCGGCTTTGAGCGGGGCATCAATGAGTGGCGGAAACTGCTGAAGAGAGGTGGATATATTGCCGTCTCGGAGGCTTCCTGGTTTACGATGGAGCGTCCCGCAGAGATTCACGACTTCTGGGTGGATGCCTATCCGGAGATCGACACCGTCTCCCACAAGGTGGCTCAGATGGAGAAGGCGGGGTATGTGCCCGTGGCGACGTTTATCCTGCCGGAGGAGTGCTGGACCGATCACTTCTATGCTCCACAGGAAGCGGTGCAGGAGATCTTCCTGCATCAGCATGCGGGCAACCCCATGGCGGAGAAGCTGGTCCGGGAACAGCGTCGCGAGAAGGCGTTATACGACATGTACAAGGAGTATTACGGCTACGTCTTTTATATCGGGAAAAAGATTTGATAGTATGGAAGCACGAATGCAATTGAGAGATCCGGCCATCATCCCCTCGGAGAAGGTATTGAGCGAGGCGCTGGGCGATCAGGCCTACAGCGCACTGGCATTGTTTTTCGAAACGATTGCAAGCCCGGAGTACGGGCTGAACAACGAATGGAGGTATTACAACGACGGGAAAGCGTGGCTTTGCAAGGTTACGCAAAAGAAAAAAACGATTCTCTGGCTCTCTGTCTGGGAAGGATTCTTCAAAACCAGTTTCTATTTCATGGAGAAACATCTCGAAGCTATCGCCGCACTGAACATTTCGGAAAGCAAAAAAAATGAGTTTGCCTCGATGAAGCCAATCGGAAAATTAATTCCCTTGTGGTTTGACATCGGCAAACAGGAACAGCTCGGCGAGCTGCTGGCCGTGGTCGGTTTTAAAATGAGCCTGAAGTAATTGCCAGGATAGCGGAGAAACGGTCATTGCAGAAAGCTTCTCTACGATCCGGCAGTTGTTTGATGGTAATGCATCACAAATAAACATACGTAATTATGAACACACCCATTTGTCAAAGCTGCGGAATGGACATGAAGTCCACGGGAGATCTCGGCACCAACGCCGACGGGACTCCCAATCAGGAGTATTGTACCTATTGCTATCAGAACGGGGCCTTTACCCGCGATGTTACGATGGAGGAGATGCTGGAAACCAATCTGAAGTTCCTCGACCACTGGAATAGTGAAACGGGAAACAACTTCACGCCGGAGGAAGCACGTCCGATGCTTCGCAATTTTTTATCCACATTAACACGGTGGCAGAAATAAACATTCTGGCCGGTAAACAAAAAAAGATCCCGTAAAACTTTCATTTTACGGGACTTATCCTTTTATCCTTTCTATATCCTTGGCTTTTAGCGGAGAGAGGCTTGCGAACCCACATACTACTCTACTGATATTGAGGTATTTAAAATCTTATAAAACGAATAGGTTACGAATAAGTTTGTTAAATAACTAAGCCATTTTAACACTTTTGGCGTATCAATAACAGTACTAATTTTGGGTTC
>DHSP01000051.1:22595-30781 GCA_002408485.1 Proteiniphilum sp. UBA5283 | reverse complement strand
TTTAACCGCCGCTTTTTGAGCGTTTAGTGTAAAGAAGCTACATGTGAATGCGATAACCGTAAAAAGAATGCTGTGCGGATAATTCTTAAACATACTTTGAAAATATTTTTTTAAGCTTATGTTCATTTGACTGATTGAACGATGCTAAAGAACCAAATATTATCGACCTATCTATCAGACCGTTAATTTTGTTTTTTTACTTTATCGTAAAAATGAAAAACAGATGCTTTTCTTGATCTTGGCAACCGCTGCAAATTTAAAATGACAACCCATCATACGAAAAGAAATAACGGACAAAAAATATAGGAAACAGGACATTTTGGGCTCGTATATAGATCAACTGTTTGCTTTTCGGATCTCGGACGGGGTTTTATTTAAATAGCGGCGGCAATAGTTACTGAGTTGTGTTTCAGAACCGAATCCCAATTGTGGTGCGAGGATTTTAAGTCCGTCTTCAGACTTCATCAGCTCCAATTCTACCTGCTGTTTATTCTGTTCCAGCAGCCATTGTTTGGGGGTGATCTGGAAGTATTGCTTGAAATGGCGTCTGAAGGTGCGTTCCGTCATATTGCAGGCTGAGGCCAGTTCAGCCACTGTTTTCACTTCCCGGCTTTTTTGCTTCACCATGATCATGAATGGGTTGTCTCCCCGGATAAGGGAATGAAAAAACTGGGCGTTCTCCTCTTTGGTGAAAAAAGCCCGCATAAGAAAGAACCATTCGCTTTGCTTGATGTCTTGTAGATGGGCGCAGTACATTTTGTGAGCGATGTAGAATCGCATTCCGTTCAGGTAGTCCGTGATCTGCGGCAGTATGGGCAGCTTTTCGATGCAACGGGTCTCCTTCGGAATGTATTTGCGGAGTTTGATGAGCGAAAACTCATCGCACCGTATATGCGGATTCTCGAACATCAGTATTATGGATTCCGCATCACTCAGCGTGATGCCGGTATAGTTGTACTGCTCGTTCAGGGAGTACATGTTTCCTGCCGTGAGCCGGTGGGTCTGGTCATAACAGCAGTTGATCTCCACCTCTCCTTTTAGCATGAAGATAAAAGCATACAACCCATTTGAATCTATAACGATACGATGGTGTGCGGGCAACGCGTGCACCTTGAAAAGAGAATGTACCTCGGAAAGGTAATGTCGGCATTGTTGATGCTCATTGAAGTAAAGTATGTCCATAACAGATCTTTTTATAAGTTTCTGAAATTAAACCCTTGTTACAGGAATTCCAGGTCTTATTGGAAAACCGTGTTGTCCTTTATGGCTTCGTTTCTTATTTTTGTGGGACTTGAGCCAATCTTGGACTTACAGAAATGCGCCAAATGCGACATGCTGCAGAATCCTGTAATCGACACAATTTCATTAATGGGTATATCGGTGTTTTGCAAATAATGCAAGACTTCATTTTTCTTGATCAAGAACAACCATTGCTTGGGTGTAGTGTTAAGTATCCGCTTGAAATGCCGGGTAAATGTTCTCGTGGATTTGTAACCGCAGCGCCGGGCGAGATCCTCTATGGAACCGGAGTCCTTATAATGCATTAGAACGCGTTCAACAAAATTCACCTCCACTTCCGATTTAGGGTTGTATCTTACGATATTCACGGAGAGTAAATCCTTTGCGTTATCACTGGAAATGGTCTTGTATTTACCGTCGCCAAAATGTAACACACACTTCACAACACCATGGTAAGACACATTTTCGTGATTTGCCTGCTTCTGAATATTATATGGTTCCGGTAAAATATTGTTTGTTAGTTCTATAACATTCATAAAAGAATAGACCTCCTTGTATCATTCTTGTCCGATATTTCCTCTTTTTAATGTCGGGAAAAATCATGACTTATCTCAAACATAACAGCAACTTCATATTTTTTGTATGTGAAAAATAACATGTATTGATTTGCTATAAAAATGTAACTTATTGACAGACAAAGTTATTCTTAATATAAATGAATTTTGAACATGTGTCCTTTTTTTATAGTTTTTTGGGTATTTATTCCACAAAATATTATTGAGGGCTTCTAATTAATTGGGGTTTGCTTATTAATTTACAATCAAGCATAAAATTTCATTTTCGGCTTGAATGGATAAATGTTTATATTTCTCATTTTCATCAGGTTCAGTAGTGGCGAGGCGAAGTGATGACTATTCTGATCGCTTTTCATTTAAGCGGGATGTGTAATTTGAACACTTTTGTCTGTTTTATGTCAAGTAGCATTTAAAGGAAGAGTTTCCGAGATTGGTATCTTATAACAGATTTTTGAAACTTCAGCAAAAGACGCTCCCCCTTTGGTCTTGTTTCTGAAACCTGTCGAAAAGGAGATTTCACAGGAATCAACTTCATAGATTCTACTGCATTGAAAGTATGCCACATCAAACGGGAGCACTTCAAACGAGTATTTGATGGGATGGCCGCCAAAAACAAAACGACTTTAGCCTGATTCTTTGGCTTTAAGTTGTAAATTATCATAACGATAAAGGTGATATTATCAGCTTTGTCAATAAAGCATCCAGGAAATTATATGCTAACAGAAGATATGTTTCATAGAAACTCGTCGAGATATTTTTTGTGGAGGGAATTCATTTTGTGGCAAAAAAATAACATGAAGGACGGAGGACTTCCGTTGCAAGACAGAGTACTGCTTTGTAAGAAAGCCATTATTGAATCGGTAAAGGATGAATTACAGCTTTTACTACTCTGAAATCGGCAAGTGTACTAAGCCGTTTGCAGCTCACGAATGCCGCTGCTGTTAGGGAGATGGCACAGTGGCACAGGAGTGAATGAAGATGGTTGATGATGGGAGCTGTTATTGCCTCACCCAACAAAATCGAATCCGGGTTTACTGCAATTTTTAGTCTCGGATAGATCCGGTTTCTTTTTCTATTTTACAGGTTTTGCTCCTCGCATGTATTATGATAAAATGATAAGAGATTCTTCACAAAGAGTAACCTTCTCCAGTCGGTCGTCGTGCACGATATAGGTGTTTTCGATACCTGCGGCACCAATGCCCGGTAATACGAACTTGGGCTCGATTGCAATGGCCATGCCGGCCTCCAGAACCTCGTTTGAGCGGGGGGTGAGCACGGGAGGCTCATTGATCTCCAGCCCCACGCCATGACCCACAAATTTGGCCTGTTGTGCGGTACCCATGAAATATGCCTCCAGTTTATTCTCTTTGACGATCTTTTCGGCGATGTGCCAGAGCACTGCACAGGGAACGCCTGCCTTTGCGGTCGCCTCAATGGTGTGTAAAATGTCAAGCGATACCTGATGTGCCCGATAAGCAATATCAGGGACATGCTCAATCACAAAAGTACGGGTCATATCGTCCATGCAGGGACGGTAGTTTCCCGCCATATCCACCATCAGGGTGGTTCCGGGTGCGAGTAGTGTACCACTGGCCCCCAGGGGAAGCAATGGGGTGATGCCTGCACCACCCAGGGCATAATCGTAGGGTGAGGCAACCTGCGCATTGTCACCCGCGAGCATGCTTCCCATAAAGATGTCCATGTTCTCACCGAAAGAGCGGAAGATACCCATTGATCCGTGTAGGCGCATCTGCCGTTCAATTTCTATCTGCAGCGCCAGGTCGGTCATCCCTTTGTGGTAGAGGGAGGGGATCAATTCATACACTTTTGCATGAATGGCTGCGCTCTCGCGAATCTGATCCAGTTCGTATGCTGACTTGACCGATCTTATTTCCCTGATCGCGGCAGAGATATTCTTGATCTCCGGCATCTCCAGCGCTTCCTGTAAGCGGAGCGCTGCACTGAGCGTGATCGTGTCACTTTCCAATAAAACCTGTCCGGGAACCCTGAAGCCCGCTTCACGAAGCAGGCCGGGTATCTGTTCAGGCTTACGGATCATAAAAATATTATTTCCCCACAACCCGGCGGGACGCCTTACAAACAGCAGCGGATCGCTCTGGGCATATACCAGGATATAACCATCAAAAATGAATCCGGTAAGCCAGTATTTGTTTACCTGTGAGGTGATAAGGCAGCTCTCGGCCTGCATAGTAGACAACAGTTGTTGCAGCTTTTGCAACCGTTTGTCTGTTTCTGTTTTTGGAAGTTTGCTCATGAAGAGGGTTTAATCAGTTCAAATATACAATATTCTTTCCATCTTGTATTGCTCCAGGATGAAGACAGTTCAAAAAAAAACTTAATCCGTCCAATAAAACGTTACCAATCGTCAATGTGAGTAGCTGTATAAAAAAAAAACCTATCTTTATGCCGTCGCAATATGTAGACCGGTGAACGGAAGGATACTCATAGTAGAAGATGACCGATCTTTTGGAACCATGTTGGTGAAATGGTTTGAGAGAAACGGATACATGGCAACGTTGTGCTCAGGTATGACTACGGCACGCGAAACGCTGTCCAAGTCGGAGTATGAACTGATCCTGTCTGATCTGCGCCTGCCCGATGGTGATGGTATCATGTTGCTTAGCTGGTTAAAAGAGAAAGGAACAGATATTCCCGTGATCATCATGACCGGCTATGGGGACGTGCAGACGGCTGTCTCTGCCATTAAACTGGGAGCCTTCGACTATCTCGAAAAACCGATTAATCCCTCTCTGCTTAATCAAAAAATAAAAGATGTTTTCGAGACAGCCAGAACGGATAAATCTTCAAAGATCAGGAAAACGAATTCACAAATCCCGCCTGACAGTTCCAGGAGTATTGTATTTGGCCGCAGCCCTCTTTCTGTACAGATGTATGCCCATATCAACCTGGTAGCACCCACACAAATGGCTGTGATGGTCATAGGGGAAAGCGGTACGGGAAAAGAAAGTGTAGCCAGGATGATTCATGAAAGGAGCAACCGCGCCTCGGGGCCTTTCATTGCCGTAGATTGCGGAAGCCTCTCCCTGGAACTGGCGCCAAGCGAGCTGTTTGGGCACAAGAAAGGATCATTTACCTCTGCAATTGAAAACAAAACCGGCTTTTTTGCCGAAGCCTGTGGCGGAACGCTTTTTCTCGATGAAGTGGGAAACCTGCCCTACGGTGTTCAGATGCAGATGCTTCGTTCGTTGCAGGAGAAAAAAATAAGGCCTGTGGGTACCTCCTCAGATATCGATGTGGATGTACGCATTATCACCGCTACCAATGAGGACCTGGAAAAAGCCATTGCCGAAGGGCGCTTCAGGGAAGATCTTTATCACCGCCTCAATGAATTTATAATACAGGTGCCTCCACTGAGGGCCTGTGTATCGGACGTGCAACGCTATGCCAACCATTTTCGGGAGGAAGCAAATAAAGAACTCGACAGGCACGTCGTTTCCATTTCTGCCGAAGCATGTATGAAACTTGAAAATTACAGCTGGCCCGGAAACTTGCGTGAACTCCGTAATGTAATCCGCCGTTCAGTGCTTTTTTCAGTTGGTGATACAATCACCGGGGAGAGCTTGCCCGTTTTAACCGAAAAAAAAACGGGCAATGACATAAAAGGAGACATATCCCTTTTACGTGAACCGGATCAGGAAAAAGAAAAGATCATTGAAGCCCTGGAACGTGTAAAAGGTAACAAGACAAAAGCTGCCATGTTGCTGCAGATCGACCGGAAGACACTTTACAACAAGATTCACCTTTATGGCATAGGGCTATAAGAAATCTCTCCGGATGGTCTCACGAAATGACTCGAGCTTGCCAATTGTCTCCAGAAGCTCTTCCTTCCATTCCGGCCACTCCTTTTCACCATCTCCCGGAAACTTGTCCATCTTGCGTAATGCGTCACAAAGATGACCGGCGTTAAGCTGGCCGTAAAAGGGGTGAATACGGTGACATAGCTGCCGGGCTTCCTTAAACCGGTCACGCCTTATCAATTCCTTTAATTCATCCAGATCTTTGTGTGAGGTTTGTACAAAACCTGAAAGTATATCTTTTATGGCCTCTGTGTCCTCGTTAAACATGGCTGCCAGCTGCGGAAACCGGCCGGAAAGCGTGGCTCCGTCCCGTATGTGCACCTTTTTCCCTGTGAGTATCACAAGGAGTTGATTCATGGATACCGGCTTGGTTATAAGTCCGTTAAATCCATATTTTAATGCCATCTCAGATGTGTATTCATCATATGCGGTCATCAGCCACACAGGTATATGATCATTTTTTTTCCGGATTAGCTGCAGGATGTCAAGCCCCGTTATTTCTCCCATCTGCATGTCGGTGAACACGATATCGAAAGATGAAATGAGCCGGATAAAACCTTTTACATCACTTGCGTTACTGCAGAGCTTTACCTTAAAACCATTCCCGGTGAGGTATTCCCTGAGCATGTTTCCCAGTGTGGCATCGTCTTCAAACAGCAGAATCTTTTCAGGCGGTGTGACACTTACGACCCCTTCCGAAGACTGATCCATTTCAGTGCTATATTTTATCTGAGTAATAGGTAGACGGATGGTGACGGTAGTGCCTTTTCCTTTTTCGGAGATGAGTGAAATCTCTCCCTTCAGGGAATCGACAAGTCCCCTTGTGACATACAATCCGAATCCGTTACCTTCTGTCTTTAAACGGTTCTTTATTCGGGAAAAAGGTTTGAAAATCTGTTCGATGTCCTCTTTGTCAATGCCTATTCCGCTGTCGGAGACAGTAAAAATAAGATCAGTATCCTGCTGTAGTCTGATTGATATTGTTCCCTTCGGAGTATATTTTACCGCGTTTGATATCACATTGATGAGTATCTGTTTGAGCATTGTATAATCCGTCACTGTGTAAAAGGAGGTATCCAGATGATTTTCAAAGTTTACGACAAGTCCTTTTTCATTGGTGAAAGGACGAAACATGCCCATAACATCTTCCATCAGTTCAATTAAATTGAAACGACTGAAATGCAGGGCGCTCTTGTTGCTTTCCATGCGCGAAAACTCAAGCAGATTGGCAAGCATGCTCAAAATATGCAATCCTGAATTTCTGGCAGACTGTAGTTGTCTTTTTATATTGACGGGTAACTCTTCCGAAGCCCACATCTCCATGTAACCCATCATGGAACTGAGCGGTGTTTTTATATCATGAGATACAGAAAGCAATAATTTGTGACGACTGCTTATCAGTTCTTCAGTGATTTGTTTTTCCCGTGCAAGATCAGCCCGTGCCCTTTGTCCTTTATTCAGGTCGTCAATAATCAGGAAGACAATAATCAGGATCAAAATAATGGAAATGGCCCCCACCAAGAGTGCAAAAGTAATGGTTCTCCGGCTTAACATCTCGCTATTGTCAGTACCCATGCGTGTTGTCTCAATAGCTGCATTGTAAAACTGCGTGATCAGTTTAGATATTTTTAAAGAGATGCTTTGTTCCGCGACAACAAGCTCACGAACCTCTCTTTCTATACCTGCCATTTGGGAAATATATGTCTTTGATGCTTCTTGTGTGACCTGTTTCAGGTCTGCATACAACGTGGTATCTACGCGCGATACGGAAAGGGCTCTCTGTTCTGTTCGAGCAATGGTTACCGTGGAGTCAGGTGTCTTTTGCGGATCGAAAAGATCCCTGAGGCGTCCCCAGAAATTTTTTTTTGGAACAGGCACCATGGTGGTGTCTTTATTCATGGTGACTACTATGGAGTCCTGAATAATTTCATCGTAGTGCTCAATCTTCTTGTCTATCTCCACCATCGGATTACGGGACCTCAATTGAATGGTAAGCCTGCGTACAATCCCGTTTTTTTCCTGCAGCAGGGAATCAATGTCTTCCAGAAGCATGTCTTCCCTCCCTTCAAGGGATATGCTTTTAATGTAACTGATCTGCCTGAAAATGTCACGGGTAATGGAATCATACTGCCGCTGATATCTCCCCGAAGGAGATACCAGATATCGGTTCAGCACGTCCTGTGCTTCCTGAACCGATATAATCAGATCATTGCTGTATGAAAGCACTTTATAAGCATTGTCCATCTCCTGCTTCTGCATATCTATTTTCTTCTTTAATGTAAAAGAATAAACAAACAGGCCTATGAAATAGAGGAGTATTACCAGGAGGATTAGCCCGATCTTGATTCTGATTTTATATTCCGGTGAGTGTGCCGTTCGCATGAGATTCCTTTTTTATACCCAAATATAAAGGATATATTTTACATACAACCATATATGCTGTTTCGGATAATTTATTTGAAATGTGGAAATACCCCAGAAGGGTGTGGAATGATTCTACACCTTCCACACGATTTCCACATACTCTTTTTCA
>DHSP01000051.1:0-22384 GCA_002408485.1 Proteiniphilum sp. UBA5283 | reverse complement strand
TTCCTTTGGCATGAAATCTGTTACATTGATTGCAGACAATGACTCGTTGAATTGTCAAGAATGGAATTAAAAAATCAATGGCAAATCATTTAAAGTTTATCATTATGAAAAAAGTTATTTTATCAATTGCTCTGATGGGAGCTGTGATTACAACAGCAAGTGTGCAACAGGTCAATGCAGCCAATGAAGTATCTGCAGTTAATATAGTAATGGACGACGATAATGGATACGTGGAAGTGCAGTTGGACTCGCTGAATCCGGCAGTACAGGCATCTGTTAATGCACTAAGCGCCGAATATGATGTCAAATCATTGAAGTTTAATGCGAGCAAACAGCTTACGAAGGTAATGCTGATTAAGAAAGATGACCAATCCACAAAGAAAGTTTATCTCGATGCGGAAGGCAACGAAGTACCGGCATCGCAACATAAAGCCGAGGCCGCTGAAAAAAACAGACAGGGAGAAACTCCTTCAGTAGAAGTCTTTGAGGCAACGCAACAAAAAGAAGACGGATTCGCAAACGTCAAGTTCGAAGACCTGAATGAAAAAGTACAGCAGGCTGTCCGTAAGCTCATCGATAAATATGACATTAACGCGTTGCAGTATCATGCAGAGAAGAAAATAACGAAGGTTACTGCAACAGATAAGGAAAATCAGTCGGTAAAGACCGTTTATTTCGATGATGAAGGAAAGGAAATAACTCCGGAAGCAGCTCCACAAAACACTACAGAGGCTCCCATGTTATTATAGGAACAAACTACACTTTCGCACCTCTATATATTACTTAGTTAACTATACTTCAATCAATAACTAAGGAGTTTTTTTCGCCCTCTTTGCATGTGACATGTAGGAGGGCGTTTTTTTCTATTGGTCGCTTTCCGATTGTCTCTTTGAGTACAGGTAAATTCAGGAATTCCATATTTTCCAGGCTGTGCGGGCTTGTATCTCCAGCATCTCCCTGCCGTTTTTAGTGGTGGCACCCTGTGTTCGCCCTTTTTTCAGGAATAATGATTCTTCGGGATTGTACACAAGATCGTACAGCAGATGATTTGAACCGAGATACTGATAAGGGATGTCAGGACATGCGTCAACATGAGGAAAAGTGCCGACCGGTGAAGCGTTCACGATTAAGAGATGCGTTGATAACATTTCCCGGGACAATGCGTCATAAGTGAGTTTGTCTTTTCCTGCAGAACGGGATACATAACGCCATTCTATGCCCAGATCCCGAAGGGCTTGTGCTACCGCCTTCGATGCTCCACCGGTGCCCAGGATCAGGGCTTTGCGGTGAACAGCGGGGTTTAGCAGGGGGCAGAGTGAATCCCGAAAGCCAATATAATCGGTATTGTAACCGGTCAGTTGGTAAAAATACATGTCGCCCGGTTTCCGGTCGACCCTGATTACGTTTACAGCTCCAATTTTTTTTGCTTCGGGGGAAATATCATGCAGAAAAGGAATTACCTTTTCTTTGTAGGGGATGGTCACATTCAGTCCTTTCAGGTGCTGATGAAAGAGAATAACCCGGCGTATTTCGTGAATATCTTCTATTTCAAAATTCAGATATTCGGCATCAATCCTCTCTCTCTCGAATTTTTCTGCAAAAAACTGTGCGGAGAAGGAGTGCTTAAGCGGAAATCCAATCAGTCCGTAAGTCTTCATATTTTATTCGGTTGTCTACGAAATCATTTTACAGGTTTCTCAGCAATATACAATGTGCTGATGCCCATCGTGTACCTTCTGAGCCTGATATTTGTAAATCCGTTCTTTCTCAGAATCAACATCATTTCCCTCCCCTGCGGAAATGCAGCAATTGAAGCAGGTAGGTATCTATATGCGCGTTGTTCGGTAGCAAACAAACCCGACAAAAAAGGCATCACGTATTTTGTATAGGTGGCGTATAGTTCTTTTATAGGAGTCTTTCCGGGGGTGGTAAGTTCAATAAAGAGAAAAACACCACCCGGCTTCAACACGCGAAGCACCTCCTGAAAACTTTGGTCGATATTCTCAAAGTTGCGTACCCCGAATGCCACCGTGGCGGCATCGTAGCTGTTATCCGGGAAAGTCATGGTCGAGCAGTCCTGATTCTCAAACGAGATAATCTTTTCCAGCCCTCTTTTCTTTACTTTCTCTTTGCCAATTTCCATCATGCCGTCGGAGATATCCACGGCAGAAATCTTGTCAGGACGCAGAATCTGCTGCGCAAGAATGGCAAAATCTCCCGTTCCGGTCGCAATATCCAGGATATGTCGGGGGTGGTATTTTCGGAGTTCCTTCAACGCATCTCTACGCCAGTAATTATCGATTCCTAGCGAGAGTGTGCCATTCAGCCTGTCGTAATTGGGCGCAATCTCATTGAACATTCTGATTACCTGTTCATTTTTTGGCCGATCGGAGTCGTAGGGATTGACCTTTTCAACTTTATAGCTCATTTATGGATGTTCTTTCTTCAGATATTCTGTGATATTCTTCTCGATACGCGCTTCCAGATCGGCTGCGTCGGCTTTTACAAATTTTTCTCCCACAATCTTCTCGTAAAGTTCGATGTACCGTTCGGAAACGCTGCGGCAGTACTCGTCAGTCATTACGGGGATCTGCTGCCCTGTCTGTCCTTTGAATCCATTATCCATCAGCCATTTGCGTACAAATTCTTTCGACAGCTGTTTTTGTTCTTCCCCTTTCTCAAAGCGCTCCGCATATCCGTCGCAATAAAAATAACGAGACGAGTCGGGGGTGTGGATCTCATCGATGAGATAAATCTGCCCCTCTTTTTTCCCAAACTCATACTTGGTATCCACGAGGATCAGGCCTTTCTCTGCAGCCATCTCGGTGCCTCGTTTGAAGAGGGCATAGGTGTATTGCTCCAGCTGTTCATACTCCTCCTTGCTCACCAGTCCCTGAGCAATAATCTCTTCCCTGGAGATGTTTTCGTCGTGTCCCTCGTCTGCTTTGGTGGTGGGGGTGATTAGCGGAGTTTCGAACCGCTGGTTTTCACGTAGTCCCTCGGGCAGCGGTAACCCGCAGAGTAGGCGTGCTCCCTTCTGGTATTCACGCCAGGCACTACCGGTTATGTAGCCGCGAATGACCATCTCCACCTTATAGGGCTCGCAACGTACTCCTACAGTGACCATCGGGTCAGGCGATGCTTTTTTCCAGTTTGGTACGATGTCGGCCGTAGCATCCAGAAATTTCGCTGCGATCTGATTTAATACCTGACCTTTGTAAGGAATTCCTTTCGGCAACACCACATCGAATGCCGAAATTCGGTCTGTGGCAATCATTACCAGCGTGTCGTCCCCAATGCTGTACACATCACGTACTTTTCCGTGGTAGACCTGAGTCTGTCCTGCAAAATGATAATTTGTTTTTGTCAGCGTATCCATATGAATTGATTTGTTGATTTTTATGATAAATTGATCGGATGATTCGCTTGCTTTTCCTCTTCCTCATATGCCTCCACAATCCGTTGTACCAGCTTGTGGCGCACGATATCTTTCTTGTTGAACTCCACTGTGGCAATGCCTTTGATATGACGCAGCATCCTCATGGCATGAATCAGTCCAGATGGTTGCGAATTGGGCAAATCCACTTGCGTAATATCTCCGGTGATAATCATTTTTCCGTTTATTCCCAGTCTTGTAAGGAACATTTTAATCTGGGGTTTGGTGGTGTTTTGTGCCTCATCGAGGATGATCACCGCATCGTTGAGCGTTCGTCCGCGCATGAATGCCAATGGAGCTATCTGGATGATTTTATTTTCAATGTACTCCTTCAGTTTCAGGGGTGGGATCATATCCTCCAATGCATCGTAGAGCGGCTGCAGATAGGGATCAATCTTCTCTTTCATATCGCCGGGAAGGAATCCCAGTTTCTCGCCGGCCTCCACGGCAGGGCGGCTAAGAATGATCTTCCGCACCTGTTTTGTTTTCAATGCACGTACGGCAAGGGCTATTGCTGTATAGGTCTTGCCCGATCCTGCCGGCCCTATGGCAAAGACCATGTCGTTCATATCGAATGCCTCTGTCAGCTTCTTTTGGTTGGCAGTACGGGCCAGGATGGGTTTCCCGTTTAATCCGTGAATGATGAGGTTATCCACGTTTATTACAGTCGGAGCCTTCCCCTTTACGATGTCAAGGATGTCGCTCTCTTTCAGCACGTTCATTTCGATGCTGAACTTTTCAAGTTCGTGAATTTTTTCTTCAAATGCGACCAGCTCTTCCTCTTCGCCAACCACCTTGATCACATTTCCCCGTGCCACGATGCGCAATTTGGGGAATAACGTTTTCAACAATTGAATATTGTTGTTGTTAATCCCGAAGAAAATAACCGGATCCACATTCTCTAAAATAATTACCCGTTCAATCATCCTTTCTGTTTAGAAATTCAGTGAATATTGATGAGGAAGGCCCTCTTGTCCTTCAACGTAATTTATAAACGCGTTGTTCACCAGTCTGTTTCCGCCCGGGGTGGGGTAGTTGCCGGAAAAATACCAGTCTCCCTGGTTGCCGGGACATGCTTTGTGCAGGTCTTCAATGCTTTGGAAGACAATTTTTACTTCGGCTTTGATGTCGGACGATGTGAGCATTTGTGCTATCTTGGTCGATATCTCTTCGTCGGTAAAGGGTGCGTAGATATCTTTCACGTAATTGACGATCTCTTCTTTGCTTTTGCGGCTTTGCGCGACCGACTTTTCGTAGGTCTCGTCGATAATATGCTGCATTCCGCGCTCTTTCAAAAGGGCAATGGCAGCACGGAATGCAATAAATTCACTCATGCGCGACATGTCTATGCCGTAACAATCGGGATATCGGATCTGAGGCGAAGAGGAGACAATGACGATCTTTTTTGGGTCGAGCCTGTCCAGTATCTTGATAATGCTCTGTTTGAGCGTCGTTCCGCGTACGATGCTGTCGTCGATGATGACCAGATTGTCCTTCCCTCTGCGGAGTGATCCGTACGTGACATCGTAGACGTGTGCGGCGAGGTCGTTTCTTTTGTTACCCTGAGCAATGAAGGTGCGAAGTTTGATGTCTTTGATTGCTACTTTCTCCGAACGAACACGTCTGGAAAGGATCTGATCGATCTCCTCCTTGCTCAAGCTGTTTCCCTTTTCCAGGATGGTCGATGTTTTTTTGTGGTTAAAATAATCCTCCAAACCCTGTAGCATTCCGTAATAGGCCACTTCAGCCGTATTGGGGATGAAAGAGAATACTGTGTTGTCGAAATCATCGTCGATGGCTTCGATAATTTTGGGCACGAGCAACTCTCCCAGCTTCTTTCGCTCCCGGTAGATGTCGTAGTCCGAGCCGCGGGAGAAGTAGATCCGCTCGAAAGAACAAGGGGTGATCTTCTCTTTTCTTTCCTGGATCTGGTGCAGGCCGATATGTCCATTTTTTTTCACCACGATGGCCTCTCCCGGCTGTAGCTCATGTACCTCCTCTTTTTTCAAATTAAAGGCTGTTTGGATGACCGGCCGTTCTGAAGCCACCACGGCCACCTCATCGTCGTAGTAATAAAAAGCGCTCCGGATACCCCAGGGATCACGCAGGGCAAAAGCGTCGCCACAACCCACGAGTCCGCAGAGGGCATACCCTCCGTCCCATATTTTAGAGGCCCTTTTCAGCAGGAAGGGAATGTCAAGTTTTTCTTCGATCACGTGGCTTGCCTCTTGTCCGCTGACGTGGTTTTTTTCCAGGTGATCGTACTGGTACTGCACCTCGCGGTCGAGATAATGGCCTATTGATTCCAGCATCACAAAAGTATCGGCATAATCCCGCGGATGTTGTCCCTCAGCAATAAGCTGCTGAAACATCTCGTCCACGTTGGTCATGTTGAAGTTGCCCGCCAGGGCAAGGCTTCTTGAAGCCCAGTTGTTACGACGCAACAGCGGATGCACATAGGTCAGCCCGCTCTTCCCGGTAGTGCTGTATCGTAGGTGGCCAATGAAAAGCTCGGCCGCGTAAGGTACTGTCTTTTTTACAAATTCGATATCGCGCAACTGCTCCGGCGTGAATTTCTGAAATGATTCATGCACTTTGGAAAATATTTCTGATATGGCGCCGGATCCCATTGCCCTTTCCCTGAAAATATACTCATTGCCGGGGGATGCCTCCAGCTTCACTGCGCCCAACCCGGCTCCCTCCTGGCCGCGGTTGTGTTGTTTTTCCATGAGCAGGTAGAGCTTGTCCAGCCCATACTGCCATGATCCGTATTTGTTGTAGTAATAGTCGAGGGGTTTGAGAAGGCGGATCACGGCGATACCGCATTCGTGTTTTATAATGTCCGTCATTGATGAACCTTTCTGTAATTAAGATACAAATTTACGTTTATTTGTGGAGATTCGATTATTTTAGGACGATATCTTCTCTTAAAAATTGTGTTATCTTTGTTCAACAAAGAATCATAAAAATGAATTGGGTACAGCTATTATCTGCAGAACGCTTCGGCATGGAACAGTATACCCATGCCACGAAGCACGAACGGACGGAGTATCAGCGTGATTACGACAGGCTGATCTTCTCATCTCCTTTCCGCCGCCTTCAGAATAAAACGCAGGTATTTCCACTTCCGGGAAGCGTGTTTGTTCATAACAGGTTGACACATAGCTTGGAGGTGGCGAGTGTGGGCCGTTCTCTGGGAGAAAATGTGGGGCGTTTGTTGCGCGCAAGGCATCCTGATTCAGAAGCTTACTTCGAAGAGATCGGGTCAATCGTGTCCGCAGCTTGTCTGGCGCATGATCTAGGCAACCCCCCCTACGGTCATTCCGGTGAAAAAGCCATTTCCACCTTTTTTTCCGAAGGTGCAGGGAGTTATCTCCGAACGGTAATTGAGAAGGATGGGGGCCGATGGACTGATTTTACCTCCTTTGAAGGGAATGCCAACGCGATTCGCCTGCTCATGCATCAGTTCAAGGGGAGGAGGAAGGGTGGTTTCGCCATGACCTATTCCACGCTGGCCTCCATTGTAAAGTATCCCTATTCATCGATGTTAAGCGGTGGAAAAAATAAATTTGGTTTTTTTGCCTCGGAAGAAGATGATTACCGGATCATTGCTAGCAATCTCGGTATTACGAAACTGCAGGATAACCCGTTGAGGTATGTTCGCTACCCCCTGGTTTATCTGGTTGAGGCTGCTGATGATATTTGTTATCAGGTGATGGATATTGAAGATGCACACAAGCTGCATCTGATCTCTACCGAAAATGCCATGAAGCTGCTGCTCGGTTTTTTTGAGCCGGAACGTCGGCAGCGACGAGTGGATACATTGAAGCTTGTGTCCGATGTGAATGAACAGATTGCTTACCTGCGTGCCGGTGTGATAGGGTTGCTTGTGGACGAATGTTCCCGGCTATTTCTTGCGCACGAAGAGGAAATTCTTTCGGGAGTGTTTGCCGGTTCGCTCATTGATCGTGTATCCCCGGCAGCGGCAACGGCTTATCAGGCCTGTTCCCGATTTGCCTATCAATACATTTATCGGTCTAAGGAAGTGTTGGATGTAGAGCTTGCAGGTTATCGAATCATTGGTTTTTTACTGGAGGTCTTCACAAAGGCGATACAAAATCCGGATCATGCTTATTCCAGATTGCTTCTAAACAGAGTTCCCGAACAATATGAAATCGATTCCCCCAGTATGTACGGCAAGATTCAAGCGGTGGTAGATTATGTATCCGGCATGACCGATGTCTATGCTCTCGATTTATATCGTAAAATTACGGGGATGGGGTTGCCGGTTGTTTGAGAAAACTTTCAATTTGACAAAAATAAATCTTTTATGTTTTTTTATTGAAATTATTTGGTGAAATTTAATTTCTTTTTTATATTTGTCGCGTGGTTTTTTCATAATAGTATTAGATTTAAGGTTAACATGTTTGGCAGGATGTCGAGAGACATTCTGCCAATTTTAATTCCCCGGATGCTGTTAAAGCTATTCATCTACAGCATATCTGCTACTAATAGGTGAAAAGAAGGCTGTACAAGACTCATGCTAAAATTAACCATAATTATTTTCGGCAGACCATAAACTTTTTTACATTTGTAAAACGATAATTGTACGTATGCGAAAAACATTCTTTACACTCTCGGTGATCTTCTTTTCTTTGTTACTGGTACAATGTGATACGGGCAACAAGGCATTACACCGGAAACTGAGCGAGATGGCGGCAGAGCTGAATGAATCGACTCCTGTTATGCTCGACAGATATACCCGGTTTGAAGAAGCTTCAGTTACGAAAGATAATGTTTTCCGCTATCGTTATAGTGTACTCAATACCTCCCATCCCGACTCGTTGGTTCAGCAGATGTCTCAATCTCTTGTAGAAAGCATCAGGCATGAGTTTTCCTCCAATCCACAGTTAGGAACTTTCAAAGAGAACCGCGTCGTTATCGAGTATGTTTATCAGGATAAAGATGGACGGGTTATCCGGATATTACGAATAGAACCCGAAGATTACCAATAAATTCAAATATATGAACCGCTACTTTTACATCGACACGGAAGGAAAGCAGAAGGGAACATTCTCTCCGGAAGAGCTTCGACAGGAACGCGTGAGAAGAGATACGCTGGTGTGGACCCAGGGCATGGAGCAGTGGAAACGTGCCGAAGAGGTGGATGAATTGCGGTTTCTTTTTACAAATGTTTCCGGTAGCTACCAGACGGCAGGAACAGACCATGATCCCCGGTATTCACGTCCGTCAGCTCCTTATGCTGCGGAAATACTCCAGCCTATGCCAAAAACCTGGCTCGTGGAGTCTATCCTGGTGACCATATTGCCTTTTGTCTTTTGCAGCAGCTTTTTGAACCTGCTCGGGATTATTGCAATCGTATATGCAGCTCAGGTTGAGTCATTTTATAACAGAGGCGATTACAGTGCAGCAGCCGAATCTTCCCGTTCAGCGGAAAAATGGACCAAAATTGCCATGTGGATTGCCATTGGTTGGGTACTGTTTATCACGATCATCGTCATTCTTTTTGTTGTTTTTGTGGGATCGTTGGCAGGCTTTGAGGAATTTATCACGACCTAATCATTCAAAAATGGAAGATCAATATTTTACCCCTCCTCCGGTTCCGGAGCAAAAGGCAGAAGCAGTGGAGGAAATTCCGCCGTTAAAGCCGAATAACTGGCTTTGGCAGTCAATTGTGGTCACATTGTGCTGTTGTGTGCCTTTCGGTATCGCAGGGATTGTATACGCTGCAAAAGTAGATGTGTTGTATTTCAACGGCAGGTACACGGAAGCGGAGGCTGCTGCCCGCTCGGCCAGGAGGTGGACCCTTGCGGCTTTCATTATCGGTATTATTGCCGCCGTTTTGTGGATTACCGTAATGTCTACCGGCAACATGCCCCAATACATGGAAAAAATTATTGAGAACAATGCAAGCGGGTATAATTTTTGACGTTTATTCTGTTTCCCGTGAATAAAGGAGCAAAAATTACCTTAAGTGTTATCGTGAGTATCATGTTTGTGGCAGTTTTGATACTCTTTTATCGGTTCGATCCGGAAGCTGAACTTTTGTTTCCCAAATGTCCTTTTTTGCTTTTCACCGGCTATGAATGTCCCGGGTGCGGCTCTCAAAGGGCCATTCACAGTTTGTTGCATTTCAAGATCGGCGCTGCGTGGAGGTACAATGCCTTTATGGTGCTGGTGGTGCCGTATCTGTTTCTGGGGATTTATCTGGAATATTTTGACAGAAGAAAACGGCACTCCCGGCTGAAAAGTCTCTTTTTTGGAAGATGGTCGGCTATGACGATCTTCATTGTAATCATTGTTTATTGGGTCTTACGAAACTTAAACTAAACCAGTTTATCCTTCAGAAAACGGCCTGTATGAGATTGCTCACACCGGACAATCTCCTCAGGCGTGCCTTCACATACCAGATAGCCCCCTGCATTTCCACCCTCTGGGCCGATGTCGATGATGTGGTCGGCACATTTGATCACTTCCATGTTGTGTTCAATAATGATGACCGTATGCCCCCTCTCTATCAGGGCATCAAATGCTTTAAGCAAGGTTCTGATATCGTGAAAATGCAATCCCGTGGTCGGCTCGTCGAATATGAAAATGGTGGGCTGAGTTTTCTCCTCGCCCAGATAGTAAGCTAGTTTCACGCGTTGATTTTCGCCGCCCGAGAGGGTGGAGGAAGCTTGCCCCAGCTTAAGGTATCCCAACCCCACATCCTGTAATGGCTGAATCCTTTTAACAATTTTTTTCTCTGCAGCACCTTTTTGACCGGCAAAGAACTCAATTGCCTGGTCCACCGTCATCTCCAGGATGTCGTAAATGGTAAGTCCCCTGTATTCAATCTCAAGCACTTCCGGCGAGAATCGTTTTCCGTGACACGATTCACACTCCAGTTGGATGTCGGCCATGAACTGCATCTCCACGGTGATGGTCCCTTCGCCTTTGCATTCTTCGCAGCGGCCGCCCTCCACGTTAAAGGAGAAATAAGCCGGGGTAAAGTCCATCTGTTTCGCCAGTGGCTGTGCTGCAAAAAGTTTCCTGATTTCGTCGAATGCTTTCAGGTAAGTGACCGGGTTGGAACGGGACGACTTGCCAATGGGGTTCTGGTCTACATATTCCACCCCTTTCATCAGTTTAATGTCGCCTGTGATGCTGTTAAATTCGGCACGCTCTAAGGCTGAACCTTTGTAGTGATGTTGCAGTGCATTGTAAAACACATCGTTCACGAGCGATGATTTTCCGGAGCCGCTCACGCCTGTGACCACCGTCATCACGTGCAGCGGGAACTTTACGTCTATGTTCTTAAGATTGTTTTGGCGGGCACCCTTTACCTCGATATAGTTGTTCCATTTGCGCCGTGTTCGGGGGATTTCTATCTGCTCTTCGCCGGTAAGGTATTTGACGGTATAACTGTTGCTGTTCAGTTCCAGATTCGCTATATTTCCCTGATACATCAGCTCTCCTCCCAGTCGTCCCGCTTTGGGACCGATGTCAATGATGTAATCCGCCGCACGAATAATCTCTTCGTCATGCTCCACCACCACAACCGTATTGCCCAGACTTTGCAGCTCCCGCAGCACATGGATGAGCAGGTGTGTGTCGCGTGAATGTAACCCGATGCTGGGTTCGTCGAGGATGTAAAGCGATCCTACCAGGCTGCTCCCTAGGGAGGAGACCAGGTTGATGCGCTGACTCTCGCCGCCGGAGAGGGTATTCGAAAGCCGGTTGAGTGTAAGGTAGCCGAGTCCCACATCGGTCAGGAACTGTAGCCGGTTGTGAATCTCCGTGAGCAGCCGCTCGGCAATGGCGGCATCGTTCCCGTCCAGCTGTAGCCGGTCGAAAAATAGTTTCAGCTCTGTTACAGGCATCAGGACGAGTTCTGAGACAGATTTTCCGCCAATTTTCACGTAGAGCGCCTCGGGCTTTAGTCGCGCACCCTTGCATACATTGCATTCGGTCTTGCCACGATAGCGTGCCAGCATGACCCGGTACTGAATCTTGTAGAGGTTCTTTTCGAGCATCCCAAAGAAATCATTGATACCGTAGATGTCCAGGTCGTGGCGCCCGTTCCAGAGGATGTCTCTTTCCTGATCTGTCAGATCGTAATAGGCGCGATGTATCGGGAAGTCGGCTTTATAGGCATTTTGTACAAACTCCCGCCTCCATTCGCTCATCTTCTCTCCCTTCCAGCACTGTACACACTCTTCCTGAACAGAAAGGCTCTTGTCGGGAATCACCAGGTTTTCGTCGATGCCGATGATCTTCCCGAATCCCTCACATTTGGGGCAGGCACCCACCGGACTGTTGAAGTTGAACATCAGCTCTGAGGGTTCTTCGAAGGTGATGCCGTCGGCTTCGAAGCGGTTGGAAAAGACAAACGACTCCATGCCGCTTTCTCCCCAGAAACGGATGGTACATTCGCCGCTTCCCTCCAGAAAGGCAGTCTCCACCGAGTCTGATAACCGGTTGACAGTAGCCTTGTCGGAAGAACAGGAGAGACGGTCTATGACCAGCAACACTTCGTTTGCAGGAGGGAGGCTTTTTTGTTCCAGCAGCTCGTCTATCCGGTAAAACTGTTCCCCTACATCTACACGGGTAAACCCCTCCTTCAGCAGAATCTCAAGTTGCTCACGCAGGTCGCGGTTGTTTCGTAACTGTATGGATGACAAAACGGCAAGGCGTGTCCCCTCCCTGTACTCATGCATCTTTTCCACTACATCGTGTACATAATGTCTTTTCACCTCTTTGCCGGTGACGGGAGAGAGAGTTTTTCCGATGCGGGCATAGAGGAGCCTTAGGTATTCGTATATTTCGGTGGAGGTGCCCACCGTGGAGCGCGGATTGCGGGAGGTGGTTTTTTGTTCGATGGCAATCGCCGGCGGTATGCCCTTGATATAATCACACTCCGGCTTGTTCATCCGCCCTAAAAACTGTCTTGCATAGGCCGACAGGCTCTCCACATACCGGCGCTGACCTTCGGCGTAGAGGGTGTCGAAAGCCAGAGATGATTTTCCCGAGCCTGAGAGGCCGGTGATTACTGTGAAAGTGTTTCGGGGAATTTCTACGTCGATGTTTTTGAGATTGTTGACGCGCGCACCCTTTATTTCGATTTTCTTCTGATTGCTCATACCGCGAATATATAACCTGCAAAGATAACTACTTTAGCGGCGCCAAAAAAGATGCCAATGTCAAATAAGTCAAATTATTTGTTTATTTTTGTCGTTGACAGCAGCTATCTTAATGCGAGAACTCTGTTCCGGAATCAACAAAGTAACCCAATGGCAGATTTTATCACAGAATTACAACATGAGTTTACGCTACCGTTTACCAATCCGGTATTGATATTCACCATTCTATTGTTTGTTGTGCTTGTTGCCCCGATACTTCTGAAGCGCTTCAATGTGCCCAGTATTATCGGATTGATCCTGGCAGGCGTAATCATTGGTCCCTTCGGCCTGAACTGGATCGATAACACGCATGGAGGAGTTGAGATATTTTCAACAATCGGGTTGCTCTATATCATGTTTATTGTAGGATTGGAACTCGATTTGGGTGAGTTTGTCCATCATCGGAACAAAAGCCTGACCTTTGGTCTTTATACATTCATTATTCCCATGCTGATAGGCTATCCGGTATGTTATTATTTTTTGGGATACGATGTGAACGCCAGCTTTCTCACAGCAAGCATGTTCTCTACCCATACACTCGTTGCTTATCCCATTGTCAGCCGTCTGGGAATAGCACGCAACCAGGCAGTGGCAATCACGGTAGGCGGCACGATCCTCACCGATACGGCAGTGTTGATCATACTGGCACTGGTGCTTTCCAACAGTGATGGCGGCCTCGATATCGGTTTTCTTTTGAAGCTTGTGATATCGCTGATTATCTTTTCTCTGATTATCTTCATCGTTACTCCGCGTATTGCCAAATGGTTCTTCCAAAAAGCCGAATCCGAAAAATATTCCAATTTTATCTTTGTGTTGTTTGTCGTTTTCTCTGCCGGCTTTTTAGTAGAGCTGGGTGGTATTGAACCAATTATTGGAGCATTCGCCGCGGGGCTGGCTTTGAACAAGTTGATACCACACTCTTCGGCGTTGATGAACCGCATTGAGTTTTTTGGAAATGCCCTTTTCATTCCCATCTTCCTGGTATCGGTCGGCATGCTGGTGGATATTTCGGTCGTTCTCAATGGCCCACGTACCCTGATTGTGGCTCTCACTCTTACCATTGTGGCGTTGGCTGGAAAATGGTTTGCCGCGCTGGCTACCCAAAAGACATTCCGATATTCGGTTACCCAGAGAACGCTCATCTTCGGGCTGAGCAGTTCACATGCGGCAGCCACACTGGCTATCATTTTGGTTGGGTACAGAGCCGGTATTCTGGATGAATATATTCTGAATGGGACAATCATCCTTATCCTGCTCACTTGCATTGTGGCTTCTGTCTTTACACAGCGATCGGCACGGGAGATTGCCATCAGCGAAGAAAATGCACCGCTGTCACCTTCCTCAATGGGACATTTTGCGGAGGAGAAGATCCTGGTACCTATTGCCAATCCGACCAATATCGGTTATCACGTGCATCTCGCCTTATTGCTGAAGGATAAGAAATCGGTCAATCCCATTTCATTGTTGGGGGTAGTGCCTAACAATAAGGAGGCAGAAAAGAATATCGTCAACTTCAGAAAAAAGCTGCAGGAATTTGTTTCTACCGCAAAGGCGGCAGAGGTGAATGTAGATATCATCACGACCATCGATCACAATTCCGCAGACGGTATCACAAGAATAGCCCGTGAAACGATGACCGATTTGGTGATCCTTGGCTGGCCTGGCAAAGCCGGTATATTGGACAAGCTGCTGGGAGAGAAAATCGAACAGATTATTAAGTATGTGGATAAGAATCTGTGGGTGTGTCACGTAGAGCAAAGACTGATTAGCCACAAGCGGATTGTCGTCATATCACCTCCTCAGGCAGAAAAAGAGGAGGGCTTTGCCATGTGGGTAAGCAAAGTATCAAAACTCTCCTCTGAGCTTTCAATTCCTGTGTATCATTTGGGCCATCCTGATACGCAAGAGATTATCTCAGGCCTGAAAAAAACGGGTAATTTCATTTTTCAGCCATTTGAGGATTGGGACAATCCCTTGTCCTGTGGAGATCAGATCAGAAAAGATGATTTGATCATCCTTATTTCAGCTCATAGCGGCTATATTTCTCATATCCCGGTATTGGAGAGCTTGCCCGGTCGATTGGAGAGCCGGTTTCCTCACTTCAGCCGTATTGTTGTTTATCCGAAACAACCACCGACAGAGCAGTTGCTCGGAAACGATGATTATATCTTTATCCCTTGAAGTATTCCATCCTGTATAACATATGAACAAAGTAACTTGGTTATTTCTTGTCGTTTTGACATTTCTTCTTTTTGCGGCTTGCAGCTCTTCAAAAAAAATGCTTACGCGGCAACCCGATGCCATACCCAAACGTGAGTTTCGGGGTGTATGGATACAGACGGTGGGGCAGTCACGTTACCGCCAGATGAATAGTGCCGCTATGAGACACTACCTGAGTGAGATGATCCGTAAGCTCGACGAGGCAGGAATCAACGCGGTCATCTTTCAGATACGTCCCGAGGCAGATGCTTTTTATAAATCGGAACTGGAACCTTGGAGCCGTTTTCTCACTGGTGAGCAAGGGAAGGCACCCGACGACCCCTCTTTCGATCCGCTTGCTTTCCTCATCGAAGAGTGTCACCGGCGGGGAATGGAGCTGCACGCCTGGCTCAACCCTTACCGAGTGAAGACCAGTATGGAAAATAGTCTGGCCTCCAGTCATATATACTGGAGGCAGCCTGATCGTTTTGTTCAGTATGGAAACCAGCTTTTCTTTGATCCCGGGCTGCCGGAGAACCGGAGTTTTATCTGCGAGGTGGTGCGCGACATCGTTACGCGTTACGAGGTGGATGCTATTCATATGGACGACTACTTTTACCCGTATCCCATTGCGGGGACTCCCTTTCCGGATGATAATAGTTTTAACACCCATGCTGCATCCCAAGGATTCTCTCCGGCGCAACGTGGCGACTGGCGGCGCAACAATGTAAACCTGCTGATACAACAAATTAAATATACCATTGCGGGGACCAAACCTTGGGTGCGGTTTGGTATCAGTCCATTCGGTATTTATCGTAACAAGCGGAGTGATCCCGGAGGGAGTGATACCAACGGACTGCAGAACTACGACGACCTTTACGCCGACATCCGGTTGTGGGTGGAGAAGGGGTGGATAGATTACAACCTACCGCAGCTTTACTGGGAGATCGGACATGCTGCAGCCGATTACACCACGTTGCTGCACTGGTGGAACAACAATAATTTCCAGCAACATCTTTACATCGGTCAGGACCTGAAGCGGAGCATCGACAAAAATGAACTTCAAACCAAAATCCAGCAGTCCCGGGAAATGGCTTTTGTGAACGGAAATTGCTATTGGTACGGCTATCAGATCCTGGATAATTTCCAGGGAGTGGCCAACATACTGAAAACAGATATCCACCGTGCCAAAGCGTTGGTACCCGCCTATACACACATGCATGACGGCCGTCCCGGCACCGTAAAAAAACTTACCGAAGTGTTTACAGAAGATATGCACTTCCTCACCTGGGAACATGATCGAAAACCGATGAACCCCGAAGCTCCGCAAAAGTTTGTGGTGTATCGTTTTCGCCATAACGAGAAAGTAGATATTAGACGGGCAGAGTATATACTCTGCGTAACGCCCGAAAATTTTTTTGTGCTGCCATACGAGGGAGGTGAGGTGAAATATACGTACGTGGTAACCGCGCTGGATGCATTCGGAAATGAATCGAAAGAGAAGAAGATAAAGATAAAACAGTGAAATATAAAAACACTATCTTTGTACTCTTATTTAGTTGAAAAAGAATGACCGAAAACGAACGATTTCGTGATGAGAATGAAGAGAGCTTAAGCCTGGCGGGCTTATCTCAGAGTGATGGAAATGCAGGCCGCAATGAACAATTTCCAATGATTGCCAAAACCATGGCAGAACTGGAAGATGTGTTGGCTGAAGAGTTGATCGCGCTGGGAGCCGACAACGTGGAGATAGGCACCCGGATGGTTTCGTTTACCGGAAACAAGGCACTGATGTACAAGGCCAACCTGCACTGCAGGACGGCTCTGCGCATCTTAAAGCCAATTTATCATTTTAAGGCAGAGAATGCCGATGAGGTTTACGAAGCAGTGAAACAGGTGAATTGGGAAGACTATCTTTCCCTTGGCGACACTTTTTCGATTGATGCCGTCGTTTTTTCGCACATCTTCAATCATTCCAAGTTTGTGGCATACCGGGTGAAGGATGCTATCTCCGACTGGTTTACCGAGAAATACGACAAGCGTCCATCGGTAAGCCTGACCAATCCGGATATCGTTTTCAACATCCACATATCACACAACAAATGTACCCTTTCGCTGGATAGTTCAGGAGAATCTCTCCACAAACGAGGTTACAGGGTGGCGCAGACGGAAGCACCCCTGAGTGAGGTGCTTGCTGCAGGCATGATCCTGAAGTCGGGCTGGAGGGGTGAATGTGCATTTGTTGATCCTATGTGCGGTTCGGGCACCTTGCTTATTGAAGCAGCAATGATTGCCCTGGGCATACCTCCGGGTATTCACCGCCAGCACTTTGCCTTTGAAAAATGGAAGGATTTCGACGAAGAGTTGTTCAGCACCATCTATAACGATGACTCGGGTGCACGTGAGTTAAAGCATCGTATCATTGGTTCCGATATCTCTCCCCAGGCAATCGCAATTGCCGAGAAGAATATCAAAAATGCAGGATTAAAAAAACATATTGACCTGAGTGTAAAATCGTTTCAGCAATATAATGAAGCCCCTGCTTCGGGAGGGGTGCTCATTACCAACCCCCCGTATGGGGAACGACTGAAAGTGGAGGAGCTGGAGGAACTTTACGCGATGATCGGTGAGCGGCTGAAGCATGTTTTTACCGGCTTTACTGCGTATATTCTGAGCTACCGGAAAGAGTCGTTCGATGCCATCGGGTTAAAGCACAATCGCCGTTTTTTTCTGTATAACGGAGCGCTGGAATGTGAGATGCGTGAGTATGAGATTTTTTCCGGGAAACGACGGGAACATCCCAGAAGCAATGCCGATTCCGACAAGCGCAGACGTAATGAATACCTGGCTGAGCGAAACTCCAGAGAAGGTTATCGTCGCTCAAAGAGAGACGAACAAGCGGAGGATGATGCGTCGCGCGGAGGCAGCAGCAGGTTGCCCGGACGTCGTGTCGACACGGAAAGTAGGCCGGGACGCCGTTTTGACGCCGGGAACCGGCCTGCCGGACGTTCCTTCGACGGCGAGAAGAAGTTCCCCAGACGTTCGTATGATGCAGAAAATACTTCCCACAGACGTTCTTTTGATGCGGAGGGTAAATCAGTAAAACGCTCCTTTGATGCTGCACATAAACCCGCGAAACGATCTTTCGGAGAAAGTAATCAACCCCGCGATTTTAAAAAGAAGGACTACTCCGGTAAGGGGGATGCACCTTTCGCCGGTCGCAGGAAAGGAGGCAATGAGAAGAAGGAGTTAACGTTGCGTCGTCCCCGAAAGAAAAATGAGTGATATTTTCTTTATTTGCTAAGGCAAACATTATACTGAATCTGGCGACAGGAGTTTCTCCATCGCCAGTTTTTTTGTGGCTACACGGTCGGTTTTGCCGCTGCCTGTTTGGGGAACAGCCTCTACAGTGAGGATATATCTCGGCTGCTGATAGCGGGGAAGAACCTTTTTTACTGCCTCCTGGATGGCAGCGTAATCGGTAGCTGCCTCTATAATGAGTACGATAGCCTCACCCAATTTCGGATGAGGTAGCGAGGTGATTGCAAAGTTTTCCTTCACATAGGGACGTAACGACTCCTCCATCTCCTCAATCTGCACCTTGATACCTCCTGTATTGATTACATTGTCTTTTCTCCCGAGAATGCGAAAAGTACTGTCGGCACGGATTTCCGCGATATCATTGGTAATCACGGGCCCGGTAGCCACCCGGGGGGCAACGATCACCAAGGTGCCTTCTTCCGACAGCGTCACGCCTACGTCCTGCAGGGGGGTGTAGTAGTTGTTTGCCTCTGCACCGTTGATTCTGCGCAACGCGATGTGCGATACTGTCTCGGTCATGCCGTAGGTGGAATAGATGGCGTTGGGGAAATCGTTCAGTGCCTCTTCCAGCTGTGGGTCGATGGCACCTCCGCCGACGATCAGTCTTCCGATTCGCGTGAGCCTTTTTTTCTCCTCTTCCCTTTGGAGGGAGTTGTACACCTGCAGCGGCACCATTGCGGTAAAATCCACCTGTTCGGAGATATTTGCCAGCGGATGTCCGGAGGGCTCCGCTATCACCAGGTTCAGTCCGGCATAAAGGGAACGCACCACCATCATCTTCCCGGCTATGTACTCCAGTGGCAGGCAAAGCAGTGCTGTGCTGCCCTCTTTCAATCCCAAAAAATCACAGGTGATCGCTGCACTTTGCAGCATCTGCTCCTTGTGGACGGTGATCTTTTTGGGTTTGCCGGTAGAGCCCGATGTGTACAGGATAAGCAGCGGGGAGGGAGAGTACCACTCTTTCAGGAAGAAAGCCAGCTGACGGTGGAAGGGCGATTGTGCGGCAAACAGTGGGAGAGCCTCATCCAAAAACTCTTCCTGGTGATAGCGGACACCCTCAATCGTGATATGGCTCATACTCCTGCAGGGGTTTGTCGGGAAAGGTGCCCGATGGGTTGAACCATAAACAGTCACCCCTGATTTCCAGCGGTAGGGGGAGGTTGTTGTAATAAAGTGAGCCGGTGCCGAGGCCCTGCGGTACGGGAGTGTCTAGGGTGGCACACCACTGTGCGATGCTGTTGAGACCGATATTTGATTCAAGGGCGGAGGTGACCCACCAGCCGATCTCCAGCTCGTTTGCCAGCGCGACCCATTCGTTACAGCCACTGATGCCACCGTGCAGCGAGGGCTTTAGGATGATATATTGTGGTCGGATGGCATCCAGCAGTGCTCTCTTTTCGGTAAAATTGTGGATGCCGATCAGTTCTTCGTCCAGCGCGATGGACAGGGGTGAAGAACCGCATAACCGGCTCATCTCATCCCATTGTCCCGCCCGGATGGGCTGTTCGATGGAGTGTATCTTCAGCTCGGCCAGCCGGTGAAGCTTTTCCAATGCCTCCTCAGGAGCAAATGCACCGTTGGCATCCACGCGCAGTTCCACCTCCCTGGCAGAATAGTGACTACGGATAAAACGCAACAGTGCCAGCTCCTTTTCAAAATCAATCGCCCCGATCTTCAGTTTGATACAGCCAAAACCTTTTTCAAGTTTCGCCTCAATCTGTTGCATCATCTCCCGGAACTCACCCATCCAGATCAAGCCATTGATGGTGATCCCTGTTTCACCCCTACTGAAAGGGGTATCCCAAAGTTGCCATGAACGCTGCCTGTAATGAAGCATGGCCGTCTCCAACCCGAACAGGATGGAGGAATGCTCACGGAGCAATTCAGTGTTGATTTGCTGTTCCTGCTCCGTGAGCCGGCAATAGTCACTGAGTGTTTCGGCATACCGGTCACTGTAGTCGCAGCTCAGGTCCGGCAAGGGTGCACACTCGCCGATGCCCACGTGCGAGGGATCCTCGACGTCACGTAGCAGCACATACCATATCCGATGCTCGTGGTAGACGCCGCGCGAGGTACCGGCAGGTTGTTTGAACCGTAGTGTGTAGGGAATGATCTCAATCCGGAACATGGATACACTTTTTAGGGTAGTTTCGGAAACTTTTTGAAGTCGGGTTTTCGCTTCTCCAGAAATGCCTGCTTGCCCTCCTGGGCTTCGTCGGTCAGGTAATAGAGCATGGTGGCATCACCGGCCAGTTCCTGAATGCCAGCCTGTCCGTCCAGTTCTGCATTGAGACCCGCCTTGATCATGCGAAGTGCAAGGGGGCTGTGCTGCATCATCGTCTCGGCCCACTCCACTACCTCGTCCTCGAGGCGGTCGTAAGAGACCACCTTGTTCACCAGCCCCATCTCCAGTGCCTCCTGTGCGCTGTATTGGCGGCAGAGGAACCAGATCTCCCGTGCTTTCTTCTGTCCCACAATGCGGGCCAGATAGGAGGAGCCAAATCCGGCGTCGAAGCTGCCTACGCGGGGACCCGTCTGCCCGAATACGGCATTGTCGGAGGCGATGGTCAGGTCGCACACAACGTGCAGCACGTGTCCCCCGCCGATGGCATAGCCATTCACCATGGCGATCACCGGTTTGGGGATGGACCGGATCTGCTTCTGCACATCCAGTACGTTGAGGCGCGGCACCCCGTCTTTACCGATGTATCCCCCTTTTCCCTTCACGTTCTGGTCGCCACCCGAGCAAAATGCCTTGTCGCCGGCGCCGGTAAGGACGATCACGCTCACCTCCTCCATTTCGCGGCAGAGACGCAGGGCGTCGCTCATTTCACTGGTCGTTGTCGGCGTGAATGCGTTGCGGTAACGGGGGCGGTTGATGGTGATGCGGGCGATGCCGTTATAAAAATCAAACAGGATATCTTCATATCCTTTGATGGTTGTCCATTCTCTCTGTATCATTTTTGTTATTTTTTTGTTGTTGGTAATAGGACGCGATCTGCTTTTGGTTCCCCTCCATCGAGGTAAATACCTCCAGTAAAACAGGCTGTCTCCCTTCGTGGTTCACGAATAACGACAATTGTTGCTGCAGCTCTTCTGCATTGTGGGCAGAAAGGTAGTGAATTCCCAGTTGCTTTGTCCACCCCTTTGCAGAGGTCGTATGAGTGGCCGAGATGTAACCGGGCAACGCTTCTGATTCGTTGAGTCCAGGAAGGGTGTGAAAGATGCCTCCTCCTCCATTGTTGTTCAGCAGGATGCGCAGGTTGGGCGACAAGTGCCGGTTCCAGAGCCCGTTCATGTCGTAGAAGAAGCTCAAGTCGCCAGTCAGTAGGAAGGTAAGCCGCCCTGAAGCAGCGGCATACCCTACAGCCGTGGAGAGCGAGCCCTCGATGCCGTTGGTTCCCCGGTTGCAAAAACGATGTACCGAGGAGGGAATGTCGAACAGCTGCGACAGGTAAACGCTGTGGCTGTTGGCCAGATGCAGCGAAGCATTGTCTGGCAGGTTTTTCAAAAGTAGACCAGCCGCAAAGAGATCGGAGTAGGACGCATCGGGCTCTGTAACAGGTTGACAGGCTTTTTCCCACCGGGTCGCATATGTTGTGGATGCAATATCGGTCTTTGTTCCCGCCAGATAACGCAGGAATGTTTCGGGGTCACTATACACAATATCGGTCACCTGTTGAAAGGTGTCGGTGATCTCTCCGGAAGGAGAAATGTGCCAGTGTTCCCGGATGGTGGCAGCACGGATATACTGTTTCAGCCGCTTTGAGACAACGTGTCCGCCCAGGGTGATCACCAGCTCGGGCGTCAATTCCTGCAGTTCTTCCTCCGATGCAGTACGAAGTACTACATCGAAACGGGAAGTGTTTCCAGCGGTGATGTTGGAGAGCTGATCGGTCAGCACTACCACCCCGTGCTCCCTGGTAAGTTTGTCCAACAGGCCCGATACATCATTCTTGGGCGGCAGTTGACCGGCAATGATCATTCGTTTTGAACAACTCTGAAATCGGGCTGCATACCGATCTTCTTCCCGGATGGTATGCTCTGCCCCGGAACGACGGATTACCCGCACAGAGGGCAGTGCATCGACGTGAAACCCAAACAGCGGCTCGGACAGCGGGATATTGATGTGTGCAGGCCCTTTCTCCCCGTTGTCCATGCTGAGGATGGCCTCGTTGATCAGCCGGTTGCAATACCACGCTTCCTCGTCGTCATTTCCAAGAGGCAGCTGTACCGCATGGCGAAC
>DHSP01000060.1:8374-8497 GCA_002408485.1 Proteiniphilum sp. UBA5283 | reverse complement strand
GGCAGCTCTTGTGGCACCCGTGATCAACGAGATTGCTTTTCCGAGCAAGGGATCGTTAGTGTTGCCAAATTCAAACAAGAACAGTTCATCACCAGTTTCAACCATACCATCAGGGTTGAATTC
>DHSP01000060.1:5012-8175 GCA_002408485.1 Proteiniphilum sp. UBA5283 | reverse complement strand
CTGTTGAAATATTTCACTACAATTGGCTGCATCCCCCATTTGTTTTTGGGATCTTCCTCCTCGTAGATGGAGATAGAACCCACATTTTTTCCGTAGGTTGTTTCACCGATCAGTATTACTTCCATGTAGGGTTTCAGGCCGTTGATGATAAACTCGCTGGCGGAAGCAGTCCATCCGCTGGTAAGTACATAGAGTCGCGGCAGGTTTAAAGAGGGTACATCGGTTATTTTCACCCATGCAATCACATTGCCTTTGTCATCTATTTTGGCCGTATCGATCTGTGAAATAAAATAATCCTTGTTGTAATTGGCTCCATACTCCTTTAGCAGCGCATTGTGCACAATGGAGTTGTATTGGGAGGTGGTGAGCACGTTGCTGATGGATCTGTTTTTCACCAGCGCACTTGCCAGGGCAATGGCCGACGAGACAGCCCCGCCGCTGTTATAGCGGAGGTCGAGCACCATCTCGTTGATTCCCTGTGCTTTCATGGCATCCAGCCTGTTCATCAGCAGTTTGTCGTAGTCGTAACTGTCATCCCCCTTATCCCGGGCAAAGAAGTTGTATACAAGATAGCCAATCTTCTTATTGTCGATGGTATACACACTGTCTTTGTAGACCGGATTTTCTGCATAGTCGCTGTGCATCTGAATAGCAACATCTCCGCTGTTTTGAAAGTTGTAGGTCGATGTGGCAGAATCAAACCGCCAGTCGGCCATCGAGAGATTTTTTGTTCCCGTGCCCCCGAACAGGGTTTTGTAGTTCTGGGGTGTGATGTTCTGCCCGTTTATTTTGGTGATGAACCGGCCTCTGTCGATTCCTTTTGCGTCGGCATCGGTACCGGTCATCGGGTAAAGCACCAAAGCGTAATAGTGGGTCTTAGCCTGGTCAGCCCATACGAAGGTGTATTCAAAGCCGATCTCATCGGAGCTTACCCCGTTCAGATTTTTCAGCAACTCCACGTAATCTTCCTGTATCCAGGAGAAACGATCGCCTTCCGGGTTCGTGGTGGCGTTGTACTTATAGAGAATGGAATTGAAGAAGTCAGCCGGATTCAACGAATAGTTCGGATTTTTGGAAAGTTTGTTGTTCCATAAGTAGTAGATCGACATCTGGTCGTAGATCCATCTATTTACATACTTGTTGTTTGATATTGCCGCGGAAGTAGTGATGGTGGCTTCGCCCGAGGTGTTGGCGTCGGAAACGGAGACGATGGTGCCATCGTTTAACGTGGCACTTGCACCGGGAGGAGTCACGGAATTGTCTATTGCCGCATTTACCGTGTTTGTATAGCCGCTTGCATATTTTAAAGCGAAAGTTTTGGTGGATGCATTGTAGGTGGCTGTCACCAACTCACCCTTGTCGGCAGCAGGATCATCGTTTTTGCAGGAGGTGAAAACAACGAAGAGGGTGGAGAGCGCAAAGAAAAAGATGAATATTTTTTTCATAAAGTTGAATCTGAAAAGATTGATCGATGAACGTAAGACTGCGAAAGTACCGAATAATTTAATCCCGTAAAGAAAATATTAATAATTTAACTCTCCTTTTCCCTGCCGGACGATGACCGGCTCCCCTGAGGTACAGTCCACCACCGTGGATCCTTCTATGCCGCCAATGCCTCCGTCAATCACGATGTCGGCAACATCGCCCCATTTTTCAAAAATCAATTCGGGGTCGGTGCTGTATTCAACCTCCTCATAATCATCTTTTACCGAGGTGCTGAGTACCGGATTCCCCAGCTGCAATACAATCTCGCGAATGATATTGTTATCGGGTACCCGGATGCCGACCGTCTTCTTGTTCTTGTATATTTTGGGAAGCGACGAGGTGGTCGGCAAGATAAATGTGAACGGGCCGGGAAGATTCTTTTTCATCAGCTTAAATGTAGGAGTGCTTACCCTGGCATATTCGCTCATTACGCTCAGATCGTTGCAGATAATGGACAAATTGCTTTTTTGCGGATTGATCCCTTTTAGAGCGCATATCTTCTCTACGGCCCTTACATTCAGTGCATCACAACCAATTCCGTACAGTGTGTCAGTGGGATAAATCACAATACCACCGTCACGCAAAACAGAAACAACCTTTTCAATTTCGCGGGGATGAGGATTTTCGTCGTATATCTTTATCAGCATAGAGCACAAATGTAGTGAAAGCCGAGAGAAAAGCAAAACTTGTTTGGATTTTCCGAGATCTACCCTATATTCAAAAAATGTATAAAAAAATAGCTTCAATCGGCAGATCGAAGCTATTTTGTCGTTGCTATGCCCGTTGTTTATCCGTAGATGACGTTTCCATTATCATCCCGGTTTTCGTCGAGTCCATTGCTGTACTGCTTCATGGCACGAAGACTCATGCCCATACTGGAGAAACCTCCGTCGTTATAAAGATTCTGCATGGTAATCTTGCGCGTGAGATCAGAGAACATGACCACGCAGTAATCGGCTGCATCGTCGGCTGAGGCGTTCCCAAGAGGAGCCATGCGCTCTGAAAAATCCAACAGGTCGGTCATCCCTTTCACTCCACTTCCGGCAGTAGTTACTGTAGGCGACTGCGATATCGTGTTTACGCGTACACCTTTCTCCCTTCCATAAATGTAGCCAAAACTGCGGGTGATGGATTCCAGCAGTGCCTTGGCATCGGCCATGTCGTTGTAGCCGTAAAAGGTACGTTGAGCAGCTACATACGTTAGCGCAAGAATGGATCCGCCACGTTCTATGGCATCCAGTTTACGGGCAACCTGCAACATTTTGTGAAAAGAGACGGCGGAGATATCGAGAGTTTTCATCAGCATGTCGTAGTCGAGATCGTCGTAGGTCCTTTTCTTGCGTACGTTAGGGGACATCCCGATTGAGTGGAGGACAAAATCTATTTTACCGCCCAGGATTTCCATTGATTTGGTAAAAACCATCTCCAGATCTTCTACGTTGGTTGCATCAGCCGGAAGGATCTCGGCGTTCAGCTTCTCGCCCAGTTGCGCAGTGTCGCCCATTCTGACGGCCACCGGCGTGTTCGATAACGTGATAATGGCGCCTTCTTCAACGGCCTTTTCAGCCACCTTCCAGGCAATTGACATGTCGTTCAATGCGCCGAAAATAATCCCTCTTTTACCTTTTAATAAATTGTGAGTCATAATTTTATCATTTTAGATCGACCGATAAAAAAA
>DHSP01000060.1:0-4796 GCA_002408485.1 Proteiniphilum sp. UBA5283 | reverse complement strand
GAAATATGTTTTCTTTCTGAGAGTTTTTGTGAGAATTTAGGGTAGATAAATAAATTAAGCGGATGAAAATCCGCTTAACTGTTCACAAATTACAGACAGGAATGCTTCTGTCGGTAAAAGGTTCCATTTGTCAATTCCTACGATAGCTGTTTACACGGTGGCTTTTTGGTCATTTTCAACGGTAATTCCTTTCCAGACGAATGCGGCAACGGCAGCACCCAACAATGGAGCAGCGATGAATAACCAAAGTTGAGACAGGGCTGTAACACCTTCAAAAAGTGCCGGGCCAATGCTGCGGGCCGGGTTTACGGATGTGCCGGTGATGGGAATGCAGACAATATGTATTAATATCAGCGTGAGTCCAATGGCCAGGCCTGCGAATTTATTCAGGCCATTTTTGGCGGTTACCCCCAGTACCACAAGCACAAAGATGAAAGTGAACACGGCTTCGGCAACAAAAGCTGCACCTACTTGTCCTTCTGCAAAACCATTGGCACCGGTGAGCGTGGTGGTGGAGCCAGAGTCTTTTGCTAAAAACCAAAGGATAGATGAACCGATGATTGCACCAACAACCTGAAAGAGCATATACATCCCGGCATCTTTTGCGCTCATCCTGCCCGTAAGAAAGACACCTAGTGTGATGGCAGGATTTATATGACATCCCGAAATGCTCCCAATACCATAAGCCATGGCAACCACAGACAGGCCGAATGCAAATGCAACTCCCAACGTGCCCACTGAGTCGAAAGGCTGTCCGGCCCCCGCAAAGACGGCAGCACCGCAACCCATCAGCACAAGCACCATTGTTCCGATCATTTCTGCTACATACTTCTTCATGATTTTTCAATTTTATTGTGAAACAATTTTGTTCCTGCAAGGTAATATATTTATTTCATAATCATCAGAGCCAGATAGTTAAATTGGGGTTTTACTCTACACTTTGAACTTCATCGTCATCTTCTCCGGTTCGTTCAAAGTGAATGCGACAGCGTCATCATGTGTCCCTTTCCGCATAGATGCAAGCATCGATGTTATTTTATCAAATTTTATACGAAACATTTTGAACATTTTGCCTTCTGTTTGTTTTAATGATAGGTTGAGAGATGATGAAAATTACATATATATATCATAGCTGTTATTTGATAGAATTTGACGGTTTTTCCGTGATATTCGACTATTACAAGGACGCCCCCCGTGAAGATGGTAAATACTGGGTGAAAGATTATTTGCTGGAGAAACCAGGCGATCTGTACGTACTCTGCACCCATTCGCACTCCGATCATTTTAATCCCGTCATACTTGACTGGAAACAACGAAAGGAGAATATCACGTATATCTTTTCGTACGAACTGAAGCAAAACGGAGTCAATGATCCCGGTGCGTATTATCTCGGAAAAGAGCAACTGTTCGAGGACCAGTGGATTAAGGTGAAAGCTTTCGGATCTACCGATGTGGGAAGTTCCTTTTTACTCACCTGTAACAATCACTCCTTTTTTCACGCCGGAGACTTGAATAACTGGCATTGGAATGAGGAGGTGGATAAAGCGGAGGCGCTTACCTACGAGAACAATTTTTTATGTGAACTTGAATTGTTGTCTGAAAAAACAGATCATCTGTATGCGGCCATGTTTCCCGTCGATCCCCGCCTGGGTAAGGATTATATGCGAGGGGCGGAGCAATTTGTGTCGCGTATTAAAACAGCTTGTTTTTTTCCCATGCACTTTGGGGAACAATACGACAAGGCCAACCAATTCGGGAAAATTGCTGCCCGCTATGGTTGTAGGTACCTGCCTGTATCGCATCCGGGACAGTCGTTTACGCTGAAGTAAATACAGACGTCGATGTAACACCGGCACGGTGTATGCTCAGATGAGCAGAACAAATGATCTGCGAAGCATGTCAAGTGGCACGAATAACATAACTAATAACGGATAAAATTATTGAAAAGTATGGAAGTAAAAGCAAGGTTCGATCACTATAATATCAACGTGTTTGATCTGGGAAAAAGCATTCAATTTTACGACAAAGCATTGGGCCTGAAAGAAGTTCGCAGGAAAGAGGCCTCCGACGGCTCCTTCACCCTGGTGTACCTGGGCGATGGCGTGACTGGCTTCACCCTGGAGCTCACCTGGCTGCGTGACTGGGATAGACCTTACAACATGGGTGACAACGAACAGCATCTCTGCGTTCGGGTAGAAGGCGACTATGATGAGACGAGGGCCTTCCACAAAGAGATGGGGTGTGTCTGTTACGAAAACAAAGAAATGGGACTTTATTTTATCATCGACCCCGACGGATATTGGATAGAAGTGTTACCTTTGAGTAAATAATCGACTGAAATATGGATTTTTTTAATTATAAACGCCGCCCCACCATTGACGTCCTTGTCGGAAACATCATGATGGGTGGCAATCACCCGGTTGTGATACAAACGATGACCAACACCAATACGCTCGACACGGAAGCCAGCGTGGCCCAGTGTGAACGCATCATCGCTTCCGGTGCCGATCTGATTCGCCTGACCACGCAAGGAGTGCGCGAAGCAAACAATTTGCGGGAGATTCACCGGCAGCTGAGGGAGAAGGGCTATGCAATCCCTTTGTCGGCTGACATCCATTTCAATCCGCGTGCAGCCGAGGTGGCGGCGACCATCGCCGAGAAGGTGCGCATCAATCCCGGTAATTATGTCGACAAGCAGAAGACCTTTGCCGAGCTGGAGTATACCGAGGAAGAGTATGCGGCAGAATTGGATAAAATCCGTGCCAAAGTAGTTGCCTTTCTTCAAGTCTGCAAAGAACATGGTACAGCCGTACGCATCGGCGTGAACCACGGATCGCTCTCCGATCGTATCATGTCGCGCTATGGCGATACCCCCGAAGGAATGGTGGAATCTTGCATGGAATATCTGCGCATCGCTGTGGAGGAAGGGTTTACCGATATTGTGATATCCATGAAAGCTTCCAATACGCTGTTGATGACCAAGGCGGTACGCCTGTTGGTGGATAGGATGGATAGAGAAGATATTCACTTTCCACTCCATCTGGGGGTGACCGAAGCAGGGAACGGTGAAGATGGAAGAATGAAGTCGGCTGTCGGTATTGGAGCATTGCTGAGCGATGGCCTGGGGGACACCATCCGTGTATCGCTGAGCGAAGAACCGGAAGCGGAGGTGCCTGTGGCCCGTAAGCTGGTGGACTATGTGATGCAGCGACAAAATCATTCACCCATTGACGGGCAGCAATTTCCCGGCTTTTCCCCTTTTTCTACCGACAGACGGGAAACAGATGCAGTCTGGAATATTGGCGGTGATTTTCTCCCGGTGGTTATATCCGACAGGAGCAGGATCGATAACATGGGCATCAACCCTCATTTTCTCCCCGATTATATCTACACAGGAAGCCGTGTTCCCGAAAACTTTCCAAAAGGAATGAAATCGATTGTGGATTTTGCTTACTGGAGAGAGGGAATAGATCGTTACCCTCTCTTTGCGGCCGATGAAATCGGCTACCTGAAGACATGCACAGCACAGGTGAAGTTTCTCCGTCTTTCCTATCCGCAACTGACGAGTGAGATGATCTCGCTCCTGAAGGAAGAACCCAAGCTGGTTGTTATTCTCACAACAGATCATTTGAATGGAGTAGGAGAGCAGAGAGCATTTTTCCATGCTCTGTTGAATGCGGACTGTCGTGTACCGGTGGTACTGCAGCGAAGCTATTCAGAAGATGAACCGGAAGATATACAGCTCAAAGGAGGGGTGGATTTTGGAACGCTGCTTTTAGACGGATTTGGCAATGGGATGATGTTGAGCAACGAAGGGAAAATAAGTATCACCGATCTGGATGCCTATGCTTTCGGGATCCTGCAGGCTGCCCGTGTACGCACCAGCAAGACGGAGTTTATCTCCTGCCCCGGTTGCGGAAGAACGCTGTTCGACCTGCAAACGACGGTTGCGTTGGTGCAGAAGCATTTTTCCCATCTCAAGCATCTGAAGATTGGCGTGATGGGATGTATCGTGAATGGCGTGGGAGAGATGGCCGATGCCGACTATGGCTATGTGGGAGCCGAACATGGAAAAATTTCGCTCTATCGGAAAAAACAGCTGGTAGCAAAGAATATTCCCCAGGCAGAAGCAGTAGAACATCTGATTCAGCTGATTAAAGATCACGGTGACTGGATTGAACCGGAGATCAATTAACCTGATCAATAACGGGAGTATCTGATGAAGATTCATCGGAAACAACCGGTATAGTATTACAAAGGCAGCTTTTCGCTGCCTTTTATCTGTTACTTACCCACTGTAATATGCACCGGTGTGGAGTTTACGAGGTTGTCACTTACCGGGCAACGCTGCTCAACAATTTGCAGCCATTGCTCCAGTGTGTCGGCATCGGCATCGGCATCTGGGATGATTTCTACGTCAATTCTTTTATACCCTGCTCTTTCGCTAGTGGCCATGCCCAGATGTTTATCCGGGTCGAGCACGCCCGCCAGATTTATTTTTACACCCTTCAAGGTGAAATTCAACTCTTTGGCCACAAGGTGACACATGACATTCAAGCACCCTGATAGGGCAATCAAAGTATATTCAACCGGATTTGGGCCGTCGTTGGTGCCGTTCAGCTCTTCGGGTTCATCAATAATTGTTTCAAAACCTCTTGTCTTCGCAATGGTCTTGGTCGGGCTCTCGCTGTGCGCTTTTACGCGAAAAGTAATGTTAGACATAAATGTACAATTAAATTAATTTAAGTTATGCAAGTCATTCAAACTTACTTGCAAAACTTACGTGTTTATATTTG
>DHSP01000056.1:6605-6817 GCA_002408485.1 Proteiniphilum sp. UBA5283 | reverse complement strand
AACTCGATCTTCAATTCCTAGTTTCTTCGCTTTAGTATGAATCTTTCTGTCTTCTGAAATGAGTATATCAACACGTTCACTATAAACCTCATTGAGTAAAAGAGTATCGTTTTTATCATTCTCAGTTATATCCACCTCTTGTGAAATTGCGATCACTTGCGGCTTTAACGGTGCAATCATCTTCAATATTTCATAACTTTGAATTTTTGCAT
>DHSP01000056.1:0-6454 GCA_002408485.1 Proteiniphilum sp. UBA5283 | reverse complement strand
TTTGCATCACTGGATCCATGATCGCATCGGAAAAAATGCTTCATCACGATTCCTTTCGGTTATCAACAAGAACTCACTTTTGCAAAGACAGTAAAAATCAACCTCCTGAAACGAAAAATAGGCAAAGCTCTGACCGATTGGAAAAACAATCCCAAAAGGATGCCGGAACCGTTCCCGAAGCCTGTCACTTTTTGCAAAGAGATACCTTCGCCATACGTCATCCGGATTAGTAAAAAGAATTTTGGTTTTGAGAAGGTATTGGTACATTCCCACTCGGTCGGGCATAAGCCGATATCGCCTTTCGACAGGTCCGACAACATGTTGTAAATAGGCCTGGAAGCTCCCAGCGGATCCTCTTCGTTGTCCTTGTCACATCCGCTAAAGCATATTCCTCCCATCACCAGAATTAAAATTGTTAAGAATTGCGTGCTTTTCTTTCTCATGATACCTCTGTTTATTCCGTAGAAGTATTCATTTTTAACAAAACAGGCAATACCTTACCACATTTTATACGGTGTTTGCTTACCTTATATTCTTAGGAGGCAGGGTACTGATTCCCAAAACAGTTATTGTTCAAGAGCTTTTAACACCTTATCCTTCAGTCCTGACCGGATAAACTCTTCAGGAGAGATTTCCAGTTCAACCATCACCCGGGTACCTGAAGGTTTGTTTGATGAAAATACTTCCGGATAGGTAATCACATCGATAACAGACATATCCAGAGATTTTGCAATATCTGCAAGTGTTTTGTAAGAAAGTGCAATTTTCCCGCTTTCAATTCTGCTGATTGTCGCAACATCCACATCGAGATTTTGGGCAATTGCCGATTGTGAAAGACGCTTTAGATTGCGTATTTGCACAATATTGGCTATTATTTTTTCTTCGTTATAATTCATGCTCAAAAGTACACACTGTAAATCAATAAGTTATATTGTTGTGCGCAAAATAATTGCATATAAAGCAAATTATATTTGCGTAATATGTAAATATCTGTTATATTTGTTGCGCCGATAAAAAAACGGCAAAGTTAGAGAAAGATACCATGCAATAGGTGTGAAAAGTTTGCTTTAAACAAACATTTTGGCACAAAATACTGTGTGTAAGTTGCTCGTATCATTTAATTATTCTTCAATAACCTAATTATATCAGAAATGCTCAAAAACATCAGTCATTTTTTTGTATGGTTGTTTGTCATATGCATGACAGTAGCCATTACCGCTACGGGATGTAGCCAGCAAGGCGGCTACGAAGGGCCCAAAAGTGTGACACCCCCGGATCCTTCCAGGCCGGTGCTCTTTACCGGGTTCTCTCCGAAAGAGGGGGCCGTACGTACACTTCTCTTTTTTGAAGGAAGCAACTTCGGAACGGATATCTCGAGAATTGAAGTAATCATTGGTGGTGTAAACGCTCCCGTAATCGGCTCATCGGGAACGAAAATCTGTGCGATGGTACCCCGGCGCTCCGGCAGGGGCGATGTAGTGGTCCGGATCAAGGGCCAGGACGGAAAAATGATCAAGGAACATACCTTTGAGGAGCTGTTTACACTTCAGGCTGCCCTGCAGGTGAACACGCTGACCGGGAAAGTAGACCCTCAAACCAACTCCTCGAGCATCATCAACGGATCGTTTGAGGAAGCCGAGTTTCAACACCCCTGGTGGTTGGAATTCGACATTGACGAAGAGGGCAACAAAATCATTTATTGTATCGATGAGGAGAATCTGGCAGCCCTGCGAAAGATCAACCTCACTACCAAAGAGGTCTCCACCGTTTTCATGAAAGGCCAGGCGGGCGTGCATCAGGTAAAATCGATGTTGTTCGACACGCCAACGAGAGATACCCTCTTTTTCGTGGATGACAACGGCCGTGGAAATTGGAACGACCGTCATCAGATGCCAAATATATTTTACGCTGTGCGTAACGATGGATTCCGTAAAGTGTATCCCTATTTATACGCTCAGTGCTCCTATTCAGCTGTATCAATGAGTGACGGATCGCTCTTCTACAACACCTGGCAATCGTCAGAGGTGTACAAAGCCCGTCAGGTCTTTGACGAGGCCAGCGGAATGTGGGATGGGAAAGCATTGTTCAGCGTCAGGGCCAACTCTAGTGATCATGTGTTCATGTTCAGGCACCCCGATGATTTGTATGTTTATATGACCGGCTTCAACGGCGTTTACCGTTGTGCTTACGATAAAACAAAAAAAGAACTGGTTTCATCCGTGCTTCATGTGGGGGATATTGGCGGAAGTGGGGGCTATGTTGATGCCCCTGGAAGTTCCGCACGTTTCAGCCGACCGCGACAGGGAGTATTCGTGAAAAACAAAGAGTATGTGGTACAGGGCAAAGAGGATGTGTATGATTTCTATGTGTGTGATCATAATAATAATGCTATCAGAAAAATAACTCCTGAAGGTGAGGTTAGCACATTTGCAGGACGGGGAAGTATGGGCGTCGATGGAAAAGTATGGGGTTGGATCGACGGAGATGCACGCGAAACAGCCCGTTTTCGGGAGCCTACTGGCATCTGTTACGACGAGGATGAGGAGATCTTTTACGTGGCCGACCGTGAAAATAAGCGGATAAGGACCATCTCTGTCGAATAATAACTGCTAGCTGAAGGCTGATACAATGCCGCTAAAAGCAATACAAGTCTCGGCAAAAAGCCGAAAGCTGACTGCTAATGACTGATAGCTCCAGCTTATAGCTTAAATTTAAAACACAAAAAAATGAAGAAATATATACTATCCATTTTATTTACAATGACCTGTGTACTGAGCATATTTGCTCAACGAAAAAATGTGGAAGTCTCTGGCACCATTGTCGATGCAGAAGGCGTCCCATTAATCGGCGCTACCGTTGTAGTAAAAGAAAAACCGGGACTGGGAGTAGCTTCGGATATCGATGGTAACTACAAGATAAAACTCGAATCGTTTCAATACCTTGTCTTCTCATACATCGGTTATGAAACCCAGGAGCACTTGGTAAAGGATGAAAATACGATACTTGACATCACGATGCAGGAATCAAAAGCGACCGCCCTCGATGAGGTAACCATTACCGGGACTGGCCCGCAGAAGAAAGTGACCGTCACGGGCGCCATCACCACCGTAGAAGTGGGGACCCTGCGGACACCCGTGTCGAGTCTCACAAACGCTCTGGCTGGAAACGTAGCGGGAGTGATGGCCATGCAACGTTCAGGTCAACCAGGGTCCAATACTTCCGAATTTTGGATACGAGGCATCTCTACCTTTGGGGGAAGCTCTAGTGCCCTAATCCTTGTAGATGGTTTTGAGCGCAGCATGGATGAACTCAACATCGAGGATATAGAGTCATTCTCGGTGCTGAAGGATGCCTCCGCCACCGCTATTTACGGGTCACGCGGCGCTAACGGGGTTATTCTTATTAACACAAAAAGGGGTGGCGAGGGAAAAGTAGAGGTGAACGCCAAATCGGAATATACCTGGACCACCCGTACCCGCACGCCCAAATTCGTGGATGGTCTCACCTATGCATCCATGGCTAATGAAGCCCGTACCACCCGCAACCAAAAAGCCGTTTATACCGACCAGGAGCTGATGATGATCGGTGAACAGCTCGATCCGGACATCTATCCCAATGTGGACTGGATGGATCTTTTGTTGAAAGACGGTGCTCCGATGTATCGCACCTCTGTGAGTGTGAAAGGTGGAGGAGCAAAGGCAAGGTATTATCTGTCCGGCAGCTTTCTCGACGAAGGAGGCATGTATCATGTGGATAAAACGATGAAAGATTATGATACCAATGCCAATTATCAGCGTTATAATTATCGTCTGAACATGGACATGAACCTAACGGCCTCCACCCTCGTTCAGGTAGGTATCGGCGGATCGTTGGAAAAATCGAATCGTTCCGGGGCAATCAGTACTGACGATATTTGGTATTCGGTATTCGGCTATAACCCCATTACCATGCCGGTGATGTATTCAAACGGATATGTGCCGATCATGCAGGGCGAAGATGCGGAATCGTGGGAGAGGAAATACAATCCCTGGGTGGCCGCTACCCAGACAGGATACTCGGAGATATGGCAAAATACCATCAATTCCAATGTGACGTTAGAGCAGAAGCTGGATTTCATTACCGAAGGGTTAAAGTTTTCCGGACGATTCGGATATGATACCTATAATTACAACTATATTCAGCGCCGGAAAAATCCGGAGATGTGGAGAGCCGAGCGGCAGCGGGACTCAGATGGCAAGATTGTATTTAACCGATTGGTTCCGGAGCGGCTGATGACTCAGGGATCTTCTGCTTCAGGCGACAGGAAGGAGTTCATTGAGGCAGAGATGTCTTACGGGAGAAACTTCAATGACCACAACGTAGGCGGTGTGCTTAAGTACACGCACGATAACTACGTGAACACTTCCGGCATAGGAGATAATATCATGGAGGGTATCGCACGCCGTCATCAAGGATTGGCAGGGAATCTTTCTTACGGATATAAGAACCGCTATCTCTTCAATTTTAATTTTGGTTATAACGGTTCGGAGAACTTTGCCAAAGGGCATCAGTTCGGATTCTTCCCTGCTTTTTCGGCAGCTTGGAACATCGCGGAGGAGCAGTTTGTAAAAGACCGTATCGATTGGTTGGGAATGCTCAAGATCAGATATTCTTACGGTGAAGTGGGAACCGATAACTCCTCATCCCGATTTCCCTACCTGGCCGATTTTGGAAACTACAGCAGAAACACTCCGGCAGGCGATCAGGATGTTTATTACAATTGGGGCGACCTGAACAGTGCCTTTGGGTATCCGGGACTGACATATACCCGGGTATCCTCCAACAACGTAACCTGGGAGATTGCCAAAAAACACGACCTGGGAGTAGACCTTTACTTGTGGGGAGACAAGTTTGGGCTGACGGTCGACTACTTCGACGAAAAGCGGGACGGCATCTATATGGTCCGATCTTATCTGCCCGACATGGTGGGTATTCAGGGCTCCAACCCCTCCGCCAACGTGGGCAGTGTGAAGACCAACGGGTTCGACGGGAATTTTAAGCTGGATCAGAAAGTGGCCAATGTGGTGCTGCAGATCCGCGGCAATTTCACCTACAGCAAGAACGAGATCACCGAAGCCGATGAGATGGTGAACCGTTATCCCTACCTCCGTCGCACCGGCTACCGCGTGGATCAGGCAAAGGGTTTGATCGCCCTGGGCCTGTTCAAGGATTATGAAGATATCCGCAACAGCCCCCGCCAGGACTTCAGTGATCCCAGGGACGTCATGCCCGGCGACATCAAGTATAAGGATATCAATGGAGACGGCATCATCAATAACGATGATATAGTACCTATTGGCTCTACCACACGGCCCAACCTTATTTACGGCCTCGGCCTTTCTGCCACATGGAGGGGTTTTGACTTTAACCTCCATTTCCAGGGGGCGGGCAAATCCCACTTCTTCATCAACGGGTTTACCGTTTATCCTTTTGTCAACGGAGAGTGGGGCAACATCCTCGAAGAGATGGCCAACTCCAACCGCTGGATACTGGGTGTCAACGAAGACCCCAATGCCGAATATCCCCGGTTGAGTTACGGCGGCAACGCCAACAACTACCGTGCTTCTACCTACTGGTTACGCGATGGCTCCTACGTTCGACTGAAGACGCTGGAGATGGGATACACCCTGCCCAAGGTATTGACTACCCGGATGTTTATGGACAAGGTGCGGATACATATTATCGGGCAGAACCTGCTGACTTTTTCGAAATTCAAATTATGGGATCCGGAGATGGGAAGCTCCAACGGCATGAAATATCCGTTGGGGAAAACAATTACATTCGGGTTAACAGTCAATATTTAAATAGAAAAAAAGATGAGAAAAAATATACTATTCAGCGTAATAATCTGCATCGGGGCCTTTGTATTGTCCTGCTCCGATTACCTCGATGTAGAGCGTTATTTTAACGACCGGCAGGACCTGGAACGCATCTTCAACAGCAGGGACTATACCGAGCAATGGCTGGCCAACGCCTATTACCAGCTTCTTTCCTATAACCTGGAGATCGGACACGTACGTTTTACCCTCACCAATTACTCCGATGATATGATCTTCACGGAAGGCGGTGCCGGCATCTCATACTCCAACTATAAATTCGGGCAGTACGGCCCCCAGTACGGAGGAAATGTCAATGCCCTGATTGCTCGCCCCTGGGATCAGTCGTACGAAGGTATCCGCCAGGCCTCCATCTTCCTGCAACATGTCCACCCGGGTGCAGAGATCAGCGCAGAGATGTGCGAGGATCTGAAGGGGCAGGCCTACTTTATCCGCGGCTACCTCTACTGGCTGTTGCTAAGGAAATACGGGCCAGTGCCCATTCTACCCGACGAGGGGCTCGACTATGAAGCGCCCTACAGTGATCTGGCTTATCCCAGAAGCACGTACGACGAGTGCGCCGAGTATATTGCTGAACA
>DHSP01000070.1:43710-43833 GCA_002408485.1 Proteiniphilum sp. UBA5283 | reverse complement strand
ATAAAGAAAAGTTTTATCGTCACATATCGCGTTTTGTATCTCCTTCCGGACCCTGTAGGCAATCAAGTGATCGACTTCATCCTTGTTCTCATGGAAACTTACGGTTTCGTGGGTACCGTTGTT
>DHSP01000070.1:42617-43450 GCA_002408485.1 Proteiniphilum sp. UBA5283 | reverse complement strand
TGATCGAAATAATCGAATTCTCTTCTGTTGAATTCAAGCTTTTCTTTCGCTCTCATGGTTGCACTGATTGAATTAAACGCCAACAGCAATGGATCTTCATCAGAGATCTCATGCGCAACAAAATACTTGACATTCTTATCAAAATTAATTGAAAGAATAATTCATGACTTGAAAACGCTGTAAAACTTACATCCTTTTCAATGCTCAACGTAGTGCCGAATGGTTTATCAAGAGAACAATTGGGCACCTCTAATACCCGATTATTGCCAGTGTCCCTAATTAGATTTCATTGAAAGTAATAGCTTATAAGATTGAACGGGTTAGCCGACAATGGTACAAAAGTAACAATAAAAAAGACAAAAGAGAATATCAGGCTGATTTTCTATGGGATGAGTAAACGGCCTTGAGTTTGAGTATAGAAGGAATGGGTTGGATTGGTAACAGAAATTTTAGGACATAATAGTGTTTAGATGGTGGATAGTTGGTAAGATATTCAATTGGGTGATTTAATATGTAATGTTATCATATTGATTGTCTTGTCGTTCTAAGGAGATTGTGAAGTAAATCGATTCCCGGCAGTGTTGGTAACAGATTGGTAATAGTTGGTACAGGTAGTTATACAACTATTTGTTACCAAAAGGAGATTTATTGTTTTCAAGATCCAGGATAAACAGCATCGTTTTAGAATTGAATACTCCTTACAGTGTGGTTTGTATTTCGATATATCTTGATATTATAATCAATTTGTATGACCTATGTATGACCTAATGAAAAAGCACCTACCGTTTTGTTCGGTAAGTGCTTGATAATGAAGTGACCCCGGAGGGGCTCGA
>DHSP01000070.1:39423-42515 GCA_002408485.1 Proteiniphilum sp. UBA5283 | reverse complement strand
ATTAAGAGTCAATTGCTCTACCAGCTGAGCTACGGAGTCATTTTTTAGAGGCACAAAGGTACGGATATTTTTCTTTTTCGAAAACAATCTTCCCCGATAATTTTTATAGTAATCGATGTTTTCTGTTTTTGAAGCAGAAAAACAGATAGTTGAAAAAATAAAAAGGAACAAACCTGAAAATTTGTTCCTCTTTTATTCTACGATTACGTTCTTAGAGATTTGACAGTTCGGATCCAGCTTTAAATTTGGCTGTTTTCTTTGCTGGAATGTCAATTGGTTTCTTTGTACGGGGATTGATCCCTTTTCTTGCACTTCTTTCAGACACAGAGAATGTGCCAAATCCAACCAACACCACTTTACCTCCGGCTTTCACTTCTGCAGAAATTGTGTCCAGTGTAGCGTCCAATGCTTTCTTGGCATCTACTTTGCTAAGGCCTGATTGTTCAGCGATAGCACTAATTAGTTCTGATTTATTCATAAGAAAACGTAAATAATAAAATTAAACATACATTAAGTCAAGGCTGAGCCTTATTTTGGCGTCAAATATAAGTGATAAATCGAAAACAATCAAGAAAAAAGATAAAAAGTATTTGATTTTCTAAAAAAAAACCTATTTATGGGGCAAAAAACCTCACTAGCTGCGAAATAATACGTATTTTTGCGCCTCAACAGTAGATTACCACAATGAACAGATATAGAAATAGCTTTGCTGGCATTTTGCCCACGGTCACCAAGAATATTATCATCATCAACGGGATCATCTGGCTAGCCCAGTTTGTGCTGCTAAGCAGGGCAGGCATTGACTTATCCCGGCAATTCGGGCTTCACTTCCCGGCGTCCAGCGACTTTCGCTTTTATCAGCTGGTTACCTACATGTTCCTGCACGACCCATACTCCTTCTCGCATGTTTTCTTCAACATGTTTGCTGTCTTCATGTTTGGACGTACACTGGAACAGGTATGGGGTCAAAAGCGCTTTCTCACATATTACCTGGTCACCGGCATAGGTGCCGGTCTCATTCAGATTCTGGTTCTATACTTACGTGTACAAACCCAGTTGCCGCAAGAGATGTTTTCAATGGTCGACAGTGTCACGGTCGGAGCTTCAGGAGCCGTTTTTGGCATACTCCTGGCGTTCGGCATGTTGTTCCCCAACGCGGAACTCTTTATCATTCCGTTTCCTTTCCCCATCAAGGCCAAATGGTTTGTGATAGGATATGGCCTGTTGGAATTGCTGTTTGGGGTAGCCAACAGATCCGGTGATAATGTAGCCCATTTTGCCCATCTCGGAGGAATGCTATTCGGAATATTCATGATTTTGTATTGGAAAAACAAAGACAGGAGAGATGGCAGATTTTATTGACACGCTAAAATACAAATATAAGACCGGCGATGTATTGACAAAGCTTATCTTTATCAATACATCTGTTTTTATCATTTTGAAAATTATCGGGGTCTTTTTCACGTTGTTCAACATCAACAGCCTCGACCTCATCGTCTTCCTGGGCGTACCCTCCCATATTCCATTGCTTTTAAACCGGTTGTGGACACCCGTATCCTACATGTTTGTGCATGAAGGGTTCCTGCATCTCCTCTTTAACATGCTCTGGCTCTACTGGTTCGGACAGATCTTCTTACAGTATTTTACCGGCCGCTCTCTGGGCAGTCTTTACCTGTTGGGCGGCCTGGCAGGGGCACTGCTCTATGTAGTTGCCTTCAACACGATCCCTTATTATATGGATATGGGGCGCGGCTGGCTCATTGGCGCATCGGCAGCTGTCATGGCCATCGTGATGGGCGCTGCCTTTTATCGTCCCGACGTACAGTTGCATCTTTTTCTTCTAGGTCCCGTAAAAATTGTCTACATTGCCCTGTTTGCATTTGTTCTCGACTTCCTGTCCCTGGGCAACCCTACCAATCCGGGGGGACACGTGGCACACATCGGGGGGGCACTTTTGGGATATTTGTTTGCCGTACAATACAAAAAGGGAAAAGACATTACCCGCTGGATGAGCCAGTGGATTGATTGGTTCGTGGGGTTGTTCAAACCCCGTCAAAAGAAATCGAAGCTGAAGGTGGAATACACCCGCAACGAGACAGATTGGGAGTATAACAAGCGTAGACATAGCGAACAGGAGGAGATCGACGCGATCCTTGACAAATTGAAACAATCGGGGTACAGCAGCCTCTCCGCAGACGAAAAAAAGAAGCTTTTTGATGCGAGCAAGAAATAAAAAAATAAGATTCCGGGACTTCGTCGTATGGATTATTTTTGCCACCAACGTGGCAGCCATCATCCTGCTTTTCTGCTCTTTCCTTTCCTGGAATGTCTCTCCCCTGAGAACCAACCTCTTCTCCTACATAGGACTGGGTTTCGGCTTTATTTTTCTACTCAATGTGTGCTACCTGGTTTTCTGGATCATTTTTTCGAAATGGAAGCTGGCACTTATATCACTGGCGGCCATGCTCCTGTGTTATAAGCCCGTCACCACATTCTTCCCGATGCATCTCTTTCCGGATAAAGCACCGGCTGAAACTTTGCAAGTGCTCACCTACAATGTGCAGGGATTTCCCGGGGAAAGAGATAAAACCTCCCGGGAGCATCCCATCCTGGACTATATTGCCCGTACAGATGCCGATATTGTCTGTTTGCAGGAATACCTGGTGAGCAAAACAGGCCAATCTATCTTTTCACAGCGCGATGTAAACCGCCTCCTGAATAAATACCCGTACCGTTCCGTTACCGGTTTGGAATCTTCGGGAAAATATCATATCTTCGGATTGGCATGCTTCTCAAAATATCCGATTGAGAAGACACACGAGGTGGTATTTGAGTCGTCCTACAACGGCGCTGCAGTGTATACCATCAACATAAACGGGAAAAGATATACCGTAGCCAACGTACATCTGGAGTCGAACAGCATCAAGGCCGAGGATAGAAAGCTGTACAGCGATTTTATTCAGAACTCCGACTCGGTGAGGCTGGAAGCAGTGACGACCAACATCCGCACCCGTCTGGGAGGAGCTTACCGGATGCGAGCACGGCAGGCGGAGAAAGTGAGGCAGTATATCGATGCACAAGAGACGAAAGGG
>DHSP01000070.1:1452-39196 GCA_002408485.1 Proteiniphilum sp. UBA5283 | reverse complement strand
TCCTTCGGCCCGGGCATCACCTACCACGAAGATCTGTTTTTGTTTCGGATCGATTATATCCTTCACAGCAAAAATATGAAAGCGTTCGGGTCGAAGGTCGACAGGTTAAAATTTTCAGACCACTACCCGCTCAGGACGAGCCTGGTTTTGGATCAAGACATAAACAAATAAGAATCCTATTCAAAAGCAACGCCTCCGGAAAGTCTACTCGCTTTTTGCGATGGACAAGGCAGTCGCGAAGCTATTTAAAAGCATTTCAGAAAAATATTGGACTGTCAGAACAGCCAACACAGCAGTCCATCAAAAAAACAATACGATGTACAAAATAAGCAAAGAATTTTCCTTTTCGGCAGCACACTCCCTTTTCGGGTTACCTGCCGACCATCCCTGTAGCCGCTTTCATGGACATAATTATGTGGTTACCGTACACCTGAGGGCCAAAGAACTAAACCTGCAAGGATTTGTACGCGACTATAATGAACTGAATATCGTGAAAGAGTATATCGATACAGTCCTCGACCATCGCAACCTAAACGACATCCTTGCCCCACTCAATTCCTCGGCCGAGAATCTGGCCAAAATGCTCTACGACCACTTCAAGCAGCAACTCCCTGAGTTGTATGCCATAGAGGTCAGCGAAACGCCCAAAACATCTGCGACCTATGAACCTGAACGTGAATGAGATATTCTACTCGCTCCAGGGAGAAGGAGGCCGCTCCGGACAAGCCTCCATCTTCATCAGGCTGGCCAAGTGTAACCTGACTTGCAGCTTCTGCGATACCGACTTTGAACGGGGTGTGAAAATGACCGTCGACGAGGTTCTCGGGGAAATAAAGCAATATAGCTGTAAATGGGTTATCTGGACCGGTGGCGAACCCACGCTGCAGCTTACCGATGCCATTGTAGCCATCTTCAAAAAAGAGGGCTACCTGCAGGCAATCGAGACCAACGGAACGCGGAAAGTTCCAGCAGGCATTGACTACATCGCCTGCAGCCCCAAACAAAACTTCGAAAAAGTCAGAGAGATCATCCCCGAAGTAGACGAACTGCGCTTTCCCATCGAAAAGGGAGACCCGCTGCCCGATACTTCCATCCTCCCCAGGTCGGCACGTTATTTTCTCAGCCCCATCTTCGACGATAGCAGGATAATTCCGGAAAACGTGGAATACTGCATTTCCCTGGTGAAAGAAAATCCCGCGTGGTCACTGAGTATTCAGACGCACAAACTGATTGGCATTCGCTGATATGACAAAGTTTCAGGTAACCATACTCGGCTGCGGATCGGCCATGCCCACCACGCTGCACAACCCTCCTTCGCAACTGGTCGACATGAACGAGAAACTGTTCATGATTGATTGCGGAGAAGGCACGCAATTGCAGATGCGAAAATTCAAGACTCGCATGAGCAAACTGCACAGCCTGTTTATTTCGCATCTGCACGGAGACCATACCTTCGGCCTGCCGGGTTTGCTATCCACACTCAGCATGCTGGGCAGGACCGGCGATTTGAATATCTACGCCCACAAGGAGATCGACTTTCTGCTGAATCCGTTGCTCACGTACCTTGGCAACCACATGTCGTTCAACATAAACATCTTTCCTCTAAATCCCGATAGACAGGAAGTGCTTCTTGAAAACAGATCGATCAAAGTGACATCCTTTCCGTTGAGACACCGTATTCCTTCAAACGGATTCCTTTTTGAAGAGAAAGAAACCCCCCGTCATATCAATCGTGAAATGATCGACTTTTATCATGTCCCGGTGAAGCAAATTCCAGATATTAAAAAGGGAGCCGATTTTCTCACACCCGATGGCAGCCTCATCCTTAACAGGCATCTCACCTACCCCGGCAATCCTGCACGCCGGTACGCCTACTGTTCCGATACTGCCTATGCACCCGAAATAGTTCAGTATATTGAAAAGGTGGATCTTCTTTATCACGAGGCCACATTTGCCGAAAGTGAAATTGCCCGTGCGAAAGAAACCTATCACTCCACAGCCCGTCAGGCTGCCGAGATTGCAAGAGAGGCAGGCGTAAAAAAACTGGTGATCGGTCATTACTCTTCGCGTTACAGTGAAATTGGTACGCTCCTGAAGGAAGCTGTCGCCGTTTTTCCCGACACGGAGCTTGCCGTTGAGGGAAAAATATTATCTTTGTGAGGTGATTCACATGCTATGAAACATTTCTGTACCATCCTTTTAATGGCCTTTTTGATTGGTGGAACCGGATTTCCGGTCTCCTCTCAGGAGAATCCCAACAGGCTTGTTATAGAGGAGCAGGATACAGTGATAATAAAGTTATCGGGGAACAGGCTTATCATCGAAAATCTCCCGAAAGATGAGATACTGGAGATCTACAATATCATGGGTGTAAAAGTGTACAGTCGCCGCGTGAAAGCAGGTACGAACGAATATACCCTTTCCCTGTCGAAGGGATTTTATATCCTGAAAATAGGCAGGATTACCAAAAAAATTGCTGTCACACAAGTTTAACTGTTTCACTTTGCTACATCTATTCTCTTTTTTATATCTTTGTGATTCTTTAGGTCCGTCATCTAAAGACAAAGAAGTGAGACTTCCTTCTTTTCAGCAGTATTTGTAAGTCAAAGATTGGTTATCATTAATATTATAAATATATGAAGATTGCTATTGTTGGTACAAGCGGGGCCGTAGGTCAGGAATTACTCCGCGTACTGGAAGAGAGAAACTTCCCACTGGATGAATTGCATTTATTCGGCTCTGCAAGAAGCGCCGGAACCACATATACCTTCAAGGGTAAACAGATCACCGTAAAAGAGTTGAAGCATAACGACGACTTTAAGGGGATCGACATTGCATTTGTTTCCGCAGGTGGCGGCACGTCGCTGGAATATGCCGGAACAATCACAAAGCATGGTACCATCATGATTGACAACTCCAGTGCATTCCGCATGGAGGACGATGTACCTCTCGTAGTGCCGGAAGTAAATGCCGAAGATGCGCTCAACACACCGCGCGGCATCATTGCCAACCCCAACTGCACCACAGCACAACTGGTGGTAGCACTGAAGGCAATTGAAGATATCTCCCACATCAGGAAAGTGCACGTGGCCACCTATCAGGCAGCTTCGGGTGCCGGCGCTGCGGCTATGCAGGAGCTGGAAGATCAGCACAGCCAACTGGCTAACGGCGAAACACCCACCGTTTCAAAGTTTGCATATCAACTGGCTTACAACCTGATCCCGCAGGTAGATGTCTTCACCGACAACGGATATACGAAAGAAGAGATGAAGATGTATTACGAAACGCGCAAGATCATGCACACCGACATAGAGGTAAGTGCCACCTGTGTGCGGGTTCCGGTGATGCGCGCCCATTCCGAAGCCATCTGGATCGAGACCGAACGCCCCATCTCGCTGGAAGAGGCACGCGAGGCCTTCAGCAAGGCCGAAGGCGTTGTAGTGATCGACAATCCGGCAAACAAGGAATATCCCATGCCCCTCGATCTCACGGGAAAAGACCCGGTATATGTGGGTCGCATCCGCAAGGACCTGACCAACGAGAACGGACTCAGCTTCTGGTCTGTTTCAGACCAGATCCGCAAGGGAGCTGCGCTCAATGCCGTGCAGATAGCCGAGTATCTGATCAAACAATAAATAGTAAATTCTAAAAAGAGAGGGTGTGTGGCCAACGTCGTTGCACCCTCTCTTTATTCCGACTCCTGTTGTCTGGATTATTCATGTAGCTCCTGATTTTATTCCGGGATAGCTCCTAAAGAAACAAAACGATGAAAATCATTTTGTTCGATGGCGTTTGCAATTTCTGCAACACCACTGTAAATTTCATGCTGAAACACGACAGAGAACATGTCTTTCGCTTTTCGCCTCTGCAGAGCGAGAAGGGAAGGGAAATACTGAGGCAACAAGGCAGGCTAGATACGAATTTAAATGCCCTCATTTTCATCGAAGAAGACAAATTGATGGAAGGCATGGATGCCGTCATGGCCATTTCAAAATACCTGAAAGGATGTTTCCGCTTAATTTATTTATTGAGATTTCTTCCTCACAGAGTCACACACACAGCATACGCTTTGATCGCCAAAAATCGTTACAGGTGGTTCGGGAAGAAGGAAGTGTGCCGTATTCCTAAACCTGGTGAGGAAGACAGATTTCTATAACAACATAAGAAGAATTTGTCTGACAGAATCGCCCCCCATCTCCACGTATCTTATTAATCATTGGATTGCACCTTTTCCTCCTGATGATCGTGCTTCAACAGCACCCGGTGAGGCAGTGTTCCGTGGCCCAGTATTTCGATGGGACATGAATCGTATGCACTGACCAGCCATTCCTGCGATATGTTGGTCCCCGAATGATAGTGAAGGCCCTGGTTTACACAGGCAATATTTTTCACCATGGAGATAATGGTTCCCACATCGTGCGATACCAGCATGATGGCAATTTCTTTATTGACATCACCCAGCAATTTGTAAAAATTGGTCTCGAAAAGCTTGTCCACATAGGTGCTCGGCTCATCCAAAATGATCAGCTTCGGATTGTCAATGATGGCCCTCCCCAGCAATACCCGCTGCAGCTGGCCGCCGGAAAGTTCACCGATGGAGCGCGACAGCAGGGGCTCAATCCCCAGTCGCTGGGCCACCCTTCTCACCTTATGCCTATCCTCTGCCAAATACCTCCTGAAGAGATGTTTACGCATTGTCAAACCCGACAAGATTACTTCCGATACGGCGATCGGAAATTTCTTATCGATCTGGTTAATCTGCGGGAGATAGCCGATATTGAGTGAAGATGCTTTCTGCCCGTTATTAAAGAAAGTAATGGATCCCGATTGTGGCTTGATCAGGCCAAGGATTGATTTCAGGAGTGTAGTTTTTCCACCTCCATTGGGACCGATGATACCCAAAAAATCATCCTCATAAATATTGAGTGAAACATTCTTCAACACGTTCGGTTTATGATCATAACCGACTGTCAGGTCGTTAATTTCAATCAGCTTATTCATCGGCTTCACGCGATAATATGTCGGCTATGCGTACCAACTCCCTCTCCCACTCGTAACTCAGCGGATCAATCTCAAACACTTCCGCACCAATTTCCCGGGCAATCACTTCCGTATTTTTTTTATCGAATCCTTTTTGAATAAATACGGTATGTATGTTCTCTACACGGGCAAGATCCACCAATTCTTTTATCTGTGCCGGTGAGGGATTTTTCCCTTCAAATTCAACACTATGCTGATGCAGGTTATAATCGTTTGCAAAATAAGCAAGTGCAGGGTGATAAATGACAAACGAGCGGGACGATGCACGGGTTAGTTTTTCCCGAATCAGACTGTCGGTGGCAATGATCATATCATTCAACTTTTCATAATTGGAACGATATACCTTCTCATTTTCCGGGTCTGCCTGTACCACAGCCTCAAGCATATTGCGGCTAAAAATCTCCATTGCCCGAGGTGAAGACCAGACATGCGGATCTACATCGCCATGTGCATGACCATGACCATGCCCTTCCTGCTCATCACTTTCCAGCCGGACAATGCCCGCGGAGCAGTCCACGATGATCACATCAGGATTGTTGGCTGCCAACCGCTCGCTCCACGCCTTTTCAAATCCCAGGTCGCCCACCATAAAATAGAGCAGGCTATTGCCCATCTCCACCATTACCGACGGTGCGGGTTCGTATGTTTCGGGACTGGTTCCCGGGGGCACAAGCGTATTGATGACAAACGCATCCCCCACAATCTGTTCGAGAAAAAAACGTTGTGGCTCAATGGTGACAGTCAGTATTCCTTTCCGACTTGTACTTTCCTTCTTTGTCGCGGAATGACAGGAGAGAAGAAGGTGGAAAAACAATATATAAAAAAGATATTTTTTCATTTGATAAATTTGACAGACAAATGTAACTATTTTCGGCCTTTGCCAAAAATCATAAACAAAGTTTATCTATTTTTGTTGACGACCAGTCCCACGGAATCCGAATAAAAGGATTTCAGGCGAATCAATTTTGATCTGCCTCGTGCCTATATGACTTAGTCTTACTCATTATACTTTACAACTTCATACAATCTATCCCTCATGGTGCCCACAGACAAACATTCCCCGCACACCGTCATGAAGATAACCCAAGACGGATCACACACGCTCTATGTACCGGAGCTGGAGGAACATTACCACTCCACCCACGGCGCCATACAGGAGTCGATGCATGTCTTCATCGATGCCGGACTGCGTCACAGCCACAGAGAGTACATCCAGATACTGGAGGTAGGCTTTGGCACAGGACTGAATGCCATGTTAACCCTGCGGGAAGCAGAAAAAATGCAGAAGAAAGTCTTCTACCACTCCCTGGAACGCTACCCGCTTGCCATGGCTGATGCCATGCAGCTCAATTATCCACAGCAGATTGAAAAGAGGGCTGCATGCTCGGTGGAACAGGATCAGGAACGGCTCACAGTTCTATTCCGCCAGCTTCATCAATCGCCCTGGGAAACACCGGCAGTGATCACACCCTCCTTCACCCTGTTGAAGGAAGAAGCCGACTTCAGTCAACCGGAACAGTTTCAGTCCCCATGTCGGTACGACCTGATCTACTTTGACGCCTTTGCACCCGAAAAACAGCCGGAGATGTGGCAGGAGGCGATCTTCAAAAAACTATACACCTTGTGTAGCGACAACGCCATTCTCACCACCTATTGTGCCAAGGGGGCAGTACGCCGGATACTCCAGTCGGCAGGTTTCACCGTGGAACGCCTTCCTGGCCCCCCTGGAAAACGGGAGATGTTGCGGGCCAGGAAAGTGAAATAACTTCTACAAACGCCATTCATTACTTTAAAAATAAAACACAATGAAGCCTAAATTTCTCATTCTAACAATGACGTTACTTTTCACCCATCTGCTGTCAGCAGGTGACTTTGAGAAAGACATCTTTCTCACCGACAGTGGCAAGGAGGTGACGATCACTTTTATCAAGCATGGATCGCTGATGATCACCTACGAGAAACAACATATCCATGTGGATCCGGTGACCCTGTTTGCCGACTACAGCACCTTGCCGAAAGCCGATTTCATCCTGGTGACCCACGAACATGGTGACCACCTCGACGCCAAAGCGATTGAGGTGTTGGCCAAGGAAAATACGCGGTTGGTCCTCAACCCCTCCTCCCGTAAGATCCTGGGCAAAGGCGAAGGGATCCGCAACGGGGAGCGGCTGCGGCTCTCCGATGCTATCAGCCTCGATGCCGTCCCTGCTTACAACACTACCCCGGGACGGGAGCAGTTTCACCCCCGTCACCGCGACAACGGTTACATCCTCTCTCTCGATGGGCTGCGCATTTACATTGCCGGCGATACTGAGGATATTCCTGAAATGGGTGAGCTGAAGGAAATCGACGTCGCCTTCCTCCCCGTGAACCAACCCTACACCATGACCGTGGAGCAGGCGGTGCATGCCGCGAAGATGTTCACCCCCGGTGTACTCTATCCCTACCATTACGGCGACACCGACGTGAAACCGGTCGTGGAGCAGCTTAAAGAGAGCGGCATCGATGTCCGGATCCGGAAAATGGAATAGTTATTATTTGCAAATGAGCATAAAAAGCCGTTATTTTGCAATAATACCAAGGATATGAAGGAAATTGCAGCACGGCTCGAGGCAGCCGGCAAGGAATACAAGACGGGCGAATCGACTATCGTCGCACTGCAACCCACCACCACCGCATTCAGAAAAGGTGAGATCACCCTGATTGTCGGACCCTCCGGCTCGGGCAAGACCACCCTACTCTCACTGCTGGGGTGCGTAATCTATCCCACCATGGGGAAGGTGTGGGTGGGTGATACGTGCGTGAACAACCTCCCGGAACGGGAGTTGGCGCAACTGCGCCTGCGGCAGATCGGCTTTGTTTTCCAGGGATTCAACCTGTTGGCACCTCTCAACGCGCTGGAGAACGTGATGCACCCGCTACTGCTGCAGGGGGTGAACCGCCGCGAGGCCCGCAGACAAGCGATAGAGCTGATCAGCACCTTCGGCATGGAGGAGAGGATCCACAACCTGCCACGCAACCTGAGCGGCGGCCAACAGCAGCGCATTGCCATAGCGCGCTCGCTAATCACCAACCCGCAGCTGATCCTCTGTGATGAACCCACCGCCTCGCTCGACCACAATAGCGCCAGAATGGTGATGGATATGCTGAGTCAGCTCTCCCGCGAAAGTAGGGCGGTGATTGTGGTGACCCACGATGTGCGGCTGAGAAAATATGCCGACCGCACCATCTATGTCTCGGAGGGGATGATCAGCGACAGTGCCATCGAAGAGGGGTTTTAGCTTGCAGACACCGACATTGAGCCATTAAAATGGAAACCAGATATTATACAATGAAACTCAAACAGACGAAACAACAAATAGGCTGGCTATCGGCCATCCTGCTTCTGGCGGCTTGTGGCAACGGGAAAGAGAATACAGCTCCTGTCACAGAGCCCCTCAGTATCGCCCACGTTGTGGGAATCGGCAAGATAATCCCCCAGGGAGGCGTGGTGGAGCTGGCCGCTCCTGCCTCCGGCATTGTGGAGGAGCGCTACTTTAACACGGGCGACAAGGTGGAGGCAGGCGACGTGATCCTGGTGCTGGAGAAGCGCAACGAGATCCTTTCAGTGCAGGAGAGCGATGCCGGCATTGCCACGCAACAGCTGCAGGTGGAATCGGCACGACTGGCACTGGAGCAGGAGCGTATCGCTCTGGAAGATCAGCAGCGGCGCCTGAACGACGCCCGGGAGTTGCTGAAGGCGGGTGCCGTCACCGGTGAGGAGGTGCGCCGCCTGCAGAACGATGCTGACCAGGGTACGGAGCGACTGAAAAAGACGGAGAACGACTATCGCCTGCAGCAGTCCCGCCTCCGGGAGATGCAGACGGCACGCGCTGCCCGGGAGAACGACCTGTCGCTGCGATCGTTCCGCGCCCCGGTCGGGGGTACGCTGCTGACCCTCACTCCTCATGCCGGAGAGGCGGTGACAATGTACCAACCCTACGGCCGCATTGCACCTGACCGGCCGCTGGAGGTGATGGTGGAGATTGACGAACTGTTTGCCGACAGGCTTGCGGTGGGCCAGCGCTGCACCATCCACCTCCCGGGAGACAGTTTGATGGCTGCCACCGGCCATATTGTACGCCTGTCGCCCGACCTGAAGCGAAAGTCGCTCTTCTCCGACAGCGGCAGCGATTTGGAGGACCGCCGCATACGAGAGATAGAGGTATCGCTCGACGAGGTGCCGGGCACGCTCTTCATTGAGTCGAAAGTGGAGTGTAGGGTAGACTTAAATTGATCATCCATGTTTCCTACCGCCTATAAATTTGTCCGTTTCGAGAAATCCAAGAGCATGGGTATCCTCACGGCCATCATCATCAGCATCTACCTGATCGGCATCGAACTGGGCATGTTCTTCTACCTGGCCAACCTGATCGGGGGACTGGTGGGCAATGCCAATCCGGAGTATGCACAGGTGTTTGTGGTGAACCGACAGACCGAGAATGTCAATCAGCTCTCTCCCTTCGATGTGCGGTGGATCAACCAGCTGCGCAGCATTGAAGGGGTAGACGACACCCATGGCTTCGTGATTACTCCCGTCACGGTTAAGTTCTCCAACGGCAAGGATGCCCCCGCCATGATCGTCGGCTCTGCCTTCCCCACCCTGGCGGCAGGTCCTTATGCCGGACTGGTGAAGGCAGGCTCTTTGAACGACCTGGCAGCGCCGGAGATCGTGTCGACCGACTTTTACGACAACAAGGCGCTGCGTTATGATGTACAACGGGGTACCCGCTTCGAGATCAACGGCAAGGCAGCCACGGTGGGGCTCACCACCCGCCATGCCAAAGGTTTCAACGTTCCGCTGCTCTACACCACCCTCGACAAGGCCCGGTACTTCTCGGGAATGTCGGAGACGATGGTGAGCGGGATCATCGTCACCGTGCGCGATCCGGAAATGATCGGGCCGGTGGTCGAACGCATCAATCGGGCAGCGCCCGACCTGAAGGCATGGCCGGCAGAGAAGCTGCGCATTGGCACCATCGTCAACGTGATGACCGCCAACAACATGGGAATGAGCTTCGCCACGCTGGTCATCTTCGGCATCATCAGCGGCTTCTTCATCATCGGCCTCACCATGTACTCCGCCACCTACGACCGGATTAAGGATTACGGCACACTCAAGGCAATCGGCGCATCGGGACACTACATCACCCGCCTGGTGATCGCCCAGTCGCTTATTTACGCGATAACCGGCTTCCTGGTATCGCTCCTGTTGCTTGTCACCTCCAAAATCGGGATGGCCAGGGCAGGACTAATCATCAGCCTTACGCCGCCCCTACTCACCTTCCTCTTCCTGATGACGTTGCTCATCTCGGTGGGCAGTTCCTACTTCTCCATCAACAAACTGAGGAAGGTGGAACCATCATCCGTATTCCGATAAAAAAAAAGCTTATGAAGAAATCGATAACCCTGTTACTGCTACTCTCATTCACGTTGCTTCTGCCGGCACAGGAACTCCACCCAAAGCGGCTGACGCTGGAAGAGATTATCGCCTATGCACTGGAACATGCGCCGGAAAAAATCAGCCAAAAGATGAAGGTGGACGAAGCGAAGATACGGCTGGATGAAGCCCGCCTGCAGCACCTGCCCGACATCTACGCCTCGGGCGATCTGCGGCGCAACCTGATCATCCCCTCCACCCCAGTGCCGGCCCACCTCTTCGACCCCAACGCATCGGAAGGTGAGCTGATGTACCTGCGGTTTAATACCACGTGGAATGCCTCGGCAGGCATCAACCTCAGCTACGATCTCTTCAGTCCGGAGAAGGTGAACCGCGTGGGTGAACAGAAACAGCAACTGAAAATACAGCAGTATGAAGAGATGCTCTCCGAAAAGAAGCTGCGGGAACAGATCGCCCTCGCTTATGCCGAGTGTGTGATCGCCGGGGAACAGCACCGCACCTGCATGCAGGATACGGCCTATTATGCCCTGCTATTGCGGAACGCAGGCGACCTCTCCACAAAGGAGCAGCTCTCCCTTGTGAAGAAGAACGAAATACAAAAGGCCTACAACGAATCGACAGCAAACTGCCTTCGGGCGAAAAAGATTGCAGCCGATGTCGGAGCGAACCTGCTGTTTCTGGCAGGTGCAAAGGTCACCCCGGAAACAGTAGGGGCGCTGCAGCTCGAGGAAGACATCCCCACCCTGCTCGGCAAGATGGAGCAAAGCGCATCACCCACAACTTCCACGAAAGAACTCGAAGTGATGAAGCAGCACGGAATGGTGTCGATGGCAGCCCTCCGTACCCGTTCCGCAGAATGGAAGTACGCCCCCACGCTCACCCTCAACGGCTACCTGGGCACCAACTACTACAACAACGAGTTGCAACTCTTCAACGACCGATACTGGCGGGGAAACAGCTACGTAGGCCTCTCCCTGAAGATGCCCATCAGCCAGACCCTCAGCACAGCCAAAGAAGTTTCGCGCCTCCGGCTGCAGCAACGGCTGGAAGAGGCAACCCTACTGGAGATACGCAACCGGCAGGAGAAAGAACGGTTGCAGGAGGCATCACAACTGGCAGTGCAGAGAGAGAGCTACCGCCTCAGCAGGGAAAATATGGCAATGAGCGAGCAGAACCTGCAGGCAGCACAGATGCAATACGAAAAGGGGTATATTCTACAACAGGAACTACTCAGCGAGCAGCTGAAAGCACAACAGGCGCGACAAAACTACCTCCAGGCCGCCTACGATCTCTTTACCAGTCTGGTGTCTGTAGAGAAGAAACAGTAACACCAAAAGTTTCAAGGACCGGGCAGCCTCATGTTAATTGTTACTCTTGTACGGATGTTAGCATTATAACAGCCTCATAATTTCTATGTTCATCCGTGGGAGACCGGGGGGTTATTTTATTGCCTTCAAACTCTATCCGATAACATTTAGCATAACGTTCAAAAGAACGTTCACGATTACTCTTTGGAATATTCCAGTAGGTGACAAATTCATGCACCTCCTCATCACCAAACAGATAAAGACATTTCAACTTATACGTGAGTACTTTCTCTTCCGGACAATCGCTTAAAGGTAGCCTAAAACTATTCGTCAAATAACAATCTCCTCGATCGGATCTCTCCATTCCTAATTTGGGACGGTTCACATCGGGTATAAAGCCGGGGCGAGCCGGAGCATTGTAAATATCGTTATCCCAATTCTTACAAGGTTCCGAAAGAATAACATCCAATAGATATAAATCGGGTTTTACAGCCCCCCACAGCGCATCCTCCATTGACATACCAAAAGACCACTCCTCCAATCCAATCCCTTTTACCAAATCATTCCCGGAAGCATCCTGAAAACTCAAGCCTAAATTATAGATAACAAATTCTGGCTCATCATGCCCCAAAAAAAGATCGCAGGAAGAAAAGTTCATTATCCCCAAAGCCAATAAGCCTACAATTTTCAATACTTTCATAATATTTATGGTTGAGTAATGTAAAAATCCTGTCTAGCATATTTATAATTACCCTTGACTGAATCTACTATGAATTATTTAAAAAAATTAAAACAACTCCGTAACAGGCCTGAAAGAAATGAAGTCTGATTTGAAAAACGAACAGAAGATAAAGGATAAACTTGTTGAATAACTTATTGAGATTGCAGCCATTGCCACGTAAGCGGAAAGAAAGGGATTCGAACCCTTGGTACCCGTGAGAGTACAACGGTTTTCGAGACCGCCCCGATCGACCACTCCGGCATCTTTCCTGTTCAGACTACAAAATTACACTTTTTCTGCGAAAAAAATGCAATCCCGCAACCATTTATTGTTTCAACGCCGCCAAAGCCTCCTCAGTGGCAGACAACAGCGGGTCGATGGAGATGGGCGACCCCACGGCATGCTGCATCCAGAGCTGGGGAATGATGCTTCCACGAGTGTACATCCGGTCGATCTCCTCCGCCAGATTTTTCCCCTTCACCTGTTGCTCAATCTGGAAGTCGATCAGGTGACCCATCGGGTAGTTGGACAGGTAGAGCGGGTAATCGATCATATGGGAGTAGATGCCGAGCAACGTCTCATCCTTCCCTCCCAGCACGCCGGCATAATAGCTGTTCCACACCTCTCTGGCGATGGCAATCACCGCCTCCTTCAACTCTGCAGCCGTAGCATCGGGATGAGCATAGAGCCACTCCCAAACCCGGATATCAACCAGCGAGACACCCATGATCTCGTAAGCGGACCAGAAGCTGCTGAGAGCGAGCCAATGTGCTTCACTGGAATCGCTGTCTTTCAGGCCCAACAGTTCCAGGTCCCTCTTCTGGAAGAGAAACGCCACCGCCTCGGTGAAGGAGGTGTTGGGCACGCCGCTTAGCATGTAGTAGTCCACGTCGTTCATGGTGATGGTCTGTTCCACGTTGTGGCCGAACTCGTGTACGGCAATGTTATACCCCTTGTAGTCCATCCCCCCTTCTCCGATGCGTGTACGGAGACGGGAGAGATCGTTCCGCATCTCAGCACCCCAGGCGTGGCCGGCCCCGCGGGAGGGATCGACGGTGATGAGCGAGGTGATCTCCTTTGCCTTATCAGGGTTCCAGCCTAGCTTCACCAGAATGTTGGGCAAGTCTTTTTCCAGTGCCGCCGCATCGGGATACTTCCGGGAGGTGAGAGCGGTCAGTTGCTCCTCGGGAATCCCCTTTCCACCCTTGAACCCGTTGTACCAGATATCAAACGGCTCCAACCCCCGTCCCAGTCGCGAAGTGATAAAGGCAGCCACCTCCTTCACCTGAGGTGAGGAGAGCAGCCCCACGAAGAGCGACTCCACGTCTTTCTGCGGCACCTCCATGGTGGCATCAAACGCACGAACCAGCTGAGTGGGGTAATGGGGGGAGTAAGCGTCGAGCTGACGCATGGCATGAAAATTCTTTAGAAACACTTCATACCGACGGGTCTCTTCGGGTGTTCCCGTCGCAACGTTCCCGCCGGTAAAAAGTTCATTGGTCTCCGGGTTCCAGGTATAGGTTCCACTGTTGATCACCTCCCGCGGGATGGACTGGTCGATGATGCGCTGCATCACCTGGTAAATCATCCGCTGTCTTTCCAATCCTCTCTCCGGATCGGCGTAGTTCGACTTCAACTCATCGCGTAAACCCCAGTGGGTGATCAGCTTCATCCCCTTGGGGAAGAGTTGTTCCCCTGCATCGTTCCGCAGGTTACCCATGAAAATGTTGTAGTCGGAGATATAGGCATCGGCCTCGGTCAGTGTTTTTGAGATATCCTGCTGGACGGCAGCCGGTACTCGGGAGATAAAGCGGTCCCCCATCCGGGCATAGGCCCATTCCTTGCGACTCCAGCCGGCTCCCCGTTCTGTTTTCTCTTCCAGGGAGTAAAAGGGGAAATTGAGCGCGGTGAGGAAGGCGATCTTGTTGCCGTAGAGGTCGTCGGTGAGATGCGCCGAGGCATCATAACTGCCGAACATCATATCTACCGGCGTAATCTCGGGTCCCTCCAGTTGTAGCGGCATCTTTAGCTCCACATCCATCTTGTGGAAGTACCCGCCCATCACCTCGAAGTTGCGCTCCAGCGTACTGAACAGCGTGGCGAGTGCTGCCGTGTCGGCCACGAACGAGCTCTTGCAAAACTGTGCAAACGCTTCGGCGTTGCCATCCTGTTCGCGCCAGAGGGCTGCCACCTGCTGCACACCGCGTCCAATACGGAAGGCGGAGGCCTCGCCAAGCGAGTCTCTGAGTTGCGCAATCACCTCTTCCGTCTGCGCACCGGAGATAAACTGTACTGTCTGCATATTCTGGCTTTTCTCTTGATTGTTTGTGCATGCCGTCAACAGGCAGGTCATCACGGCAATGGCAAGCAACGACTGTAGCTTCATAGGATCTATTTTTTCCCAAATATAGCAGTTTTTTCCGAATCAACCGAAATAGGGAAAGCAAACATTTTGTATGGCGGATGCGTTACATTGTTTTTAAACAACATGAGAACAAATATTACCATCGCTTTTATCCTGTTCACAGGAGCATTGACAGGACAGGATTGCTCCCTTGCCGCAGGGGATGCCTTTTTACAGAAGACCGGGAGCGGATACAGCTTCACCGAAGGCCCTGCGGTTGCCCGGGACGGCAGTGTTTACTTCACCGATCAGCCCAACGACCGGATCTACCGCTGGAGTGAGCTGGAGGGGATCACCCTCTGGCTGGAGGGAACGGAGCGTGCCAACGGTTTGTATTTCAACCGCGGCGACAAGCTGGTCGCCTGTGCCGACAAACAAAACCGGATCATCCTCATTGACAACAACAAAGAGAAGAAAACGCTTCTGGAGGGTTTCGAAGGAAAGCACCTGAACGGTCCCAACGACCTCTGGATCGCCCCCAACGGCGACATCTATTTTACCGACGCCTACTACCACCGCAACTACTGGACAGAAGGACACAGCGAAATACAGACGGCACGGGGTGTCTACCGCCTCACTGCAGACGGGCTGGTCACCCGGGTGATTGACGATTACAGGCAACCAAACGGCATCATCGGCACCCCCGATGGCAAAACACTCTACGTGGCCGATATCGAAGACCGGAAAATATGGAGGTATGAGATCCTGGCCGACGGCTCCCTGACAAACAAGACCTACTTTGCCCCACACGGATCAGACGGGATGACCATCGACAACCGGGGAAACGTCTACCTGACCATGGGAAAGGTGTGGGTTTACTCTCCCGAGGGGTTGCTAATCCACGAGATCGAAATCCCCGAGAGTCCCTCCAACCTCTGCTTTGGCGGAAAGGACCGCGACATCCTCTTCATTACCGCACGCACCTCGGTCTACACGCTAAAAATGAACGTCGCCGGTGTACAGTGAATCCGGACAGCCTGAATTGGTTCTTTAACGCCATGTGTCTGTTTCTGCAAAGAGAGCAGCCAATCGGTTCGGTATAGAGGGATGGAAAGCGGCAAATTTCTTATATTTGTAGCAGCCAAACAAAAACCATAAACTGAACCGACATGAACGAAATTGACAAGTATGTAAAAACTCACGAAAAACGTTTCCTCGACGAGCTGTTCGAGCTAATCCGTATCCCCTCCATCTCCTCGCTGCCGGAGCACAAGCCCGACATGTACAAGGCTGCAGAGAAATGGAAAGAGCTCCTGCTGGCCGCCGGCGCCGACAAGGCCGAAGTGATGGAGACCGACGGGAACCCGGTAACCTACGGGAAAAAGATCATCGACAAAAATGCCCCCACCGTGCTGGTATACGCCCACATGGACGTGATGCCGGTCGACCCGATCGATCTCTGGAAAACCGCCCCCTTTGAGCCGGTGGTGAAAGATGGCAAGATCTGGGCACGGGGTGCAGACGACGACAAAGGACAGAGTTTCATGCATGCCAAGGCGTTCGAGTACCTGGTGCAGTCGGGTACGCTGGAGTGCAACGTTAAGTTCCTCATCGAGGGAGAAGAAGAGGTGGGGTCGCCCAGCCTGCCCAAGTTCTGTAAGAGACACAAGAAGATGCTGGAGGCCGATGTGATCCTGGTCTCCGACACGTCGATGATTGCTCCCGACGTGCCCTCCATCACCACGGGGCTGCGCGGGCTGGCCTACTGGCAGGTGGAGGTGACCGGTCCCAACGTGGACCTTCACTCGGGTATTTTTGGTGGTGCCGTGGCCAACCCGATCAACGTGCTGGCTAAGATGATCGCACAGACGACGGACAACGACGGGCGCATCCTGATTCCCGGCTTCTACGATGATGTGGTGGAGGTATCCCAAAAAGAGCGTAACATGATGGCAAAGGCTCCTTTTTCGTTGACGGAGTATAAGAAAGCGCTCGACGTGAAGGAAGTGTACGGCGAAAAAGGATACAGCACCAACGAACGTACCGGCATCCGGCCAACGTTCGATGTATGTGGCATCTGGGGTGGCTATACCGGCGATGGAGCCAAGACAGTGCTTCCCTCGAAGGCCTACGCCAAAATCAGCACCCGTCTGGTACCCAACCAGGACCACAACAAGATCGCAAAACTTTTTGTGAAATACTTCGAGTCGATCGCCCCCAAATCGGTAAAGGTGAAGGTGGAGTACCTGCACGGCGGCCCCTCTTACGTCTGCCCCATCGACCTGCCGGCGTACAGGGCGGCACAGAAGGCATACAGCGATGTTTACGGGAAAGAACCGGTTCCGGTACGGTCTGGTGGCAGCATCCCCATCATTGCCACCTTCGAGGAGATCCTCGGCATCAAGTCGGTGCTGATGGGCTTCGGGCTTGGATCCGACGCGATCCACTCACCCAACGAAAACTTCCCGCTGGAGCAGTTCTACAACGGGATCAGGACCATTCCGCTATTTTATACGTATTTTGCTAGGCAGATGAAGAAATAAGACAAAGTCCGGTATTGCCAAGTTTCCTGCTTTCGTTATGAACCAAGCCTCTAATCGGGTGTTTATTAGTAGAAAGATTACGATTAAAAGCAGGAACAATGAGAACATATTCCACGTTGTCAGAGGCTATTAACGATCTGACAAAAAGAGGTTATACGACTAATTTTAACGTTGAGAGCGACTGCATCGTATGTGCGGACAATTTGATACGTTTACACCCCGATGAATTTCAGATCGACGAGACTTATCGCTTCCAGGAGATGTCCGACCTGGACAACGAAAGCATCCTATATGCCATCTCCTCTCCCCAGAATAATATGAAAGGATTGTTGGTGAATGCGTATGGTGTCTATTCTGAAACAGCGACAACCGAACTGGTGGAAAAACTATCTGCCCCCAGGTGTAGCATCGCCTCGCGGATAATGGATCAACGCACAACAATGTAGGCAGTATATCGTGTATCTGCCACAACGGGAGTCAACGACAGGTAGCCGGAAAGGATTTTTCCGTCCGCCACCCGGAGTGGAAGCTCCCGTTGCATTTTCTGATGAAACAACAAGGTATTTTCCGGTTTATTAAAATAATCCACCACAAACTTTCCCTCCGCACCGGGTTCCATGTACCGATCATGGAATATGCGCGCCACCATGCCCATGTTCATTCGCATATTGATTTCCACACAAGGCTGAATCCGGTACCCCTCTGCCGTTTCGCAAACCATCATATCGATGCCGGCATACCCCGTATACAACGGAACATATCCAGCCAGTCTCTCTAAAAGAATCTCTCGCAGCTGGTGCAGCAGACTTATAGAGATATATGCAGAAAGCTTTTCTTCAATCCGTCTGTCGGAAAGCAGTTCGTTCCCCGTATAGGCACCCGAGGCAGCAGCATGAAACAGGGAATAGCCGGCAAAACGCACGCCTCCCTCTTGCAGATAAAACTCCATGGCAAAATCCTGTACCTTGCGCAATACAGGTTCCGCAACTACAGCTCCCTGCTCCCGGAGCACTCTGCGGCACCAGTCCGTCTGTTTGCCGGTAATATTTTCCATTATCCAGATCAGCCCCTTGCCACTGCCGGAGAGAGGCATCTTCAACACTTTGTCGCTGGGCGTCGTTTGCAAAAAATACAGAAGGTCCTCCAGGCGGATAAAAAGGTGGGATTCTCCACAAAACCGTGCCTCTCCGGCTTTGAGTTCACGCAGCAGCTGCACGGCATTTTGCCGGTTCGCGTACTCGCGCAGCCTCTTTAAATCATCCATGGCGGGGATTTGCTGATCAACAGCGCCCAGCGTCAGTATTTTTTTTCGCAATGCAGGATTCCATCCCCAGGGAATAATTTCCTCTCCGCGATGCAGAGCAATCTCCCCGAAGGAAATCAGCTCATGGGAAATGGGGAGCATCTTTCTCGTGGCATCGACAAACGCCCGGTTTGCCTCTCCCTCCGCAATCACCGAATCACCTCCGCCATACCATACTGGCAGCACAGCCAGGTCCTCCGCCATTTTCACAGCAGAGGCCGGCGGGGTATAGTTGACTGCAAAATTCGCAAGAGCGAGGTCGTGCCAGGGATTAAAAAGTTGCATCTATTTGTACTCCTTTATCTCGATCTCACCGTTGAGGGCAAGCAGTGCATTCTCTGCCAGTGCTCCCATTTCGTCCTGCCCCGGATAGAGGTGAACCGGTGCGATCCGATAGACCCGCTCACTGATCAGGTTGCAGAACCATTTGCTGTTGGCTATTCCGCCGGTAATCAGGATCGCATCAACTTCCCCCTTCAGCACCGTCGACATGGCTCCGATCTCTTTCGCTACCTGGTAGGCCATCGCCTCCAGCACTTCCATGCATTTTTTGTCGCCATTTCTCGCTTCCCGCTCGGCAATATAGGCATCGTTGGTACCCAGGTAGGCCATCATCCCGCCTTTCCCGACAATCATTTCGGACATCTTATCGTAGCTGTATATGCCACTGAAGGCTACCTTCAACAACTGACCCACCGGTAATGAGCCGGAACGTTCCGGAGAAAAGGGGCCGTCGCCATCCAATCCCTGGTTTACGTCAATCACCCTGCCCTTATGATGAGCACCTACGGTGATGCCGCCCCCCAGGTGCACCACGATAAGATTCAGTTCCTCGTATTTCTTCATGATGGACTTGGCATGCGAGCGGGCAATCGCCTTCTGATTCAACGCATGAAAAACAGATCTTCTCTCGAAGTAGGGATGCCCGGAATACCTTGCCAGCGGTTGTAATTCATCCACCACCACCGGATCGGCGATAAAGGCCTCGGCCGAAGGAAGTAATTTTGCAATATCGGCTGCAATGAGCGCTCCCAGGTTGCTGGCATGCTCCCCTCTTTTACACTCAAGCAGATCGTTCCGCATCGCATCGTTCACCCGGTAAACACCCGATGCGATGGGCTTCACCATCCCCCCCCGTCCTATCACGGCATCGATGCTATCCACCGGCACATCCGCCCCTTTCAACTCTTCGTATACGATCCCTTTCCTGTATTCATACTGATCGGTGATCCGTTTAAATTTCCGCAACTCTTCCTGAGGATGTTTGATGGTTTTCAGAAAGACGACCTTCTCCTGCTGGTAAATTGCGATTTTGGTCGATGTAGACCCCGGGTTAATAACCAGGATGCGCGTATTTGTTCCCATATATTCTTATTATTAAGATACTTATTGATTCTCTTTCCGGAATATCCCTGCCGGGGCTCCTGCTCACGAAAGGCTACCCACCAGGACATTATCTGAGGCAGGCTGCCAGGGCGATGGAGAAAAGTTTACTCCGCTCATCGTCCGAACGCGATGTAAGCACCACCGGCACAGATGCTCCCATCACTGCGGCAGCCGACACGGCTCCTCCCAGAAAGTTGAGTGCTTTGTAGAAGATATTCCCTGCCTCAATATCGGGTACCAGGATAATGTCACAATCTCCCGCCACTTCACTCCCGATGCCTTTATGGAGGGCAGCCTCTCTGTTCACGGCAATATCAATCGCGAAGGGGCCATCCACCACACACCCTCCTATCCGGCCATCAAGGTTCATCTCTTTCAACAGGGCTGCATGTACCGTAGCCTCCATTTTTGGATTCACCTTCTCCACCGCAGCGGCGACAGCCACTTTGGGTGTTTCAATACCCATGAGCTGACATGCTCTTACCGCGTTGTTTATGATTTGTGCCTTCTCTTCCAGGTTGGGTGCAATATTCATCGCCACATCGGTCACACAAAATAATTTGTGATAATAGGGCGATTGAAAAAATGCCACATGACTTAACAGCTGCTCCTCCCTGCGCAACCCACTCTCCCTGTCGAGTACCGCCTTCAGCAGATCGCCCGTAGAGACACCTCCTTTCATCAGGATATCGGCCTCACCGGCCCGCACCATCGAAACGGCAATTCGGGCGGAGGCAGCTCCATCGCCGGCGTGATCCACGATTTTAATCCCTTTCAGGCTGAAACCTATGGCATGTGCGATCTCTTCAATCTCCAATTTGTTGCCGACAAGCAGGGGATCAACAATTCCCTCTCCGGTTGCTGCCTGCAGTGCTTCCAGCACATGCCGGTCTTCCGCAGCAGCCACGGCAACAATGCACCTCGGCCTGCTTTTTGCGTGTTGCATCAATTCATCTAAATTGTGGATCATCACAACTATTATTTTGAAGCTTTTTACTTACAAAAGAACAAAAAATATTGCATATTACGACAATATAAAAAGTCAATTTTGACATAAAGATCGAACAGGCAAAAGAGTTGATCCTCCCGTTTCATCTTATTCCATTAGGGAGACTCGCTACCGTACTACGCAAACACCTGTAGTGCTATGCGTGCACAGGCTTCGGCATCTGCCAGGGCATGGTGATGGTTCTGCAGTATGAAGCCGCAATGAGCAGATACGGTATCGAGCTTATAATCGGGCAGCCCTTTCAGTTGTGCTCTCGACCTCTGCAGGGTACAGTGAAACACATAGTCGGGATAATCCATCTGGTACATCCGAAAACAGGCCTTCAGACAACCTTCATCAAACCCTTTGTTGTGAGCGAGAAGTGGCAAGCCCTCTATCAACGGTTCAATCTGACGCCATACCAGCGGAAATATAGGTGCATTTACCGTGTCATCGTAGGTGATGCCATGTACCTTCATGTTCCAATAGCAGTAATAATCCGGCTCAGGACGGATCAGACTGTAGAAGTTGTCTACAATCTCTCCATCCCGGACAATTACCACACCCACACTGCAAACACTGGTACGTTGCTCGTTGGCGGTTTCAAAATCAATGGCTGCAAAACTATTCATTACGTCTCATAATACGACGGTTAATATTTCGTTGATGTCGGTGGTGAAATGTTTGGAGAGGTGCTCCTGCCGCATCTTGTGCTTGCGCATGTCCTGGGTGGCCAGGCGAATCACCTCTTTGTGGTATTTCCGGTTTAACCCGTCGATGGCCTCCATCAGTTTTTTGTGTCTGGGATTGGAATTAAAAAAGAGAGAAGGCTGATATTCATTGGTATAGACAAAATCGGTTAATATTACTCCACCCCGCTTGAAGTAGACGTTCTTCCTGTGGATCTGTTTCAAACCAATGTTGGCAAACTTCACCAGCTCCAGCGTGGAGTTGGTCGGGAAAGGCAGCTTTATCTGTATTGAGGGGTAATATTGGGTTTCTGTTTCCTTGAAGCGGTTTGTTTCGAGGAAAACGACCATCCTTTTGCAGAGCGATCGCTGCTCCCTCAACTTTTCGGCACTCATGGCGGTAAAGGTGGTGATGCGTTCCCTGACCTCATCAAAGGAGCGAAGATCTGTCTCGAAAGTGCGTGTAGTAGCGATGCTCATTTTCTTTTCAACCGGAACCATCTCAAGGGTCGGGATGCCTTTTAAATCCTTTTGCAGATGCAATCCGGTAATCGTCATGCTTTTCAGCACCCAGGACTCCGGTAGTTGCACAAAATCCAGGGCTTTGGTTGCACCAATCGCATAGAGCTTTTTTGCGTTCCTTCTTCCCACACCCCAGATATCCTCCACCTTCAACCATCTGAGTGCTTTGATCCTTTTCTCTTCGGTATCGATCACGTAACTCCCACCGGCCTCCCTTGGAAATTTCTTTGCGATGCGGTTGGCCACCTTCGCAAGTGCCTTGGTCGGCGCAATGCCAATGCTGATGGGAATACCCGTTCCCTTCTCTACCTGCGACTTCATCTGCAGGCCATACTGTTGCAAATCCACGTTGATTCCTTCCAGGTTCAGAAAACACTCATCGATGGAGTAGATCTCCTGCTCGGGGGTGAAATTGGCCAACAGGCTCATCACCCTGCGGCTCATATCGCCATAGAGCGGGAAGTTCGCCGAAAACACCTTCACATCATTCCGTCGGAACACCGATTCAGATTCAAAGGCCGGTGTTCCCATGGGAATCCCGAGGCTTTTGGCTTCGCTGGAGCGGGCAATAACGCAACCGTCGTTGTTCGAGAGAACCACGACAGGCTTGCCATTCAGCGAGGGGTTAAATACCCGCTCGCAGGAAGCATAAAAGTCATTGCAGTCGACCAGCGCGTACATCAATGTTTGCGAATAGAATATTTAACAATACCCCAGATGATTATCCCCTGTTCGTAATTGACCTCGATGAGGGGAAAATCCTGGTTCGAGGGGACCAGGAAGCATTTCTTCTCTTTCAACTTAATCCGTTTCAAGGTAAACTCCCCATTGATAAAACAGAGGGCTATTTTGTTTTCTTCCCACTCCAGGCTTTTGTCGATGATCAGCAGATCCCCATCACTGAAATCGTTGCTCATGGAACTGCCGGCCACCCGAGCAAAAAAGGTTGTCTCCTTATGGTCGATCAACAGCTCGTCCAGGCTGATGTAATCGTGGAAGAAGTCCTCTGCCGGCGAAGGGAATCCCGCCTGAATATCTCCGATATAGGGGTATCTTTGCCCGGAGCCTTCAGGATGAATCAGTTCAATCTTCTGGGTGTTCAGTTCCTTTTGCATGAAACAAATGTAAGGTTTTTCTACTGGATGGGAATGATGATTTTCATTAAAAAAGTTTACTGGATTACTAAATAGATTTTTCAGGAGAAAACAACTCCCCACAGGGCGGTATCCTGCCGACACCCGTTGCCGGATCAATTTCTCATCACCGTTTTATCGAAAAAACACGACCGGCTGAGGCAGGAGGGAGACACGGAAAAGGCGCCTATCGGAAAAACCAATAAACGCCTGATTATCAGTGAGCGGCAAACGAGACTCGAACTCGCGACCCCCAGCTTGGGAAGCTAGTGCTCTACCAACTGAGCTATTGCCGCAAAAAACCTGTGCAAATGTAAATCTTTTTCTGTTAAAAACTCATTCTCTTTGCAGTTTATTTTACTTTTTATGCGAAAGTAATCCCTAAAATGAGTCGTATGTATCATTCCAAGCCGCCATCGGAAAATAATATTCATCATGAACTGCAGCAGCAGATTCGAAATGAAAACAAAATCTGAGGCTCCCTTCGTTTGCCATATGGAAATATTTTGAATTCAATTTGTCAAACAACACGCCGTTTTTCAGGTTAATACCCTTTGATTATTCGTCTTTTTGATATATTTTTGATAAATCAACCAATAAAATAATCATACCTCCATCATGAATCTAAAAGAATACCCTGCCGAACCATTCCGCATCAAGGCGGTTGAAACTGTAAAAATGATTACTCGCGAAGAACGTGTAAAAGTGATTAAAGAAGCCGGTTATAACACTTTCCTTATTAACTCAGAAGATGTCTACATTGATCTGCTGACCGACAGCGGAACCAATGCCATGAGCGACCGACAATGGGCAGCCATGATGCTGGGGGATGAAGCATATGCCGGTAGCAGAAACTTTCAGCATCTTGAAAAAACCATACGGGAGTATTATGGTTTCAGGTATGTGGTTCCAACCCACCAGGGACGGGGCGCGGAAAACATACTTTCACAGATTGCCATCAAACCCGGGCAATTTGTCCCGGGGAACATGTATTTCACCACAACACGTTATCATCAGGAAAGAAATGGAGGAATTTTCGTCGATGTCATCCGGGATGAAGCACACGATGCAACGCTGAATATCCCGTTCAAAGGAGATATCGATCTGCAAAAACTGCAGATGTTGATTGATGAAAAGGGTGCGGATAATATTGCATACGTATGTCTTGCTGTTACCGTGAACATGGCCGGTGGACAGCCTGTATCCATGAAAAACATGCGTGCCGTGAGAGCAATCACCCGGAAATATGGTATAAATATTTTCTACGATGCCACCCGTTGCATTGAAAATGCCTATTTCATCAAGGAACAGGAGGAGGGATTTGCAGACAAGACCATCAAAGAGATTGTGCTGGAGATGTTCAGTTATGCCGATGGCTGTACTATGAGCGGGAAGAAAGACTGTCTGGTAAACATCGGCGGATTCTTGTGCATGAATGATGAGGAGCTTTTTGAAAAAGCAAAGGAGCTGGTCGTTGTGTACGAAGGCATGCCGTCGTACGGCGGCATGGCCGGCCGTGATATGGAAGCCATGGCGGTTGGATTACAGGAATCGGTACAATTTGAATATATTGAACACCGGATAAAGCAGGTCCGTTATCTGGGAGACAAACTGAAAGCTGCCGGAATACCCATTGTGGAGCCTGTGGGAGGACACGGTGTATTTATCGATGTCCGTCGCTTCTGCCCGCACTTGTCCCAGGACCAACTTCCGGCACAAAGCCTTGCTGCCAATCTTTATGTTGAATCGGGTGTCCGCTGCATGGAGCGGGGTATTGTTTCAGCGGGGCGAAATACAAGAACCGGGGAAAACCATTTTCCTAAATTGGAGACGGTACGACTGACCATCCCTCGCAGGGTATATACATATCGTCATTTGGATGTGGTGGCCGACGCTGTAATCAACTTATATAAAGAGAGAGAGAAAATCAGAGGGTTGCGTTTTGTTTACGAACCCAAACAATTGCGTTTCTTTACTGCCCGGTTTGAGGAGATCTGAGGTTAAACACAATGATCTGAAATGAATATATAAGATTTGCGTCCCGGAGTTTTTCCGTTCTGACAAACGAGCAGAAAAAAGAAAAAGCATGCTGCTCAAATTATGGGAAAAATTTATTATCTTTGCAGCCACAAATTCATCGGGATGTAGCACAGTTGGCTAGCGCGCCACGTTCGGGACGTGGAGGTCGGGTGTTCGAGTCACCTCATCCCGACAGACATTATCTGTAACCTGCAACAGGACTGCTTTTGAGTGGCGGCTTCAAGGTGATGCAGGGACAGAGTTCACTGAAAAAACCCAAAAAAGACGGAAGCTTCAGGCTTTCGTCTTTTTTATATGCTTACCGAAAAAAATCGAACGGGATTGAGGGGGTAATTCCTTAAGATTCTTTGGAACTATCCTTCATAATCGGTATTTCACGCTTTACACTCTGGCTTAACGAAATCATGGTTTCGGTAGCCACTACACCGGGAATCTCCTGAATGCGGTTATTCAACAGATCCATCAAATGTTCGTTATCGCGGGCATAAAGCTTTATCAGCAACGTGTAAGGGCCGGTGGTAAAATGACACTCCGTGACTTCGGGTATCTTATCGAACTCGGGAATCACATTTTTGTACATGGACCCTTTTTCCAGCTTTACACCAATATATGCACTCGAAGCATAACCCAGCACTTTCGGATTTACATGGTATCCCGAACCGGTAATAACCTCGTTTTCTATCATCCGCTGCACACGTTGATGGATAGCAGCACGTGAAACGCCACACTGCTCAGCCACATCTCTGAAAGGGATACGCGCATTTTGTGAAATAATCTCCAGAATTTGCCTGTCCAGCTTATCAATTTTCTCCATGAAAGTCTTACTTTAATAATAACACCAAAAGTAATAAAAATCCATCATATTTTGACAAAATGGAACAAATAATTTGCAAACAATGTACTTTTTTGTTCGAAATATGGGTGAGCAAGCCATCAATTTGTCGTTTTGACAATTAATTGACAATAGCTTTCGGCCACAATCCAATCGAAGGGTGTGGTAATTTTGAAGTTGCTTTCTTCCCCATGAATCAAGAGAATAGGTACCCCCTGCTTTTCAGCCACCGAGGCATCGTCGGTAAAGGCTGGGTCAAAGCCTGTTTCGTAGGCTTTTTTCAATTCTGCCCCCGGAAACACCTGAGGCGTCTGGATCACTCTCAGCTTCTCCCGGTCGATCATTCGGCTTCCGCTCTCCGTAAGCAAACGCACGCTGTTTATTTCCTCTACCACCGGAATCACACCGCAACCATGCTGCCATGCAGCCTCAAAACAACTGGCTATAAGAGCAGTACTGACAAAAGGACGGGCTGCATCGTGCACCCCCACCATCTCATCATCCTCTATCTCCCTCAATCCGTTTTTCACAGAGTGAAACCGCGTCTCTCCACCGGAAACAACCTTGTGCGGAACAGTGAAATGATGCTCTGCGCACAACCTTTTCCAGAGATACTGAAAACCATCCGGCAACACCACCACAATCTTCATTCTCACATTGTAATGGTGAAATGCCTGCAGGGTGCGCATCAGCATCGGCATACCGCCGACCGGTTGAAACTGTTTCGGCAGGTCACCACCGGCACGCAGGCCCTTTCCACCAGCAACGATGATCACACTTTCTTTTTTTTCGTTGGTCATACGATGTCGTCCAGGATTTTCTGAAGTTCTTTTTCCGTTTTCGTCAACTTCTCTTTGCAGAATATAATCAGCTCAGATGCTCTTTTCACCTTATCGATAAGGAGATCCACATCCATTTCGCCCGCCTCAATGGCCGACACGATTGATTCAAGTTCTTTTTTTGCCGAAGTATATGATAACTTTTCCATCTTGTGTCTCTTTTGATGAAGTAATAAAAATCATGAATGGTACTCTTCCAACGGATCGTCTGACAATTTTATCCCGGTAATCTGTGAAGCGGAGGTACCGTCCTTAAAGTACGTCACAATGGTATCACCCTCTTTCAAATCCTGCAGGGAGGAAATACTTTTTCCATTCTTCAGAGTGAGGGTATATCCGCGCCGGAGTACGTTCAGGGGGGAGACCATCTGCACAAATTGCTGCTTGTTTTCAATAAAGTGTCGTTGCTGCAATAGAAGCTGCTTCAATTCATGGTGCATCGAAGTCGTTACCTGCTGCACACCTGCCGTCTCTTTTTGCAACATACGCATTGACTGATGTACCAGCTCTTTGGATGTAGAGTACAAAAGGGTCTGCTCTTTCGCTGCAATCGCCTCACTCTCCAAAACAATTCTATCGCGAAGTCCGGCAAGCTCGGAAGCTGTTTTTCCTACATGGGTAATGAAAAGCTCCGCAACAGCAGTGGGTGTCTTGGCACGTGTATGCGCAACAATATCCAGTACCGTGACATCCCGCTCGTGCCCTATCCCGCTCACTACGGGAAGCGGGAACTGAGCCACATGGGCGGCTACCCCATAGGAGTCAAAGCAACTCAGGTCGGATGAGGCACCGCCGCCGCGGATAATCGCTACGGCATCGAACAGGTGTCTGTAATGAAAAATCTTTTCCAAAGCTTCAATAACCGATGCTTCACTCCGGTCGCCCTGCATGATGGCAGGAAACAATTTTGTATAAAAGGCAAGCCCTCCCGGATTGTTCAGCAGCTGATCCCGAAAATCTTCATAGCCGGCAGCCGTGGGAGAGGAGATTACGGCAATGCGGTTTGCCGGCTCCTGGAGGGAAAGTTCCTTGTTGAGTGTGAGCACCCCCTCCTCCTCCAGCTGTTTCACTACCAGCTGTCTCAAGCGGGCAATCTCACCCAGGGTGAACGAAGGATCAATATCCAGAACACTGAGGGAGTAACCATACAGTTCGTGAAAATCGACCGATACCCTGACAAGCACGTTGAGTCCCGACGCAAACGGCTGGCCGGTCTCCTTCTCGAAATAGGCAGACAGCATTTGAAATACCCCCGACCAGATCACTCCTCTGGCCTTCGCAACAATGGACTGCCGGGCCGGGTCTTTCTCAATAAACTCAAGATAGCAATGGCCGTTCCTGTTTGGGCGTACATCGCTGGTTTCGGCCCGTATCCAATATGAATCGGGCAGGTGGTTGCGAATGGCATCGCGCACCCTGAAGTTGAGTTCGGATAATGAAAGGGTATTTTCAAACATGGCCCGTGTAATTGTAAACAAAAATAGCACAATTTCACCGATAAGCCATATCTCCGGGTACGAAAAACCGGATAGACGATTGTTTATCCGGTTAATAACCTGAGGCAGGAAACAGGCCTACATACAACGGCTTATTTTTTTTTCTCAAAACTGTTTGTCATCTGCTGCACGTCCTGCAGTTTAAAATTTCCGAGAAACTGCATGACCACACTTTCATCCCCATCTCCGTCCACAACCATGATAAGTTCCTGAATGTTATCGGGTTTCCCTTTCATGAAAAAGTTGACAAGTTCGCCATCTTCCGATTTTACACGCATGAGTAATTCATATTCATTTTCTTTTATACGACTGTTCGCCATGGAGATCATCTCCCGAGAAACTTTCCTATTTCCGGAGGTAAGTATGAGTATAGAATTCAGTTTTTCAACGAAGTTTGTCACGTCTACACCGCCAAATTGCGATTTGGACTCTTTGGGCAGAAGCGACATCATGTTTTTTGATATATACACCGACGTAACTCCCTCCATATCTGCAAATTTTTCAAATGGATTCTTTTGCGCAAAAACAAATGTGGCTGCGAAAACAAATGCGAGGGTAATAATCATTTTTCTCATGATGCTATTTTCTTTAAATTGTTATTTATCGGGTAATTCAACCGAGTCCTGGCCGTGAACAGGTTTATTATTTAAAGCCTGATCAATGATGGCAAAAGCTTTATCAACATGACTATCGGCATCTTCAACAACTTTGGTTCCCTTCGAAAAGTTGTGCGAGAAGAGTCGCAACGCCTCAACAACGGCCTCCTGAGACTCCTGTGGGCTTTCAAATGATTCGGTCAGGGCTGATCGGTTGCCGGCACTTTGGTACTGGTACCAAAATCCGATACCAACAACCAATAAAACAGACGCCGCTATGCTTACGACACGTTTACGAAGTCCCATTTTCAGGCGATGCTTTGCACGCTCATTTTCTTTCCGCTCCCATGCATCAATCAACGATGCAATTTTCGGTTCCAACCCAGACGGAACTTCGGTTGTAAAAGAGGAAAGAGCGAGAAGAACGTCGCGGTCCTTATCCTGTGATACGGGAGGATTGTCTTGTGCGAAATAGCTTGCCAGGCACTCTTCCTCTTTGCCATCTGTATCGCCTCTGTAGAATTTGGCAATCAGCTTGTCGATATCTTCAATATTCATACAATTTTTCAAATTTTTCTTTAATCGTTCTTCTTGCTCTCGACAAAAGTTGACGGACATTCGCCTGCGTCAGCTTCATTGTTTCGGCGATCTGAGGAACAGAGAGATCCGTAAAATGTCGTAACCGTACCACCATTTGTTGCGACTGCGGTAGAGTGCAAAGTACGTTTTCAATGCTCCGGAGCATTTCTTTCTGTTCATTTTTTTTCTCGTCGAATTCCTCTTCAGTCAAGTCAGTTACAGAGGTAACAGACACGGTCTGCCGTCTCGTGTTATATCGATACCGGTCTAAAGCCATGTTTCTTGTTACGGAGATGATGTATGCTTCATCATTCTGCACAGCCGAAAGGGTTTCCCGTATCTTCCACAATTTTTCGTATACTTCCTGAACAATATCTTCAGAATCTTCTCTATCACCGGTAACAACAAATGAAATTCTGTAAATCAGTCCGCTGAACGGAAGAAATCTGGATTTAAATTCATTTCCGTCCATTACTCAGATTTTCAATATCCGATGGTTTGATCTTTCCTTTTAGATGTATCAATGCGGGACTGTCTCCCATAGTCATTATTACCATTTCACGAATCATATTATCCTGGAACTTGAAAAAAATACGCACCTTCTCGTCCTTCTCGTTGGAGTTGACAAAAAGTTCGTACCGATCATCTTTGAAATGGAGGGCAGAATTATTAAAACGATCTTTGACATCCTGCGTGCACTCATCAAACGATAAAGCACGGATACTTGATATTTTACTATCTGTCTCATCCATGAAGGGCCTTGCCAGCATCATCGCCAATCCGCTTAAAGTAACTTTTGACACGTTCGATTCGTGTGCGAAATCCAGGTATAGCTTATTCAGCGATGTTTGTGAATGGAGGGTTAACGCAAGTAAACTGCAAGTAAAAACCGCAAAAATTCTTTTGTCCATACAGCTAGAAATAATGGGGTTGCGAAATAGTCTTTATAATGAAGACGATCCGGTACAAATTTTGTGACAAATAAAATGTTTTTTTGACGAGAACAGCGTCAGCACGGGAAGAAAAAGCTAGAAAGAAAACCGCAATACTTGTTGAATATCGGGTGACTTAAACAGCAGATGAACAAACTTATTTGTTTTCCTTAAGGACGGAGGCACAAGAATTTTCAATGATTCCTGTTCAAAAGTGCGGGTAAAAATGAGTTGGCCTGACTCATCGAGCAGACTCACATTATAAGCATCAAAAGAGAAGTCAGGTTGTATTAAGGTGATCAGAAAATCATTTTTTGACGTGCGGGATATTGAAAAAGAGTGTTCAGCAATTGGGCTCTCTGCTACATTGAGCGTGGTCAGCATCTCTCTCATTGCCTTCTGGAAGTCAGGAATGCCATTTCCATATACAGAATCGGGAGTCAGGTATCTGTCGGACGATTCTTTGATGATCTTGATTAGCTCTGAACGATGGAGATCGGGATTCACCGACCAGAGCGACGCAATCAATCCTGCCAGGAAAGGAGACGAGAGGGATGTACCGTTGGTAATACCGATCGCGCCCTTCTGGCCGATGGTGACGGTGTTTTTCCCTACCGAAACAAGGTCCGGCTTAACGCGTCCATCTTCCATCAACCCACGCGAGCTGAACGAAGCAATGAGGCTGTCAGTACCCACAGCCCCTATTGCCAGCACATTCTTCGCATCGCCGGGGGGAGTTGTTTTCTGCCAGGGCTTGTTCCCTTCATTTCCTGCGCTCACGACAAGAATCATCCCCTTCTCAAAGGCCATATCTGCCGCAAGCGACATCATCGACACTTCTCCCGTAAGGTCGGCAAAACTGTAATTCAACTGTTCATCATCGAAATGATTGTACCCCAACGAGGTATTGATCACATCCAGCCCCAGGCTGTCGGCATATTCAATGGCCCGCACCCAGTAATCCTCCTCCACCGGAAATTCACTGGTCACATCTTCGGAACGCAACAGCCAGTATGCAGCTTCGGGCGCCGAACCCATCATCAACCCGGGCTGATTGACGGCCATCGTGGACAACACCTTGGTTCCGTGATCGCTCATAGCAAACATATCACCTCCTGGCACAAAATTCATATAACCGCGCAGGTCGACTGTCTCAAACCAGGGAATCACATCAAAATTGGTAAATCCGGCGTCAATCACCCCCACGTCAACACCTTTGCCCTTGAATCCGGCAAGTGCCAGTTTATCGGCATTGTGCATCCTGAACTGGCCAAGGGTGTATCCAAAGGGTTGATCCATTAGGACAGCTTGTTCACAATCGGTTTTTTCCAAACGGGGACGCAACTCCGGCCGGCTTATCCGATCGGTTCCCCGCCATACATATTTCACGGTATCCACAAAAGGGAGCAAAAGTATCTCATTTATTGACAGGCTGTCCTCCACCTGTACCGTCATGGTTCGGAGCCATTTGCTATGTGAAACCACCACTCCACCCGCCTTTTCTACCAGCCTGAAATAATCAGGCGAAACAGGAAAATCAGTTTCATCGATGGGCACGTTTTGCCTTTTTTTTCTTTCGATAGCTTTTTTGGAAAGAAACTGACCGGGTTCATTGAGGGTATAGGTTGTTACACCTTTGTCTTTCAAATAAAGGCGAAACTTGTAATGCAGCGGCTGCGAGGAGGTCTGTCCGAAGGAACAGAGGAAAAAGAAGAGTAAGATCAGTGTGTATAAATATCTCATAAGCTTTAAGTTATCGCAGACAACGGGCACACTTTCCCTGTAAAGTAAATGCCTATTCCCTTCTTTGGGAGATACGACGATGCGCTGCCCCCACCCTTACGGTTAATCCTTTTGATTAAACTGATCTCTTATCTTTTGTTTTCTCTTCAGTAAAAAAAACAACAGCACAACCAGGAGCAGACCGATGCCTATCACGGCTAGATATTCACCCCACTCACCCGATGCCTTATATCGTGGATAGCTTATATAAGCCATGATTGCCATGTAGAGAAGCAATACAACGGGAAAAAGCACCTGTTTTTTTATTCTTTGGCTCATGGGGTCTTATTTCCGAAAGGGTTATTCTCTTCGTACATTGATTCGGCAAAACGCCTGATTTTCTCTTTAGAGAGCACCACCGTCAGATCTTCTTTCTCGATCATTTGCGTTGTCACAATTCGCTCCCAAAGTGTTAATTTCATTTCATTCACCTCGCCGCCGAAATAATCACGCACAACGGCACTACGCTTGAGCTCCTCCGGAAACGCTTCGTCCAGCTGCTTTTGCGCTTTTTTCCCCGTATAGGAGCAGTTGATAAAAAGGCCGAGTCGCTTGGTTGAAAGCTCGTCCAGGTGCTTCTCACAGAATGCAGCTATCTCATCCTGTATTTTTCCGGAATGAATGGAGCCGCCCACAATGACGGAATCATATTTGGTAAGATCCGGCACTATTTTCCGCTCGTTCAGGTTGCAGATATCCACTTTGCCGTCTATCAGCCTGAATAACTCACGGGCGCATTTATCGACAGTCCCGTGATTCGACGCGAAAATGATCAGCGTATTGTCCATGGATGTCAGTTCAATTTCTCCAGAATAGCCAAAAGGTATTCGTAAGACTTACCCACAGTGTCAATTTTCACGGCCTCATCGGGCGAATGCGCCCCCGTGATGGTTGGCCCAAAGGAAACGATGTCGAGCTTCTGTGCCACGTTCGACTGGATGATACCGCACTCCAGGCCGGCATGGATAACCATCACCTTAGGCCGCTGGTCGTATTTCTCCAGATAGATCCTTTCCATCAGACCCAACAATTCTGAATTGGCATTGGGTTGCCAGCCTGGATAATCGCCATCGAATTCCACCTTTGCACCAGCCAGTTGAAAGAGACTCTCCACCGATGAGCAGATCCATTCTTTTCTACTTTCGGAGGAACTGCGCACCAGCAGCTTCATCTCAATGCTTTCGTCCGATGAATGTATCATGGCGAGGTTCAGGGAACTTTCCACCACCCCGGGGAAGTCGGCCAAATAGCTGACAACTCCATTGATACAGCCCTCCACGGCATTGATCAGGTCGTCCTGAATCTCTTCGGGAAGGAGTGATGCCGGAAGATCGGCGGGTTCGGCTTTAAATGAGATGTTATCTTCGATGCCGGCAAAATCTTCGCGGAAAAGCTTTTCATATTCTCCTACAAGATCCACAAGGTCGTCGGAAAGCTGCTCGGGGATAGTCAACACGACAAACGATTCCCTCGGAATTGCATTTCGGAGAGACCCTCCCTGGATGCTCGCGATGCGGGCTTCGTAATTCCTGACGACATCTTTCAAAAAGCGATTCATCAGCTTGTTTGCGTTGGCACGGCCCAAGTGGATCTGCACACCGGAATGGCCGCCCTTCAAACCACGCAAGCTAATTTTATAGGCAACATCGCCTTGATCTATAGCCCTGTCGGGTTTGAAGCCGAAAGAGATATTTACATCTCTTCCCCCTGCACAGCCAATGCACAGTTCGCCCTCTTCTTCGGTGTCGATATTCAGCATCAGTGAACCTTCCAGCATTCCCTTTTCGAGGCCGTTCGCGCCATCCATTCCTACCTCTTCGTCCACGGTAAAAAGAGCTTCAATGGCCGGATGCTGCAAGGTTGAATCTTCCAATACCGCCATCATCATGGCACAACCCACGCCATTATCTGCTCCCAATGTAGTGGAACGTGCTTTTATCCAGTCTCCATCGATCACGGTTTCGATGGGATCGGTGGCAAAATTGTGCGTAACATCAGCATTTTTTTGCGGAACCATATCGAGATGTGATTGCAATATCACCGTTTTAGCAATTTCATACCCTTTCGTAGCCGGTTTTTTGATCAACACATTACCCGCCTTATCCTGAATTGTCTCCAGATGAAGCGATTGACCAAAGTCCATCATGAACCGGGTCACCTGCCCCATCTGCCCTGTCGGACGAGGAATTTGGGTTAGGGAGTGAAAATGTTTCCACACATTTTGTGGATTTATACTGAGTATTTCTGCTGTAGCCATATTGTTGATCAATTTAAATATTTTTTCCGTAGATGTCCTGATTTTCTCTTTTCACATAAGGCATGGCGATCACGCCGAAAAGTCCGTAAAGGATTTGCCAAACCGACTGGATGGTGAAAACAGCTCCTGCAAAAGCCAGTGCCTGATTTTCAGCCACACCCAGTATTAGAAGCGAGGAGATGACCATAAAATGCCAGGGGCCAATTCCACCCTGTACCGGCACAGAGATACCGATATTGGTCATCGCAAATACAATCAATCCCGCCAATGGGCCAAGATCTCTGGTGAAATCGAACGCATAAAAGCAAATGTAAAAATACAAATAAAAACAGAACCAAAGCAGGATCGTGTAAATAATTATGCGCCACTTCTCCTTCATCTTCCCGATGAGCTTCAGGTCATACTTCACAGTGTTGAAAAAATCCGTTATCTTCACCATGAAGTTCTTCTTCCGGAGAACAGTCAGCAGCAACACCACAATCAACAGCAATGCTCCCAAGATCACATATACCCATACAGAAGAAAAAATACCGGAGACATTTACTGCAAACTGAGGGTTATTTTGAAAATAGGATACAAAAAAGTCAATATAAAGGGCCACGCTAACAAACACCACCAGCAGCCCCGCCACGACGTCGACAACCTTATCTACCAGGAAAGTTTCGAGTGTTTTGCTAAAGGGTATTTTATCATATTTGCTTACTACCCCACATCGCCAGATGTCTCCCGCGCGGGGCAGCACAAAGTTAACCGCATAGTTGCCCAGTGTGGCATTCACAATACTGGCCCGGGGAGGGTGATAGCCAAGAGAATTCACAAACAGCTCCCATCTTAATCCCCGGATAGTGTTTCCCAATAGTCCGAACACAAGAGAAACAGCGATAACACCAAAGTTGGCCGATTGTACGATCTCCCACAACTCACCCATATCGGTATTGCGGTACATGGCCCATATAATTAATAATCCCAGGAACAGCGAAAGCACTGTCTTCAGCACACTCTTCACGGATTCTGCATTTATTTTCACCTCTCAGCGGTTTATTATCTTATACAACTTAATTATAACCATTACACAAAGATGTTCAAACACTTATTAATCAACAATTGTATCTTGTTTTTTAGTTGATGTATGAATCAATTTAGATAATAAAATGTTACCTTTGTGGCCGTAAAGATAAGGAATAAACGCCATATTGCAATGATTCCGGTAAGAGCAAAAAAAAACCTCGGACAGCATTTCCTTAAAGATAAGGAGATAGCAGACCGCATTGCGGCCACCCTCGATGATTTCTCCTCCCTCCCAGTACTGGAGGTGGGGCCGGGCACCGGTATGCTCACACAGTTTCTTCTTCAACGAGAAAGGGATCTTACCGTGGTGGAGATCGATCGCGAATCCATTGATTACCTGCACACACATTTTCCGGAACTACAGGACAGGATCCTTCAGCAGGATTTTCTTCGGATGAATCTTTCAAAGTACTACAATGGCGAATTTTGCGTGATAGGCAATTACCCCTATAATATCTCCTCTCAAATTTTCTTTAAAGTGATCGAGCACAGGGAACAGATCCCCTGTTGTTCGGGAATGATTCAAAAGGAGGTCGCTGAACGTATGGTAGCCTCACCCGGCAGCAAGTCCTACGGTATTTTAAGCGTATTGCTGCAGGCTTGGTACGATATAGAGTACCTGTTCACGGTGAACGAGCAAGCGTTTATCCCTCCGCCTAAGGTCAAATCGGCGGTTGTGCGGCTTACGCGAAACAGGCGAAAGCAGCTCGACTGCAATGAGAAGTTATTCAAAACAGTAGTGAAGACGAGCTTTAACCAACGGCGAAAGATGCTTCGCAACTCCATCAAATCACTACTGTCCGACGAGAGCCCCCTGCCCGACGACCCCATGCTTACAAAACGGCCCGAGCAACTGTCGATAAAACAGTTCGAACAGCTTACCAATATGCTGGAACCGCTGGTCAGACAGGCTCCTTCGGAAGAGAAAAATGACTGATTATTCACGATTCAAAAAATGAGATCATGGCGGAAATTAAATTATTCTATCATAAAGACGGCATCGTCAGACTGAGCCGCAGCCTCGATTTCCTAAAATCTAACCCCATACAGAACTTCCTATGGATCGACCTCAACGACGTGGACGAAGAGGTGGAAAATGAACTGGAAGACTTCCTGAAGATATACATCCAGGAAGAAGAAGAGATGATCGAGATTGAGATGTCTTCGCGCTATATCGAAACAAACGACACCCTGGTAGTCAACTCCAACTTTCTATTATCGAATTTCGAGACCGACCCCGTATCATTTATCCTGAAAAACAACATATTGGTCACTGTCCGTGGCGAAGAGCTGATATCGTTTCATGAGACGGTAAAAAAAATATCGGCCAACCCGAAAAACTACCCTACCGGGGCACATGTGCTTGTGGCGTTGCTGGAAACACGGGTAGAATTCGACGCGGACATGATTGAGAACATGACACAGAAGATTACCCAGTTGAGTAACTCCCTCACCCTGCAGGAGGCGGACGAGGAACTGCTGTCAGAGATCAAGAACCTGCAGGAAAAAACCATGTTGCTACGTGAGAACATCATCGATAAACAACGTGTGGTATCGAGCATGCTGCGCAGTGAATTTATCTCCTCGGAGCTTCAACCAAAGCTCACCATCATCATCAAAGACATCAACTCGCTGGTGGAGCATATCAAATTCAGCTTCGACAGGCTGGATTATCTGCAGGATACTTTTCTGGGTTATGTAAACATTGAACAGAACAAGATCATCAAGATCTTTACCATTGTCTCCGTCATCTTCATGCCACCTACCCTTATCGCGAGTATTTACGGAATGAACTTCACCATCATGCCTGAGCTGGACAAAAAATGGGGTTATCCGGCAGCCATCCTGTTCATGGTGCTCTCGTCGCTGTTCATTCTCTACTTTTTCAAAAAGAAAAAGTGGTTGTA
>DHSP01000070.1:0-1251 GCA_002408485.1 Proteiniphilum sp. UBA5283 | reverse complement strand
AGGCTCCTCGAGTACAGAAGTACGATAACCCAGTAAGAGTTGCGCCAGCTCTCTGACATCCGCATGGAGCAGAGGCTGAGTGGCGGGGTTGTGTGTGTCAGCTATTCCACCGGAGATCGTGAAGGCGCCATTATTCTCCCGAAGCAAATTGTCCCGCACAATCACAGAAAATGAATTTCGCCTGTAACGGCTGGCAAAAAGGCTGCACAAACGTCGGGCATCGATCACGCGCGCCATACCCATCAGGTTCTTTTTGGGAGGGAAACCGAAAAGCGCCGCCTCCTCCACCATGGCACAAAAATCATCAAATGTTTTTTGCACAGTCATATCTTTTTGCCGAAAAAGGGCATCAAATTCAAGGTAGGCAGCATGCAAGCTGCCCGGATATTGTCTTGCGAATTTCTCCAGAGAGGGCAAGATTTCGACTCCTGCATCGAACGTCCTGGCAAACCCATATTTACTGTAAAACTGCAACAGCCATTCTTCCTGAGGTACCAACAGCATCAATGGCACGCATTTTTTACGCGCTTCCTCGAAGCTGCGCAGTAGCAACTCTCTTGCATATCCTTTCTTTCTGGCTTCGGGCAAAGTGGATACCCCCGAAAGGTAGATCACAGGGATCTCCGTACCGCAGAAGGTGAACTGATAGGGCAGCATCTGCAGGGAAGCGACTGCCTTATTTCCTTCCATATACAGGAGAGTCTGATCGTTCCGGTATTTGTGGCGAAAGTAAATTTCCATATAGTCATCCGGATCGCCGAAAACAGTCTTCCACATGTCCCATACCTGCTGTTTAGTTGTATCGTTGGCAAATTGAATCATGTGCGATCAAATTTACGTTGTAAAAACTCAGTCGTCGAAGCAGGCTTAGCTTTTGACTCTCGCGTTATATTTCTCCAAGATAATATCTGGCTGATAAGAGAGCTTGGCCTGACGCAAATTGTCTATTCCCATATCTTCTTCCCGATTCACATAAACAAATCCGGTTGCTTCATTTTCAACAAATTGCTGATTGATCATATTGTATGCCCCATGAATGGTTGTAAATGCTTTCTCCACATGAACCACTACCGTATCCCGCGTAAGAGGCTCGCCAATGGTAAAAGCGGCTATTTCGTTGTTCACACAGATAAGTCCTCCTCGTAAATTCAGGTATTCAAAATTTTCGAGCATCTGCGTAGTCGCGTAATCATCAAAGACAAGAGAAGGGTCTTTCTCTTCGCTATTTAACTGCATCCACTTGTCGAGCAT
>DHSP01000077.1:51977-70959 GCA_002408485.1 Proteiniphilum sp. UBA5283 | reverse complement strand
ACCATGGATATACCCAGCTCGGCCACCAAAAAGGGACTCTCCCCGTATACCTCTTCGTACCTGCCCCACCGTTGGTCACGGCCCACATCGAGGATGGGCGCATATACGTTGGTATAGCCCAGAAGTCTTGCTTCCCGGCCGGTGATATAACCCACCTTCTCCACAAGATCCTTGTTCCATGTATGGCCTAGTCCCAGTTGTGTGGGGAAATTGGTGGCCATGTAGCTTTCCACACCCCGGATGCCTTCGTTGGTGAAATCCACCGGGATTCCCAGCCGTGTCTCTTCAATGAAAAAACGCTGCACCTCATTCAAAGCCCATGCGTGGCGCGAGGCCGGCCAGACATAAGGGTTGTCGGAGGGTGGAAGTCCCCACTGACGGAAGCCGTTCAGGTGTTCGTCTATGGCTCCTATTCCATCTTTCCAAAGCCTGTTTTTCCATTCCGGGGTGGGGAGATCGTCTTCCAGCACCCTGCCGTATCCGTAGAGGGTGACCATCTGATTGGTCTTCTCTTCCAGCGTCATTTGACTGATCAGATCAGTAATCCGCTCCTCAATTTCTGCTTCCGGGTTTTCATAGACATCCATTCTTCCATTTTTGTTGAAGTCGATCCAGCCTTTTTGGTAAATCTGTTTGTTTTTGGGGAGATATCTGTCCGGAATATCGATCTTGTCTTGTCCGCAGACAGATACGGAGATCAAATAAAATAATCCGATAATGGGGGTAATCGCAAAAAATTGCATTCTTTTTCTTATTTTTCGTGTCATTCGTTTCATTTCCTCAAATTTACTGTAATTATTTCGTTTGAAAAATTATGTACAGCATATTTTAACTTTTTGGTGTAAAGGAATTAGCAACCTGATTTTTGGACAATCTTTACCCCTAAATGATTGGTATACTTGATTTTAAACTTCTGCCTAAGAGAGTTTTATCGTGAAATGACATTAGTGTGCATATTTGAATGCATAGCGGTCACTAAATGAATTTCTTGGTCAAATAACAACTCAAAAAGTTTGATGCTAACATGTCCCTTGTCAGCATAAAGTTTGTCGGAAGGGTTTTGGGTAAGAGCTTTGATTACATCCGGGTTTCTATTGTCAATATTGCTCCTGGTGAGGAAGAAATTCGGCAGTTCACCCTTTTTGTTACAGGTTAAATTAAGTTTGAACCTTAACAACAACCCATCATACTTTTCCCTCTTTGAGACAACTCTTTGAATACTTTTCTTATCCCGAAATCACGTTTATTTTCTGGATCAACTGAATGAGGCTGTCTCAAAATACAATTTAACCTCCTGAGAAATGAATATTGGGATATGTTCTCAGATCGATATCCGAATAAAAAGAGGGTGAAATCACATTGTGATACACCCACATTTAAATCAGTGGCAACTGTGTTGACTACGTGGAGGGAGGCGATGATGTTCTATTAAAATGTTTTTCTCAATTGTAAAGCATTTAGCACCGGCTCATTTTGTTTTTTTGTGAATTTAATTGATATACCTTGATCGGTAACAAACAAGGGAATTTTTATTTGTACTGCATTGCCTAATCCGTACCGTTTTTCGATATCAAAATTTTCGAGAATTATTTTTCCGTTCAGGCTCACATCAAAAATTCTCTTTTGCAGTGTACGATCCCGCTCATTCTCTGATCCGAGGTTGTATGCCAAGTGAGTACTTTTTCCTCCTTCCAACTCGGCAAAGTGTAAAACCAGTTCATACTGGCCTGTTGGGACATCAAGTCGGTATTCTTCAATGCCTACTTGCTGGGTTTGATACACAGGGTCATTCTTCGTGTGACTAATGGCTTTATCGGTCCCAAATGGTGTGCGCCCCTCGCTTTCAATCCGGTAGGGTACTCCACCTATATGTCCGAAGCTTCCTTTCCTGTATGGTTGATCGGGCATCCATACCTCCCTCGTTTCCGGATCTAAAAAGTACCTGGTAGATCCCAGCATCACATTGATGTTTTTAAAGGGCAGTTCCGGATTGTTTAACTGATAGGGTTGCATAAGAAACTCTATGATCGTTTCATCTTTCACGGATATTCCATTTTTAACGCCTTTCGCTATAAGAGTGTTATGCCCGCTTTTGAAAGGGATACTCCACTCTGCAAGCCCGTCGGTTATCTGTTTTACCCCCAGGCTCGAACCATTCACAAGGAGTTCTACCGATGGAAGGTTGCTTGCTACCATGATAGGCTGTATAGTCACGCATTCCTCTTCGTTTGCGATGCCCGTGCGTTTCTCCCAACCGGAATTCAAGATGCTGATCCTCGGCTCATCAGTAAGTTGAGTCTGATAAAAAAGAAATTGGTCTTTAATGCTTCTATCCCAAGTGAGGATACCTTTGTTATTGATGTGAGGCATTGTTTCCATGCGTGTTTCCGAGTTGAAGTCGGCCAGATTCCAAATCATACCTGCCGCTACATATGGTCGTTCCTTTATCGCTTTATAGTAATACTGGTGAAAGAGAGTAGAGTACTCCGTGCTTTTGTCAAAGCGGATTGGTCGATCGCTTCTGATGCGCGGGTCGTTGTCCGCACCATATTCGGTGACAGCCGTGATTTTTTCGGGGAAGTCGGTGTGGAACCGCTCCAGAAAATCGGGAAACCCCTTAAACACCCCACCGTACCATCCCTCATAGAGGTTCCATCCAACCACCATTGGTAAGTCTAACAATCCTGCATTTTTGTACTTGTTGTACGCTCCATGGCTTGCATGCATGGTATAGCGCCCCGGATCTTCCTTCCGGATGATATTTTCCAGCTTTTGTGCGAGATAATAGACCGACTCATGATACTCTTTTTTCTTCGCTTTGTCGTTATCATATTTATCCCGAAGCAATATTTCATTCATATAGCACCAGATAACGAGAGAGGGGTGGTTGTAATATTGACGGAGCATCTCCATCAGCATTTGTGTGCTATTGTCTTCAAATTCTTGTGATTCGGTGATCTCGTTCACTAGCGGGATCTCAATGGCGCATAGAATACCCAGTCGGTCACACGCCTGTATCACCGATTTATCCTGGGGGTAGTGGGCGATACGCAGGAAGTTTCCTCCCATTTTTTTCAACATCTCTATGTCTCTTACCGCGTAATCATCATTTAATGCATTGCCTCTAAACCAGAAGTCCTGGTGGCGGCTTGCACCTATCAGCTTATAGTGTTTACCGTTCAGGTAAAAACCTGTCTGGGGATCAAAGTGGAACCATCGGAATCCGACAGAGCAAACATAGGTGTCCAACACTTTTCCCGTTGCATCCACCAATTGATTTACGGCATGATAGAGGTAGGGGCATTCGGGGGACCAGAGCTGAGGGGACGGAATTGATCGCAGGTCATGTTCAATGATCTTGTTACTATTACTCTCGACCGTGAAAGGAGTCTTCTTCTTCGTCACAAGTATCCCCTGACTATCATACAGAATGGTTTGGAGTGAGAGCTGTTTTTTTTCGGTAGACGTGTTTTTGATGATTGCCTTGACCTGCATATCGGCATTATTCTCCGAGACATTGGAAGTGGATACATAGACTCCTTCGCTTGAGAAGTCGAGTGGTGAAAAATGGGCAGGCTCCTTTATAATCAGATAGACATCTCTATATATTCCTCCGTAGAAGGTGAAGTCGGCCGAAAGAGGAGGAATATCCTTGTTCCACCGATTATCTACCTCTACCGTTATTTCATTGGGGTGATTTTCTCCAAATGTGATTAACCCGTTAAGCGGAACGGTAAACGCGGTGTATCCTCCCTTATGCTGCAAGGCATGTGTACCGTTAACATACACATCGGCAATCTGGTTGACTCCCTCGAAGTGCAGGTAGAGTTGTTTCCCCTGGTATCTTTCGTCGATAATAAGTTCTCTTGTGTATATACCAATACCGCGGTAATACCCCGGTAAATCATCCATTACATCCTGATCGTTCCATGAGTGGGGCAGCTGGACAACCTGGTGATGAATGCGGTTTGTAGTGAATTGCCAGTGGTTGTTGATGCTGATTCTATGTCCGGCTATGCCAGTCACGGCATAGAGGAAAAAAATTGTTGTATATAAGATTCTGCGAATAGATGAACGACTATACATATGAAATTTGTTTATGGGAATAATTAAAATTATCTGAAAGATGAACTATTGTACTGTTGTCATTGCTTTATACGGATTTGTCTGTCGGTTGTTTATTTGCAGGAATTTAAGATTTTATTTGCATATCTCTTCCCTAAGATCAGTTGGCTTTCTGCGTCGAAATGGGGGTCGGATTCGTCTTTTAGAGGTGTTAACCCGATAGAGGATACACAGGCGCTGTAAGGAATAAAGGAGGAGATGGAGCTGATCATTTGATTAAAATGGCTGGTTCCTTCCTTGTTACGGGTCCAGTCCCATCGGGAGACCTCACCCGCAACAAAAAACAGGGTGGGATTTTTTAGATCCTCCCTTAGGTCCTTAACGAATTGTGTCAATATTTTTCTGTATTCTTCGGGACAACAAATATCCGCTTCGCCCTGATGCCAGAGAATGGCCTTTATTTGTCCGTACTTCGTGGCGGCATGGACTCTTTTTAAGGCTTCACCATAGTAATTCTCCTTGGCTCCTTTCATCCATTCCTTAATAGAACTTCCGCCCCTGGCATTGACAATCAGCCCCACAGGTTTCCCGGTTTCTTTCACCATCTCTTTGGCAAAAGAATAGCAGGGGCTTAGTTGCTGCATTGCAATTTCCTTTCTGATGGTAGAATATTTGTTGAGGGGGTTGACAGCTTGCTCGAATTGGCAAATGTCGTTAAGGAGATATACCTGTTTCAGGGTGTCCATCAGGCCCACATGCAGTGTTCCTCTTCCGGCCATGTTTGACTGCCCTATGCATAGGAACAAATCAAGAGAAGGAATGGGGTCGAAAGTTTTTGCTCCTGTTGATGTTTGTGATGAAGCATGCTGCACGATGAATGATAAGAGCAATAATGTAAAGAGATATTTCATATACGTTTTTATTTACTGAAATCAATAATTATTTTTTTGCCGGTGTAAAGTATTTTCTTTACATCCGGTGAAGGATTGTCGGGTTGGTATAACTTAATTGTGAACGAAATGGTTTCGGGCATCTTCTCAAACAAGCCTTCCCTTTTATCCAAAACTAGTTCTTGCGACGCTTCATTCCAACGAAGGGGGATGGTGGCATAGGCCCCATGCTCAAAACCATTGTCTTCGCCTTGGTCATCATATAATAGAAAATCCGCATCCATACCCCGGTATACTCTTAACTCCAGTTCATCGTCATGGTTCTCCATAGCATACTGCTTTACTTTTCCCAGTGGGAGAATAGAACCTCCTTTTATATACAGTGGCATAACAGGTAGTGGTGTGCTCATCAGGTGGGTCTTTCCGCAAGCAGTCGCTTCTCCGGTCCAGAAGTCATACCAATACTTTCCCTCGTGTATTGGCAGGTATGTGCCTGTTTGCTGCAGATTCATCTTCATTGGTTGCAATACAGGACGCACCAAAAAAGCGGGGCCAAACATGTAACTGTTATCAATATCATGTACGAGGGTGTCCTGTGGAAAGTCCATAGCCAGGCCTCTCATCAGGGTGTAATTCCTGTTTGTGATCCTCCAGGATAAAGAATACAGATAGGGAAGTAGTCGATAACGTAACTCTATGTATTTTAGTTGTGTATCATAATATATGTCTCCGGGTTCTCCAAACTGCCAGATTTCTCTAGGAACATTGGTGCCGTGTGCCCTGAAAAGAGGAGAGAAGGCTCCAAATTGAAACCAGCGTGTATATAATTCCTTGAAAGCATCGTCCTTCAGCCCTTCGGGAAACATTCCATCTCTCTCGGTGACAAAAAATCCCCCGATGTCGGATGTCCAGTAGGGAATGCCGGACATGGAGAAGTTGAGGCCGGCGGGTATCTGTTTATGTAAGTTCTCCCAAGAGGATGATACGTCGCCCGACCAGACAGCAGTAGCATACTTTTGCTGTGAGGCGAAGGCGGATCTTGTTAGGATAAAGATTCTTTTATCGCTGGCTTCCCGTAATTTATGATATAGAAATCGGCTCATCTCCAGCGAGTAGACGTTCAGGTACCGATGGAAGCTACCCATGTAAGTGTTTCCTGCGGACTTACTTCTTGCTTCCTGTTTGCGCTGCGTGAATCCATCCCTGAAGGAGGGCTCAGTCGCATCCAGCCACCAGGCGTTGACTCCCTGGTCAAACAACCCATTTTTCAGGTATTTCCAGAAAATCTCCCTTGCTTCGGGATTATACACATCAAATATTTTATATCCTGCCCAGGTGGGTTCCTCAAAAAGAGCGCCGATTGCATTCAGTTCTTGGTAAATATCGCTGGCGGGGCCAAATCCCGGCCATACGGAGATCATTACATGTACTTGTTGCTCATGATTAAGGCGTTCAATCACTTTCCGGGCATTTGGGAAACTGTCGGTATTGAATGTGAGCGCGTTCCAGTGCTCTTTGTCTCCCCAGTATTCCCAATCCTGTACAATATTATCCAATGGGATATTTCTTTTACGGTATTCCCTGACAACTGACTCCAACTCTGAAAAGGATTTATAACGTTCTTTTGACTGCCAAAAGCCGAAAGCCCATTTCGGAAACATGGGCACAGCTCCAGTCAACTCCCTGTATCCTCCAATTACTTCTTCAATGTCTTTTCCATGCACAAAATAATAGTCTGAAGCGTCAGCCACCTCTGAGTCAAAGTGGTATCCGTCAATATGGTCTATGAAGGTTGTGGAGGAATAGTTATCCCATAGAATCCCGTATCCCTTTGTGGAGACAAGGAAAGGATTGGCGATATCCATATTTGAATGTAACAGCAGGATGGTATCCCCTTTCAGGTTCATAACTCCGTTTTGATATTGTCCCAGCCCATATAGTGCTTCTTCGTCGTTTGAGTCGAAGCTTTGCCGGACACGGAGACATGTTTCATCAGCTACCTTCATACGTTGAAAAGAACGTGCCGGCTTCGCCTCTTGTAGCAGGAGACGATGGGTGCCTCTCTCATAAAAAGCGAATGATTCATTTACTTTATCAAACTCCACCGTTAGACCGGTAGTTGTTATTGAAATCTTCTCCTTTGTGGATTTGATTTTAAAGGTAACAGGAGATGCATTTCTCCAGTCGGTGATGAGTCTTTTTGTCACGATGCTGTCACCTTTTGGAAGAGATAAGACCCGGACTATATTTGGAGAGAATAGTTCAATTGTATACGCAACTTCGTTTTGCTCAAAACTGATTCCCCTTTCATGGGTGATATAATCATAAGAAGTACATGAAAAGAGCAGATGAAGCATTAAAACAAGTGGGAGATATAGGGTGTATTTCATTGCCTTTTATTTAAAAAGATCATATGTCACAGATATGTTTTTCACATCCGCATTTCCCTTAATGGTAAAAGCAGGTTTATTATCGACATAGGAGATATTCTCTTTATGCAATGATATCTTTGCTTTTTGCCAACTTTTCCTATTGTCTTTCTTTATTCTGGCAACAACAGAAAAGAGATCTTTGGGACTTCGATTAGTTTCGGAGTAAATTGTCATAAAGTCATTTCCCTCGTCCCGATACTCAAACGAAAGGTATCCCGTATAATGATGTCCGTTGAGCAAATCAATTGTTTCATTATCAAAGAAGATGGAGATCGTATGATTATCATGTGATTTTTGGATGACATCTCCATTTCCCTCTATGGTGATTTGGCATGTTTCGATCTCTTTTTTGATTCTGTTCAATTCAGCTTCAGCCTCATTGAGTACCACCTTGGCTTTGTTGTACTTGTGGTTGCTAATTAAGGCCGCGGCGTCATCCAGTATGGTAGGGCAAAAACCAGTTTCCGGACGCGTATTGAACAGGAATTTGGATAATTTCCTAAGTTGAAATAATTTCAAAGGTAAACTCAATCCGGTGGAATCTGCCTCCTCCTCTTTGAAGCGACTCGCATATTTCAATGTGGTCAATAGTTCTCTATTTCCGTTCTCCTTTGTCGGTTCAATCTCGTGCCCCTCCGTGTAGTCACTCCATGAGGCTATAAATATCATGTCCAGCACATTCCGGTTGTTAAGATTGAATTTCCACATCTCTTCATAAGTCCTTCCCCCATTGCGTGGTATGTAGAAGAAGTGTCCCCTTCCCCATCCGGCACAACCTCGGTTGTCCATGCCCGGCATCACAAAACCTGATTTTAAGGGATAGTTCTTTTTGGAATTGACCCATAGAGAGTCCCTAAAAGGCTTCATAAATTCAATGACATCATCCTGAGTGGCATAATAATCCCAAAAAGGATACTCCTTGTCCATTGGCCTTACTCTTGCGGGCAGCCAGGCTGTAGGAACAGCCCCCAGTTGAATCCACTGATCGATTTCGTTACTTTGGGTGATGGGCTGATACTTGTTCTTCGCTAAGGTGCCCCACTCGGCCCAACGTCGCAAGATCACTGGCTTTTTGATGTTGCTTGGGATGACAATATGAGAGGAGACTTCTTCAAACTCCTCGGGGGTTGCACCGGGCCCGAACAGGTAAAAAACAGGGTGTCCCTTCACAATAGGTCCTGTTGGTGCGGCAAACACATTATCGATTAGATATTGATAGCATCTGACATAGTGTTTGGTTTTCTTCTCTCTGCTATTGATTTCAGGATACATTTTTGTAATCCAGTCATAATATAACCATCCGTCGCACCAGTTTACTCCAATCTCAAAATCATACTTGACGGCAACCTTCTGCATTGCCTTTAGTAGCAGATCGTTTTCGTGATGCATGAATCCCCATTCTATAAAGAATCCGTCGATCTTGGCTGCTTTGGCAGATAGGATCTGGTATTCGATATAGTCGTGATCCAGATTGGACTGCATACCTGCCAGAGGGTAGTTCACGGAGGCAATTTCATGCTGCCCGCTGGTGAGAATAAGGTCGGCATTGTAGCATAACGTTTTTTTGTCTGTTGAGGAATTCGAGGTGTTGGCATAGAGAGCCCATCTTCCCAATTGTCCGTCATGCTGCCGTGTATATCTTACTCCATGGTAGTCGGCATATACCTTTTTCCCGTTCTGCGCCCACACTGTCAATGTGCACAACATTGTCAGCAGGAGTAAACTTTGCTTTAGTGAAATAAACTGGTATTCTTGATTCATTTCTTTTGTATTGATTGTCATGGTGTTATGGTCTGTGTTGAATAGGATAGCTAAATGTATTGTCCAACATCCAACGTCCTTTATAAATTTTTGCGCCATTCATCCTGAATATCTCTTCGCCATTTTCATTGATTAACCCTTCTGCCCACCACTGCTCCGTTGGACGAAGCATGATAATGCCGTCAGGGCCGTTAGAGATACTTTTAATATTGGGGATATCATAAATTTTGTTACAAGTAACGGGGTCTTTAGAGATGTCGAATTGATATACAGCGGATGCAGCGGTAAACCACAGCTTGTTTTCTTCTCCGAATACCGGGAACAAATCATGACCACCGGATTCATTTTCAAACGTATAAATTCGTTGCTGATTAATTAGTTGGGGGTTCGTTGTACTTCCGTTGTATTCAAAACGGAATAATGCTGTCACACCTGATTGAATTGTTGCTGAAGCATACAGAGACATCCTTCTTCTATCCCAGACCACATTATGGGCATTACCCAGCTTTACCGTATGATTTTTTGTTCCCAACACTTTCACCGTATCCACCACAAAGGTGTTGATCTCGCCATATTTTGATTCTGCCGTAACGATATTTCCATCTGGCAATATCTCAGCAGAGTGGGGATTTTGACCGCAATTCGCGTAGAACATCAGCTTCTTGTCAGATAAGCGGATCAAGGCTACTGCTCCTCCGGAAGCAGTCATCAGGATATACCTTTTATTGAAAACCGGTTTTACTTCACTTGGATTAATGAACCAGGGCTGATGAATTGCTGGAATAGAAGCAGAATAAGGATCCCAGTTCCATATAATCTTATGAGTTTCCGCATTTCTGATGATAATGGCCTGTTTGGCCTGTTCTGCCAGGACGTATGCCTTTTCAGGGAGTTGGAAAAGGGTCTCCTTTTCCTCAGGTTCTACTATCGGTGTGTCGTGACCTGAACAAGATGCGCATAGAAAATGAAAGAGCAGAAGAAGCGAAAAAAAGCACTGACTTTTTAGCATCATATCATTTGGTGTTTGTTATTCTATTTTTGATCGTAGTAGTCAATTAAAGAGTGAACCGAAGAATTCATTTGTCGCATATAGGAAAGAAACAGGGTATAAGGAGTGTATTCTAATGAGACAATTCCCTTATTGACAGCTTTCCCGTCCGTACTGTATTCATCATTATATTCAAAATGAATCCACCCAACACAATTCTTTGTTTCAAGCAAACGCAGGGTGAAATTCTGATAAAATTCTCCCCTGTTATTTTGGGTACGTACTAACCAGCCTCCTCCATCGGTATTACTATACCTCTTACCCTGGTAACTTGCATCTTCCGCTTTCGTGTAAAACTCCGTTACCAGAAATGGCTTTGTCCCACACCATGTTTTTAGATTGGCAAGAAAATCGCTTTCCGGTTGCCAGCGGGCATAATAGTTGATTGAAACAAGATCGCAGTAGCGGGCACATGCTTCCACTACTTTTTGATTGTATTTGCTCCAGTCATGCAGGCGGCTTCCCAATATTAGGTGTTCTTGATCATGCCGTCTGACTGTTTCGGTGGTTAATCGATAATAATAATTGGCTACCGATCCCCGGAAATTTTCCTGATCTTTCTCGCTGATTGCACCTGGAGAGGCAAGACCATTTTCCTGCATAAATTTCTCCGCAAAATTTCGCGCCGATTGGTAGCGGTCGGGCAAAGCCAGAAAATGTTTTATATCGATGCCTCGTTGCGGATTTTCATTTTGGTAACTGGCAAAAGGGAGTTCATTATCCAGGAAGTATCCTATAAAGTGTTCATCTCCTGTAAAAAGAGCCGCTTTTTCTTGCATAAGCTGATCAATATATGCGGCAAAAGTAGGCTCAAAAAGAAGTACCAGTCGATTGTATTTATCATCCTCAAAAGCATATCCAAGATTCTTGTACATATCCCACATAAAAGTACGAAGCAGATAGAGATTTTCCGTATAGGCAATTTTTTGTAGCCCGGGTTTGAGTAAGTTGTCCCTCATCGTCTGTGGAAATTTTTCTATTCGTTTTGAACCGTATGATATGCAGTTTAGGTGGTTTTCGGCAATCAACTTCCCGGTTTCCTCACTCCATTTGAGTTCGTTCCCGAATTTGGAGGCAAAGGCTTTTTCTTGTGGAGACGACTCCCCGGGGCGGACATGCTGGATGCCATGCAGTATGAAAGCACCATTATCCGGATCTATCAGATAATATCGGCCTCCATATTGCCCGATACGAAAGAATCCCTCTTTGCCTGTAACAGAGGATGGATTCAATCCAACTCTCCCTCCCCAGACTGTTTTTGAATAATCAGACGTTGCTTTGTACCAGTTCATGTTGTCGATAATACGGGTTTTCCCGGATTCATCTGAAGCCCATGGCTGGAATGTACCATTCTGCCATTTTCTGTATTGTACCTGTACATAGGAATATTCCTCTTTAAGCGGATCCGATGGCTCTTCCGGAATAACAGGAGGTTCTGGTTTTTCCGGTTCAATAACTTCCGGAGAAGAGCAGGCAGCCATGCATGCTATCAATATTGATAAACAGGATACGATGTGATATCGAAAAAGACCTCTTCTCATTCTTTACTTCATTCTTATATCATTCAATCGGCCGATCACTCATTAATGAAGGAGGAATACCCCCTTCATTAATAATTGATCCATCCAGTATTGGTTTATAGGTTTTATGACAACCGTCTTGTCTCTTTATTTTGGAAATTTGATAGAGACTGTGATCACCCTGGCTGTTACGTTGCTGGGATTCACCTGCTTATTGTCCAGTATCTTCATAATGCCGACCCGATCTCCTCCCGAGGTTGAAGTGGATGCCGTTTTGAAAGCGAGAACATCGCCCACGTTGAAGGGGTTGATCGTATTACTAACGATATTGGATAGAGGAATATCTCTGGTTATGGACTCTGCCGTTGCATTATCGAAATCAAAATCGACCAATTTTAATACTTTGGTAGCATTTTGAATGGGCATGTCCAGTACCGATTTACCACTGCTTCCTCTGAATTCATTGCTCTTTGTTCCTGTTCCACCATCAATGGAGTACATCCTTAACACTGCCTGACCTCCAAACGCGTAAAATTTCAAGTCCACGTTAGAAGCGTTGGCTTCATTCTCCACAGCATAATCAACAGGGTAGGTTTTGAAATCTTTTAACGAGAGCAATGAATACACATTGGGATATCCGCTATACCCATTGGCGAGAGGATGAGTACCTATTTCCAGGTGGGCAGTAAAATACATATTGACAATGGCCGTAATTAGAGCTTCACTTGACTTATTCACAACATCACTTACAACAATTTTAATTTTAGATGTGGCATTGGTACATGTGACCTCCGGTGTTAAATTTAGCTTTAGCGGCTTATCATCCCTTACGATGGTATGAACCAGATTTTCAATGCCATCTTCTATACGGTAGATCTTAATTTCAGCAATCCCCCTTTGCGAGGTAATCTGTAAGGGAATGATTTTTGTCTGATCTTTGTCTGCATAGATCGTATCTTCTGTAATGGTAACCACAGGTGGGGTGGGCGTAAGATATTGCACAGGCAGGGTTGCAATTTTCACCTGTCCATAGATATCTGTTGCTTTGACTCTAAATCCCTTGTCTCCCTCTTTATACATAATTTGCTGATTAAATGTATATTCGTTTTCCTTATCGGGGAAATCGATGGGGAATCCATACTGCGTCTGACCGCTTTCGGCAACCAAAAACATCTCCAATGATTTTAAACCTGCTACGGATTGAACTGTGAAGTTTGTTTCCGGCATCTCTCCTCCCTCTATTTCATCATACAGGATGGAGGAAGGATTAAAGATAATGGAAGGAGCTTCCTTTACTTCCGTGATGTTCAGTGGAAGGGTTTCCGAAATGCTTCTGTCAAGCTTATCCGTGGCCGTAATAATGATGGACTGATAATCGGCTGAGTAATTTATTTTTTCGGCATAACTGAATGAGTTTTCATTGAAGAATTCAGTAAAGGTCTTGTAGTCAATGATGTTGTTGTCTGTTTTTTTAATTTGAATCAGCACATTCTTTAAACCCAACTCAGACCGTATAATAGCTACCACCGGCAGATTATCAATCAGGTTCATATCGATCTTCATCACATCAAAAGCAAATGTGATGTCAGGCTCCCTCGTTGAGGAGTCCAAAATCTCTCTTTCATCTCCGCAGCTAATTACTCCTCCGAAAGTAATTAGTATAATAAGGAGGGTTATTATCTTATTAGACATGGTTGTTTTATTTTTTGTAATAACTATAGTTTTCGAAAATATGAATTACTCCATTGACTGGAAGTAAATTGCTTGTGGTGGCGAGTCTCATAGGCGATGATCCATTGCTGCCGGTGTCATTAATGACGATTTTACCGGCATCTGCCTGCCAGGGGTTTTTTCGGACGAGCATGGTCATCAACCCTTGGTCTCCTTTTAGCAATGTCAATACGAACATCGGTTCCACTGGCAATTGCCCGTATCCGCTGTACTCACCGTCAACGATATGGTACAGGAGCATGTCTCTTACTTGGTCCCTATCGCATTCTGTGATTGAGTTGGTGCCCGGAAACCGATCCATCATATACAATTTCATGGCCGTGTTGTTTAATACCAGAAAGGTGTACTTTCTCTCTGTCTGTTTGTAGTAGTTGTCAAGGCCGGCGTATTCTACTGCTTCTGTAAAGATGGAGAAAAGGTCGCTTTTTGTCTGCAAAAAGTCCCAGGCAGTTGCGCTTATATGTGGATCGAGTACGGATGATTCGTAATCATAGTTTTGTTGTAAAGGCATATCGCAACCGGTATTTAACAAAACAAATACAATCAGCGCTGCAAATTTTCCAATTATGTTTTTTAAGCTAATCATGTTTTTTAATATTTTATTTTCCATAATATGGATTGGGTGTTAATAAAGGATTTTCGTTCAGATGTTGATAATAGATGGGGAATAGCTCATTTCCATCCTCTTGCATGCCATTAATCGGTCCCATCACTTCTTTCCATTTGTTGGTCCGGAGTAAATCAAACCATCTTCTTCCTTCTCCAACCAGTTCTATTTGTCGTTCCGTTAATATAAAGTCAATCAGTTCATCTTCCGAAGCAAAACTCATTGCTGCAGGTGTGTCAAGACCAGCACGATCACGAATCTTCTTTACCAGATCCAATGCTTCGTCCCATTGCCCCATTCTTGCTTTGGCCTCTGCTTGCAATAGAATCATGTCACTATATCTGTATATCGGATAGGCTACCTGACAGGTTTTGTTGAGGGTAGTGCTAATGGTGCCTCCGATGAATTTGTTTAACTCCCAGCCGTTTTGGTAATTCATGGCGATGAGGTCCCTCCTTAGATCTTGCTTGGGGGCGTTGGGATCAAAATTGCTCATGAATTTATCCGAGAGTACTGCCGCCCGGTTCCCGGATCCTGTAAACCATTGATACATGAAGCTGTATCCGTTTTCCCCGACCTCTTCCATGTAGAAGTGTATAATGAAAATTAACTCTTTCGAAGTGTATTCGTCATTTTCGGGAGTCATGTCAGGTGCCTTTCCGTTGAGCTCCTCCACAAACATTTTTCTCCAGTCGTCGATGTTGCCTGCCAGGTTCATAAAGCCCGGCTCTCTGCCCATCTTTGTAATGGTCTGATCGGCCAGACTGTACTCATGCAACCACATGTATACGTCAGCCATAATGGCCCATACGCCGTAGATAGAGATTCTTTTTCGTTCTTTATTTTTTACCCGGTCAATGAGAGACTCCGCCAGCTTTAGATCTGCCAGAATTACTTCATTCAGAATAATGTTTTTGTCAGTTCTCGGTTTGTAAATTTCTTCACTATACTTTTCATTGGGTTCGGTATATAACGGAACATCACCCCAGACTCTTATGGCATAAAAATAACCTAAAGCCCTCATGGCGTAGGCCTGACCCAATAAGTCGTTCTTTTCCGCCACTGAAGGCATGTCCACATTCGGAAGATACTTAATGGCGAGGTTGGCTTGGTTAATCATTGCGTACAAATTGGTCCAGTTGGCTGCTCTGTGGTCTGTAGTCAGAAGGTTTTTTATGACATACTCCTGATTTGTCGCAGATGGAGCTCCCTGTGAAAAGTTATCCGATCTGAATTCACCCCAGTAGAAGTAGTTTTCACGCATGGTTTGCCTGAAAAGTCCATAAATCTCGCTGACCCCCGCTTTGGCATCTCTTGCGGTTTTCCACATCTCTGAAGCAGGGATTTCACTCACAGGTTGCTCATCTAATAATGAATCACATGATGTGAAGGTATAAGCAGAGAATGCCAGGTATATTGCTAAAAATAACTTTTTCATAAATAACGTATTAAATGTTAATGTTTAAACCCAAACCAAACTCCCTTTTCATTGGATATCGATAGGTGTCTTTACCTATTTGTAAAGGGTTGCTGCTTGAAAATTCCGGATCGTACCCCGAGTACTTTGTCCAGGTCAAGGGATTGTTTATGTAACCATAGATACTCAACCCCTTTAATCTTAATTTTTTTAGAATCTCTTTTTCGAATTCATACGACATACGAACATTTTGCAGTCGTATGTATGATCCATCTTCCAGATAAAAGGAGTTGGCATATCGTGCATTGTTGAACTCATCATTGTAGGGCCTTGGATAGTTCGAAATATCTCCCTGCTTTAGCCAAAGATCGTGTATCACTTTAGGTGATGGTGTGGTGCCTGTAAATCTAAAAGCATTTCTATTGTGCTCGGCATCGTTGTATATTTTTCCACCAAGTGAATAATAGAAAGAAACGAATAGGGTCACTTGCTTATAGCGAACCTGGGTACTCAGTCCTCCAGTATATTTAGGCATGGCATTTCCAATGACCATTTTGTCATTATCGTCAATGATTCCGTTTTCCTCTCCTCCAATTTCAGCCCAGTTGTAGTCTCCTCCCCTGAACGCTTTCCCGTTTGGCAGCTTTTTAACATTTACTGTGCCTGAATAGTCCGAGCCGTTCAATAAATACTTATAGGCAAAGACACCGTTTTCAAATACTGGGGTTAATTGTTCCCATTTGTCACTGAAAGCATTGGATTCATCGTACTGGAAAACCCCTAAATTTTTATATCCGTAGAAGTCCCCTATCGATCCGCCTTCTTCCATCCACCATAATCCCCCCTCGAGGTAAGATTTCCCTTCCGACAGTTTGATAATTTTATTCTTATTGTACGATATATTGAAAGAGGCATTCCATGTTAAATCGCTCTTTCTGATTATATCACCAGACACCATAAGCTCGTAACCTTTATTATTCATTTCTCCTACATTCGTTCTCATGTATGAGAAACCCGATTCTTTTGGAAGCTGGTAGTTTGCAAGCAGTCCGTCGGTGTTTTTATTGTAATAATCTGCAGTAATGATTAGCCGGCTATTGAAAAACGACAGATCCAGACCGGTATTGAGTTGCTTCGTTTCTTCCCACTTTAGGTTGTCTTTTGCAATTCTTGCCGGAGAAACCCCGCCAATACCATCATAAATAATGCTGGGAATGTATGAGTATATATAGTCATAATTGCCGATGGCTTCATTACCGGTGATTCCATAACTGACTCTTATTTTTCCGTCATCCAATACACTTTTGGCTTTTTTCATAAAGAGTTCATCTGAAAAGCGCCATCCTGCAGAAATAGATGGAAAATTACCCCATTTGTTATTTTCAGAGAATCGAGAGGATCCATCCCGTCTGAAGTTAGCAGCGAACAGGTATTTACCTCTGTAGTCATAGGTGATTCTTGAAAAAATGGAAGCAAGCGAATGTTTGCTAATCCATGAACCTGTCTGGGTTAAATCCAGGTTTGCAGCAAAGGCATTCATTGTATAAATAAAGTCGGTGGATGAGTTAATACCCTGAAGAATCTCGTTCTCATTGTGCCACTTTTGAATACTGGCTCCCAACATCGCTCCAAGGTTGTGTTGATCCCAAGTGTTGGAGTAGGTGAAGAAGTTTTCACTTAACCAGTTCCAGTTTAGGTAATTAAAAGATCCTCCCGAGTTGCTTCTCTGCCATTCATCCGTAATGATGCTTGGGTACAACCTTTTGCGTTTATTCAGGTAGAAGTTGGCGTTAATGTTGGTCCTGAACTTAAGATTTTTGGCAATGCCAAACTCCATAAATTGGAAAAAGTTGGCTGTATAGGCATCTGTATAATCTGTCGTGTGTTCAATTTGAGCAATCGGATTTCTTTGTCCATTAAATATACCCACCAGGGTCCCATCGGGATAATAAGTGGAGAAGTAGGGACGTCTGCTCAACATGGCATTTAGTAGCTGACCTTCGTTGATGCCTTTTTTCAATGAATATCCAAGGGATAATCTCGTTCCCATGTTTAGCCATTTGTAGGGCTCGTAATCGGAATTGACTCTTGTCGTCAGTCTCTGAAAGCTGGTATTTGGAATGATACCCTTTTCGTTGAAAAAGCCGGTGTTGACAAAATATTTTATTTTATCACCTGCCCCTCCAATGCTCAAATCAATCTGATCTTTCTGAGCGGTTTGCGATATCATTTTCTGATAGTCATTATCGACATTGAAAAACACATTCAAAGAGTCTTCGATCATTTGTATGCTTTCATTTGCATTTCCAGGCATCCCGTTTGCCAAAAAGTACTCTCTCCTTTTTATGTCATATTCCCGTCTGTCACTCCTGTTTGCCTGAGGTAGCTTGTGGGATAACTGCCCCCACCCACGGTTATATTTAATATCGAAGCTGGGCTTCTCTCTTACCCCTCCCCTGGTTGTGATAAGAATTACACCATTCGCGGATCTAGAACCGTATATTGAAGCGGAAGCTGCATCTTTCAAGATTTCCATCGATTCGATATCACTTGGGTTAATTCCATCGATGCTTTCCAAAGGTGCACCGTCGACGATATACAGGGGTTTGACTCCCGCTTCGGAAAATGTGGAGGTACCCCTGATCTTGATAGTTGCTGTTTCTCCGGGTTGCCCGGACCCCATAACAACTTGTACTCCCGGAGCCTGACCTTGAAGTGCCTCATACACATTGGCGGGAATTTTTTTTGTTATGTCTTCACTGGTAATTGAAGTGATCGATCCGGTAACGTCTCTTTTTTTCATTGAACCATATCCGATCACAACAAGATCCTCCAAAGTCTGAGTATCTTCTTTTAACGTAATGTTGATACTTGACTTTCCGGCAATGCTGATATTCTGCTCTATATATCCGAGATAAGATATTCGGATAGTAGCGTTATCTGCAACATTCAGTACAAAGTTTCCATTAATATCCGTAACAGTGCCGTTGGTCGTTCCTGCTTCAATAATGTTTGCACCGATTATTGGCTCACCTTGAATATCTGTAACGATGCCGGATATTTGTTTCTTTTGTTGCTTTACAAATGTCGAAGCTGTGTATTTGTTATCTTTAACGGATGCTGTCATATTGGATTCATAAATAACAATTTGCTTATCCAATATTTTATAGGTAAGTCCGGAATTCATAAAAATGAGATCCAAGATTTCTTCAACTTTTTTAGAGTTGGCGTTGATATCCACTTTTTTGTCAACCAGCTTTTCACTAGTATCCGAAAAAACAAAAATAAAATCACTGTTTCTCTCGATCTCTTTACATACATCTTTTATGCTGGTTGACTCAATTATAAGAGTCAGTTCCTGTGAAAAGCTATTTGATGCAGAAGTAAAGAGTACACAAAAAAATAGTAAGAATAAGGTTGTTCTCATGACTTTTAGAGCATGTTTGAGATTATTGAGGTGTCCTCTTTCCTCAATTGAATGTTTATTCATATCTTTGAACGATTTTAATTA
>DHSP01000077.1:29917-51839 GCA_002408485.1 Proteiniphilum sp. UBA5283 | reverse complement strand
TAATTATTAATAAAAGGGTAATTAATTTCAAATTGACCGGGCGGTATTTGGGGTATCGCTCGGTTTTTCACTAACTGTTGCCTTGTTTTATCCATGATGTTTGTTCATACGCATATATGTTTTATTTGGGTTCGTTGGTAATATATATCTTTCTTTCTCGTTTTTCATATTTTGTAGATGTGAGCAGGGAGAGTGTGGTCATCACATTATCCAAATTGTCGGAGAGGTAAATCTTCCCGGTACAGGTGCGTTTTTGAAGACGGGTATCCTGATTGAAATCAAACGAAAGGTTGTAGTACCTGCCAATCTGTTGCAACACTTCGTCCATCGGTGTTTTGTGGAAGGAAAGGTAACCGTTTTTCCAACTGATAAAAGGGGTAACATCTACCTTTTGCGTGCTAAATGTGCCGTTTTCTGAATAGATAGCCTGTTCCGATGGTGATAAGTATAGCTCTTTCTTGCCTGATGACTGCAGGCCCACACTCCCTTCTACCAGCACTACGGAATGAGGCGAATTACAATAGGTGGAGATGTTGAATTTTGTCCCGTAAACTCGTATATTGAAGTTGTCTGTCTGCACAAAAAATGGTCTTTTTTTGTCGTGTGAAACTTCAATGTACATTTCTCCCGAAGCTAGGCGAATTTCACGACTTTTGCCGCTGAATTGTGCCGGAAATTCTAATACAGATCCTGAGTTGAGCCACACTTTACTGCCATCTGCAAGTGTGAGCATAGAACGTTTTCCATAGGGGACAATTAACGATGTGGATTGATCTTTATCAATTTCAATCTTTTTTCTTTCGCTGTCTCCTTCTGTAACTTCAGCTATTCCTTCCTTATTGAGCGCTACTGCTACATTGTCTTGAAATGTAATTGCTTTTCCGCTGGTAAGAAGTTGAATATCTTTGCTTGTTAGTAATTCTCCAACAATTAGTTCTGCTTCGGGGGTATTTTCATTTTTCCAGTAAGGAGAAAACAATGTAATCCCGACTAAAATAAGTACTACTACAGCAGATGCAACCAGTGAATATCGGAAGATCTTAATTTGTTTTATCTTGTTCTCTTCTCGAATGCTTATTTGTATCTTATTCAATAAATCAGCCTTTTCTTTCTTATTCAGAGTCCTTTTATTCAGTCCTTCCCTTTTCAGGTAAGTAACTGCTTTTTGTATCTCCCTAAATTGTTCAGGATGTTTTTTTATGTAATCAAGCCAGTAGCCATTCAGTGTTTCATCGGGCATTAATTGCCATCGTAGAAATTGTGTGTCCTTTAAAAAATCAGTATACTTGGTGTGTTTTACATCCATATTTTGTGTGATTATTCTGTTTTATCTTCAATCCATTAATTAGTGATAGGAAACCCCTATTGGGTTTCTGTTGAATTCTTATGTTTTCGGAGGGAACATGCCTTATGCTCCCATTTTGTGTATTAAAAAATTAAAAAGATCAATAATAAATCTCTTTTATAATAAGACGACTTGAAAAAGTTTTTATCCCCTCGAATAAAAAAAATCCCATAAATTTAACATTTTAAGGTTAAAATGGCGTGCGTTGCTAGGTGGTGACGTGCGTTTACTGTGCAATGTTATGACAAAAAAGCCAAAAGCGTAATTAGTGAACCGAACTTCTCACGGAGGCTGTGAATGGCCGTTGATACCAGTTTCCGGCAGCCATGCACACTGATTTGCAGAAGTTCGGCAATTTGGATGTAGTCATACTCCTGTACGTAGCGGAGATAAATGATTTCCCGTTGACGGTCGGTGAGTGTGCAGAGCATTTGTTCTATTTCGGTCTTTATTTGCATCTGTTCTTCTTTTTCGATGAGAAGCTTTTCAACGTCAACATAGATATTGAAAGGCATCTCTTCCGAAGGATCCACTCCCTCGAGGGGTATGTGTTCTTTTTGGTATTTATGAATGTCGATAAGTCTGTTTTTCAGTGATTTGAAAAGGTATAGTTTGATGTTGGATATGTGAGTCAATTTGTCGCTTCCTGTCGCAATTTTGACGAAAACGTCCTGAACAGCATCTTTTACGATCTCCCGTTCAAAACCCAGGTAACAACCATATGTGAACAGATCGTCCACATAGAGACTGTACATTGAAGCAATTTCTTTCCCTGTTTTTATCAATTTCGTAAAATCTATTTAATAGGTACAAATTAAGCGAAAAAATGTTGAATAAAAAATTTTGCCTGCTGGGGCTTCGGCACAAAATGTCAGGTTTTGGTAAATCTTTTGATTGGAAGAAAATATATGAATTTTGAAGCACAAACAACGACGTGAAGCTGCATTTGAATGGCTATTTGGGAATTTATCCAAAAGGCGGTATCTTTGCATGGTTATGAAAAAACTAGTGATTGTTGGTTGTGGTTATCTGGCCGATATCGTGGCGGATGCACTGTTAAACGGGCTGTTGCCCGAGTATGATCTGGTGGGCGTTTATTCGCGAACATGGGCAAAAGCAGAAAGACTGGCTGCAAAGATGGAGCAGGCAGGGAGAGCATGCAAGGCATGCACCTCGTTGGAGGAACTGCTCGCCTTGAAGCCCGATTTTCTGGTCGAGGCCGCATCACCAGCGGCAATGAAGGAACTGACGTTGCCAACCCTGAAAAACGGGACTTCCATTGTAACTTTATCTATTGGTGCCCTTGCTGATAATAGTTTTTTGGAAGCTGTGAAAGAAACAGGCACGGCGCACGGTACACGGGTATATCTCGCTTCCGGTGCTACGGGAGGATTCGATGTCTTGCGAACGGCTACGCTGATGGGAAATGCCTCCGCTCAGTTCCTGAATGAAAAAGGGGTACGTGCATTCAGAAGGTCGCATTTCTATAGTGCCGACATGGAGGTCGAAAATAAACAGGTTTTTTCCGGTACAGCCAGAGAAGCAATAGAAGTATTTCCCACCGGCCTGAATGTGGCAGTGGCGGCTTCTCTTGCAACGGTCGGACCCGAAAAACTACAGGTGACCATGGAGTCTACTCCTCGTTTCGTTGCCGGCGACAGACAACGGGTGGAGATAGAGAACGATCAGGTACATGCTGTGGTGGATGTCTTCAGCGCCACTCCGGAAATAGCCGGATGGTCGGTGGTAGCCACCTTGCAGAATATTGTTTCTCCCATTGTCTTTTAAAGCAACGTTTAACTGCAAAAATAATGAGGCTGTCTCAAAATAAAATTTAACCTCCTGAGAAATGAATATTGGGATATGTTCTCAGATAGATATCCGAATAAAAAGAGGGTGAAATCACACTGAACCGCCCCCCAAAAGTTAGACAAAATACTTTTGGGGGTCACTACACACATTGTGATACACCCTCATTAATATTTGATTTAGGCACCATTCTGGTGTTTGTTCATCAAATGTTGATTCCGGTAAAGCCGGAAAGATTCTGCAGTACCTTCTCGCTTAACCGGTCAAATGCCTGCCGGGTGCGCCCGGTAGATACCTGCATGCACCGGATCTTTGGATGATCCAGCAGATGTTCACCTCCCAGTGCTCCCACCGTGTCGCAAAAACAGAGGTTGTCACCCCCTAACCACTTCAAAAATGGCTCTTCATCCCACGCAGGCGACAGTCCGGTGTTGAACAGTATCTTTTTGTTTCCCAGCTTCTCAAACTGCGGCGCATGTAGCAACACGGTATTGCGGTTAAGACAGCAGCATACCACTTCACTCTCCTCGAGCAACTCATCTAGCGGGAGAAAGCGGTACCCTTTTGCTTTGGCCTCTGTCTTCTCACTCCTGGCGAAATAGGTAATCTCTGCTCCAAGAAAGTGCAGCGCATCGGCAATCATGCCTCCTGATTTACCAAGTCCGACGATTCCCGTTTTTAATCCGGTAATTTCGCGCGCCATGCCATCCCAGGGTTCCTGACCGAATCCGTGCAGGCACCGGACCAGCTCACTGATCACATATTCCACCACACCCTCATCGCCATAATCGCGGATGCCGGTAACTGTGATTCCCCGGCTGTTTGCATAATAAATATCCACATTGGCGCTCTCCGGAGAGTAGAGCGAGTTGCACATGCCAATGTATTTCACATTGGGACATTTTTCAAGCGCAGCTTTTCCAAGCTGGGTGGTGTAACTCAGTAGCACTGCATCGGCATCACCGATGCGTGCTGCGATCTCGTCATCGTCACCCGGAATATCGGAATATAAAATGACTTCCTTTGCAAAAGAATATAATTTCTTCTCTGCCGATGGTATGAGGCTTGTAGGCTCTATCGCCACCAATTTATGAAACATAATGATTTTTTATTTTTTGTGTAAGATGTTTTCTTAAGAGACAATATAGACTAAATGCCCCGGAAAAAAAGAGCTTGTCATGATCTTCCGAGGCGCATCACCTATTCTACAAATATAGGGTTTTTACGCCGGAATATCAAATCAGAAAGAATCACAGTGTTTTATAACTTATAAAACACTAAGCAGGAAAAGCAGCTTACGGCCAGGACTACATTGACAAATTATAATTGGGGTACCTCTGCAAATGTCATTCAACTGAAGAGACGTTTGATAGAACTGGATGTGATCGAAGAGATTCAGGGTAAAATTGAACTTCTGGATCCAATGTATAAACACTGGTTGGCAACCCGGTATTTCAATATGTCACGATAAAAGACTTCTTCAGATAAGATCCCCTCCGTTACCCTTATTGGACTGTGCGGAGGGAATCTTATTCAGCAAATTTTAATCACCGGGTTCAACTTGTGCTCATTCCGACTTTTTCTGAAGCTGGATACTTACCCCCCCCGAGAGCCATAAACCGGGCTGGGGAATATTTCCAAAATCCACGTGGGTGGTGTTGAAGATGTTGTTGATGTTTAGGAACAGGTTGGTGCGGGGAAAGGCGTAATTGGCCTTCATGTCGAGTAATGCGAAAGGGGAGTACGCCACCCGTTCACCGGGCTTCAGGTCCACATACTTCACATAAGATCCCACACGCTGCTGCCAGCGAAAATGCCACGACAGGGTAAGGTGTTTTACTACCTCATGATGCAGGCCTGCAGTCACTTTATGACGCAGATGGTTTAGCGTGTAGTTCGATATCAGCTCATCCTCCACCCGTTCCTGATCGATGTACATATATCCGACAGAAAGAGTACGTAAAGGCTGGTCCGGCCCGAGCCAGGACGCCAGATTGAGGTTCAGGCCTCCTTCCAGACCCTGTTTGTTGAGACGGGTATGGTTTCGCGATTCCCACAATGCTTCGGGAGTTGCTTTCACCCAGTCGATCATGTTCCTGCCCTTCATATGGAAGAACGAGAGGCTACCACTTATAAACGGGTGGTTGTATTTAATGCCGGCCTCAAAAGCTTCCGACTGTTCCGCTTCGAGATCGCTGTTCCCGATGTGTGTCGCAGTGGTATAATAGAGGTCGGTAAAGGTGGGCATGCGGGTGGCCTTGTTCCAGGAGGCGTAGAGGCTGAGACGATCTGTCGCCCGGAACGATCCGTTTAGTGCGGGATATAAATCGAGCCGATCGGTAACGGCGGTGTTGTAGTTCAACAACACGCCCAGGGAGAGAGTCAGTTTCTCCCAAATAAAATTGTGTTCCGCAAAATAATTGATGTGGGTGCGATTATCTGACTTTGTGTATTTTCCAATTGTATCTTCCATCGGCTTACCCAGCACGTTGCTCAGGATTCCTTCGTTCCTTAGCTCCCCGCCAAAGCTGGTAATGCCCCATGCAGAGGCAACCTGCATGTTGAGGTTCATCCCGAGCACATCGCTGCGATGATAATTATGGTTCTTGTACCAGGCAGGGATATCAGAAGTGCCTTCACGGATCAGCTGAAACTCGTCGTAATGCCTGCTCCAGTAGATATGCGGAATAAACTTCAGCTTTCCGTTTGTTTCTCCCCTGACGGACATGAAAATGCCCTGCGTATCGTCGTACTGACTTGGGTAAGCGGCACTGTAGAAGGTGTTGGCGCCATAAGCCTTGTCGTTCAGGCCTGCCTGAAAGTAGAGATTGGAGCCGTTGATATCAAAACTGCTTTGCCATAGCAGGTTTGCGATTTTGTAATCGCTGTTACGGATGTATCCGTCCGACCGTTTATAGCCGGCAGAGAGTGTATGTACCGAGGAGCCCGTCTTGTAAGCACCCCGTGCTTCTGCCCCGAAGAGGCCATGCATGCCACTTTCCAGTTTTGTGAAGGCGTTGGACTCTTTGTCTTTTTTTGTAATGATGTTGATTCCTCCGGCAAAGGCGCTGGCCCCGTAGACCAAGGAGGAAGGACCCTGCACGATCTCGATGCGTTCGATGTCGGCGAGGTTGACGGGAATGTCGAAACTGTAATGTCCTGTGTGGGGGCTGGTGAGGTTAATTCCGTTGAGGAGGATGGCTGTCTGATCGAATGATCCGCCACGAAGGGAGATGTCCGCCTGTACGCCGTGCGGTCCGCGCTGCAGGATGTCCACGCCTGCTACATAGTTCAAAAGATCTTCAATACTACGGACGGGAGCCCGCTCAATCTCCTGTTTGGAAATAACCGCTACCTGCTTGGCCACCAGGCTTAATGGCAGATTCACCTTTGAGGCAGTAACCACTACTTCGTCCAGCTCTGTTGGAGGAATGGTGTCAAGCGATGATTCGGCGGCTATTCGTTCAGCCGGTTCTGCAGAAGCCGCATGGGCGCTCATCAACGTGCAGCCCGACAGTACACCGATGGTGACGGCCTTGTGGATGCTGTTGAAGACGCTGTACGACTTTCGGGCGAATCGTTTGAAACGAAATGCCTTCGTCGTGTTTAATTGTTTTTTAATCATATTTTGTTAGTTGTTTAAAAATGCGCAGCAAAAATAAGATAAATTTTTGCAGAAAGAAAATCGAGGATTGGTGACTCGGGCTGCCTTTTTCTGCCAGTTGGCAAATATAACTTAGCCGCAACGTTGAACATTGTTCCACATAGCGGCTTTGGCAGCAGTAGATTACACTGTGAAAAATGAAAAATGAACGCTTCCGTATGCGCGTTCTTCCTCGAAATAAGGAAGCTGTGAAAAGTTGAATTTTCTGGAATGTTCCAGCACAAACAGACCGTCTGGCTTCAGTAGTTTTCTTTCAAAGATAACTGCCGGCAGTAAATCGATACCCGTAAGGTCGTAGGGAGGGTCGGCAAAAATAAAACCAAAAGGTTGTTTCAGTGATTGTAGATATTTGAAGGCATCAGCCCTGACCGGAAAAAGCTCCTTTGCGCCCAGCTTTTCCTGCGCATGGCAGATAAAGTTAAAATGATTTTGATTCTGCTCCACACTTACCACGTAGGGGCATCCTCTGGAGACCAGCTCCAGTGCAATGCTTCCGGTACCGGAAAAAAGATCGAGCGCTGTGGTTTCTTCCCAGTCTATCCTGTTGTTCAGGATATTGAAAAGGTTCTCCTTCGCAAAGTCGGTTGTTGGTCTCGCTTTTAGATTGGGTGGGACCTGAATTCTTCTTGACTTATATTTTCCGCTGACTATACGCATAGGGTAGCAAGGATATCGGTGGGGAGTGTTTTTTTCTGAACTTCTGTCAACAAGACTTTTGGCTGCAAGGGCATGTACTCCACTCGGCGGATCAGTTTTTTTAAGATGTCTGTCACTGCTTTTTGTGCGTCAACCTCTCCCGACAGGCAGAGTCTGTCTGTTGTCTGACTGAACTCCAGCTTCTCCCATATACTCGCAATATAGTAGGTGGTGTCGTGTGGGTCCAGGCAAGCGAATGTGTTGGCCGATAAAAGCTTGTCGCCAGTGAAGCAGATGATGCTGGCGTGGTTATCGTGAAAATCGGCAAAGCACGTCTTCTCATTCCCGGCTTTCTGATCCGTTTCAAACAACTGCAGAAGTGGCGTAATATGGTGATGAAAAGAGGGATTCCATAAATTACGCAGCAAAAATGCATGTACCTCTGCCTGCATAGCAAACAGAACATGATAGGATCCCTTTGAAGAGGCCTCACTTAGTACGATACCCAGAGGATCATGAAAGTTGAAATGAAACAGTTCCTCCCTTTTTTTCTGGTCGTAATAAGGATCCGGCACGAGGGTGTAATGGGATGAAACGGTTGTTACAGTGGTTTTGTGAAACACATGACTGAAAAAACCGAGATCAAAGATCACCTTTTTAATATTATCGGCATACGATAGCTTATTTCCCAGAGATGTTTCCTGAAAGTGGAAGACGGAGGGGTCAGCCGGAGAAAAGATGTAAAAAGAAAATCCATCCGGCGTTAGCCGAATGGATAAATTATATTCGTCGGAATGCGCTAAGTCAATATTTTCCGGTAAAAACATACTGCGTTGGCTCGTGAGCTGGTTACTCCCAGTTTCCGGCGTTGTTATTGGCTACTTCGAGTGAACCCACCTGCATACCGGGATATTTTTTCCCGGGACGGTCGAGCACTTCCTGGATCTTCTGATTCAGCAGCTTCTGGTCGAGGTCCCCCAAATAAACGGAGTATGGGGCTTTTGCTTCAAACACCTGGATAGGATATCCGGAGGCTGTAATCAAAGAGTCCGTACCCATCTCAAATTCCGCCCCTTGTCCAAACGGTACATACTTCAGCGAATCCACGCTGAAACGTGTGCGGTTGGGATACAACACTTCAACGGCAGGGGAATATATGGAGTCTCTCACAAGCTGGGGCGCATTTTTTGCACTATCCCACAGGCCGGCAGCCTTGATGGCCGCTTCGTTGCCGGCGTGAATAATCTGCATGGCTTTTTCTTCTGTCATTCCTGCTTCAAGTTGAGCCTCAGTGAGGTCGCCCGATTTTACAAGTGTGGCAATCTTGCCATCTTTCACAAAATTGATGAGTGTGTCGAAACTGGCTGTGTATGCACCAGTCTGGGCACGCAAAGCAACCTGGGCAGTGCGGATGTCAACCAGTCGCTGAATAACGGCCTTATCGCGTTTTGCAACTTCCGTGTTGAAATCAATAGGCCCCTGGATACTTCTCCAGCTGATGTACGCTAAAAGAACAATGGCTAGTGCTAAAAGCACCCTCATTACAACTTTCATGGACTTTTCTTTTTAATTTATACTGTTTTGATTTTGATTTCCTGATTTTAGAGTACAAATTTAGAAAAAGAATGATAATTGTGCTACTTTTACGGCAAAATTTACCAAAAAAAATGATAAATCGGTTCTTTATAGAGAAAATCAGCGGATATTTCCCCCATAGTTTTACAAACGATCAACAAAAAGCTCTGGAAAAGATTGCCGATTTTCTTTTTTCAGAAACCGGCGATCAGATCTTCCTGCTGACAGGGTATGCCGGAACGGGTAAGTCATCGTTAATTGGCAGCCTGGTCAGGACCATGGCCGAATTCAGGCAAAAAACTGTCCTGCTGGCACCCACGGGACGTGCCGCAAAGGTTTTTTCAGCCTATGCAGCACAACAAGCGTTTACGATCCATAAGAAGATATACCGACAGCAAAAGTTTGCGGAAGGGACGCCTCACTTCTCGCTGAGTGAAAACCTGCATAAGCATACCCTCTTTATTGTCGATGAAGCCTCGATGATAAACAACGAGTCGGCAGACTACTCCTTGTTTGGTACAGGGCGGTTGCTTGACGATCTGATTGAATATGTTTATTCCGGTGAAGGATGCAGAATGTTGCTGATTGGTGATAACGCACAGTTGCCGCCGGTAAAGCAGGAGAACAGCCCGGCACTCGACAAGGATGTACTGCTCTCCTATTCCCTTCAGGTGAGCGATGCTACCCTCACGGAGATTGTGAGGCAGACGGAGGAGTCGGGTATTTTGCACAATGCCACCGTCTTAAGAAATGCACTTCGATTTAATAACACAGAAGATTATCCCAAGCTGATTGTAAGCGGTTTTGCCGACGTAAAGCGGATCACCGGCTTGGAGCTGATCGACGAAATTGGGGATGCCTACCGCAAGGACGGAATAGAGGAGACCATCGTTATTTCCCGCTCCAACAAACGGGTGAACGCCTACAATAACGGAATCCGCAACAGGGTGCTTTACCGGGAAGAGGAACTCTCCACGGGCGACATTCTGATGATTACCAAAAACAACTATTTTTGGGTGGAGAATTTCGAGCATCTCGATTTTTTAGCAAACGGGGAGTTTGTGGAGGTGGTGCGTGTGAAAGGAGAGGAGGAGATGTATGGCTTCCGTTTTTGCAACGTGGTGTTGCATCACCGTGATTATGACATTGAATTTGAGGCTAAAATCAATATGGACGTATTGCATACCGAGGTGCCAGGCCTTACCCGTTCGCAGAACGATCTTTTGTTTACCAGCATAATGGAAGATTATGGCGAGATTTCTCAAAAGCGGTTACGATATAAAAAAGTAAAAGAAAATCCCTATTTTAACGCATTGCAGGTTAAATACGGGTATGCCGTCACCTGTCACAAGGCACAGGGGGGGGAGTGGAAAAATGTATTCCTCGATCTGGGTTATGTGCAGCAATCGTATATGGGCGAAAACTTCTACCGCTGGCTCTACACATCCATTACCCGCAGTTCGGGCCGACTCTGGCTTGTAAATTTACCCGACGATTTTGTGGAGCTTCCCAAAATATGATTACTTTTGCAATGATGAAGCATGTGCATGCCTTCTTAAGGCAGTGTCAGTTTATAACTTCTCGATAAAGCATATAGGATGTCGGAAAAAAGAAATGATTACCTCAGACGGTTGCTGCACGAACTTCGTTCGTTGGAGGAGCGACTGGTGTCTGTTCAGAACAACGATGAATTGCCTTTCTCCTTTTTTAGTGAGTCCTTCAATAAAACCCAGGAAATCTCGCGCTTGCTACACGAGCTCGAATTGCTGCAGATAGAGGAGATGAAGCAACAGATGAAGCGTTTGATCCAGTTCCTGTCAGAGTCGGAACAGAGGAACAACCCTGTGCAGGAAAGTGAAATATCCAATGAGCAGCCGATTTCTGAAAGCGCCTTGTCCCCATCCAAAGAAACAGCTTTCCAGACTGCGGGAAACCGCTATGCAGAGGGTGTGGTGCTGCCTGAATATAAAAATCCCCGTTCACACGAAACAATGTTGCCTCCCAAACAAACAGCTACAGTTTCGCCGCAATCGGACAAGGATTCGAAGCCGGTCATCCCTTCCTTGAACGACAAAATCAGGGTGTCGCCAACGGTGCTTGACCTGAGGCGGAGCATCAGCCTGAACGATCGTTTTTTGTTCCAAAGAGAACTGTTTCATAATAACAGAGAGGAGATGAATCAAATGATGATTCGTTTAAATGCTTTTGATGACTTTGACCAGGTTGAAACCTATTTGAGAGAGCATAGCGGTTGGGATTTTGATGATCCGGTCGTGGAGGACTTTCTGAAGGTTATTCAAAAAGGGTTTGCATAACCATGCAAAAGCAAATGAAAACAGGAAAACTATATGTGGTCCCCACGCCGGTGGGCAATCTGGAGGATATTACGTTGAGGGCGATCAACCTGTTGAAGGAGTGCGACCTGGTGTTGGCGGAAGATACCCGTACGAGCGGGTTTCTGTTAAAACACTTCGGAATAGAGACACGTATGCAGTCGCACCATAAATTTAACGAACACCATACCACCGCTGAAATGGTTGAGCGCATGAAAGCAGGGAATAAGATCGCACTTATTTCCGATGCCGGTACGCCCGCCATTTCCGATCCGGGCTTTTTACTTGTGAGAGCCTGTATCCAGGAGGGTGTGGCTGTGGAGTGTCTTCCCGGGGCGACAGCCTTTGTCCCCGCCCTGGTTGAGTCAGGATTGCCCAATGACCGTTTTTGCTTTGAGGGGTTTCTGCCCCAGAAAAAGGGCAGACAGACAAGACTGAAACAACTTGCTGAGGAAAACCGTACCATGATCTTCTACGAATCTCCCTATCGCGTGCTGAAAACATTGACACAACTTGCGGAACATTTGGGAGGCAGCCGGGAGGCATCGGTGTCGAGAGAGATTTCAAAAATTTACGCGGAAACCGTGAGGGGAACGCTGCAAGAGCTGATCGACCATTTTACCCAACAAGCACCCCGGGGGGAATTTGTGATTGTCGTGTCCGGGAAATGAAAGATCAACATCAAACTATTTTACAGATATAATTGTTTAATAAAAAGGTAAAAAGAAATTTTGAAACAACACGGTCATCTTTGCACATAAACGGTTGATCAGGGGTTGTTCTTTACACAATTGACGTAAATGACTAATATATTATCGTATGAAAAAATTATGGGTATTTATGCTTATCATGGGACTGATTGTTTCATGTACAAACGTAAAGGAATCGAAAGAATATAAGGAGCTTCAGGCCCAGCGCGATTCCCTGCTTATGCAGTCTGCCGGAACCCAGCAGGAGGCAGCTGATATGATGGCGGTGATTAGTGAAGTGGAAGCGAACTTTGCAAAGATCAGAGAGGCGGAAAATTATATTTCCACCCAGTCTGCAAAAAGCGGTGAAATGAGTCAGGATACCAAAGATCGCGTAACCGAAAATTTCAGAATGATCCAGGAGATTCTGCAACGCAACAAGGAGCAATTGGCCGAGCTGAATAAGAAGCAGAGCAGCAGCAACAAAGAAATTGCCTCGCTCAAGAACACCATCTCAAGGCTCAACAACGAGATGAATGAGAGTGCTACCCGTCTGGCCGAGTTGCAAAACCAACTCTCCCTGAAAGATGAGCAGATTGCGCAGCTTTCGCAAGATGTAACTTCTTTGGCAATGGAGGCTGAACAACAATCTGCAACCATCCGGGAACAGGATAAGACACTGCACACTGCCTACTATGTTTTTGGTACCGGCAATGAGTTGAAAGATCAGAAGATTCTTTCCGGTGGTTTCCTGCAACAGACACGGGTATTGAAGAATACTTTCAACAAGGATTATTTTCTCCAGATTGATATTCGTGAGGTAACACAGATACCGTTGTATGCTCCTAAAGCGAAGTTGTGGTCGACCCATCCCGAAGGGACCTATGAATTTGTAAAAGGAAGTGATGGTAATCTTGTGTTTACGATCACCGATACACAGCGTTTCTGGAGCCTGACCAAGTATCTCATCATCGAAGTAAATTAACCAATCCGGTAAACTTGAATTATTGATCGCGGAGTGAACTAAACAATCACTCCGTGATTGTTTATAGAAAATGGGCTATAAGAATCTTTTTATTGATTTGGATGATACCCTCTGGGACATCCACCTCAACGGCAAAGAGTGTTTGGAAGAGATTTACCGCGACTATGGCTACGCGGCATATTACCCCCGCTTTTTGGATTACTACAATGTGTATGTGCCCGTAAATCAGCGTCTGTGGGCAATGTACCGACATGGAGAGATCCGGAAGGAGGAGCTGATTGTGGAGCGGTTCCTGGCACCGGTGCGGGCTTTCGGGATAAACGACCCGGACTACGCAAAAAAACTAAGTGACGACTTCCTGGACCGTACAACCCGCAAGACGCGGCTCATTGACGGGACTATTGAACTTCTCGAATACCTGAAGCCCCGTTACCGCATGCACATACTTTCCAACGGATTTCGGGAGGTACAGTATAAAAAGATTGAAAATTCAGGCCTGAAACCTTATTTCGACAAGATCATCCTTTCCGAGGATGCCGGGATTAACAAGCCCCATCCCGACATGTTTACCTATGCACTCAAGAACACCAATTCACGACGAAGCCAAACGGTCATGATTGGCGATAGCTGGGATGCCGACATGGTGGGGGCATACCAGAGCCGCATTGCACAAATTTGGTTTAATCCCGCAGACGAAGCACCCGATGGCTTTGAACCAACCCATACGGTGCGAACATTGGCGGAAATAAAAGATATCTTGTAGTGTTTATTCTCTGCGTAAAGGCATCGTCATACATCGCGGACCGCCACCACCACGGGGCAATTCAGACCCCTCAATGGTGATCACACACTTTCTGGCAGAGTGGATGTCGAATTGATTACGGATTACTTCGTTTGCCGTTACTACTTCAAAACCGTTTTTGCTGAGTTCTTCTAATGTGTGGATATTGCGGGCATACGAGAGTATTTTTCCCGGAGCCAGGGCCAAAAAGTTGGCGCCGCTGTGCCATTGTTCCCGCTCCTGATCCCAATCGTCGGACTTCCCTCCGCAGATTATCGGCTCCAGATCGATGCCCAGTTTTCGCAGCAGACTCAGAATGCCGCTTGCGGCTGAGATTTTGGTCACCTTCCCGTCATCAATCTGCATGTGTACCGTCTGATAGGGTGAGCTGCTCATTATGAGTGGCTTGTAGACCATGGCTTTGTTTGTGTCGAGCATCGTGAAAACCATATCGAGGTGGATGAATGATTCGGGCGACTCAGGCAGCTGCTGCACAACAACGTGTTTCCTTCCCGAACCTGTTTTGCAGAACTCCTGCACGATCAGATCAATGCCTTGTGTACTTGTTCTTGTCCCGTTTCCAATGAGCAGGACGTCGTCCCGTATCACCAGTATATCCCCTCCCTCCACTTTCACAAGCGGATTGTCCGGTGAAAGGTGGTATGCGTTTATCGGGTGTGTCTGGAAAAAAAGATCGCTCCGAAAAATGGCATCCATGATCAGCGATTCCCGCAGGCGCACGCTATTGGCCATTTTACATACCAGCGCATTCTTTCCGATAATAGCCGAGGAGTCGCGCGTGAAATAAAAGTTGTAAAGTGGTTTTAACGCATAGTATTCCTCGCGCAGAAAATCGGTCAGCGTACTCACCCGGAGGGGCAGTCCCTCAATTAGAATTTTTGTGAGGACGGGAGCGGGCTGTTCCATCAGAAAATCAATATACCCTGTAACCTGTTCGGTCTCACAGATATTCCTGACAAGACTTTCCTTCAACTCGTCCACTTCCAGTAAACGGGCGAGCAGATCCGATACCTCGTATACCTGTGATGTCTTTTGTAGCACACCCCGTAGCTGGTCGTACTCTTTACGGGCAATGGACAAGTTTAGAATATCATTATACAATGCCCGTTGCGCATTGCGTGGAGTCATGTTTTCCACTTCGGGGCCGGGATAATGAATCAGCACCGCTTCCAGTTTCCCCGTTTCGGACTGAATATTTAAGGTGCATTTCTGATTTTGTGTCATTTTTAATATTGTTTTGCAACAAAATTAGAATATTTAAGATGATTTGCCAACATCGGGGGTGGAAACATCCTTTTTTTTACTATTTTTGAGAAACCGATGTTTTATAATGAACTCATCGAGCAACATTATTTTGGTAATGTGACATAATACAGGTAACAACTGATACATCTAACACACAAATGAAATTGGAGGGCATTGAATAGAATGGGGCAAATTACCTTAAAAGATATCGCAAAGGCACTCAACTTATCACCATCTACCGTGTCGCGTGCAATGAAAAATCATCCGGCTATCAGTTCTGATACCAGAAAGTTGGTGCAGGATTATGCAGAAGCACACAAATATAAACCCAATACCCTTGCCATGCAGTTGCGTACCAACCGCAACAACACGATCGGAGTAATCGTACCGGAAATAGTACACTATTTTTTTTCAACCGTGCTGGCCGGTATCCAGCAGGAGGCCGAGAGCGAAGGATATAACTTGTTGTTTTGTCATTCAAACGAAGATTACGGGCGTGAAGTGAGGAGTGTGGAAACGCTGCTCGACGCACGTGTATGTGGTATTTTGGCATCCCAGTCAAAAACGACCGAAAGGTTCGAGCATTTTCAGGAAATCATTGACAGCAAAGTACATCTGGTGTTCTTTGACCGTATATGCACCGGCATCAATACCGACAAGGTTGTGGTGGATGATTATGCCGGTGCATTCAATGCCGTGGAACATCTCATTCAAACAGAATGCAAACGGATTGCCTTTCTGGGATCAACACCCACCATGCCCATCGCCAACAATCGGCGCATGGGCTACGAAGATGCATTGCGAAAGTACAAACTGCCTCTTGATAAAAATTTAAGCAGGATTTGCGATACGATTGATTTGGCAAGAGAGATTGTGCCGGAATTGTTGCAACTCGATTTGCCTCCCGATGCTTTCTTTTGCATCAACGATGAGGTTGCGGCATACTGCATGCAGATGGTAAAGTCGGCCGGGTACAGGATCCCGGACGATATCTCTGTCTGTGGTTTTACCAACAGCTATATCACGGAGGTGACCGATCCAACACTAACCACAGTGGATCAGCATGGTTTCGAGATGGGGAAGGTTGCAGCGAGGCTGCTCATTAACCGTATTGAAGGGAAGGAAACAAAGCAGGGCGTAGTGAGCCGGTTAATCAAAACCGAGCTTGTGCTGAAGGGATCTAGCCGGTAGACATCGTACCCGGCAAAGCCCTGCTATGCGATTAGCGTGAGAGACAAATGCATACGTTTGCATAAAAAATGCGTACTTTGTGGCGCATGGCGGCGATGACGATTCAAGAAGGATTGTATATTTGCCTGACAGATATGAACCGGTACCCATTTATCGCATATCCTTGCAAATTATTTCAGACTTAGATCATAGATAATCTTTTCGACATGAAAAAGAGACGACTTTCTTTTTGGGAGATCTGGAACATGAGTTTCGGATTTTTGGGTATTCAGTTTGGCTTTGCCTTGCAGAACGCCAATGTGAGCCGCATATTTGAGACACTTGGCGCGCGTGTGGAAGACATTCCTGTGCTGTGGATCGCCGCTCCCATTACCGGTTTGATCGTGCAGCCCATTATTGGCCATCTGAGTGATAAGACCTGGAGCCGTTTTGGACGGCGAAGACCCTATTTCATGATCGGAGCTCTCTTTACCACGCTGGCACTATTCTTTATGCCAAATTCTCCCTCGTTATGGATTGCAGCCGGGATGCTGTGGATCATGGATGCCTCCATCAATATCTCCATGGAACCTTTCAGGGCTTTTGTGGGAGATAACCTTCCCTCGGAGCAGCGGACGATGGGCTTTGCGATGCAAAGCTTCTTCATCGGAACGGGCGCCGTAGTGGCATCGGCTCTTCCTTATATTCTTACAAATTGGTTTGGCGTGTCCAATACGGCACCCGAGGGAATGATTCCGCTTTCGGTAAAGTTGTCGTTTTACATAGGGGCTGTCGTTCTTTTTCTTTCGGTGCTGTATACTGTGTTGACAACCAGGGAATATGCTCCGGAAGAACTGGCCGCATTTGAGGCAGAGAGAGAAAAAACAACCGGCATAAAGACGGTGCCCAAAGCGCCTGTAACCGCTTCGCAGTTTTTGAAGAAGGGGTTGATCTGGACCTTCATCGGAATGGTTGTCAATCTGTTGATTATGGCTACTCCGCTGGGCAGGCAAAACGGACAGCTCTATATCGTTGGAGGTCTATTACTGGCTTTTGGATTGATTCTGCTTCTTTCGTCGGCTATTACAATGAAATCGTCCGGGTCAAACGGAATGGTAGGCATCATGAACGACTTGCTGCATATGCCAAAAACAATGGGACAGCTTGCCGTTGTGCAGTTTTTCTCCTGGCTCTCTTTTTATGCGATGTGGATTTATACAACCCCGGCCATTACACAACATGTGTATGGCACCACCGACTCTGCTTCGGCCCTCTATAATCAGGGAGCCAACTGGGTAGGGGTGTTGTTTGCCGTGTATAACGGGGTGTCCGCGTTGAGTGCTTTTTTGTTGCCGGTACTTGCAAGACAGATTGGCCGCAAGGCAACCCATGCCATTGCTTTGACCCTGGGAGGGGTCTCCTTTATCTCTCTCTTTTTTATCCAGGATCCCAATATCCTGCTCATCCCGATGATCGGTGTGGGATTTGCCTGGGGGAGTATCCTGTCCATGCCTTACGCCATCCTTACCGGTTCGCTGCCTGCCGAAAAGATGGGGACCTACATGGGAATTTTTAATTTCTTTATCGTTATTCCGCAAATCCTGGCAGCCAGCATCCTCGGCTTTATCACCAGCGAGATTTTCCACGGCCGGGTAATCCTCACGTTGGTGTTGGCAGGTTGTTCCCTGATTCTGGGTGCACTGAGCGTCTTCTGGGTAGAGGATCACGATGATGTATACCGTTTAAAAAAATAATAAATTCAGTCGTATGAAATACTTTTTATTTCCCGCATTGGCCTTGTTGATATCCTGTGGCCATCAGTCTGCCCGGCAAAAGGATGAAGGCGCCGTGAAAAGCATGCATCCTCAATGGGCTTACAATGCCGTGATCTACGAAGTGAATACCCGACAGTATACACCGGAAGGTACTTTTAATGCTTTCTCGGAACATTTGCCCCGTTTAAAGGAGTTGGGTGTGGATATTCTTTGGTTTATGCCGATACAGCCCATTGGTGAAAAAGATCGGAAAGGCACCCTGGGAAGCTACTATTCCATCAAAGACTATACCGGGGTGAATGATGAATTTGGCACAATGGAAGATTTCAAATCGGTGGTGAAGCGGGCGCAGGACCTGGATATGAAAGTGATTCTCGACTGGGTAGCCAACCATACCTCACGCGATGCGGTATGGGTGGAGGCTCATCCCGAATGGTATGTCCGGGACAGCCTGGGCGAGTTGAATGTGATGTACGACTGGACTGATATTGCCCAGCTGGATTACAAACAGCCGGAGATGCGTGAGGCAATGATAAAGTCAATGATGTTCTGGATTCGCGAAGCCGGAATCGACGGGTTTCGATGTGATGTGGCCGGTGAGATACCAACTGATTTCTGGGTGGCAGCCAGAGATTCCCTCACTGCCCTGATGCCGGATATCTTTCTTCTTGCAGAGGCGGAGAAGCCGGAGCTGAACGAGTCGGCCTTCGATGCTTACTATGCCTGGGACTTTCATCACAAGATGAATATGGTGGCGCAGGGGAAAGAGAATGTAGATTCACTGCGGGCATCTCTGCAACGAATGAGCAAACGCTTTTCTTCACACGCCATACCCATGTTTTTTACCTCGAATCACGACGAAAACTCCTGGAACGGAACTGAATTCGAGCGAATGGGCGATGCTGCCCGCGCGTTTGCCGTACTCACATACATGTTGCCGGGAATGCCGCTGATATACAGCGGCCAGGAGGTGGGCCTGAACCGGCGGCTGGCTTTTTTTGAAAAAGATCTGATTGATTGGAGTGATCCGCAAGGATTCGGCAACTTCTACAGGGAGCTGAACTCATTCAAAAAGAAACAAACGGCATTGCAGGCCCCGGAAAGAGATGACCAAATGACGGAAATAGTGAATGATCATTCCGGTAGTGTCTGGTCGTTTAAACGAAAGAACCAGGAAAGTGAAGTCGTCTGTCTCTTCAATTTCAGCAAAGAAGCAGTCAGGGTGACTTTCGACGAGATTATCCCCGGGGAATCAACTCATGCTTTTCCCGACTCATCGGAAGTAACCAGATCAAAAGTGTGGGAAATGAATCCCTGGGAGTACAGGATTTTTTATAAATGAGGCTTTAGTATCTCCACCCATGCGGCGATGCGTTCATCGGTCAGTTCCGGTTCCGTATCGTCGTCGAGTGGAAGGCCCACAAACCGGCCGTCCACCAGCGCCCTGGAATATTCGAAGTCGTACCCATCGGGAGAGACCTGTCCGATAATGGTAGCCCCTTTCCTGGAGACGATCTCATAGAGGATACCCATGGCATCGACAAATGAGCTGGGGTAAATGGAAGCGTCGCCCATGCCGAAGAGAGCGACTGTTTTGCCCGAGAGATCCAGTTTTTCCAGCTTCGGGAAGAAATCATTCCAGTCGTCCTGAAGATCCTGGACCCCCCAGGTGGAGACGCCCAGGATAAGCACTTCGTTTGAAAGGAAAGGCTCTTCGTCCCCATTGTAAATATCGGATAACGAGGGGTTATAATCTGTCAGCCGGGCAGCAATCTTCTCGGCTGCATTTTTGGTATGCTCGGTACTCGACCCGTAAATGATTGCGATTGATTTCATTTTGTTGTTTGTCGTTACTGTGATTAAAACTCTAAACACCGGAAAGATGGAATATGTTTATGCTGTATGCTTTTTCTCATAAAAAATAAGAGGAAATGGCCGACAGGACACATCCTCTTATACCTTTACAAAAAGAGTAACCGGCAGAGATTTTCAGGGTGCAAAAGATGAAAAGATCCGGAAGCTGTTGGCCGGTACGCTGATGGGCATGGTCAGTGTGTGAACCGTGGTCTTCTCCGCGGGATTGAGATAGTTGTACCAGTCGCCCAGTTTCGGGAAGGTAGTTGTTGCATCGATGAGTGTATTGGTGAAGTTGCCCACTACAACAATTTGCTTGCTGTTTCCAAAAGATGAGAGTGTAAGGAATCTACCCTGCTCCCAGAAAGTAGGTGTTACCTTCCAGTTGAGCGTGGCGGTGGGTGTAAACAGTTCAGGATGATCACGCCGCAGATTGATGAGTGCTGTGTAGGTGGCGTGAAGTTCTTTGCGCTCTGGCACCTCAAGATAGTTCCACCTCACCGGTTTGCGCCCTGTACGGCCGTTTTCATCGATGGAGACATCGTACCCCAGCTCGCCAAACTGCCATACCATCTTAGGTCCCGGTACGGTGAAAAAGAAGGAGGCGTTGACACCCAGCTGCGACATCCGCGCATCGAGGCTTGTCTTCAGAATGCCGTTTCCGTACTGAATCTGTTTATAGGCAGCCCGTTCTTCGTCGTGGCTCTCCATATAGCTGACCAGGCTGTTTGCGGGTCGTGACGAGGTGGAGTAGTATACCCAACGGAAATCAGTTTTTTCCTTCCATCCCATGGCAGCTTCCATATAAGTTTCATTGTTGTTGCGCCATACCATCATTCCTTCGTTGGAGAGCTCGGTCTCCTCCCTGTCGTCGCAAAAGTGTTCCAGAATTACGTATGCATCCGACTCTGCTGATTTGATGGTATTGTTGTACTCTTTCAGAATGGCAATTCGCGCTGCGTCGTAATTGGAGGCAGTGGTTTCGGTTGATTGTTTTTGGGTGAACCCCTTGGTGAGGTCGAACCGGAAGCCGTCGATCCTGTACTCCTGCAGCAGGAACTGCAGGTTGCGCTTCACGAAGCTGCGTACAAGATCCGACTCATGGTTGAAGTCGTGAAAAACACTGTAGGGGTGTGGTGCGGTGACATTAAAATAAGGATTATTCGCCGCAGTGCGGTTGTTCGCTGCATCCCACCACATTCTGGCAAAGGGGTTGGCTCCGGTGGCGTGGTTATAGACCACGTCGAGGATCACCGCGATGCCTTGTTTGTGGCACTCGTCGATAAATTCCTTGTACATCCGGTCGGTGCCGTAGGCTTTGTCCATCGCAAAGAAGAAGGCAGGATTGTAGCCCCAACTGTCGTTCCCGTCGAACTCCTGCACCGGCATCAGCTCAATGGCATTCACGCCGAGCGACTGAAGGTAGTCCAGCTTCTCCATCGCCCCGTTGAGGTCACCGCTCTGTGTGAAGTCGCGCAGCAGCAGCTCATAGATCACCAAATTGTCGCGCGACGGTTTCGTGAAGTCGGTTACCTGCCAGTTGTATTGTTCCTCCGCTATTTTAAACACCGATATAATTCCAATGGCACCGGCCGGGTAAGTTTTCAGATTGGGATAGGTTGCAGCCGGGATATAGTGATCATTATCCGGATCCAGAATTTTGCGGGAATAGGGATCCGCTACGCGGATGGGGTCTTTCCCACTGTTTCCCACGTAATACTGAAATCCGTATTCTTTTGCCGGATCCAGTCCGCTGAGGGTAATCCACCAGCAGCCGGCAGCATCGTCGCGGAACATTTGCGACTTGTCGTCGTTGCTCAGCGTCCAGTTGTTGAAGTCCCCCACCACATGGGCAAAGTCCCTCCTTGCACCATACTTGTCCTTGTCGTACAGTACCAGCGTCACGGTACTGTTGTTTACGATATTGATGCCCTGTTGAAGCCCTGCAGGCATGGCTCCAGCCTTGATGGCACCCGGCTGGAAGGGCTTGTACTTGCTGTCGGTGATGCCGCTAATGAAGGTGTCGTTCTCGACCCCTTT
>DHSP01000077.1:0-29705 GCA_002408485.1 Proteiniphilum sp. UBA5283 | reverse complement strand
CGGATAGAGGGAGAGAGCTTGATGCTCCAGGTTGAAGGCTCATCGGCTACCTTTGTCATCCTGCATTTGGCAATGTTTTCATCCCACCCTGCCGGCACATACTTCCAGGTACCTTCGCTCACCACGCCGATATGGATATAGACTTCGCCGGTGTAATTATAGAGGGGTGATCCGGAAGAGGCTTTGAACCAGATGGTCAGTTCCCTGTCTGCATCCGGCAACTCGGGGCTCCAGGTGATACCATTCATGATGGTAGCGGGAGGTTCCGGTTTGGGCTCTGGTTCCGGTGTCACCACCGGATCATTCCCGCAGGAGAGGATGAAGAGGAGCAGCAGTAGATAGAGAAAGGTGTTGACGGGATATTTCATTGCAGATGACATTGTAACGGTTAGTTGAATTTGATTTTATAGGATAAATGTAAGCTATTCCAATAGAAGTACCTCTTTGGGTAAGAGGGTCATCGTTTCACCCAGGGTGACAACTTTTCCGGAAAGAAAATCCGTTGCACTATTCTTTCCCTGTATAGACTCGGCATAGCGGTCAAGGTTTACTGTCACCTTGTTTGAGGTGCCGTTCATTACGATCAGGACCTTCTCGTTGCCCAGAAATCGCTCGTAAACGTAGACTCCTTTCTGCAGAACATAGTGCTTCATACCTCCGCGGGCAATGATTTGGTTGTCTCTGCGCCAGTGCAGCAGCTTGCTGAGATAATCGAATGCTTCATTCTGGGTTGCATCGCGTCCTTCAGCCGTGAACTGGTTCGTTTTGTCATCGGGCCAGCCACCCGGCACATCGCGACGGATATCGCCGTCGCTGCGCCTCTTGTTGCCGTGCATCAGCAGCTCCGTGCCGTAGTAGATCTGTGGTGTGCCGGGCATGGTGAGCAGGAAGGTGACTGCCTGTTTCCAGCCGGATAAATCCTTCGGGTACTCTTTCAGGAAACGGTCGGTATCATGGTTGTCAAGGAACCTCAACACGTTATAAATATCAGGATAAATGAAGTCGTAGGTCATGTGGTCATAGATGCCGTGCAGTCCTCCGTTCCACTCGGTGGTCTCCTCAAAGAAAGCACTGTGGGAAAGACCCATGAATCGGAAGTCCATCACCGATTTGAGGTGCGTGTTGTGTTTGTTCAGCGGGCTGTTTCTCTGCCAGAAGGCTGTTCCAATTGTATTGTTGAGCCATGCTTCGCCCACAATGTTGTAGTTGGGGTACTCCTTTTCCACGGCTTCAATCCAGTTCACCATCATATCATAATCGGCATAGGGGTAGGTGTCCTGGCGAATGCCGTCCACACCGGAGTATTCGATCCACCAGATGCTGTTCTGAATCAGGTATTTTGCCACATGGCGGTTGCGCTGGTTCAGGTCGGGCATGGTGGGCACAAACCAGCCGTCCACCATCCTGTGCTTGTCATACTCCGAGACATAGGGGTCAAAGTACATTTCCTTCATGTGGGAGGTCTGAACATATTCCTCCAGGTTGTTGAACCAGTCGGGCGAGGGCACTTCGTTCATCCAGGGATGGTCGCTGCCGCAGTGGTTGAAGATCATGTCCATCACCACCTTCATTCCTTTCTTGTGTGCATCCTCGATCAGCTGGACGTATTCCTCGTTACTGCCGAAGCGGGGATCCACACGGTAGTAATCGGTGGTGGCGTAGCCGTGGTACGATCCTCCCTCCATGTCGTTCTCGAGCACCGGGTTGAGCCAGATGGCGGTCACCCCCAGGTCGGAGAGATAGTCCAGCCGGTCGGAAATCCCTTTCAAGTCACCCCCATGGCGGGCATTGGGGTCGCTGCGGTCTACCTTGTAACTGGTGCGCATCGGTATCTGGTCGTTCGAGGGGTTCCCGTTGGCAAACCGGTCGGGCATGATCAGGTAGAGCACATCCGACGGGCCAAAGCTTTCAATGTTCATGCGTTGTGGGTTACGTTCCTTCAGCTCATAGGAAATGGAGATCTTCTTTCTTCCGCTGGTGAAGACCAGGTCGAACGTTTCCGGAACTGCTCCGGTGAGATCAAGGTAGATCAGCAGGTAGTTGCGGTTTTGCAGGGTCACCACCTCTTTAATCGAAATGTTTTCTGACGTGACGGAAGGGGTGTAGTCGGCAATTTTTTCGCCGCTCACCATCAGTTGCAGTTCGGTTTCTGCCATGCCACTCCACCAGAAGGAGGGTTCCACGCGGGGTGTTTCACCGCATACCATATGGATGGCTGCGATGAGCAAAAAAGAGATGAGAAGATATTTTTTCATTTCAGGATTGTTTTTTTAAGTTGATGGATGATACAGTTTGTTCATTGTAGGACATCATCCGGTACGTTTTGACTCTTAGTCGAGGAAGGTATCCACTGCTTTGGCAGGGCGTCCATCATCACCGTGCAAAGTGGCTCCAGGAAAGGGTTCCTTGTTACTCCCAGTAAAAGACGCCCAGCCCCTTTTCTGAGGGTGCTTCTTTAACTTTTCCGAACGAGCGAAGGAGGAGCCGGGTTGTACCTCACCCGGATTGCTGCCGCAGGATAGTAACAGAAAAAGGATAAAGAGAATGATCGAATAAACGCTTTTCATTTTTTCGGTTTGATCGGAGAAAGATAGAAAAAAAGCGCGGTGAAGCAACCGCGCTTTTTAGCAGATGATTATCCCGGTAAAGCACTTGCAATGGTCGCTTTAAAGGCCATTGGATCGGAGAGGTCGAGCGTAATGGTATAGGTTCCAGCTGTTGCAGGGATGTTGTCTCCATTATAGCCGAGGTTGTTCAGGGGTCCTCCCAGGTTGATGTCCCATCCATTGTTGGCACGAAACTTGAATTCACCGTCGACCAGTGTAGTAGTGACACTCCAGCGACCGGTTACAGGATTGTATGTCATTGGGGTGGAGTTGTCCCATCCGCCGGCGGTTGCACTGCCGATCAGTCCCCATTCGGTTCTGGTCATAGTATAGAGTGGATTGCCGGAGAGGTCGACATCAATCTTATATATACCGGCTTCGTCAACAGACAGATTGCCGGCACCTCCGTCGGTGGATAGTGTGCCATTTCCTCCATTCCCGTAGTTGGTACCGCCCCAGCCGGGTTCTGATGTGAATTTGAATTCAGTGCCTGCTGTTCCGAAGTAGACGTATCCGCTGTACTTGAAGTCGAAATTGCGGCTGTATAGGGTGGGGGCTTCTGCCGGATTCCATCCCTGGTGTCCACCGGGCACATAAAGGGTCAGGTTCATCTCGCCGATGATCTCGATGGTGTAGGTGTACTCCATCATGTTGAGGGTGATCTTCACCCATCCTGGCTCGGTGACACGCATCGCCTGTGCACCTGCGAGGGTGATATCCCCTTCAAGGTCTGTGTTCCCGTTGACAGGATTGCCCAGCACTCCGTCCCAGGAGGCTGCCTCCTTGCTCGATTTGGGTACGATCTTGAAGTAACCGGTTACATTGTTCACCAGGATGGTGAAGACGGGATCTTCGTATACATCCTTGCCGCTGTGACTAAACTGATAAGCTTCAAGGTCGTTGATATTCCACCCGTTGATGTCGCCAATCAGGTAATATTCGGTTTCGATTACCGGGCCGACCGGGGTGACTGTCACCGGTCCCAGCACCACCTGCCCGGGGATACGGACCGAAGAACTGCCTTCTTTGATGTAAGGAGATACGCGCAGGTAGAGCTTCCTCGCTTCCGGTGCTTTCCCGTATAGGCTTTTTGCTGCTTCGTTGAGGGTTGCACTCGTCACAAAGGCACTGTTCTGATTGCTTACCGAAGGTAGATCTGTCACCTTGGCGAAATCCTGTGTGTCAGATGCTTCCAGAAGGAAGGTCATCGTTGCCCCTTCTGCCATTTGAGGAGTGGCGGTTGTCTTGATGGTTTCCAGCAATGTTGGGTCGGCCAGCATCCCTTCGGACAAAATCAGCGGAGTGGTAACACCTGCTCCCAGGGTAAAGGTGAAGCCGCTGACGCTCTGTTCGGCTTCCTGTTCATTAGCCTGTGGCGGTGCTGCCACATGGTCGTACACATCTTCACATGCATTCATCAGAAGGATGGCAAGCAGTGTGGCAAATAGGGTTATTTTTTTGTTCATACTGTGTAATGTTTTAATGAAAAACCTCCCTCTGGCGAAAGAGGTTTTTCGGTTCTGCTTGTTTATTCAATTTTACCCGTATAGCTGGTAAAGTTAATGTGAAGTCGCTGGCCTGCATTGCCGGTAATGCGATCTTGGTCATTACCCGCGCCACGGGGCACGAAGACGCCATCGAAGACGAGAAATTCGGTGTGCCACCATTCGTGACCGGGCAGCTGGATGCTGGCTCTTACCTCGCCGGTGTTGGTGAAAGGAGGCGAAATAAACGCGGCATCGGCTCCCAGTGATAGGTCGGGTACGGCAAATCGGTATGCTACGTCAGTGGTGCCCCAGTTGCCACCGGCTACATTGCCCTGGAGGTGTACGTGCGGCGGATAGAAGTCCACGGCAAACTCATACTCGCGGCCATTGATGGTGGTGGTCACTACGACGATATACCAGCCCGGGTTGCCGATGCCTATGTTGCCTCCGGAGTCTGATGCTCCCGGATCGGCAGTGCCGCTACCATTGACTGTTGCCTGTCCAAAGCCTATCTCGTTGCCGTCCCATGCCTTGGCGTAGTTGAACTTGATCTCGGCGTTGGCGCCATCACCGGCTTTGCCCAGGTACTGCATCGCCCAGAACTTGCCGGGGGAACCCCATACGGGAACCATTACAGTAGCGCCGTCCCAGCTCCAGTTGCCGGCCACATTGCCGATGATATACATTTCTTCCGGCATCACCATCGGGTCGAGGGCGAAGTAACCCTTTACCTGCGGAAGGGTGATTATGTTGGAGAGAACCTCTCCGGCGCCTTTCTCGTTCAGCTTGGATGAGAGACGTACATAGAGGGGATGGGGGGCAGTGGGATATTCGCTTTCGTCGGTTACACCATGCATGCCGACCAGTGCCAATGCCAGGTCGGCTGCGTTGATCGCAAACCTGGCGGTGGTGTAACTGCCGGGTAATGTTACCGGGTTTGAAAAGTTGGAATTGAGAGATACCTGTACGCTGTAGATGGCGGCAGCGGTGAAGCCGTAATCGGGCTGTGAGGTGGTGAACTCAATCGATTCTGTATTCTTCAGATCATAGATGGCGGAAGCATATTTTGGCAGGTTGAGTACGAAGCTCTCCGGCTGCTGCAACACCACCTTCTCTTCTTCCAGGCAGGACCAGAACAGAGAGAGGCCGGCCAGTAATACGATTATATGAATGATATTTTTCATTGTCTGTGTGATATTTAGTTGGCGTTACTAGTTGATTCATATCCGGTGTTTTGCACCAGGTTTTCGTTTGCTCCCATGTCGTCAGCCGGAATGGGGTAAACCTTAAAGTGGTCGGCAACCGATCGTCCTTGGGGTACATTCCCTTTCCATGGCCAGAGGTAGGCTGAACCGGTGAGCTTGCCAAAGCGAACCAGGTCGGTGCGTCGCTGTCCCTCGTAAAAGAACTCACGTCCCCGTTCGTCCAGAACATAATCCAGTGTCAGCTCGCCGCTGGTGATGATGGCGGCATTGTCGTTGCTGTAAGCTCTTTTTCTCAGGTTGTTTACCAGCTGGAGGGCAGTGGCGGCATCGCCGCCAGCACCGCCTCTGAGTACCGCTTCGGCATAGTTGAGGTAGATCTCGCCCAGGCGGAAGAGCGGGAAGTCGGTATAGGCGATGTTGCTCGGGGGCAGTGTACCGTCGCTGTTTCGGTTGTAATACTTCACCACGGGGATGCCATTGTTGGTGAAGAGGGAGGGATCCACAATTTCCACGTTTTCCGTATAGTCGAGGCGGATCATGGAAAAGCGGTTGTCCTTCTCATGCTGATATTCACGCTCAAAGGTGTGAAGCAGTGCTTTGGTGGCACGGTTCCCCTGCCATGCACCAACGGCATTCACCTCTGCCTGCAGGTCGGAGGGCTCCATCGCGCTCAGCAGAAAGGTCATTCCACCCCAGGTCTGTGTGTCGGATCCTTCGTAGCGGATCGGGAAGATCATTTCCGGGGAGTAGTGGTTGTCTGCTTTGAACACATTTGCATAGACCTGATCAAGCAGGTAGTTCACACTCATCACCTTCTTGCTGTAGGTTATGCTCTCGGTATACTTCTTCACCCCGATGTAGGTCTCGGCATTGAGGTAGAGACGAGAGAGCAGCGCCCAGTTGGCTGCCTTGTGGGCACGGCCGTAGAGGGTTGTATTGTAACCCACGAAGGGGTCGAGCATGTCGGTCTCGCATTCCTGCAGTTCTTTTTCAATGTAGTCGAACAGGTCCGCTGCCATGATTTGGGGAGGGAGGGTGCTTCCCACCGGGCTTTCTTCATTCACGAAGGGGACATTGCGAAACATGTCGAGCAGGTAGTAGTAGGCGAGCGCCCTGTGAAACCGTGCTTCGGCTCGAAATGTCCGAATCTTTTCCTGGTCAGCCTGGCTCACTCCCCGTGACGAGAGTTTCTCTTCCGATGTCTCCCTCAGAAGGGCATTGGCCAGATTGATCTGGTAGTAGAGGCGATAGTAGAACCCTTTGATGAACACATTGCTGGAAGTCCAGGTAATGTAGTTCAGGTCGGGGATGCCCACGTCGTTCCAGGCACAATGTGCCTCGTCGGTGGGGAGCTGCTGCAGGTTCCAGAGACCCCGGAGGAAGGATGCCTGGCTCCCTCCGTCGACGCCTGCCACATCGGGATCGCCGTCTCCGCCGCTATTTCCGCTGATGGCCAGTCCAGCATAAATCTTGGCCAGCAGTTCCTGGTAAGACCCCAGATCACTGCCAAAAACCACTTCCGATACCAGTTCCTCCTTATCCAGGGGAATGGTGTTCAGGTCATCAATGCAGGAGGTTACCCCCCCGGTTGTCATGATGATCGCGATGAATATCAGAATTTTATATGTTGCAGTCTTCATAGTTGTGTGATGTTAAAAATTAAGATTGAGTCCCAGGATAAACACGCGTGGGTGAGGATAGATATTGTTGTCGATACCGTTGTTGGTGAATTCCGGATCGAGGCCGCTGTAATTTGTCAGTACGAACGGATTCTGAACGGTGAAATGGATTCTTCCCGACTGCTGACGGTTCAGCATGTGTGTAAAGTTGTATCCCAGAGAGACATTGTCTACCTTCATGAAGGAGGCATTCTGGATGTAGTAGCTGGACTGATAGTGCACCGCATCGAAGTTGGTGTATGTAGCGCTGTTGACCCTGTTCTTGAGCCATCCCGAGGGGTCAAAGGTGGTGTTTTTCGACTCGCGGTTGGACTGAATGTTGTTGTAGGCGTAGTTGCCGATGTTGCCGCGAACGGAGAAATTGAAGTCCCAGTTCTTGTAGGCGAGCTGAGAAGATAAGCCCATATACACATCGGGTGAAGCATTCTTATAGGGAATCATATCCTGTTCGTTGATGGAGCCGTCGGCATTCTGATCTACAAAAACCCCTTCCAGCGGTTTTCCGGCCTTGTCATACACCTGTTCATAGACGTAGAAGGAGCTGGCCGGGTAGTTTACGGCATGGATGGCGATGTTGTTTCCGGTACCGCCGTCGATACCGCCGAAGCGAACACCCACATAGTTCGGGTCATCGTTGATGGTCAGCTTGGTGATCCTGTTCTGGTTGAAGGTTACGTTGTAGCTCAAGTTCCAGCTCCAGTCGCGGGTGACCAGGGGGCGTCCGGTGATGGTGAACTCGATACCCTTGTTTTCCAGTTCGCCCACGTTGGTGAGCAGCTGGTTGCTGAAGTTGGTGCCAGCAGCAATGCCCACAGTATTGAGCAGGTCGGTTGTCTTACGGTAGTAGACATCCACGGCACCGGAGATACGGTTATTCAGGAAGCCATAGTCCAGGCCAGCGTTGTAGGTAGTGGTTTCCTCCCATTTCAGGTTCTCGTCGTATGCCAGCGGGCGAATGAGTGAGATCATCTGATCGCCAAAGAAGTAATTGGCTCCCGCCTGGCTGTAGCTGTAACGGCCCATCCAGGGATAGTCGCCACTGCCCAGGTTCTGTTGTCCGGTGACACCGTACCCGAGGCGTAACTTCAGGTCAGACATCGCTTTTCCTGCACCTTCCATGAATGGTTCGTTGATCACCTTCCAGGCGAAGGCAGCAGAGGGGAAGAGGCCCCACTTATTGTCGGGACTGAAGCGCGACGAACCGTCGTTACGCAGGGTGAGGGTGAGCAGGTATCGATCCAGCAACGAGTAGTTCAGACGTCCGAAGAAAGAGATCACGAAACTCTCCGTAGAATAGTCGTAGCTCTCACGGTAAAACTTTTCACCCTTTTCTGCCGCCATAGCAGCAGAATAGGGATAGGTATCCTCGGTTTCGTTAAAGAAGCGTTGCCAGGAATACCCTCCCATCGCATCAAAACGGTGTACCCCAACTTCCTTCACGTAGTTCAGGTAGAAGTCAAGCAGCGTATTCAGCTTATATTGAGTGTATGTCCTGTTATCACCCCATCCTGCCTTGTAGCTGCCCCATGTGTAGCTCATGGGAGAGTTGTCTTCCACGATCACGTCTCCCTTGCTGTCCGAGATGTCGTATCCCAGATTAAGGTTGGCTCTCAGTCCATCCAGGAATGGCATGTTGTAGTCTACCTGCATGTTTCCGATGCTGCGCATTACCGTGGAGTTGTCGTGCTTTTGCATTAGGATGGCGAGTGGGTTGGCCAGTGCGATGTCGATGGGAGTGCCATTGGTTTTGAGTGTCATATGGTAGCCGTTGCCGTAAGGCGATCCCGTGGTATCGTATACTGGCATGGTTGGGTCGAACTGAGTGGCCGAGTTGATGGCTCCCTGATCTGCAAAACGGTTGGTGATGTACATCCCTTTTGCATTCATTTGTACTCTCAGCTGATTGTCAAAAAAGGAAGGGCTAAGATTCACACTGCCTGTGAATCTTTCCAGATTGGACGTTCTCAGGATACCGTTTTCGTTGGTGTATCCCACAGAAACGCGATAAGGAAGCACTTCGGCTGCTGTGCCCGACGCACTCAGATTGTGATCAGTACTGGCTGCTACCCGGAAGATCTTGTCCTGCCAGTTCGTTTCGGTGCTGCCAAGGGCGGCAGCTTGCTGGCTATCCTCCCCAAAAGAATTGATGACGTATTTTCTAAAGGTGGGAGCGTCCATCACATCTACAGCTCCGGTGCGTGTGCTCACGGAGAAATTTCCGTTATAAGCCAGCTTCATCTTTCCCGATTGCCCTTTCTTGGTTGTGATGATAATGACCCCGTTTGACGCACGTGATCCATAAATGGCAGTGGCTGAGGCGTCTTTTAAAACGGTAAATGATTCAATGTCGTTCGAGTTTATGGTGCTCAGTGGATTCGACATTCCGTTCACATTGGTGGCGTTGTCTACCGGTACACCGTCGATCACGATCAACGGATCGTTGCTGGCCGACATGGAGGATCCTCCGCGTATGCGAATATTTGCAGAAGAACCGGGTGCCCCTCCTGCGGAAGTAACACTCAGACCGGCCACCTGACCTGCTAAAAGATCTGACGGAGATGTGGCCAGACCCCTGTTTAGCTTGGTGGCATCTACTGCAACCACTGAGCCGGTAGCATCATTTTTTCTTACGGTTCCATAACCGATTACTACCACCTCTTCGAGTAACTCAGTATCCTCATCCATTACAATTTGGATAACAGCTCTTCTGTTGATGGAGATGGTTTGCGGTTTGTAACCGATGTATCTCACTTCCAGTACTCCGTCCTCCGGAACCTGAAGCACAAAGTTGCCATCATAATCGGTAACTGTTCCGGTAGAGGTCCCTTGTAATAGAATATTGACGCCGACAAGCGGTTCGCCGGCAATATCCGTTACGGTTCCCCTTACATTTATCGGCGTGCCGGTTTGGGCACTTGCCGATAAAATCATGAGCATCCCGGACAACAATGTCATCAGAAACACTCTACTGTTTTTTTTAAAATTTACATGCATGTTGTTAACGTTATAAGATTAACTGATTAATACTCTCTCCGTTCTCACAATGGTACAAATGGAATGAGTAAATAAACGAAACGTTAATTTTTTCATTTATTTTATTTGTTTCACTCCACATACAAAGTTAGAATAACCTAAATGGTATGGTATTGAAAAAGGTTTAAATAACTTCGAATCCCCGTGCAAACGATTGCATTTTCCGAGAGTAATAGTTGTATTATCAATTAGTTGCCGATGCTGGCAATAAAGTCAATAAAAGTGTTTATTTAAAAAGGAAAAGCTGAAAACCGATAGGTATGGCCTTTTATTTCTTGCTTTTTGTTTCTGAATGAGTCGAATTTAGTTCACCGGTTATTTTTAAGCAGGAATTGGCGATTTAATTTTCTGTTTTGTCTTTCGGGGCAGCTTCGGTTCTTATTTTTCTTTTTGTGGAAATTAGCCCTCTGAGTCTCATCAGGAAACGCTTGCTGGGCTTGCTTTTTAAATAGGTCTCGATATGGCGTGCGCGCTTTTCCTCCAGAATCTGATCAATTTCAATCAGGATTCCCGACTCCTCGACCTGTCCAAATTCATCGTTTATGGCGGTGCCGAAGAATCGCATGGTCGGCGAAAGACTCATGTATGCGTTGATGAGAGGCGGGATGTTGTATCCCAGCGCGCGCACCTCTCTGTTTAATATTTTATAATCCTCCTTAAAGTTGCGGCCATGGAAAAGCTGTTTCATTTTTTCCGTGTCGGTACCGGTTACAAGAGGATCAATGGGGGTCACCATCTGCTGATTATCGGGAAAGTGTTTGTTGAGGAAGTAGAGAATCATGTTTCGGGCTTGCTTGTTGTAGGTGCCGTACATGGTCACCTTCCCGAAGAAATATTTGATTTCCGGGTCGATGACAGTGAGTGCTCCCAGCCCGTCCCATAGGTTGTCGAGTGCGAAAATTCCTTTTCTCCCCAATAAGGTGGATTGATATTCCAGGGAGACAAACGATCTTCCCAGCTCTACCGTATACGGCAGGTAATCATCAATAAATTCCTGTGAAAAATTCAGAAGGTGGGCTGTAGCTAACATCGGTTTCCCGCTCTCATCAAACTCCACGTCGGAGCCATAAATAAAACGATACCCACCCAGTATCTCCTCATTTTCGGGATCCCATACAATCAGCTGGCGGTAGGGGATCTCCATGGTGTCGTATTTGTCAATGTCGGCCTCCAGTCCCGTGCCGCCACCGTAATGACGGAATGCTATTTCGCGCAGACGGCCCACTTCGCGCATCAGGTTAGGAGAATCGTGGGCGGTAAATACATAAATTTCATTGTTGGCCTTGTTGGTGCTCCTTATTCTTTTCTGTACGGTCAGTTCGCTTTTTATCAGCTCCTTGGAGACCGGTTCTATGATCTTTTCCATTCTTTGTTGCGTTAAAAATAATCGTCATTTCATGGCATAAGCCATGTCTTTTACATATTGTGCCCATTCTTGCGGTGTTTTCGACTTGTCGAATGTCTGCCAGGGAATGGATTGGCCAAATGTGATGGTGAATTGGCGATGGCTGTTTTTGAACATTTCATCCGGCAGATAAATCAGCTCAATGTTGAATTTTAGGCCGGAAGCTTTACGGAGATTGGAGAAATTGTAAAAGAAGGCGGAGTTCTTGCCCTCGAAATGGACGGGGATAACGTCTCTTTGGTATTCCACCGACTTGATGATAAAATTCTTCATCCAATCCAGATCGATGATCTTTCCTTTTATTTTCCGGGAGCATAAGCCCGCAGGGAATGTGATGATCTGATTGGTAGAAGCATAGGCTTCGTTGATGGCTTTTGCCGATTCTTTCCCTTGAGCGCCATATTTGTTGATGGGCACAAAAATCGGTTTCAGCGGATCAATGAAATACAATACATCGTTTACGAGGTACTTGATTTTTCCGTCATACTTCGTACCAAGATATGCAGAAAGGCATATACCATCCAAACCACCTAATGGATGGTTGGAAGCGAAAGTAAATTTTCCCGATTCCGGAATATTTTCTTCTCCGCGGATCTCTAAGCTCAGGCAAAATTCTTTTTCCACCAGAGCGCGCATAAACTCCACTCCTTTCGCCTCGCTATTCCGGGAGAGAATTCCGTTGATATCGTCCTGGTGAAGTGTTCGCTTGAGATAATTAATCAGAAACCGGGGGATCCTGTGATAATATTTTGGCGCCTTAGCCTTTAAAATATTGTCCACGTTAATCCTGAATCCATTCTCTTGGCTCATTGTATTTTCCTCTACTTCTAATACGCCGCAAATGTACAAAAATTAGTGAACGCATGGAGCAGGATTGGTCAAATTTCTTCGTTTACAACGATGAACCTAAAAGTACAACTTTGTTATCTGATGATTAATGGTTTGTAATTCAGGTATATGGGGTTTTTTCTGCGCCTGTTGATAACTTTTTTATAAAATATTGTGTGGAAATGTGGGGGAAAGTGGTTTATTTTGTACTTTTACAGTATTAAAGGTTCTGTCCGGTTGAATTTTGATAGGGAAATGTTACAGTTTCTGGGAAATATGGAAGCCAGGGCCGATGCAAAGGGAAGGATTTTTGTGCCGGCAATTTTTCGCAAACGCTTACAGTGTGAGGGAGAAGAATTTCTGGTACTTCGGAAAGATATTTTTCAGGATTGTTTGGTGTTATACCCCGGAAGTGTTTGGGAGAAAGAAATTGAAATGCTTCGTGGTCGGCTAAGCAGATGGGACCGCGAGCAGCAGCAGATTTTCCGCCAGTTTGTGTTGGATGCAGAAAGGATTGAAATGGACACGAGCGGACGGATACTTATACCGAAACGTTATATGCAAATGGTTTCTATCGGTTCGGATGTCCGCTTTCTCGGAGTGGATGAAACCATTGAGATTTGGGCTAAAGAGAAGCTGGAACAGCCATTGATTGATCCGGATGAGTTTTCTTCTGCCCTGCAGCAGTTGATGGCGCGCTTTCCTTAATTTTCAGGATCATGGTAGATAACGGCAGACAGATGGTGTATCATACTCCGGCTTTGCTTGATGAAAGCATCGAGGGGTTGAGTATCTGTCCCTCCGGGGTGTACGTGGATGTCACTTTTGGTGGGGGCGGGCATTCGCGTGAAATTTTGCGCAGATTAAATGACGATGGGCGACTGATTGCTTTTGATCAGGATGAGGATGCGGCGCTGAATGCTATCGACGACCCCCGTTTCACTTTTGTAAGAAGCAACTTCCGGTTTCTGAAAAATTTTCTTCGTTACCTCGAGGTGGACGAGGTGGATGGGGTGCTGGCCGACCTGGGTGTTTCGTCGCATCACTTCGACGATGCGGAGCGCGGTTTTTCCTTTCGTTTTGAAGGAGATCTCGACATGCGCATGAACCGCGGCACCCAAAAAAGTGCAGCAGATATTCTCAATGAATACACTGTGGAAAGACTGCGGGATATTTTTTCAAAATATGGCGAGCTAAAAAACGCACACAAGATTGCTTCTTCGGTTGTGGCATACCGGCAAACAAAGAAAATAGCGCTGACAAACGACTTGCTTGCCATTCTGGAGCCATTTGCGTTCAAAGACCGGGAGAAGAAAATATTGGCACAGGCTTTTCAGGCGCTTCGTATTGAAGTGAACGGTGAAATGGATGCGCTGACGGAAATGCTTACGCAGGCATTGCACGTGTTGAAGCCGGGAGGGCGATTGAGTGTAATTTCCTATCATTCGCTGGAAGACCGGCTGGTAAAGAACTTTTTCAGAACAGGCAACTTTGAGGGGGTGTTGATCAAGGATTTCTATGGGAACGTGGAAACACCTTTCGAACAGGTCAGCCGGAAAGTGATTGTGCCCGCAGAGGAGGAGCAGCAGCAAAACCCGAGATCGCGAAGTGCAAGGCTGCGCATAGCGGAGAAGAAATAGTTTACAGTAGTCGGGGCGCAAGCTGGCAACTGACTGCTGAGAGCTGATAACTATCAACAAATGAAATTGAAGTTCGGTAACATACGCAAATCGTTTGTCCATGTTTTTGGAGGAAGTGTTCTCACCGAGAACTACTTCCTCAAGAACATGCGGTTCATTATCGCGATTGTGCTGATAATGTTTTTGTTTATCGGGCACCGATATAAGGTGTTACAAACGATGTCGGAGATTGAACGTCTTGAGCAGGTGCTGAAAGATGCAAAATATGAGTCGCTTACCATCTCTTCCAAGCTTACCGAAGCAGGCAGGCAGGGAGAGATAGAACGTAGGGTTGCAGAGGCGGGACTGGAGTTAAAGGTGACCAGTGAGCCGATATACTACCTTAATAAAAAAGAGAAGAAATAGCATTTAATTACCCATACAGCGGGCTCAAATGCAAAACCTGAGTAAACAATGCAGGAACAAAACAAAAAAGATAAAAAAGGTGTTTTGGGAAGATATGGGCTGATAGTAACCATATTGATGCTATTTGCCGTAATGATTGTTTTTTCGGCTACCAAAATCGTGTTTACTTCCGAAGGAAAGAAATGGCGGGAAGTGGGCAAAAAAGAAACGGTCATCAGGGACCGCATAATCCTTCCCAAGCGGGGCAATATATATACATACGACGGAAAGCTGCTGGCTACCACTGAGCCGCTATACAGTATTTACATGGACTTTTGGGCAGACGGTATGGAGAAAGATACCCTGATGAAGTATGTAGGCGATCTTTCGGCGGCTCTTGCCAGAAAGTTTCCCGACCGTTCGGCTGCCCAGTACAGGAACGTGATCATGAACGGCTGGAATATGCGGGAAAAAGAAGAACGACAGATTCATGAAAACAGAGCAAAAGGGTCCGATAAAAAAGTACCCATTCGTTCCCGTTACGTAAAGATTCTGAGGCGAGATATCTCGTATGTTGATCTCAAGGAGATACGTACTTATCCTTTCTGGAACCAGCGATCCAACCGCAGTGGACTGATCGCCGAAGAACGGAATGCGCGTAAAAAACCTTTCGGAAACCTCGCAAACCGGACTGTGGGAAGTGTCTATAAGGACCTGGAAAAGGGAGGTGCCAGCGGGTTGGAGTTAAAATATGATTCCTTGCTGAGCGGCGTCCCGGGTGTGAAATTCCGTCAAAAGATACAGGGAAAGTGGATGGATGTGGTGGAGAAACCGGCCGAAGAGGGTTTGGATATTGTCACCACCATCGATACGGATATCCAGGATATCGCAGAACGTTCCCTTCGGGATAAGCTGGTGGAGACAGAGGCAGAGTCGGGTACCGCCATCATCATGGAAGTACAAAGCGGCGAGATCAAGGGGATTGTGAACCTGGATAGAATGAGCAACGGCGATTATGCCGAAGGGAATCCCAATGCATTCTCTTATATGAACGAGCCGGGTTCCACCTTTAAAACGGTGACGGCGATGGTAGCACTCGATGACGGTGTGGTGACGCCCGCTGATTCTTTTTACGTTGGTAGCGGCCTTTTTCAATACAACAAAAGATGGGTAAGAGACCATTACTGGCGGCGAGGTCAGGATAGAGGCTATCTCACGGTCGCAGAGGGGATGGCGGTCTCGTCCAACATCGTGATGAGTAAAATCGTATTGAAAGGATACGAAAGTAATCCAGCCCGGTATGTGGAAGGCATCGACCGGATCGGATTGAGAAAACAGCTGAAGTGGGACGTTCCCCTCAATGGAATAGAAGGAACATCTTCTATCCGTTTTCCGGATGATAAAGCAAATTACTGGTCCAAAACCACGCTTCCCTGGATGTCGTTCGGCTACGAAACAAAAATCCCGCCAATCTATATGCTCATGTTTTACAATGGGATAGCCAACGGTGGAAATATGATCAAGCCTTTTATTGCCAAGCAGTTCGTTAAGAACGGCAAGGTGATCAAAGAAATGGAGGCAGAAGTAGTGAATCCGAAGATGTGCAAGGAGTCTACTTTGCAGCAGATACACGATATGCTCGTGGGGGTAATTGAGGAGGGAACTGCGAAAGTTGTGGCTTCGGACTACTTTACCGTAGCCGGTAAGACCGGAACTGCACAGATTGCTTCCGGTGGCGGATATGAGGGGGGTTATTACGTTTCATTCTGCGGATATTTTCCTGCCGATAAACCGATGTACACTATTTTTGTGGGACTGAGAAAACCGAAAGGAGTGCCATCCGGCGGTGGCATGGCTGGTATGGTGTTCAAGAATATTGCCGAAAAGACCTTTGTGAGAAAAGTACAACTCACCGTAAATGATTGCAAAATTGACTCTACATTGCAAAAAAAACCTGCGATAAAGCATGGTAACTGGGGACTGAACAAGGTTGTACTGGCTTCATTAAATTTGCCTGCGGGTGAACTGGATGAAACTGCCAATTGGGTGAAGATGACACGGGATAGCTTGGCGTATCGGCCCAAGGCCATGGCATTGCACAACTCGATGATCCCGGATGTGCGCGGAATGGGTGCGCGTGATGCCGTGTACCTGCTCGAAAAAATGGGCCTCAGGATAAACCTCACAGGTGCCGGAAAAGTCGTATCTCAGTCATTTCCTCCGGGGCAGAAATTGGTTAAAGGGACCACAATCACCATCACATTACAATAGCTTATGAAACTTCGAGATATTATAAGAAAATGCCGTGTCGTTGCCATTTGTGGCAATGAAGAGGCGGAGGTTACCGCCATTACTTCCGACTCACGTACTGTGACACAGGGCTCCTTGTTTGTTGCGGTAGAAGGAATATTTACCGATGGCCATGCATATATTGGCAAAGCGATAGAACAAGAGGCTGCTGTGGTGGTGTACGATAAACCAATGATCGAAGAGTATTTCTCCAGAGTTACCTACGTGCAAGTAGAGGATAGTGCCGAGGCGCTGGCAATCATCGCCTCGACGTGGTATGGAGATCCTTCGCAACAACTTAAACTGGTGGGAGTAACCGGGACGAATGGGAAAACGACTGTTGCCAGCCTTCTTTATAAGATGTTCCGCCAGCTGGAATATTCTGCCGGACTGCTGTCCACTGTTGCAAACTATGTGAACGATGAGCGGTATGCAACGACCCATACCACACTCGATCCAATCACGTTAAACGGTTATCTCCGGAAGATGGTCGATGCCGGTTGTTCGCATGCTTTCATGGAGGTAAGTTCTCACGCTATCCATCAGAAGCGGATTTATGGCCTCCGTTTTGCGGGTGGGATCTTTACGAATCTTACGCAGGATCATCTCGACTACCATAAGAATATGCTGGAGTACCGGAACGTGAAGAAATCGTTTTTCGATAATCTTTCCAAGGATGCTTTTGCCCTCACCAATGCCGACGATAAGAATGGCGGAGTGATGATGCAAAACAGCAAAGCTCGAAAATTCACATACTCCGTGAAGGGCATGGCCGATTTTAAAGCCCGTATTTTCGAAAAACATTTCGACGGGACCGATATTGAAATTAATGGGAAAGAGCTTACGGTTCAGTTTGTGGGTGTGTTTAATGTGTATAACCTGTTGGCTGTGTATGGTGCGGGCATCCTGCTCGGACTCGATGGAGAGGAGGTACTTCGTCATCTCTCCCTGATGACTCCCGTGGCTGGTCGTTTCCAGACCATCCGATCACCCCGCTCCTATACGGCAATTGTGGATTATGCCCATACTCCCGATGCTCTTACGAATGTGTTGAACGCGATCCACGAAGTACTCAATAATAAAGGACATATCATCACAGTTGTGGGCTGTGGCGGTAACCGCGATAAAACAAAGCGTCCACTTATGGCGCGCGAAGCAGTGAACCTGAGCGACCGGGTGGTGCTTACCTCCGATAATCCCCGATTTGAAGAGCCCGGTGACATCCTGCAGGATATGATTGACGGTTTAACGCAAGAGCAGCGGGATGCCTCGCTTACCATTGTGGACCGGCGTGAAGCCATCAAGACAGCCTGTGCCCTGGCTCGACCGGGAGACGTTGTCCTTATCGCCGGAAAAGGGCACGAAGATTATCAGGAAATAAAAGGAGTGAGGCATCACTTCGATGACAGGGAAGAGGTGGAAAAGATATTTGCCACTCAACACAACGCCTGATGTGAAACAGAAAATACAGTATATATGTTATATTATCTTTTTGATTATTTAGACAAACTCGATGTACCTGGAGCGGGTATGTTTCAATATGTGATGTTTCGCTCAGCCATGGCAGTTGTTTTCTCGCTGCTGATCGGCATCTTTGTGGGTAAGAAAATCATTGGAAAACTGCAACAGAAGCAAATCGGAGAAACAATCCGCAATCTCGATCTTGAGGGGCAATACAGCAAACGAGGCACACCCACCATGGGAGGGATCATCATTATTCTCTCTATATTGGTGTCGACGCTGCTTTTTGGAAAGCTGGAAAATATTTATATTATCCTGATGCTGATCAGTACCGTTTGGCTGGGCCTGCTCGGTTTTGCGGATGATTACATTAAGGTATTCAAAAAAGATAAAGAGGGCCTGAAAGGAAAATCAAAGATCGTAGCCCAAATCGGACTCGGGCTCATTGTGGGACTGACTATCTACCTGAGTCCCGATATCGTGGTGCGCGAAAATAGGGAGATACGGGTGAACAACATCATCGAAGATGTCACTTTCCAAAGCGAGGATGTAAAAACTACCAGTACCACCATTCCTTTTATGAAAAACAACAACTTCGACTACAAGTGGCTGGTTAACTGGATGGGTGACTATGCTGATGAGGCTGTGTGGGTTGTTTTTATCCTGGTTGTGATCCTTATTGTGACGGCTGTGTCGAACAGTGCCAACCTGACGGATGGACTGGATGGTCTGACATCTGGCTCCTCTGCCATCATCGGTGTGGCACTGGGAATCCTGGCTTATGTGTCGGGGCGTGTTGACTTTGCCTCCTACCTGAATATTATGTACATCCCCGGCGGAGATGAACTGATGGTGTTTGCTTCGGCGTTTGTAGGAGCCTGTGTGGGATTTCTCTGGTACAACGCTTACCCCGCACAGGTATTTATGGGCGACACGGGAAGCCTTACACTTGGAGGAATCATAGGCGTGTTTGCTGTGCTCATCCACAAGGAGTTGTTGCTGCCTATCCTGTGCGGTGTCTTTTTTGTGGAGGCTTTGTCGGTAATTGCACAGGTGACCTGGTTTAAATATACGAAGAAGAAATATGGTGCCGGAAGACGTATTTTTAAGATGACTCCGCTCCACCATCACTATCAAAAGCCGGGTGACGGAACTATCGATGCATTGATCCAGAAGCCTTTCGCACCGCTTGCCGAACCCAAGATCGTGAGTCGCTTCTGGCTTGTAGGAATGATCCTGGCAGTGTTGACGCTGGCAACGCTCAAAATGAGATAGGATATTGATATCCAAAAGAGATAAGTATGAATGGGAAATTAATTGTTGTGCTCGGTGGTGGGGAAAGCGGCGTAGGTTCTGCCATACTCGCGAAAAAAAAAGGATTTGACGTGTTCCTTTCCGATAACGGTCCGCTTCAAAACTCGCATCGTGATACGTTGAATGCTTATAGCATAGAATTTGAGGAGAACGGTCATACCGAAGAGCGCGTACTCCGGGCTGATGAGATTGTAAAGAGTCCGGGTATACCCGATACATCCCCGTTGATGCGGAAAGTGCTGGCCACCGGAATTCATGTTATCTCTGAGATTGAATTTGCCGGCCGATTCACCGATGCGAGGTTGATCTGCATCACAGGAAGTAATGGCAAGACAACCACGGCCAGCCTTATCTATCATATTCTGAAATCGGCAGGACTGAGCGTGGGGCTTGCGGGAAACATCGGGAAGAGCTTCGCTCGACAGGTGGCCGAGGAGCATTTTGATTATTATGTATTGGAGTTGAGTAGCTTCCAGCTGGAGGGCGTGTGCGACTTCAAGGCCGATATTGCGGTACTGCTGAATATTACCCCCGATCATCTCGACCGGTATGATCATGACCTGCAACACTATGTAGATGCCAAAATGCGCATCATCCGCAATCAAAGGGTGGAAGATGCTTTTATTTACTGGATCGATGACCCCATTGTTACAAAGGAGATTGACAAGCTAAAGCCGTTGGCAACCCTCTACCCTTTTGGAAAACAACAAAAGAAAGAGGCGGCTGCTTATACCGAAAACGGAAAGATAGTTATTCACGCTAAAGAACAGGAGTTCACTATGGAATTGGAATTATTGGCCCTGGAGGGTTTGCATAATGTATATAACTCATTGGCGTCGGGGATTGTAGCAAAGCTGATGGACATCAGCGACGAACAGTTGCGCACATCGTTGTCCGATTTTAAAGGCGTTCCGCACCGGCTCGAAAAGGTGGCTACAGTGCGCGGCGTACTGTATGTCAACGATTCAAAAGCAACCAACGTAAACTCATGCTGGTACGCACTGCAGAGCATGCGCACCAAAACAGTGCTGATTCTTGGCGGAACTGATAAGGGAAACGATTACAGTGAGATTGAGGAGTTGGTGCAATCAAAAGCAAGGGCATTGATTTTTCTTGGAAAAGACAACAGTAAACTACATGCTTTCTTCGACGGGAAGGTGCCCGTGATTCGTGATGCATGTTCCATGAAGGAGGCCGTGGATATAGCTTATCAATTAGCCGAAAAGGGAGACACGGTTTTGCTGTCACCCTGCTGCGCCAGCTTTGATCTGTTCAGAAACTACGAAGATCGCGGTGACCAGTTCAGGGAATGTGTGAGAACTCTTTAAAAAGGTAGCTATGTTAAACAATTCCAATCATTCAACAGATCCTTCATCTCCAGTGGATACCGTTTCCGAAACAGGGTTCACGTTAGGAGATTTAGTGAAAAAGGTCTTTAAAGGAGATAAGGTGATCTGGACGGTGTTTATCATCCTCTGCGTGATCTCACTGGTGGAGATATTCAGCGCAACCAGTACCATTGTTTACCGGCAACAAAACATGTGGGGGCCAATTCTCAGGCATGCCATGTTCCTAATTGGAGGTGTGGGAGTAATTCTGCTGATTCATAATATTCCCTATCGCTATTTTTCACTTCTGATTTTTGTACTGCTGGGAGCCATCGTCTTGCTTGTGCTAACCCCGTTTATCGGGACCAGCGTTAACGGTGCCGACCGATGGATATCCTTCCTGGGATTCACCATTCAGCCTTCCGAAATAGCCAAAATATCGCTGATGGGGACAGTGGCTTTTCTGTTAAGCAAGCAGAATGGAACGAACGACGGCCTGTTGTTCAAATGGATGATAGGCCTGATGGTTGTTGTGTGTGGCATCATTGCCATGGATAACCTGTCGACCGCAGTACTGCTGTTCGGAGTGTGTTATCTGTTGATGTTCATTGGAAACGTGAAACTCATACGTTTGCTGAAGGTGGCAGGAGCAGGGATTGCTTTGGTGCTTTTATTTGTCTTGTTACTGAATATCATTCCCGAAAATTGGACCAGCTCGGGTCCCTTAAGTCGTCTGGGTACATGGCAAAACCGTATCACCAACTTTGGTGCACACAAAGAACTTTCTGAAGAAGAATATTTCACTATCACCGATGAAAATTACCAGGTGGCACATGCCAAGATTGCTATCGCCAACGGCGGTATCCTGGGTGTGTTCCCGGGAAATAGTACCGAACGGGATTTCCTTCCGCAGGCCTATTCCGACTTCATCTATGCCATCATCATCGAAGAGATGGGGATGCTGGGAGGTCTTTTTGTTCTGTTGCTCTATGTGATCCTGCTTATTCGTTCCGGGATGATTGCCCGGAAAACGGAAAAAATGTTTCCCAAATTTCTGGTGCTGGGATCGGCGCTGATGCTTTCCATCCAGGCATTTATCAACATGGCGGTGGCCGTAAACCTGATCCCAGTCACCGGCCAGCCATTGCCACTGGTCAGCAGGGGGGGGACATCCACGCTGATTACTTGTGCCTACTTCGGACTGATTTTGAGTGCCGACCGCTTTGGTATTGGGAAGAAGAGAGAGGAAAACGAGACTGCCGGTCGGAATGAAGATGACCATACCCGCCAATGCGAGGAATCGGCCGACTCCCTATTGAAGGAGCCGATTGAAAATCTGGAAGACAAAGTGGAATTTGAAATTTATCATGTATGAAGATAATTATCAGCGGAGGAGGCACGGGGGGACATATATTCCCGGCTATTTCGATTGCAAACGCAACGAGGAAACGGTGGCCGGAGTGTGAAATCCTTTTCGTGGGAGCCGAAGATCGCATGGAGATGGAGCGGGTGCCCGCCGCCGGATACAATATCGTGGGACTGCCTGTGGCAGGGTTCGACAGGAAGAACTTGCTGAAGAATGTCTCTGTCGGCATCAAGTTGCTCAGGAGCATGCAAAAAGCGCGAAAAATTGTGAATGACTTCAAACCCGATATTGCTGTGGGAGTAGGTGGTTATGCCAGCGGCCCCATATTGAAGGCAGCATCTGCAAAGGGAGTACCCACCTTACTACAGGAACAGAACTCCTATGCGGGGGTGACCAACAAGCTGCTGGCACAAAAGGCTGCGACCATCTGTGTGGCCTATGATGGGATGGAAAAGTTTTTCCCAAAAGAAAAAATAGTGCTCACAGGCAATCCCTGCCGCCAGGAGCTGTTGATATCGGAGGAGAATAGGCAGGATGGATATAATTACTTTCAGCTGGATCCCCTCAAGCGAACAATCCTGATGCTGGGAGGAAGCCTGGGGGCACGCACGCTTAATAAAAGTATTACAGGTGCTTTCTCCAAGCTGGCCGTGCAGGACAATGTGCAGGTGATCTGGCAGTGCGGTAAGTACTACTACAAAGAAATGCAGCAGCTGCAAGAGGCCGGGATGATTCCACCCAATGTGCATCTGTGCGATTTTGTGCATCGGATGGAGTATGCCTATTCTGTGGCCGACCTGGTAATTTCCCGTGCGGGCGCTGGTTCCATATCAGAGTTTAGTTTGCTCGGAAAGGCGGTTGTCCTGGTTCCCTCACCCAATGTGGCGGAAGATCACCAGACGAAGAATGCGCAGGCATTGGTGAATAAGGAGGCGGCTGTCATGGTCTCCGACGCATTGGCTCCTGCTCTGCTGTTCGATGTGGCACTTTCGCTTGTGAAGAACGAAGAACAGCTTAAAAGTCTGAGCCGGAATATTGTAAAGCTGGCGCAACATGATTCGGCAGAACGAATCGTGGATGAGATTGAAAAATTGATCATGGTATGAATTACGAAAATATATATTTTATAGGCATTGGCGGGATTGGCATGAGCAATCTTGCCCGCTATTTTCTTTCGAAGAGAAAAAGGGTAGGAGGGTATGACCGTGCAGAAACGCCGCTCACACAAACGCTTGTAGAGGAGGGCGCTTTTGTGCATTATGAGGATGACATACAGAAAATTCCCCCCTTTTTTGTGGACAAAGAAAAAACGCTCGTGGTTTATACACCTGCCATACCTGCATCGCACGGGGAATTGGTTTTTTTCAGTGAACGGGGATTCACTATCATGAAACGGGCACAGCTGCTTGGTGAGATCACCAAAACGAGCGATGCTGTCTGTGTGGCGGGAACGCACGGCAAGACCACTGTCTCAAGCATGACGGCCCATCTGCTGCGCCAGTCACATGTGGACTGCAATGCCTTCCTGGGGGGGATATTAAAAAATTATGACAACAACCTGCTGCTCTCCGACAAAAGCAATATTACCGTTGCCGAAGCTGACGAATATGACCGTTCTTTTCATTGGCTGAAACCCTGGATCGCCATCATCACTTCTGCCGATCCCGATCATCTCGATATCTATGGAACAGAAGAAGCTTACAGGGAAAGTTTTGAAAAATTCACCTCGCTCATTCGTCCTCATGGTTGTCTTATCCTGAAAAAGGGAGCACCGGTCACCCCACGCACCGACGAAACAGTGACTGTGCTGAGTTATGGAGAAGCGGAGGGCGATTATCGTGCAGAGAATATCCGCATTGGAAACGGGGAGATCCTGTTCGATTTCGTGTCTCCTGAAATGAAGATTGCCGATATTTTTCTGGGAGTGCCGGTGAAGGTGAATATTGAAAATGCCGTAGCAGCCATTGCTGTAGCCATACGTTGTGGTGTCACACCGGAAGAGATCCGCTGTGCCATGCGTAGCTTTGGCGGTGCGAAAAGGCGCTTCGATTTTCAGATCAAATCGAAAAAAATTGTATTTATTGATGATTACGCTCATCATCCGCGGGAGCTGTCAGCAGCCATCCACTCCATCAAAGCACTCTATCCTGGCAAAAAGGTGACGGGTGTATTCCAGCCACACCTCTATACACGGACCCGCGACTTTGCAGATCAGTTTGCAGAGAGCCTCTCTCTCCTCGATGATGTGATTCTGCTGGATATCTATCCTGCAAGGGAAGAACCCATACAGGGCGTTTCGTCGCAGATTATCTTCGATAAAATCACTTCGCCAGAGAAGGTGTTATGCCGGAAAGAGGAGCTGTTGGGGTTGCTTGAGCATAAGCCGCTGGAGGTGCTTGTTACTTTTGGTGCCGGTGATATCGACAGGTTGCTTCCCGCTATCGAAAGCCTGCTGAGAAAGAAGTACACAGTGAATGATTAATGTTTTTTAATTCGATCTGCTATTGCACATCTTAATGTATCTTTGTGTAATCAAACCAAACAGATAACAGCATGAAGAAAGTCTTTATCATATTGGTTGCTGTTGTTGTAATAGGGTATTTGATCTTTTCGGCATCCTATTTCAGAGATTCTTCACGCGATAACGTATGCGAGCGATTTGAGGTGATTATCAAAGACAGCAGCCGAACCCGCTTTGTAGAGGCACAGGATGTTGTGAATCTGGTGAAGAGATATGATTTGTATCCAGTGGGCAAGACTTTCGGACAGATCAACACGTTGGCCATTCGCGACACCATTCTTACCAATCGCCTGGTGGAGTCGGCAGAGGTATATACCACGGCAGGTGGTTCCATTGTGGCATCCATTCGCCAGCGGGAGCCGGTGTTAAGGATTATCTCCGATGTAAAAGGCAGTTTTTATGTTGATAAAGATCGCCGTATCATGCCCCTGTCGTCTAACTTTGCTGTCTATGTGCCTATTGCCACGGGTGTTATTGACGAAGAGTTTGCACAAAATGACCTGTATGATTTTGCAATGTTCCTACGGGATAATCCCGACTGGGATGCCTGGATAGAACAGATTGTGGTGCAGAAAAATAAGGACGTGGAACTGATACCGCGTGCCGGCGATTTCAGGATCGTTGTGGGAAGTCTCGACGACTACCCGGCCAAACTGGCGAAATTTGTCCTTTTTGTGGAAGAGGGATTGAACGTGGTAGGATGGAATCGATATAGCGAGATCAACCTGAAATATGAGAATCAGGTCGTGGGCACAAGAAAGTAAAAAGAGATTATTTCTACTTTGAAAATGATGTTAACAAGCAAACAAAAATGTTCCAGGAGCGTTTGTTAAACAATAATGTAACCAAAAAGTTCATCAACCAAATATATGATGCATTCAGGATTTATAGCTGTGATTGATCTGGGTACTTCCCGGATAAAAGGCGTTGTCGGGCGAAAGAATGAGCACAATGTGATATCCATTCTCGCCAGTGGTTCCATTGATGCCGGTAATTCCGTGCGCAGAGGTATGGTGTACAATATTGAACAGGTAGGGGCCAATGTGCATAAGCTGGTGATGATGCTCGAAAACAGCTTGGGGCGGAAGATCGCTAAAGTGTATGTTTCCCTGGCAGGCCAATCACTGCATACCCTGGAATTTCATGAGATGAAGCAACTCTCTACCGGAATGGTCACTGAAGAGGTGGTAAGCCAGTTGCGCAAAGCGGCCGAAAAGTTTCAGCCCGAGATGGTGCGTAATTATCGGGTTGCAGACGTGGAATATTATATCGACGACAAACCGGAGCGCAGTCCGGTTGGGGTGACCGGTTCGCAGATTGAGGCCGGTTATGAGCTGATCGTGGGACGCCCAAACCTGTTGTCGAATATCGAAAAAAGTATCGCTGCCAAAACGGACCTGGAGATCGTCGATTTTATTGTAGGGCCGACCGCATCGGCGGAGATATCGCTCAGCGAGGAAGAAAAAGAGCTGGGTTGCGTTTTCGTTGACTTCGGCTCCGGGACCACTTCCCTCTCCGTCTACAAGGGTGGTATACTGCGACGCATGGTGGTCATCCCATTCGGAGGCAAAAACCTGACGAAGGATATCAGCGCGCTCAACTTTACCGAAAACGATGCGGAACAGCTGAAGATAAAATTCGGTCGAGCCATGGAAAATCAGGATGCTCCCCTTTTTACGTCTCCTTTTGCTTCGAAACCAGATATAGACCTGACGGAATTAAATAAAGTCATCGGCATGCGTCTCGATGAGATCACCGCAAATATCAGGGAGCAGATCATTCTCTCTGGTTACGAAGGACAGCTGGGGGCGGGAATGATCATTACGGGCGGAGCATCACAACTGAAGAACCTGGATCTCTATCTTACCCAAAAGATGAAGATGCCTGTAAGAAAGGCGTTGGCGAAAAAAACATTTATCAACAATGCGCCTGAACTGATCAGCGATCCTTCATTTACACAGGCATTGGGCATGTTGATCTTTGCGGAAGAGGATTGCGAACTTGTACTTGCCGATACTTCAGAAGAACAGGATGAGGATCGCAGATCTCCCTCTTCCGGCTGGTTTTCCACGAAAAAGAAAAAGCCGAAAAATGACAAAAAGGAGAAGAAACCGAAAGCAGAAAAACAGGAAGGGGGAATATTCTCAAAGATAGAGGATGTCTTTGGCGAATTCTTTTCAGAAGAGGATGATGAATAACAGAGAAAAGATAAGGAGCAATGAACGACGATATATTGGATTTTCAGATCGAGAGCCATACCGATGCCATCATAAAGGTGATTGGTGTGGGAGGTGGTGGCGGTAATGCCGTGAACCATATGTTTCAGGAGGGTATACACGACGTCTCCTTTGCATTGTGCAATACCGACCATCAGGCGCTGATGGAATCACCTGTACCCATGAAAATACAATTGGGCGAAAGCACTACCGGAGGATTGGGAGCAGGAAACAAACCGGAAGTGGCCCGAAGAGCTGCCGAGGAGAGTGTTGAGATGATTGAGGATCTACTGAACGACGGCACCCGAATGGCTTTTATCACCGCTGGTATGGGCGGTGGAACCGGGACAGGAGCAGCACCCGTGGTGGCTCGTGTGGCAAAGGACATGGGTATCCTCACCGTAGGCATCGTTACCATTCCTTTTATGTTTGAAGGTCCCCGAAAGATTGTTCAGGCAGTGAAGGGCGTGGAAGAGATTGCCAAAAATGTGGATGCACTCCTGGTCATCAATAATGAGCGTTTGCGGGATATTTACAGTGATCTGACCATGCTGAATGCCTTTGCCAGAGCCGATGATACACTGGCAACCGCAGCCAGGAGCATTGCCGAGATCATCACCGTGCACGGACATGTAAATCTCGATTTTGCTGATGTAAACACCACGCTCAAAGATGGTGGTGTGGCCATCATGAGTAGCGGCCTGGGGAAAGGGGATGATCGGGTCAATGATGCCATAAAGAACGCATTGCATTCACCATTGCTTAACAACAACGATGTGTTCAGCGCCAAGAAAATTCTGATCAACCTCTCTTTTGGCGAAGAGAGTCCGCTGATGATGGAAGAGATGAATGCTTTGCACGATTTCATGTCGAAGTTTAGCAGGGAGATTGAAGTGATCTGGGGAGCGGCTGTGGAAGAGTCGCTGGGTGAAGAGGTGAAAGTGACGCTGCTTGCTACCGGCTTTTCTATCACCAGTGTTCCGGGAATCAAGGAGCATCAGGAAGAAAAGACGAGGGCAGAAGAGATACAAGAACAGATTGAACGCGATGCGAAGCTGGAGCAGGAGAAACGCGACAAGGAACTGATAGAAAAGTATTACGGAAAAACAGGGTTAAAAACCCTTACCACCGTCAACTATCGGCAGGAACCGTTTGTGCTGACTATTGATGAACTGGATGACGATAAGGTGCTCGAGGCACTCGAAAAGACTCCCGTCTTCAAACGGGAAGCAGATTTCAATCCCCGAGCCTTTCAATCGGAAACACATCCTCAGTCGACGTCTCTGTTCGATTGATGGGACCTGTTTAGAATGGCTTTGGATATAACAGGAATAGATCAAAGAAAAGAAACAACATGGAACTACTGGAAAAGATTACCGGAGAGATAAAAAAAGCAATGCTTGCCAAGGACAAAGTGCGTCTGGAAGCGTTGAGAGGAATAAAGAAAGAGTTGCTGGAAGCAAAAACAGCGAAGGGTGCTGCCGGAGATCTATCTGATGAGACAGCCACATCCATTTTGCAAAAAATGGTGAAACAGCGTAAAGACAGTGCCACGATCTATTCGGAACAAAACCGGCCTGACCTTGCCGAAGCTGAGATCGAGCAAATGAAAGTGATCCAGGAGTATCTCCCGGCACAACTGACCCCGGAGCAGTTGGAAGGTGCTCTGAAGGCGCTCATTGCCGAAGTGGGCGCTACCTCCATGAAAGAGATGGGCAAGGTAATGGGATTGGCCACGAAACAACTTGCCGGTAAGGCGGAAGGACGGGCTGTTTCAGAAATGGTGAAGAAGCTGCTTTCTTGATCGCGGGCGATTACATTTTCCGCACATAGGGTACATATACCTTTTTTAGCCGTTTTTCGAGCAGATTACGTTTGCGTATTTTCTTCTCCAGCTTTTGCAGATCGGAGAGTCGGTTTTTACTCTCCTTGAAATCGTCTGTGAGCAGCAACAGAGAGATTGTTTCGTCGTCCACTGTGCGTATACTAAATACTACAGTGCTGTTTTCAATGATATTATTTTCGGTCATCGTGACCAGGTAGTGTTTTCCCAGTGTATGATCTATCGTGATAGCATCGTATCCCATGGCAGAGACTGTAATTTTCTCCAGCTTATCGTTATCTTTAAACCAGGCCTTGCCATCGTCGCCGGACACTTTTCCCTCGAGCACCTTGTCCGATTTTGTACGCGCCTCTACCAGGATATTCTGTAGAGGATAGTTGTCTGATCCTACGACCTTTACCAGGCAGCTGTCATTCGTTGAGCCTTTTATTGGCTGATATGCCGACTTGGGACCGGAATAGTCCGATGTCTTAATCAACAGAAAATGATCGACCTGTTCATAACTGCCTTCCCCTACCTGTGCTGTGGATAAACCCGCAAAACCTGTAAGACAAAACACAGCCTTGCCATTTATGAAAGCAAGTGAATCCAAACCGTTCTTAAAGGTTGCGCCCGTTTGTTGCGCAAAGAGCATGAGAGGCAAGAGAAGCGTGCAGGTGAATAAAAGATTTTTTTTCATGAACGGTGTGTGAGTATGTTGAGACACAAATGTACTATTAATTTTCATGATAGGAAAAGAAGGAATGTTAAAACAATCCATGCTTTAGGGCAACTCCAAATGGTTTTAAATGAAGGGAAACGGTAATCGTTTTTTTCCAACCATAGGTTCATCTGTCCCTGCTGTGATTGTGATGGAGAGGGTTACAGGAAAGGGAGACAGATCCAGGGCTTATTGTGCGATGACGTATTGATAAAGTTGAAACACCTGTTCAACAGAATCAAAATCTGTTTGATGTTCTTTAATGAAAGACTCAATTCTAGTTCTTTTGTCCTTTGGAAAGATTTTCAAGAAACTCCTTTCGTTGTAAAAACTTTTGTTTCGTTTTCCCACTTGTACTTCGTAGGTTCTGCTGATGCCGGCTACAACCCGATTATTCTCC
>DHSP01000007.1 GCA_002408485.1 Proteiniphilum sp. UBA5283 | reverse complement strand
AAGATTCATTCAACATTGTCAAAAAAATTATTGATGAAAATCCGGGGCAAGTGCTCTATATCGACATCTGGGCTCCATGGTGCGGACCTTGCATCAGACAGATGCCCGATAGCAAAAAACTTTTCGATTATTTTTCCGATCAACCGGTTACTTTTGTCTATTTGAATATCGGCGGCACGGATCTGCAGTGGAAAGAGACCATCAACAAGTATGAACTATCGGGCATCCATCTCTATTTAACAGAAAAAGAATGGCAAGATGTAACGAAACGATTCAATGCAAGGGGTATTCCCTATTATCTCCTGTTCAACAAAGAGGGCGTAATGGTAGATTTTGGTCACCACCTGCTTCCTTCCTTACCGGAGACCAGGACTGCTATTGAGAAATTGCTTGAATAACGAAACACATTGTCTCGTCCTTTTTTTAAGCATCCTACACTATTTATAATGAAAAATAGATTAAATTGCAGAATATTTTGGGATAAATAGTTTTTCTTATATGAATCTGTTTAGTATTCTAGTGCTGTTTACCTCTTTTTTCATTGCCTGCTTGCTATTAACGTTAAATGTCTTATTTCAGAGGTTGTGGAAATCCTTTCACCCTCTCTGAAGGCAAAAAATCTATATTTTCTGTAAACAAAAAATACCGTCAATGAAAAGAAAGAATTGTTTGTTAGTACTGATTATGATGGATTTGCTATGTATTTCCATAGGTTATTCACAGAATAGTCCAGAGTACACAGGTATCGAAATAGTTCCTAAACTGGAAATACCTAAAAAATGGGAATTTAATGAGAACGACTTATCCGGGTATTTGTTGGTCTATTTCAAAGATCAGAACCAATCAGCATATATGGCTATCAGTAGCGATGGCTATACGTTTACCGACGTCAATGGTGGCAATCCTATATTTATTGGCTCTCAGTTAGCAGAGCAGAAGGGAGTTAGGGACCCTCACATTACACGTGGCCCTGATGGTGCATTTTATTTGGTCATGACCGACTTGCATATTTTTGGCAAACGGGCAGGATTTCGCGATACTGAATTTGAACGGCCTGCTGAAAAATATGGTTGGGGCAATAACCGGGCTATTGTTCTCATGAAATCTTACGACCTGATTCATTGGACGCACTCAGACGTTCGCGTCGATAAGGCATTTCCTGAGCTTGGCGATATTGACTGTTCCTGGGCCCCAGAAACTATTTATGACCCGGCAGCCAGAAAGATGATGGTTTATTTTACTATTCGTTATGATAATAAGGAGTGCCATTTATATTATTCGTATACCAACGATAATTTCACCAAGCTGGAAACAACTCCCAAGAGAATAACTGAAATTGGAGGCCTCGATGGCGACATTACCAAAGTAGGCAATCAATTCCACCTTTTCTATGTCTCAAATGCCAGGGTATTACATTCGGTTTCATCCAAAATTAATGAAGGTTATAAGACCGATACTACACGCATTGATCCTGAAGTGGTTTCAACCGAAGCACCTAACTTGTTTAAGCGTTTGGGAACAGACAAATATATGCTAATGTACGATGTGTATGGGGCCAGACCTAGTAATATGGGTTTCAGCGAAACAACCGATTTTATCACGTATACAAATTTAGGCCATTTTAATGAGGGTGTAATGAAAACCACTAATTTCAAAAGCCCTAAACATGGCGCTGTTACCTACCTTACCAAGCAAGAAATGGAGGCCATTGCCAAACATTGGAAAATGGATTTTGCGCATTAATAATATATTATGATACAGTTAAGAAAATACTGATATAACTATTAATTCAGTTGTCTAGTTGTAAAGAAGATCCTGGAATTCCAAGAGCTAAAACAGTAGATTTTTATAACATAAAACAAATGTCGGCATATATTATGAGGAATACACAAGTAAAAACAAGGCTGATATAGAACCAAATACCTGTTTTATATCAAATTATCCCGTTTTGAAATCAACTTGGAGTGCGGTGAAAAATTACACAACAGCTTGATTGTTTGGATTTATTGTCTATTTTTACGCTGTAAACATTAAAAAAATAACAACTGATGAAGAAATTATCGCGACGCAGTTTTCTCCATAGAGGTCTTGCAGGGTTTGCAGGATTGACGATGATTAAACCCGGTTCGTTAGAATTGACCCTGACGTCTGAAATCAGGGTCGACAACGTGAAGTTGGGGAACAGTGGTTTGACTGTTTCCCGGATTGCACTGGGCACTGGCTCGAAAGGGGGTTCAAAGGCATCGAACCAAACCCGCCTGGGGATGGAGAATTTCACAAAGATGGCCCACCATGCTTACGAAAAAGGGATCACGTTCTTCGATATGGCAGACTCCTACGGGTCACATCAATATGTAGGAAATGCCATTAAATCGTTACCCCGCGAAAAGCTTACCCTCCTCACAAAAATATGGACACACGAAGACGGGTCGGACAGGAACGAACCGGTGCGGGAGTCACTCGACAGATACAGACAGGAGATGGGGACCGATTATATCGATATTGTTCTGATGCACTGCCTGATGCAACCCGGTTGGGGTAAAAACCGTACTCATTATATGGAGGGTCTTACAAAAGCCAAACAAGACGGGATCATCAAAGCGGTGGGCGTTTCCTGTCATAATTGGGATGCCATGGTGGAAGCGGTGGATAATCCCTGGGTAGATGTGATCATGGCACGCATCAATCCTTTCCAAACGAACATGGACGGTACCCCCCACGTGGTAAAAGAACTGCTGGGAAAGGCCAAACAGAATGGCATCGGCGTGATCGGCATGAAAATATTTGGCGAAGGCCGTCACGTGAGCGACGCCGAGCGGGAACAATCACTCAGATTTGCCCTGACCGATGCCAATATCCATTGTATGACCCTGGGAATGGAGTCAACCGCCCATGTGGACGATGCGGTAAAACGAGTCATGCGGCTCACAAAGGAGAATAAGACTCACTGATTCAGTTTCTTTTTGATCACGGCGGGATTGCCCGCAACCAGACAGTCGTCGGGAACGTCTCTGGTGACCACACTGCCTGCTGCTACAATGCAACGGTTGCCGATGGTTACTCCGGGAATAACGGTTACGTTTCCACCCAGCCAGCAGTCCTCCCCTATTGTGATGGGATAAGCATATTCCTTTTCATCGCGACGCTCCACGGGATCCATTGGATGATTGGGGGTATAGAACTGACAGTTTGGCCCTATTCGTGCATGTTTGCCAATGCGGACATATCCCCCGCCAAGAAATACACAATTGTAATTAACGAAGACATCTTCCTCCAACACCAGGCTACTCCCATGATCGCAATGCAGGGGCGGGCATATCGTACTGGATGGCGGAATACCGGGAATGAGCTCCTCTATCACTTCCCGGTAGGTATCGTCGAAGATGGTCATTGTCTGCAGCCTGGCGCACAACTTAGCGGAACGACGGATGCTTTCCATAATTTCCGGATCACTGAACCAGGCCAGCTCACCATTCCGCATCTTTTCAAATTCTGTTTTCATATGTCTTTATTTCTTCCCTACCCTGCCAATCCATAGGTTTGAAAGCGAGTTATTCATTATTGCAGCGGAAAACTCACTGAAAGATGGCGGTCACTTCTCACATAGGTGGAGGTTACTTCTGCGATGAGGGAAGAAGTGTCTTCCGATGCTGTAATCTGTTGCACCGATCGTGGATAAAGCACAACCCGTCTAGTCGTGTCACCCTCCTTCAAATCCAGCTCAAAATAGAGATCACTGTTGTTACGCAATTCGTAATAATTGATCTTGTCTCCGTTTTTTCTTTCCTCGGTATAGTGAACCGGCATCAGCTTTACACAGGAAGTGAAGAGAGCCCGTACGTTCTCCTCCTTACCCACCAGATATTTGCTCGCCCAGGCCACAGTGCGCCCCGCATCCAGCGCTTCTCTGATGGATTCCGCCGTACGCTCTTTGGCCATTACCAGCGTCATGGTACGATGCACATAATCCTTACTGAGGTCATATTCGTGCGCTACCAGGTTGTGCATATCGGAGGTACCCATCACCGTCAGTCCCTTGTCAACACACCAGTCGAGTGCTTTCATATGGAACCCGAAACCATTAATCACTTCAATGCCATGCAGTGCCTTGTTTTGGTAAAGATTATCCACAAAAGGGATCCATTCGTATGAGCCGGCAATCCCCGGCTTCCACCCGGGATGATTCCAAAAGATAAAGGCATTCTGCTCGGCGGATTTCATCACCGCAGCCTCATCCTCCGATGCATCACGGCTTTCAATATAGTCTGACGCATCCTCAATATAGATAGCATTAAAATGGCCCGGAGGGGTGTTACGGGTTACTTCCGCACCTTTCACCAAAATAAGATTGTTCTTTTCGGAACTCTCTTTCAACAGTTCATAGCCACGGTTATGGCTCACCTTCACATCTTCTTTGTGCGGGGTATACTCAATATGATCGGTAATCGCGTAGGCATCCAGTCCTTCCTGCCAAGCTTCCTGATTGCGGACATTCGGCCATACATGACCGTCCGAAAAGACAGTGTGCATATGAAAATCACACTTCAGTACCCGATACTCTCCCACGTCGGGAATCATGATGTTTTCTCTGTAAACAGGACGTCTGTTTTCGTCCAGGTAACGCATACCTTCCACTTCGGGCCTCTGCCCCATGACCAACGCCGGGATTAGGAGAAACCCGAGCAACCATCCATTTCTTTGATTCATACCTAACGTACAATTATTTTTTGATTTGCTTTTATATGCTAATTTCGTGATAGAATTGTTTTTTTTATTATCACACTCAAATATATTCATTTTTTTTAGATAACTGTCAAAAACGGCTCAATTTTCCGCGACGAAGAATTTTTTTTTGAAAGTGAAAATAGTACCTTTGCGATGAACCTACATCCTGATATTGATGAGAATACTTCTCTTCATATTGCTGTTTTTACCCTGTTTCACCCATGCTGTGACAGGTCAGGAGAAACAACGCAAAAAGGTGGGGCTTGTGTTAAGCGGCGGAGGTGCCAAAGGGTTTGCCCACGTGGGCGCATTAAAAGTGCTTGAGAAAGCCGGAATACCTATCGACTATATCGCCGGAACAAGCATGGGGGCCGTAGTCGGGGGCCTCTATGCGGTAGGGCATAGCGCAGAAATGATCGACTCCCTGATTCAGATTCAGGACTGGAGCCATTTGATGCGCGACAATGTTTACCGCGAAAACATGCCGGCCTCGCAACGAGACCAACAGAACAGATATCTTGTTTCTCTGCCCTACACGCTCAGAATCAAGGAAAGGAGTGGCAAAGTAAGCCTCCCCCAGGGTGTATATGCCGGACAGAACATCTACAGTCTTTTTCTGAATATGACCATCGGATATCAGCATGAGATGAATTTCAATGACCTCCCTATTCCCTTTGGGTGCGTGGCAGGGGATGTTCGAACCGGAAAAGAAATCACAATAAGGGAAGGGATCCTGGCCAAGGCAATGAGGGCAAGCATGGCTTTTCCCGGGTTGTTTACACCGGTTAAGCAGGATAGCATGCTTTTGATTGACGGGGGTGTCATTAATAATTATCCGGCAGATCTGGCACGAAAGATGGGAGCCGATATTATAATTGGCATCGCTTTTCAGGACGATGAAAAGGAACTCGAAAAGAAAAAAGGCAGTTTTACGGAGGTGACCGAACAGATATGGAATTTTATAGGCCAACAAAAACGCATACGCAATATTGAGGATACCGATATTTTGATCATACCCGATGTACATCCCTTCGGCTCGATGGATTTTCAAAAGCCTGCTATCGATTCCATCATCTCCAGGGGTGAGCAGGCTGCAGAAAAAAAATGGAGTGAAATCATTGCGTTAAAGCAATCCCTCGCAGTGGAAGATTGCCTGAATAGAGAAAGGAAAAAAGAAAATCCCTACATTCACCTTGATACACTTCTTATTGACAAAGTAAGGGTTGAAGGGGTTTCAAAACGGGAAGAGGAGCAGATATTACGATGGATTCCCATGAAAGAAAACAGGGTAACCCGAAAGCAGCTGGAAAAGATGACCTCCCGGATATATGGCAGCGGCTTGTTCTCAAGCGTCAACTACCGACTGTATGGCAATCAGCCCTTTGATCTTGTTTTTTCTGTTGAATTCAAAAAATCCAGTACCCTCAACCTGGGAATTCATTTCGACAGCAACGATATGGCGGCGATCCTTGCCAATACGACCATCCGCCTGAACACATCCCTGAACTCCATGTTTGAAATTACAACCAGATTGAGCCGCGATCCTTATCTGATAGTAGATTATTCCATCAATAGCGGCATTTTTTATAAAGGCGGGATCAATTATAAGATCAGCAGGAACGACCTGAATATATACGAACGGGGGAGACTTTCCAATACTCTGGGGGTAACGCGCAATTCCCTGAATCTGAATTTTTCAGAATTCTATTTTGGCAATATCAAACTGAATCTGGGTGCCGGACTTGAACATTTTCATTTCTTCAATGCCTTGCAGCGTATTTTCGACCCCAACAACACGGGAGTGAACGATCAGTTGTATATCAACTACCTGTTTCACGGAGTGTACGACAACCTGAACAGTACTTTTTTTCCTACATCGGGACAGTACTTCTCTTTTCAGTACTCACTGCATACCGACAATTTTGTGAAATTGAAAGAAGGTTCCCCCTTGAGTGTTTTGAAGATGAATTTTTACAAACCGGTTGCGCTGGCCGAAAAAGTATTTATTACTCCGCGAATTGCTGCCCGGTACCTGATGAACGATAGTGTTCCGTACATCTATCGTAATTTGGTGGGTGGAAAGTTCGACGGGCATTACGTGTCCCAGCAAATTGGACTACAAGGCTCTACCGGAATGGAGTTTTTGGGAAATATGGTGTTGTCTGCGGATGTTACCCTGCACTACAACTTCACCCCCAAAAACTATCTTTACGCCAACCTAAACTTTACAGCCCACCATACTCATCTGCATAATTTGTTCCGGGGAGACACCTACCTGGGAGCTAATCTTGGATACTCCTATGTTACCGTAGCAGGGCCATTGCGGCTTGAACTGGGTTATTCAGGCCTCTCCCGGAGATTTCACCCTTATGTGAGTCTGGGGTACTACTTTTGACGCGCAGGCTGATTATCGTTAAAGTATGAATGGAAACTAATATTGATAAAGTCAATGGAAGCAATGAAAAACAGTACCGCCGATTACAGATTTACCATTATTGTACCTGTCTATAACGAAGAAGAGAACATCTACTCGCTGGAAGAAAAATTGCGGCAGTTTCTGTCACATTCTCTTTTCCCTACCTGTGTTCTGTTTGCAGACGACGGATCAAAAGACGACAGCCTGCAAAGAATTCAAGAGATATGCACCCGCAACACCTCCTTTTTTTATATTCGTCTTAAAAAGAATGGGGGATTAAGTGCCGCCCTGAAAGCCGGTATCGACCACACTTTTTCCGAATATGTGGGATATATGGATGCCGATTTGCAGACCGATCCCGAAGATTTTAATCTGTTGCTGCAGGATATTGCAAGATATGAAATGGTGACCGGTATAAGAGCCAACCGCAAAGATTCGTTTTTCAAAAACCTGCAGTCGAAAATAGCCAATGGCTACCGGAGAATGATGACACACGACGGAATTTCTGACACCGGGTGCCCACTAAAAGTGATGCACACCGAAGTAGCCAGACGTATTCCCTTTTTCAATGGAATGCACCGGTTCCTGCCCGCATTGATCCTCCTACAAAACGGGAGGGTGAAGCAGACGCCCGTGCGCCACTACCCGCGTATGGCCGGAACATCGAAATATCATCTTTGGAACCGGTTATCCGGTCCGTTTGTTGATTGCTTCGCCTATCGCTGGATGAAAAAAAGATACATAAACTATGATGTGAATGCGCATAATCTGAATTCATAATGCAGGAAAATAACAGCTGGATTTTTGCCATCGGCTTCCTGGCACAAATCTTCTTCTCCGCACGAATTCTCTACCAGTGGGTTGCGTCCGAAAAGGCTGGAAAGGTACTATCCCCTCCCGCTTTCTGGATACTGAGTATTTTAGGCTCTTACCTGCTTTTTATATACGGTGTGTTGCGGAATGATTTTGCCATCATACTCGGTCAGTTTATCTCCTATTATATCTACCTGTGGAACCTGAATATGCAGGGCCGGTGGAAAAAGATAATAGGGATAGTTAAAATAGTACTGATTGCTACCCCATTGGTAGCAACCGGGGTTATGCTTCGTGACCCCTCCCTGTTTAACGACACTTTTTTTCATAACAAAGACGTACCGTTGTGGCTCTTGATTTTTGGATCTTCCGGACAGATAATATTTGCACTGCGATTTATTTATCAGTTTTTCTATTCCGCTGTCCATCACCAATCCATTCTACCCGTAGGATTCTGGATCATCAGCCTGACCGGCTCTTCCATCATCATCACTTATGCTATTTTTCGGCTTGATCCGGTATTGATTCTCGGCCAGTCGTTCGGATTTATCGCTTACATCCGAAATATTATGATCGGCTATAACAACAAGAAATTCAGCGTATATGAAAAATAAACACATCTATCTGATCTGGTTTATTGCGATGTTACCCATCATGGTTTTACGCGACTTCACACCCAACAACGAGCTGCGTTACCTGAGCATTGTCGACGAAGCGCTTCGTAACGGAAATATTTTCACCTTTACCAACCAGGGGGAAATTTATGCCGACAAGCCCCCACTCCATTTCTGGATGATGATGACCGGAAAGCTATTGCTGGGAGAACACAGAATGTGGTATTATTCGCTGTTGTCGTTTATTCCGGCACTCATTATCCTGATCACGATGACAAAGTGGATAAACAAGGAAAAAGGGGAAAACGAAAAGATTGCCGCGCAGATGCTGATCAGCACCGGATTATTTACCGGCGTTATGTTGGTGGTTCGCATGGATATGCTGATGAACATGTTCATTGTTTTATCCCTGTACACTTTTTATAAAATGTATCGGAGAGAAGACCGAAAACGAGACGGATGGCTATTTCCACTGTATGTCTTTCTGGCTCTCTTCTCAAAAGGGCCATTGGGTATTCTGATCCCTTTCGTATCTACCACGCTGTTTTTGCTTTATCAAAAGAGAGCCGCTGATTTTGCAAAGTTCTGGGGATGGAGGAGCATTCTGGTTATTCTGGCAGGTTGCCTTGTCTGGTTCTCGGGGGTCTATCATGAAGGAGGAAAAGAGTATATCAATAACTTGCTTGTACACCAAACAGTGGGCCGGGGCATTAATTCCTTTCACCACAAAGAGCCTTTTTATTACTACGCACTCACTGTTTGGTATTCTTTGGCACCCTGGTCACTCCTGGTAATCGGATTATTCATTGCCGGTATCGTTAAAAAAAGAATGAACAGTATACTCGAACAATTTTTTACCGTGATCATACTCTCATCTTATGTGATGCTCTCGGCAATCAGTTCCAAGTTGGCAATATACTCGCTGCCTGTTGTACCGTTTCTTATTTTCCTCGCTGCCCTGCTTCTCAGTAAATTCGACATGCAAAGCCGATGGATCAAAGTAACCATAGCCATACCGGCGGGGATATTGATTTTTGCGTTGCCTTCAATATTCTATCTCAGCCACACCGAAGAGATGCGGTATCTGGATTACGGTCTTATTTATGCCGGAGCAGTGGTTTTGACCATCACCGGTTTGCTTATCTTCGATTTTTTATACAGGAAAAGAGAAATATACCGGGCAATAACCACCTTGGCGATGGGCTTTTTACTGGCAGTTTTTATCGTCGGCTGGTCCATGCCACAGCTAAACAATCAACTGGGATGGAAAAATCTGTGCGAAAAGGCAAGAGAACTATCGGAAGAACACCAGATTAGTGACTATTGGGTTTATCACATCTCCCGTGCTGAAAATATGGATGTATATCTTGGAAAAGATATTGTAGAGGTAACGAAGGAAGACATCCTGAAGGAACCAATCGAAAAGAGGTTACTTATGCTACGGATTAAAGACCTGAAAAACGATCCGGAGCTAAGAGCCACCACATCAAATAAAGAGCATTATCTGGTTGGAAAACATGCAATTGTAATTTTTTAAAGTAAAAAAGATGAAAATACTGGTGACGGGGGCAGCCGGTTTTATTGGATACCACGTTGTTGAGGGATTTTTGAATCAGGGTGATTCGGTAATCGGCATCGACAATATCAATGGCTATTACGACACGGGACTAAAATATGCCCGGCTAAGGAATACGGGCATTGAAGAAAATGATATCAAACAGGGCGAATACGTTCAAAGTAATCGCTACGAAACCTATCGGTTCATCAGAATGGATATGAACGACAGAGAACGCCTGAATGCTCTCTTTGAAACGGAAAACTTTTCCCACGTTGTTCATCTTGCGGCTCAGGCCGGTGTAAGGTACTCACTACAAAACCCCTTTGCATACATCAATGCCAATATATCCGGATTCATGAATCTCCTGGAAGCATGTCGGCACTTTCCGGTAAAACATCTCCTGTATGCCAGCTCAAGTAGCGTGTATGGGGATAATGCACATTCTCCTTTTAAAGAGTCCGACACAACAGATAAACCGGTCAGTCTCTATGCTGCCACAAAAAAAGCAAACGAGCTGATGGCATACTCCTATGCCAAACTATACCGTATCTCGGCTACCGGCATTCGTTTTTTTACGGTTTACGGTCCATGGGGGCGTCCGGATATGGCTCCCTTTGTGTTCATGTCTGCCATTCTGAAAGGTGAACCCATTCAACTTTTTAACCAAGGCAACATGGAACGTGACTTCACTTATATCAACGATATTGTGAAGGGGCTGATGAAAGTGATACCGTCTCCTCCATTGCTGGAAACACCACACACTCTTTACAATATGGGTTGTTCTTCTCCCGTGAAACTGACAAGTTTTCTTAAAATCATTGAGAATGTAACGGGCAGGAAAGCAATCGTGAAAATGGCAGCAATGCAACCGGGCGATGTTACGTCCACCTATGCCGATGTCTCACGACTAAAAAGAGATTTCAATTATCGACCCTCCACATCAATACAGACAGGAATCAGCGACTACTATCAATGGTTCACTGAGTTTTATCGGCAATAGGTTGTAGGAATTCATTTGTTCATGATCTGTAATGCTGTTTACCGGATATCGGCAACAAGCTCAATTATCTAATTTTATAAATTAATTGGATTAAAAAGTTAAATTATTCAAACCACATTAAACATATGATTTAATCATTTGTTTAATTTAGGAACAGTCCTTACTTTTGTCGAATATAAAACATAAATAATGGAAACGATTACAACTGAACAGAAAATTATCCGGGCAGCCGACAAGCTTTTTACTCAGAAAGGATATGCTGCCACGAAGACAAGGGAAATTGCCGAGGAGGCAGGTACCAATCTGGCATTGCTCAACTACTATTTTGGCAGCAAAGAGAATCTTTTTAAAAAGGTGGTTCAGGAGAAATTCAGCATACTGCTGGGTGCTTTGGGACCGGTGTTGTCTGATGAACAAATTTCCCTGAAAGACAAAATCAGTTTGATCACGGAAAACTATACCAACCTGCTGCTCGAAAACGAGGAACTCCCCATTTTTATCCTCAACGAACTTACGGTAAACAAGGAGCTTTTTGCTAAGATTATCCAAAATACACGGCTGATTGCACAACCGGTTCTCGAAAAGCAGTTGAAAGAGACTGGAGCTGAAATATCCGCCACAGATTTAATAATCAACACACTCAGTATGAGTATGTTCCCTTTTATAGCCAAACCTCTGATCACCTCCTCCGGGCTGGTGAAGGAAGATGAATTTGTCGGGTTCGTGACCGGTAGGAAAGAGAAGATACAACAATGGATTACGATCATCATCGAACAAAGCGAAAACTGTAAAAAAACGGAAGCATGTTCATAGTTTTCCGCAACACGTCAAATATTCTATAAAATGAAAAAAGTATGAGACTAAAAAAAATCCTGTTCGTAGCAGTAACCATCTGCCTTAACAGCATGATTACACATGCACAGCTCATCACACTCGGTGAGGTTCAGAAGATGGCAGAAACAAATTATCCTGCCATAGCAAGATACGATATCATTGAGAAAACAAAGGAGTTTAGCATATCCAATGCCAACAAAGCATACCTTCCGCAAGGCACACTGAGTACATTGGCATCCTGGCAGTCTGATGTGACACAAATTGAAATGGATACCCCCGAAGGAATGCCTCCCCTGGAGATTCCGGTACCGGATCAGGATCAGTACCGGGTGGTGGCCGAACTGAACCAACTTATCTGGGACGGCGGTAACATTTCCGCACAGAAAAAAAACCTGAATGCCAAAGCAGAACTTGAAACAAGGCAGCTGGATACAGAGGTGTACGCCCTGAGGGAGCGTGTAAATCATCTTTATTTCGGTATCCTGCTGATAAAGGGAAACCTGCAACAACATGATATTCTGGAAAAAGAGCTACAGCGTAACCATGACAATGTACAGACTTACGTATCAAATGGTATGGCGAACGAAGTAGACCTAAGCACGGTAAAGGTGGAACAGCTGAAAGCAAAACAACAACGTATCCAGCTGGAGTCTACATTAGAAGCTTATATCCGGATGATATCGGTGGTGGCGGGGCAAACACTCCACAAAGATATGGTTTTCGTGAAACCAAACCCGGAAACCGACATGATATCTCCCATCATCAACCGTCCCGAATTAAAAATGTTCACTGCACAGGAAGAGGCCATTGAGTCACAGAAATCGCTGCTGAAAGCCAAAAATATGCCGAAATTGTCTGCATTTGCCCAGGGAGGGTACGGGAAACCCGGACTCAACATGTTTGACACCGAATTTTCACCGTACTTTTCGGGAGGAGTGCGTCTTTCCTGGAACTTCGGAAATTTGTATACGCTAAATGACGAAAAAAAGAAGATCGATCTGCAAAAACAAGTGGTGAACATCCAGAGGGAGACTTTTCTATATAACCTGTATATACAGATCCCTCAGCAGCTAACAGAGATTGAAAAATATAAAAAGACCATGCAGGATGATGACGAGATCATCCGCCATCACACACTAATTCGTGAAGCGGCCGAGGTGAGGGTGGAAAATGGCACCATGACCGTTTCTGATCTGATGAAGGAGATCAACTCAGAGGAAGCGGCCAAACAGGCGAAGACATTGCATGAAATTCAGTATCTCATGTCAATATATTCTTTGAAACATACAACGAATCAATAAAAAAATCAGCTTTCAGCTGTTAAAAAACAGCAGGGTAGAAACGTTCGACAACAGAAATAAGTATTAAGCAAAAAATAATAACGAACTATGAATCCAATAAAATTACTAACAGCATTATCCATTCCATTCCTGATGTTTTCATGCAGTAACGGTAACAGGGAATATGACGCCACCGGATCATTCGAGGCAACCGAAATCATTGTTTCATCTCAAGCCAATGGACGTATCCTTCTGTTGAACGTTGCGGAAGGTGAGCAACTACAAGCCGGACAGAAGGTGGGACAAATAGACAGTACCCAGCTCTATCTCCAAAAAATGAGTCTTCTCTCCAGTGCAGAAGGTGTCAAGGCCCAAAAACCCGATATAAATAAGCAGACGGCGGCCATCCATGAACAGATTAGAACCCAGGAACGGGAAAAGGCACGTGTAAAAAGCCTGTTGGCATCTAATGCAGCCAATCAGAAACAACTCGACGATATAGAGTCACAGATAGAAGTCCTGCAGAAGCAACTTTTGGCGCTGACCTCCACGCTGGAAAAAAGCACTAAAAATATCTCTGCACAAAGTACGACCCTCGAAATACAGGTTGCTCAACTGAATGATCAGCTCGAAAAGACTCAAATCATTTCTCCCATATCGGGCACAGTGCTGAACAGGTATGCGGAGGCAGGCGAACTGGCAACCATGGGCACTCCCCTCTTTAAAATTGCCGACACGGACACTCTCTATCTGAGAGCCTACGTGACAAACGACCAGTTGGCGCAAATCAAACTGAATGATGAGGTATCAGTGCGGGTGGACGACGGAAGGGGCAGCATGAAACCATACAAAGGCCAAATAAGCTGGATATCCGATAAATCGGAGTTTACGCCCAAAACCATACAGACCAAAAATGAACGGGCCAACCTGGTCTATGCCCTGAAAATAGCTGTTTCAAATGATGGTTACCTGAAGATTGGCATGTACGGGGAAGTAAAGTTCAAATAAGGTTCCTGCTGGATCACAGAATAAAAACAAAAAATGATAGAAGTAGAAAACCTGAATAAAAGCTATAGGAAGGGGAAGATAAAGGCCCTGAATGGCATTTCCTTCAAGGTGAACGACGGGGAGGTATTTGGTGTAATCGGCCCGGACGGCGCCGGAAAATCGTCGCTCTTCCGGATTCTGGCCTCACTGATCTTGCCAGACAGCGGCACGGCAACAATGAACAGACACGACGTAGTGAAAGACTACCGGAAGGTACGACAAATAATCGGTTACATGCCGGGGCGGTTCTCGCTCTATCAGGATCTGAGCGTGGAGGAAAACCTGACGTTTTTTGCTACCCTCTTCAACACCACCATCGAGGAGAACTACCACCTGATCAAAGACATTTATCAGCAGATAGAGCCTTTTAAAGACCGACGGGCCGGTGCACTCTCGGGCGGAATGAAACAGAA
>DHSP01000079.1:65149-68578 GCA_002408485.1 Proteiniphilum sp. UBA5283 | reverse complement strand
GTATATTTGCACGCTCAAAACCAAGGGACATGGCATGTGCCTTAAATTTTAAAAATTAACATCAGTTAGTAACCTGAGAAATAGTAAATTGTAAACAAAAGTAATATTGAAATGCAAAACAAAGGATTTATTAAAGTTTTCAGTATTATCCTGACAGCTATCTGTCTGTTCTATTTGTCTTTCACCGTAGTAGGAAGGCAATACAACAAGAAAGCGGATCAATACGCCAATGGAAACTTAGCCCTGAAGAATCATTATCTTGATTCCTTGTCTACCGAAAAGGTGTTCCTAAACTACACACTGAAACAAATTCGCGAAAAAGAGATCGGACTGGGCCTCGACCTGAAGGGGGGGATGAACGTCGTCCTCGAGATCGATGCGTCACAGGTTCTCAGTTCGTTGGCAAACACCGATGATCCCCTGTTTAACCAGGCGTTGAAAGAGACGATCGTACAGAACCGTCGCGGTAGCTCAGCCGACTTCATCTCGCTGTTTCAGCAAAACTACGAACGAATCAGTCCCGACGGAAAGCTGGCAAATATTTACAGCATCACCATGGGCGACAGGGTAAGTCCTACTGCAACCAATAACGAAGTGATTGCGGTATTGCGCAAGGAGCTGAAGAGTGTGGCCGATAATTCATTCAACGTGCTTGCTACACGTATAGACCGTTTTGGGGTCGTAGCGCCCAACATTCAACGTTTAGACCGCGCGGAACGCATCCTGGTTGAGCTTCCCGGCATCACCGAACCCGAGCGTGTTCGCAACCTGTTGCAGGGAAGTGCCAATCTGGAGTTCTGGAAGACATACAACGTAAACGAACTAAGTATGTATTTCAACGAAATGAATGCCAGATCGGGTGAGTATGCCATGGCAAAAAGAACAGCGATTGCCGACACGTCTGCAGTTGAAACACCTCAGCAGGACTCTCTGTCGGCAATTTTGCCGGCATTGGTCGACTCCACGGAGGCCTTGTTGGTGGATGAAGAAAAAGAGACAGTTGTCACGAAAAGCTTTGTAGAATATTTCAACGAGCCTTACTTTGCCATGAGCGGTGCTTCAGGGCCCATTGTAGGCAGCGTATCAAAACTCGATACTGCCGCTGTGAACTTTCTTCTCCAGCGTTATAAAGATATTTTCCCTGCAGACGTAAGATTCAAATGGGGATTCAAACCAATTGATCAGCGGGAGACCTACTTCCAGCTATTTGCATTGAAGGGTGACGGCAGCAAACGCGGTCCGGCACTGGGTGGCGATGTGATCACCAATGCACGTGCCGACCAGGGTCAGCAAGGCTCCGCCTGGGAAGTAACCATGTCGATGAACTCGTCCGGAGCCAGTCGCTGGTCCACCATCACTGGTGCGGAGATTGGAAAATCAATTGCCATTGTACTGGACAATTATGTATATTCTGCACCCACGGTAAATGGCCGCATCGACGGCGGACGTTCCTCCATCACCGGCAACTTCACGCCACAGGAGGCACAGGACCTGGAGAACGTGCTCAAGTCCGGTAAAATGCAGGCCGGCGTGCGTATCGTGCAGGAAGATGTGGTGGGTCCCTCCCTGGGACAGGAAGCAATCCAGGACGGCCTTATTTCGTTCATCATTGCTTTGGTCGTGCTTTTTGTCTTCACCTGCATGTTATATGGTTTTACACCGGGCATGGTTATCAATGCGGCATTGCTTCTGAACTTCTTCTTTACTCTGGGAGCTCTTGCAGCATTCCAGGCCGTGCTCACCCTCCCGGGTATTGCCGGTATGATCCTCTCGCTCGCCATGGCTGTGGATGCGAACGTGCTCATCAATGAGCGTATCAAGGAAGAACTCGCGGCAGGCAAGACCTTGCGCAGAGCACTCGAAGACGGATACAAAAATGCCTTCTCGGCTATTTTCGACTCCAACCTGACCACAATCATCACCGGTGTCATTCTGGCCATCTTCGGGGCAGGCGCCATCAGAGGATTCGCCATCACCCTGATTATCGGTATCGCAGCGTCATTCCTTACGGCTGTATTCCTGACACGACTGGTGTACGAAAATCGCTTTGCTAAAGGAAAGTGGCAGAATCTCACCTTCAACACGGCTTTTTCAAAGGCTATTTTCAAAGAGTATAACTACAATTTTATTCATAACAGCAAAAGAATCCTGCTGATCATCGGAGTATTTGTTGTCGTCAGCATTGTTTCGTTGTTTACCCTGAAGATGAACGTGGGTATCGACTTCACCGGCGGCCGCAACTATATCGTTCGCTTCGATCAGCCGGTCAAAACGGGAGAGGTACAGGATGCACTCGTACCCTTCTTCGGCGAGTCGGTGCGCGTCATCACCATCGGATCGAGCAACCAGGTGCGCATCTCGACAAACTACATGATTGATACAGAGGGCGAAAATGTGGAACAGGAGCTGCGTGATCTGCTGGGTCAGAGCTTGGAAAAGTTTATTACTCCTGGAAAGACGATCGAAGATCATATTCAAAGTTCTCAGAAAGTGGGACCAAGCATCGCCGAGGATATGATCCGGAATGCATTCCTGGCATTGACAATTGCACTGTTCTGTATGGGTCTTTACATTCTGTTCCGGTTCAACAACTTTGCTTTCTCCGTAGGTACGGTGGCTGCACTTGCCATAGACGCCTTCGCCGTGATCGGCCTTTACTCGTTACTTTGGAAGACGATGCCCTTCTCCATGGAGATCGACCAGACCTTCGTGGCGGCCATCCTGACCATTGTGGGATACTCGATCAACGATAAGGTGGTGGTGTTTGACCGTGTGCGTGAATACACGCAACTCTATCCGAAACGTGGGCTGTTGGCGTTGTTTAACGATTCCATGAACGCGACCCTTGCCCGTACCATCAATACCGGGCTGAGTACCATCCTCGTAATCATTTGCATCCTTTTCTTCGGTGGTGATGCGGTACGCAGCTTCGTGTTCGCCATGCTTATCGGTGTGGTTGTGGGGACTGTGACCAGCCTGTTCGTGGCAGCTCCGGTTGCTTATAAAATGTTGAGTAATCAACAAAATAAAAAGCTGGCCGATGCAAAATAACAAAGATTGATTTTTTTCTGAAAACGGGCGGCTTATTTGCTGCCCGTTTTCTTTTTGCATTCCATTTTTTTTACTACTTTTGCATTCCTGTTAAACAAGCCACAATAGCTCAGTTGGTAGAGTAACGCATTCGTAACGCGTGGGTCGCGAGTTCAAGTCTCGCTTGTGGCTCTTCCTGTGTTCCGTGCTAATTTATATTAATTCCTGAATCCCCCTTCTTTTTTTTGTATCTTTGTGAAAACGGCCGTCAAATTGACGTGCGGACAAATAATCATTTAATTATTCTATGTCTAAATTAATGGGGCGTATTTCCCAAATCATAGGGCCTGTGATTGATGTTCATTTTGAGTTTTCAAATCCGCAGGAAGTGAAGCTGCC
>DHSP01000079.1:63782-64881 GCA_002408485.1 Proteiniphilum sp. UBA5283 | reverse complement strand
CGGTGAGAGCACTAGGACGGCCCATCAGTGTGCCGGTAGGCGACCAGATAAAAGGCAGGCTACTGAATGTAGTTGGCCGACCCATTGACGGACTATCGAAGCTTGATCGCGAAAATCAATATCCCATCCACCGGGAAGCACCTAAATTTGAAGACCTCACCACATCGGAAGAAGTGCTGGTTACCGGCATCAAGGTGATTGACCTGCTCCAGCCTTATCTGAAGGGAGGCAAGATCGGTTTGTTCGGCGGTGCCGGCGTAGGCAAGACCGTCATCATCATGGAGCTGATCAACAATATTGCCAAAGGACACAACGGCTACTCTGTCTTTGCCGGCGTGGGCGAACGTACCCGTGAGGGAAACGACCTCTTACGGGAAATGATTGAGTCCGGTGTCATCAGGTACGGCAAGGAGTTTAAAAAAGGGATGGAAGAAGGTAAATGGGATTTGAGCAAAGTGGATTACGAGGAGTTGCAGAAATCGCAAGCCACATTGGTTTTCGGCCAAATGAATGAACCACCCGGAGCCCGTGCATCGGTGGCCCTCACAGGACTGGCAGTGGCCGAGGCTTTTCGTGATCAGGGTGGTGTGGGGAGTGACATATTACTTTTTATCGACAACATCTTCCGCTTTGTACAGGCAGGATCTGAAGTATCAGCCCTGCTTGGGCGTATGCCTTCGGCCGTGGGGTATCAGCCCACGCTGGCATCCGAAATGGGTACATTGCAGGAGCGCATCGCCTCCACCACATATGGATCCATCACCTCGGTGCAGGCCGTATACGTCCCGGCCGATGATCTCACCGACCCGGCACCTGCCACTACATTTAGCTACCTGGACGCTTCCACCGTACTCAGTCGAAAAATTGCGGCATTGGGTATCTACCCGGCTGTAGACCCGCTGGAATCGTCGTCACGCATCCTCGATCCGCTTATTGTGGGGGAAGATCATTACAACACTGCCATGCGGGTGAAACAAATACTACAACGATACAAGGAGCTGCAAGATATTATTTCCATTCTGGGAATGGAGGAATTGTCGGACGAAGACCGGCTGACGGTGAACCGTGCCCGGAAAGTACAACGGTTCCTCTCTCAGCC
>DHSP01000079.1:54282-63559 GCA_002408485.1 Proteiniphilum sp. UBA5283 | reverse complement strand
CTTGATGGTGAGTTGGATCATTATCCAGAGTCGGCCTTCATGAACGTGGGAACGATAGAAGAAGCCATAGAAAAAGGAGACAAACTCATGGAACAAAGCAAATAAGAATCATCTGCAATCAATTAAAAACAATAAAGGGCAGCACCATGTATCTGGAGATTCTCACACCCGAAACAACGTTTTACAGCGGCGAAGTAGATTCGATCACCCTGCCGGGCACGCTTGGTTCGTTCCAGATTTTGAATAACCACGCCCCCATTATCTCTTCGCTCAAAAAAGGGATGCTCTCCTTTACGGCGGAGGGTCGCATCCAGGAAATGGAAGTGGTGGACGGTTTTGTGGAAATAAACCACAATAAGGTTACCGTATGTCTTGACTCAATTAAAGGCCTATGAAAAAGCTGATCCGATATTTTTTAATTCTCCACACATCCATGTTGCTTATCACGGGATTTGGCATGTGGATCATCCTGAAAAAGTTTTTCCCCGAAGTATTGGTAGACGGCTACATCCTTGTACCCCTGTTTTTTTATGTCATGGGATTAATTTCCATCTACATTTTCAAACATTCCTCTCCCGATAAACCAGCCGGGGCTGTGAATACCTATATGCTGATGCGGATGATCAAGATTTTTGTGTCGTTTTTCATCATCCTTGTATACTGGATTTTCGACAAAACCAACATCCGAAATTTTGCCATAATTTTTATCATTTTCTATCTGATCAACTTGATTTGGGAAACCAATATCTATTTGTGGATGGAAAAATATTTCAAATATAAAAAAGATCAGGAAAAGCCTCCCCGGGAGCGGATTGATCAATGAACGCTTATGCACAAGCTATTTACATATTGCCTTTTGACGGTTATTGGCCTCTTTGTCACACCTCTTCCGGGAGATGCTGCAAGCAACACCGCTGCACCGAAGGAGCTCGATGTGAAGGAGTTCATTTTGGAACATCTTGCCGACACATACGAATGGCAAATTGTCAGTGACGGCGAAAGACGCCTGACTGTTCCATTGCCCGTCATTGTTTACAGCAAAAACTCCGGCTGGCACTTGTTCAGCTCAGCCCGTTTACAGCATGGAAATAGCAGTTATAAAAATTTTCAAATTGCATCCGGAGGAGCATACAAAGGCAAAATCGTTGAGACTAACGCTTCTGGTGAGACCGTGCGACCATTGGATCTCTCGCTCACCAAAAATGCCGCCTCCCTCTTGTTTAGTTCTCTGCTGTTGATGATTATCGTGATGTCCCTGTCCCGGTCACTACGAAAAGATCCGTTCAAACCCAAAAAGGGATTTGCCGGGATGATGGAAATGTTTATCATGTCGGTACACGATGATGTCATCAAGCCTTCAATTGGGAAAGATTATAAAAAATATGCCCCCTATCTGCTCACCGTGTTCTTTTTTATCTTTACGAACAACCTTTTGGGATTGATTCCTCTCTTTCCCGGGGGAGCTAACGTAACGGGTAACATTGCCGTGACCCTGGTGCTCGCAGTAGCCACTTTTCTCATTGTAAACCTCACGGGCAAAAGAGAATATTACAAAGATATCCTTTGGCCGGACGTGCCGGTCTGGCTGAAGGTACCCATTCCATTGATGCCGGTGATTGAACTGGTAGGCACATTGACAAAACCCTTTGCCTTGATGATTCGTCTTTTTGCCAACATCATGGCAGGGCACTCCATCGTGCTGGGGCTCACAATGCTTATCTTCGTAACCGTAAGCATGGGCACGGCAGTCAATGCCTCCATGACGGTACTTTCAGTGATCTTCACGGTGTTCATCAATTTTGTGGAACTGTTGATTGCCTATATCCAGGCCTATGTATTTACGTTGCTCTCGGCTGTGTTTATTGGTCAGGCACGGCCGGAAACGCATGCAAAACATACGGCCGTCCTGGAGAGCAACATGCCGGATTAAAAAAATGCCGGGGGAGGTCAAATTGAACAAATCAGAAAGAAATTATTATATTCACAACAAACATTAAATAGAAACATTATGACATTACTTACCGTACTATTACAGGCTGCAGGCAGTGCGAGCCTGGGTTCACTGGGAGCCGCTTTGGGTATTGGACTAGCCGCCATTGGCGCCGGCTACGGCATCGGAAAAATCGGTAGTTCCGCCATGGAAAGCATTGCCCGTCAACCTGAATCGGCTCCCGACATCCGGATGAATATGATTATTGCTGCAGCGCTGATTGAAGGAGTAGCCCTGTTTGCCGTGGTAGTTTGTGGTTTTATTTTAAAATAAATAAATTAGTTGTATGTCGTTGCTAAACCCCGAACCTGGTTTACTTTTTTGGATGTTGATTTCCTTCGGCATTGTCCTGCTTGTGCTGACGAAATTCGGATTTCCGGCCATCCTGCAGATGGTGGACAAGCGGAAAAACTATATCGAAGAATCACTTGCGTCGGCCCAAAAAGCACACGAGGAGCTGGCCAATGTGAAACAAACCAGCGAGGCGTTACTGGCCCGCACAAGGCAGGAACAGGCAACCATCATGAAGGAGACTTCTCTGCTCCGTGAACAAATGATTGAAAAGGCACGGGAAGAGGCCCGTCAGGAGGCTGACAAAATGATTGCCGAAGCACGCAAACAGATACAAGCCGAAAAAGAGAAGGCATTGCGTTCTATCCGCGACGAAACCGCATCCCTGTCCTTGTACGTAGCAGAAAAAATTCTGCGGGAGAAGCTGGGGACAAAAGAAGCACAGATGGGGATGATTGACCGCCTGCTGGAAGAAATAAACATCTCTAAATCTTGAGTTAAATGAATATAGGACTGATTTCTTCACGCTATGCCTATACATTGCTGGAATATGCCATTTCGTTGGATCAGCAGCAGGAGGTATACCATGCCATGAAGATCTTTTCCGGGATGTTCATGCAGACCCCCAAATTGCGCCATACTTTACAAAATCGCTCTATATCTGTCCGGGACAAGAAGGACGTCATTGCAGCCGCTTGTGGCGGCAACTTGCCGTCGTCGCTCGACAAAACGATCGATCTTGTCTTCAAGAACAGGCGAGAGGAGCTCTTTCAGTATATTGCTCTTCGCTTCATTGATATGTACCGGGAGAGGTACCACATCCAATGCGGCAAACTGGTCACGGCGGTTCCCATCGACCCGGAACGGGAAAAACAGTTCATTCAACGCATTCAACAGATTGCCGGAGGGAGTGTTGAAGTGGAGCCTGAGGTTGATCCCGGCATTATTGGCGGTTTTGTATTGACCTTGGGAGATAACCGGTGGGATGCAAGCATTTCGGGTGAACTCACCCGCATCAGGAGTAAATTGAGAGGAGTAGAAGAGAACAGTCTAAGAGACAGGAATAATGGCAGATAATGTAATAAAAATAAGCGAGGTATCGGAGATTCTTCGCAGGCAGCTGGAAGGGATCGACACCGACGTGAAGTACGACGAAACCGGAGTTGTCATTAGCGTGAGTGATGGCGTGGCACGTATTTTTGGACTTCGCAACGCGGAAGCAAACGAATTGCTGGAGTTCGATAATGGCATGCAGGCCATCGTGATGAACCTGGAAGATGATAACGTAGGAGCTATTCTTTTGGGCACATCGAGTGATGTCAAAGAGGGATACACCGTAAAACGTACCGGAAGGGTGGCCTCCATTTTTGTGGGTGAAGGGCTGCTCGGGCGGGTGATCTCCCCGATTGGCAACCCGATTGACGGCAAGGGACCTATACAAGGAGAAGTGGTAGAGATGCCGCTGGAACGAAAGGCACCGGGTGTTGTTTTTCGTCAACCGGTCAACACGCCCTTGCAGACCGGCTTAAAAGCAGTGGATGCCATGATTCCCATCGGCCGCGGCCAGCGAGAGCTGATTATTGGCGACCGCCAGACCGGTAAAACCAGTATTGCCATTGATACCATACTCAACCAGCGAAAAAACTTTGAGGAAGGTGATCCGGTTTATTGCATTTATGTGGCAATAGGGCAGAAAGGTTCCTCCGTGGCATCCATCGTAAAAACTCTCGCCGAAAAGGGAGCCATGGACTATACGATTGTGATTGCTGCAAGCGGTTCCGACTCAGCTGCCATGCGCTATATAGCGCCTTTTGCCGGTGCTGCTGCCGGCGAATACTTCCGCGATACGGGTCGACATGCCCTGGTGGTGTACGACGACCTCTCAAAGCAGGCTGTGGCATACCGGGAAGTATCGCTCATCCTGCGTCGCCCTTCGGGCCGTGAAGCTTATCCGGGCGATATCTTTTACCTTCATTCAAGACTGCTGGAGCGCGCTGCCAACATCATTTCGCAGGAAGAAGTGGCCATCAGCATGAACGACCTACCCGAAAGTTTAAAGGCGAAGGCGAAGGGAGGAGGCTCGCTTACCGCCCTTCCCATTATAGAAACCCAGGCAGGGGACGTATCGGCCTATATCCCCACCAATGTGATTTCTATTACCGACGGACAGATCTTTCTGGAAACCGACCTTTATAATAAAGGGATCCGTCCGGCCATTAACGTGGGTATTTCTGTCTCGCGTGTGGGTGGAAACGCACAGATAAAGGCGATGAAGAAAGTAGCCGGTACGTTAAAGATTGATCAGGCACAGTACCAGGAGCTGGCAGCTTTCGCCAAGTTTGGAGGTGATATGGATCCGGTTACGGCCATGACCATCGACAAAGGACGAAAGAACGAACTGTTGCTCGTGCAGCCGGTACACAGCCCCATAAGTGTTGAACAGCAGATTGCCATTCTTTACTGCGGCACACGCGGGTTAATGAAAGATATTGCTGTTGATCAGGTACCTCAGTTCGAGAAAGAGTTTCTTTCCCGGTTGGAATTGAGTCACCGCCACGATGTTCTGGACCGGCTGAGGGAGGGCGAAATAAACGACGAGATTGGCAGAATCATTGAAACTGTGGCAACAGACACCATTAAAGCGATGAAGGTATAGTGAAATGGCAGAATTAAAGGAGATAAAAAGCAGGATCCAGTCGGTGAAATCCACACAAAAGATTACATCGGCCATGATGATGGTTTCGTCGGCCAAGTTAAGAAAGACGCAGAACATCATTCAAAACCTCTATCCGTATGCCGGTAAGTTAAGTCAGCTGCTGGAACATTTTCTACACGACGAACAGGATAACCCTTCGCCCTTCACCCAACAGCGCCCCGTGCAGCGTGTAGCCATAGTGGCTTTTTCATCCAATTCAAGCCTTGCAGGGAGGTTTAACGAAAACATATCCGGCAAATTGGAAGAAGTTGCCGGCAAGTGGCTTTCGCTAGGAAAAGAGAAGATCGTGGTTTATCCCGTCGGAGAGAAGGTAGCCAAGGCTACCCGTAAACTGGGACTAACGGTGCAGGGAAACTACAGCGACATCAGCGAGAAGCCCCGCTATCAGGATGCTCAAAAGATCGCAGCAGAGCTGATGGGATTGTACAGGAAAGGCACCATCGACCGGGTGGAGCTTATTTATCACCATTTTATAAGTAAGGGATCTCAGGTTGTGGTGCACGAACCGTTTCTTCCTTTTGAGCCGAAACCACGGGAAACCGGTGAGACGATGCTCGATTACATTGTGGAGCCCGACACAGAAACGATCATGCTACAGCTGATTCCAAAGGTGCTCAAATTAAAACTTTTTACGGCCCACGTAGACTCGATCACGTCAGAACATGCCGCCCGCATGACAGCCATGCAGATTGCCACCGACAATGCCGATAATCTGATCGACGAGCTTACCCTGGAGTATAATAAACTACGCCAACAATCCATCACAAACGAACTGCTCGATATTGTGGGAGGCTCTTTCGGCCGGGCGGGTGGTTAGTGAATATCTCTATTTATCTTACCAATATAATCAAGAATTTCTTCCCTGCCCACCCCTTTTTCAGAGGAGGATTCAAAAATAGGCGGCAGCTCCTCCCACGTTTCCAACAGTTTTTCCTTATAGGCATCCACGTTCATACGAAAGCGGCCTGAGCCAAGCTTATCTGCTTTGGTAAAAATGATCGCAAAGGGTACCTCGTTCTCACCCAGCCATTCCATAAACTCAAGGTCGATCGGCTGTGGTTCGTGGCGTGAGTCAATCAGCACAAACAGGTTGGTCATCGCTTTCCGCCCCAGGATGTAGTCTTCAATTATTTTGCGGATCTTCTCTCTCCCCTCTTTTCCCCGTCGCGCATACCCATAACCCGGTAAATCTACCAGATACCACTCTTCGTTAATCAGAAAATGATTAATCAACATAGTCTTCCCCGGGGTGGAGGAAGTCATGGCCAACCCTTTGCGTTGGGTGAGCATGTTGATGAGTGATGATTTCCCCACGTTGGAGCGGCCAATAAAGGCATATTCCAGCTTGCCATCCTGCGGACATTTTCGGTAATCGGCATTGCTGATGATAAATTCGGCTGATTTGATAATCATATTTTTGGTAATTGTGATGTGGAAAATTGCGATTTCATTATTGGGTAGCTACTCGCGAATGGGAATCACACACGAAGCCTCGTCCCTTTCGATATGGCGAGGAGCCCCATACCGGTGATTAATCCGTTCAGCAGGAGTAACTCATATCCCACCTGATAGCCAAACCATTGTTTCATTGCCACCTCAGTTACAAAACACAATAACGGTGCAGCTACGGCTACCCAGGGCACATAGTTGTCCACCGGCTTGACCCTGGTATAAAGCCCAAAGAAATAAAGTCCCAACAGCGGGCCATAGGTATACGATGCCAGCTTGTAGATGGCACTGATAATGCTGTCTGAACCTATCGCCTCAATAAGAAGAATGATTAGCACAAACACGCTACTGATAAGCAGGTGAACGATGCGGCGTGTATGGATGTCTTTTTTTTCCTGTTCTTTTGTTTGGGAGGTGGATTTCATATTCAGGATATCCACACAAAAAGAAGTCGTGAGTGCCGTCAGTGCCGAGTCGGCACTCGAAAAGGCTGCAGCCACAATACCCACGATAAAGGTACCCAGCACCACCGACCCCAGATGTTCACTGGCAATCACCGGTAGGATGTTATCGGATATGCCGGGTAATATAATTCCATTTTGTTCGGCAAAGATGAGTAAAAGCACACCCAGGCAGAGGAAAAGAAAGTTAATGGGCGCAAAGGCCAGTCCGTAAGAGACAACATTTTTCTGTGCATCCTTCAGGGTTCGGATAGTCAGGTTCTTTTGCATCTGATCCTGATCCAGTCCTGTCATTACAATGGTGATGAACATTCCGCTGAAGAACTGTTTGAAGAAATACTGCGTAGATGTCCAATCGTCAAACACAAAGATACGCGAATGAGGGCTCTCGCTGATGGCCCTCACCATCTCCCCAAAATTGAGGTTCATCTGTAAACCTACCTGCCATACAATAAGAATGAGTGCGGCAATAAAAAGGATAGTTTGCAGCCAGTCTGTCCAGATGATGGTCTTGATTCCGCTCTTATAGCTATAGAGCCAGATCACCAGGATGATCCCGATCACGGTCACCACGAAAGGTACGCCCCAGGCATCGAACACCAGCGTTTGCAAAATAAATGCTACCAGGTATAGCCGTGCAGCGGCTCCCACGATTTTGGAGAGCAGGAAGAACCAGGCACCTGTCTTATAGGACTTTCGACCATATCGTACATCCAGGTATCCGTAAATAGTGGTCAGGTTCAGCCGGTAGTAAAGCGGTAGCAGCACGTACGCAATCACCAGATATCCGAAGAAAAAGCCAAAAACCATTTGCATATAAGTCATGTCGAGGTTTCTCACCATCCCCGGGACAGAAACAAACGTTACACCCGAAATCGAGGTGCCAATCATGGCCACGGCCACCACGTACCACCTGGACGACTTATTCGCACGGAAGAAAGTATCGTTACCCGATCCTTTCCGGCTGGTGAAGTAGGAGATCACCATCAGAACAGCAAAGTAAACCGCGATAATAATTAAGATGAATGCCGACTGCATATATCAGTTATTGAGGTAATAATTGACCAGCTGCGTGAAGGAATCGAATTGTTTGGTGTAGTTTTTTGTCGTTCCAAATCCATAGGTTACAAAGACGAACGGCACGTTCGCCATGGCCGACTGGTTGCTGTCAGAATCGGTATCACCAACGTATACGGGTGCTTTCAGCTTATTCTTTTCAATCAATAGTTTCAGGTTATGATGTTTCGGTTGCAGGTTCATCCCATGCTCCATATAGTCCATAAACAAATGACTCGTTTTGGTATGGTTCATAAAATTTACCAACCCTCCCTTCTCGCAATTACTGAGCAGAAAAAGCGGATATCTGCGGGAAAGGCGCTCCAGCCCCTCCAATACTCCATCATAAATAATCGGCTTCATCACCGGCAGCATCTCCTGATACGATTCAATGACCGCCTCAAACAGCCTCGCCTGATCTGCCGCAGTCCATCCGGGCACCAGTGTATTCAACATCAGCCTGGCCTCTTTTCCCATCAAACCCAGTATATCATCCCTGGAAATCTTATTGCTGTATCCAAGCTTTTCCAGTCCCCGGGTCCACGATATGGCATAGGTATCAACATTATCCCAAAGTGTACCGTCCATATCAAAAATTATGCTGTCGGGGAGAAAAGCAGGTGATGTAGAACAATCAGATTGCTTCATCTTATTCATATTCATTTTCGTGTGCAAAAGTAATTAACAATGCCTTAAAGGGCAAATAAAAAGGGTTAAAACAAAATGATGTCCGAGTTGTTCAAAATGAATAGAGATGTATGCAATGTGCTAAAGAACGGACAGCGTGATCCAGGCCTGGGATCACGCACATCGACGGCAATCCGGTGAAAACAAGTACCGAAATCTCCGTCATATTTTTCTCCAAATGGTCACCTGCATCATCTCCTGTGTGGTGAGGCGGGATGACTTTTTGATGGTCCTCCTAATATCCAACGGTTCTGCATGCAGGGTAAAGTTGGGTTCCAGTATTTTTTCAATGCCTTCAAGCGATGTTACCGGCTCGCCATCCTGTTTGAAACCACCTGGCCATTTATCGCGTTTTGTTTTATGGAGATCCCACGCATAAGAAGAGGCCAGCAAGAGGAAACCGCTGTCGTTCAGCCTTGTATGAATTTGTGACAGAAAGAACCCGGGGTCGCTCAGCTCCTCCAGGAGGGCTGAAGCTATGATTAGATCGTACCCTGTATAATTTGGTTTCAGGTTCATGGCATCAGCCTGCATAAATATTATCCTGTTCCTCACCGCCGTCAGTTCAAAATCATCGAGTACCACGTCACGGTAGAACACCAGATCTCCTTCATCTTTCATGGTATA
>DHSP01000079.1:48664-54024 GCA_002408485.1 Proteiniphilum sp. UBA5283 | reverse complement strand
GCATTCAGGTCCAATATCCGCTTATGGCCCTCCCCCACCAGCAGATCTCGGGCCATGTCGGCCAGTTGCAGCGGCAGGCTTCGTTCAGGCGCAAAGGAATCGCCCCAGTTCTCTTCGCAGGAGCGGGTCACCTCTTCGTCCGTCTCGTATTCGGCATATTGTATCTTTGGGGATTCATCGGATTGAATATAGCGGAACCCGGCATGTTGATAAAAGTGTCTGCGAAAAGCATATCTGGAATGAATGGTGGCCTCGTTACCCGTAGAGATCCAGGAGCCGCCCTTTATCAGATTGTGTTTCCCGTCGAAAGTGGGCGTGGAGAAGTCGTCGTACATCGGGTGCACCTTAAAGCCGGGAAAGCCGGTGATGGGCGTTTCGGTCCATTGCCACACGTTGCCGATCACATCGAAGAAGGGCCCCTGAGCGAACCTGTCGACCGGGCAGGGCGAAGCAAAATGCTCCAGGTTGATGTTACCAGGCGCTTGCTTCCATTCGGTCACATCCGTCAGACAAGCCACCCGGTGCATCTGGTACCATTCCGCCTCGGTGGGTAACCGGAAGCTAATGCCGGTCCGTGCGGTTTTCCAGTTACAGAACGCCTTTGCCTCCAGGTAATTTACCTCCACCGGCCAGTTCCATGGCATCTCAATCTCTTCAGCTACCAGCCGCAGACGATACCCTCTCTCATCCTTTCGCCAGAAGAGCGGCATGGTTGCCTGTTTAAAATTCCGCCAGTTCCATCCCTCTTCCGTCCAGTATTGCTGTGTCTCGTAACCATTATCTTCCACAAAAACAAGATATTCCGCGTTGGAGGTAAGAAATTTGGCCGCAGCAAAGTTGGCGACCTCCTCTTCGTAATTGCCATATTCATTATCCCAACCATAAAGCGGATGGTCGGAGGGCTTGCCCAGCTTCACGATGCCTCCCTCGACCGGGATAAGCTCATTTTCGGGTGCATCTCCGGTTTCGGGACAGCGTATGCCGAACAATCCCGGCGTCAGAAGCTCAAGCGGCAACTGACGGATCAGCACCGAGGAAGTCTCCAGGTGAATCCGTTCGTGTTCAATCCCCATCATGATTATCCAGAAAGGGTTATCCCAGCCAATGGGCAATTCCAGCGTAGTTTGGTCAATGACGTCGAGAATGGCCTTCTTTGCTTCATCACGATAGGCACGCACCTCCGCTACTGATGGCCAGTCGTAGTGATTATTGTCCAGATCGTCCCAGCTCATCTCATCCACGCCAATAGCAAAAGTTGACTCAAATTTCGGATTGATCCTCCGATCGATAATTTTTGCCAGATAAAGCTTATTGATAAAAAAAACAGCGGTATGCCCCAGGTAAAAAAGAATGATGTGCCGCAATGGATCACCCCTACGATAAAATACCTCATCCGATTTCAGCTGAGTATAGAGCAATTCATCAATCGCCCAGGTTTTCAGGAAATAATTACGTATTTCCTGCCTTTTTTCGCTTGGGTTGCCCAAACGCAAGTCTATAGTTTTTGCAATTAAATTATTCATGTTGTGATATCTTATGTGATAAAAAATAAATTAATGATTCATCTTTGAATCCAATTATGGAATAAAATAGATTTCGTAAAATTCAGCGATGACCTGGCTAGATCACTAAAGGTTTGTGTAAATAGATTTTTCTCATTTCAAATACTTCGCCGCGAGCATTCAGTTTTGTTTGCAGGATGCTGGCAACGGGACGAAAACCCATTTTTTTGTAGAGGGACAGAGCAGGCACGTTCATTTCCCATACGCGAATCACTGTGTCGGTATAACTTTTCGCAGCCTGACTGAGCAGCTCGCTGATCATCGTAGTGGCAACTCCCCTGCCACGATGGTCAGCATGCACTATCACTTCGGCAATATAAAGGGTTTTATCCAATGAGACCTCAGGTACCTTAACAGAAGGAAACTCTTGGTCATGTCGCAAGGAAAAAGCCAGCGCCACTCCTGAGAGACTGCCGTTGATGAACGCCATGACACCCGTGCCTTTTCGAGCCATCTCATCCAGCATACCCTCCGCTTTTTGCGGATCAATAAACTGCGCATACTCGCCCGTGGTAAAAGCATGCAGGTAAAGTTCCAGGATTTTGGAACGAAATTTCGGATAGTTGAATTCATCCAGTTTGAAAACCCGGATTTTCCGCGTGGGAGCTTCCATTGTTTATGACTAAGTTGTTATGTCATCCGATGTAATATCCTGATTCACGGAGACAAGTCATTCCTGTACCAGCGTTACACCTTAATTTCTTTGTTGAACAAATAAAAGAGATGTATGTTCACGCCCACTCTCACACTTCCATGCTCATCTCTCTTCACCTGTTTCCGGGAAGCCTTCAGCAAGAATGCCTCTCTTCGGGTCGTCTCTTCCCGATGAGTATTACGTGGTAGAGGCAGTGTCACTAACTCTATTTTAACACGTACTGTTAAGCGAGTGTCCCCCAAAAAGCTGGTTTTTCCTATTTTTAATTGAACAACCCAGCCATGAAAATCGTTTTAACAGAATGATTCAACCCGATTATGCTTCATTTATCCGAAATTAAACTAACTTGTAAAAAAAATATATAGTCATGAAGAATTTTATTTTTCAAAATCCGACCAAACTGGTATTCGGAAAAGGAGAGATAGCAAGGCTATCGGAATTGTTACCCGACAACGTGAACCTGATGATCACCTACGGAGGAGGAAGTGTCACCAAAAATGGCGTCTACGATCAGGTAAAATCGGCCCTCAAGGGACGCAACTACATCGAATTCTGGGGCATTGAGCCCAACCCGCACGTAGAGACTCTTCGCAAAGCCATTCAAAGAGGAAAGGAGCATCACATAAACTACCTGTTGGCGGTGGGCGGCGGCTCGGTACTCGACGGCACCAAGCTTATCGCGGCAGGTATTGTCGCTGATGAAGATGCATGGGATATTGTATTGAGTGGCGCTGCGGAAGAACAAATCCCCTTTGCATCGGTGATGACCGTCCCTGCTACCGGATCGGAGATGAACGGTGCTGCGGTCATTACAAAAGCGGAAACACAGGAAAAATACGGCTTCGGTGGTGATTATCCTCAATTCTCCATTCTCGACCCGGAAGTAACCTACTCCCTATCAGACCATCAGATTGCCTGCGGATTGGCCGATGCATATACGCATGTGCTGGAACAGTACCTTACCACACCAGGACAATCGCGCATCATGGACCGCTGGGCTGAAGGTGTCCTGTTGTCTGTCATGGAGATCGCACCAAAGATCAAAACGAACTCCAGAGACTACGACCTGATGGCCGACTACATGCTGGCCGCCACACTGGCCCTGAACGACTTCATCCGCATGGGAATTACCCAGGACTGGGCTACCCATCAGATCGGACACGAACTGACGGCACTGCACGGCATCACACACGGGCACTCGCTGGCCATTGTCATGCCAGGCCTGCTTCGTGTATTAAAAAAACAGAAACATGCAAAATTGTTGCAGTACGGCGAACGGGTATTCGGCATTATGGATGGGTCCGAAGAGGAAAGAGTAGATAAAGCCATCGCAATGACGGAAGAATTTTATCGTTCACTCGGACTAACTACCCGCCTGTCGGAAGAAGGTATCGGAAACAAAACCATCGAAACCATCGCCCGACGCTTTAATGAACGGAATGTGGCCTATGGTGAGAATCGGAATGTGACCGGAGATGTGACAAGAGAGATATTGAAAAGCTGTTCCTGAACAGCTTTTCAATTGTTATTCAGTCATGATGATAATACGAAGCCATGGAAAAAATTTGTACATTTGGCCAGATAACAAAAAACCAAAAAATGCGAAAAACAACCACACTAATCCTGGCAAGCCTTTTCGTGATGCAGGCTTCGGCTCTGGACGACGCCCGCATGCTGCGTTATCCCGACATTAACGGAAACCTCATCGCGTTTGTCTATGCAGGCGACATATGGACGGTAGATGCCGGTGGTGGCAGCGCCAAAAGAGTCACCTCCCACCCCGGCATTGAACTGTTTCCTAAAATATCACCCGACGGCAAATGGATTGCCTTCTCTGCCGAATACTCCGGAAGCCGGCAGATATGGGTAATGCCTTCCGAAGGAGGTACCGCTCGACAACTCACTTTCTATAACTCTGTCGGCGAAATGCCACCCCGTGGCGGATTTGACAACGTGGTTCTCGACTGGACGCCCGACAGCCGCCGCATTCTCTTCCGTAGCAACCGCACCGCTTTTGGCGATCGCAACGGACGTTATTTCACCGTAAGCATCGAAGGCGGTTTTGAGGAACCACTGCCTATTGTCAACGGCGGTTTCGCCACCTACTCTCCCGACGGGTCACAGCTCTGCTTCACGCCCGTGGATCGCGAGTTCCGTACCTGGAAAAGATATAAAGGAGGCCGCGCCACCGAGCTGTGGAGCTACGATCTGCGTAACAACAGCTCCCGGCAAATCACCCAATGGACAGGATCCGATCAATGGCCGGTATGGTATGGCGACCAAATTTTCTATGCTTCCGACCGCGATACACGCCTCAACATCTGGCGCTACAACACCACAACGGGCGAAAATGTGCAGGTAACGCATCACACAGCCTTCGACGTGATGTGGCCCTCCGGTGATAACGGCAGGCTGGTATACGAAAATGGCGGTTATCTCTATGTGTTGGACCTCACTTCCGGAAAATCCGAAAGAGTAGCCGTCTCAATCCATTACGATAATCCCAACCTCCATCCCTATTTCAAAAATGTGACGGATTTTATTGGCAGTTATGCTCTCTCCCCAAGCGGGAAAAGGGTTCTGTTTGAAGCCCGTGGTGACATCTTTTCTGTTCCTGCAGAAAAAGGCGAAATCAGAAACCTGACCAACACCCAGGGAGTGCGGGAACTCTCTCCCGCATGGTCTCCCGACGGCAAGCAGATTGCTTTCTACTCCGACGTCACGGGCGAGTACGAGCTTTACCTGCTCGAAAACAAGGAAGGCGCCCAGCCGCGACAGGTCACCAGCGGCTCCTCAGCCTGGAAGTACGCTCCCGAGTGGTCTCCCCGCAATACCCATCTGGTCTACAGCGACCGCACCATGAAGCTCTGGCTGGTGAATGTTTCCACGGGCAGACAGACCGTCATCGACGAAGCTTCCGGCGATGAGATCAGGGACTATGCCTTCTCACCCGACGGCGATTGGGTTGCCTACAGCAAAACATCACCCAACTACCAGTCGGCTCTCTGGCTCTACAGGTTATCGACAGCCGAAAGGAAACAGGTCACCGATGCCTCTTTTTCCGACGACAACCCGGTGTTCAGTCGCGACGGCAAGTATCTTTTCTTTCTTTCCAACCGGGACTTCAACCTCACCTTCAGCAG
>DHSP01000079.1:39387-48467 GCA_002408485.1 Proteiniphilum sp. UBA5283 | reverse complement strand
TGCAATGACGGAACCACCCTCTCACCCTACCGGGAAGATTCCGAACCCTACGTCAGTGAAAAAGACAACATGGAGGATAATATGAAGCAAGAGAAGAAGAACGGTAAAGAAGAAGATAAAAAGTCATTGTCAGCCGAAGAAATACGGGTAGAGATTGATTTTGACAGGATCGGCAACCGCATAGAGGCGTTGCCCCTGCCGGCAGGGAGCTACCGCATCATCGGATCAACAGATGAGGGACTCCTCTACTCTGCTGGCAACAAGATCATGCGTTATCATATCAAGGAGGGAAAGTCGGAAGAGATACTCGACGGCGCAAGCTTCGGCGCCCTTTCTGCCAATGGCAAATCGTTGGTCTACCGTACAGAAAAAGACTATGCCGTAGCGAGGACTGAGCCAGGACAGAAGAACGGAAGTGGAAAGATCAACCTGAGTAATTTGACCATGAAGATCGAGCCCCGTGCGGAATGGAATCAGATCTATGCCGATGCATTCCGCATATTCCGCGACTATTTTTACGTAAACAATCTGCACGGCGTCGACTGGGAAGGGATACGCAAAAATTACGGAGCACTGCTACCCCATGTACCCAGTCGTTTCGACCTTGATTATATCCTAAACGAGGTTGTGAGCGAAACCAACACTGGACATGCTTACGTGGACTGGGGGGATATCAACAGGGTAGAGAGAATTGACGGCGGACTGCTGGGGGCTGAACTGGAGGCCGACCTTACTGCTCAACGCTACCGTATCCGAAAGATTTATGCTGGTGAGAACTGGAACGAATCCCGCCGTTCCCCCCTCACCGAAAGCGGGATAAATATCAAAGAGGGAGACTATCTTCTTCGTGTAAATGGACGGGAACTCACAACAGCACAAAATCCATACGAGTTATTGGAAAATCTGGGCAGCCGCCATGTGGAACTGACGGTCAACAGTAGCCCTTCCTCTTCCGGAGCTACAGACTACAAGGTGAAAACCGTCACCAGCGAGACTGAGCTACGGTACCTCGACTGGGTGAGAAGCCGCCGCGAAATGGTAGACCGGCTCTCTGGGGGTACAATAGGATATATACACGTACCCAACACTGCTATCGAAGGAAACCGGGAACTTTTCAAGGGAATGCTTGCTTATAACGACAAGGAGGCGCTGATTATTGACGACCGCTATAATGGTGGCGGTTTTATCCCGGACCGGATGATCGACCTCCTCAATCGGCGCACCCTTGTTTACTGGTATCGCAACGGTCTGCCGCAACCGATGAAGTCGCCCGGCATTGCCCATGATGGCCCCAAGGCAATGCTCATTAACGGTTACTCCTCCTCTGGTGGCGACGCGTTCCCCTATTTCTTCCGAAAAACGGGCGAAGGGAAGCTTATCGGCACCCGCACCTGGGGAGGGCTGGTAGGTATCTCCGGCAACGCACGCCTGGCAGACGGAGGTTATATCTCCGTGCCTCGATTCGGCATCTACAATGAAGATGGTCAGTGGATCATCGAAGGTGTCGGCGTCTATCCCGATATCGAGGTGGTGGATCGTCCCGAAGAGCTGGCCAAAGGCAACGATCCGGCCATTGAAAAAGCGGTGGAAGTCCTTCTGGATGAATTGCAAAAAAATCCGCCCCGGAAAGTCATTGCTCCGGCACCACCGGACCGGTCGCAGTGGATTGAATTTGACGTAAAGTAGGAATCTTATTCCACATATAAGACGCCTACTCCCATTCAGGCCGAAACGAAGGTTCAGGATTATCTCAAAGGATAATTGATCATCCACCAGATGCCATATTTGTCTCTGAAGTTTCCGAAGTAGTCTCCCCAAAACATCTCTTCCATCGGCATCTCCACCTCACCGCCAACCGAAAGTTCGTTGAAGAGGCGATCAGCCTCTTCACGGCTGTCGGGTGTAAGACTGATGTAGTTGTTGTTACCCGGCTTGAACTGTGATTTCATGTGGCCCGGCACATCTGATCCCATCAGAATATTCTCCCCAACTGGAAGACTTACATGCATCACCCGGCTGCGATCCTCGTCGGAGATATCCATCCCTTCCACGTTGAATTCCCCCATTCTGGACAAATAGGTAAACTCACCCCCAAAAACGGACTTATAAAAATTGAACGCCTCTTCACAGGTACCATCAAAATTGAGATACGGATTTAATTTTGCCATAATTGTAAATGTTAAATAAATTGCAAAGAATTGAAAAAACAAGATGATATTGAAAATACCACCGTTACTTCCCTTCGGCTATTCAGCTGCTTCCTGCAGCTTCCGGATATCTAGTTTCTGCATGGTCATCATCGTCTCCATCACTTTGGTCGATTTCCGTAAAAGTTCCTTCATCACGGCAGGTGTTATCTGCCAGCTCACCCCAAATTTGTCCCGCAGCCAGCCGCACCTACTCTCCACACCACCATCGGCAGTCAGCTTATCCCAGTAGTCGTCGATCTCTTCCTGCGTGTGGCATTCCACCACAAGCGACATCCCTCCGGTAAAATCAAAAACATGAGGATACGAACTATCCATGATCATCAACAGATAATTGTTTACTTTGAACTCAGCATGCTGCACATGCCCGGCTATCTCACCTTCGTTGCCTGTGTATCGGAGAATGCCTCTTTTTTCGGAAGCGGGAAAGACCGAAGTATAGAAATCGATTGCCTTTTCTGCTTTACCGTTGTTTTCACCCACAAACATCAGCGTAGGCACCAGCTTCTGGATAATATCTTTCTCTTCGCCGGTATAGAGCTGCCAAGACACACCGAAACGATCTTCCACCCATGCATATTTCCGGCTGAAAGGATAGGAATCCAGCTGCATCAGTTCTCTGCCACCGTCACTCAATTGTCTGTGCACAGTTTCTACTTCTTTTTCGTCCGTTGTCAGATACATCAACGAAAAAGATGGATTGGGACGAAAGATTTCACCACCATTTAACAGCATGATCCGTTGCCCTTCCATTTTCAATACAGACACCCACTGATTTTGATCCACGATTTCGGTTCCCGGAAAAACAGACAGGTAATAATCAGCCACTTCACGCGCATTGTTGTTGCACCAGATACAGGGGTATACCAGTTTGTCCATAATCACATTATTTAGAATGAATCTACAGGACAAATATAAAACGAATATGTATAAAAACAATTCTTTCTATGTTTTTTTTGGAAATGAAGAGATACTTCAAAGTGAATCACGAATGGCAATCGCGACAGTAGGGTATAAAAACTGATAACCGGCATGGAGTATTTTTTCCGAAGAGACCGGGCTTCCTTCCAGAATCATTCCGGCCGCTTCACCCAATAAAAGCTGCAGCAGAAAAGCCGGTATTTTGGGAAAGAAAAAAGGACGTTTCATCTCCGCTGCAAGTGTTTTCATAAATCCGGCATTGGTAACCGACTCAGGGGAAACAGCATTAAAAACTCCCTGCATTGTATTATCTTCTATCGCCTTCAGATATATCCTGCAAAGGTCATCCAAATGAATCCAGGGCAGATATTGCCTGCCTGTACCCAACGGTGACCCTAAGCCGAATCCGGTGGGCAGCTTCAATTTTCCGAAAGCTTCGTTATCCTTTGAAATAACGAAAGCTGTACGCAATGCTACGGTGCGAACTCCAAGTTCTTCCCGGAAAGCAAATGCTGCGGACTCCCACTTTTTACAGGTTCGGCTCAGAAAGTCATTTTTTGCAGGATTATCTTCCTCGGTGAATATCTTACTGCTCGTCTGCATTCCATAATAACCCACCGCAGAAGCCGAAATGAAGGCATCCGGCTTTTTGGTCATCGACTGGCAAGTCTCCAGTAAGAATTTGGCAGTCTGGACCCGGCTTTCCACGATCTCTTGCTTCTTGCGTCGCGTCCATGGCTCCTCTCCCAGGTTCGACCCAGCCAGGTGAACAATCACGTCCGCCTGTTCAAGTGCTTCCCTGTCTATTTCATTTTTATGGTAATTCCATCTGTATCGGGGTATTTCGGCATTCACATGCCGCTCCCTGCTCAACCAGATCACACTGTATCCTTTCTCTCTGAGCATGACCGTGAGCCTTCGTCCGATCATCCCCGACCCTCCGGTAAGCAGGATTGTCTTCATCCTATTAACAGGTTATTTTATCGTCTGTTGCCACTCATGGCGATCATAATATAGTAAAGAAGCGTGGCGAGCGAACTGAGGGCTGCCACCACATAGGTGTATCCGGCCCAACGCAGGGCATCCTCTGCCTGGTTGTGGTTGCTCACATCTGTAATCCCGGCAGTACTAAGCCAGCGTAGTGCCCGGTTGGTCGCATTTTTCTCTACTGGAAGGGTGATAAAGCTAAAAAGAGTAGACAAAGCAAACATCGCGATACCGAACCACAGCAGCATGGGGAATGTCTCAATCAGAATAATTCCCAACAGGAGTACCCACATCACCCATTTTGAAGTCGAAGAGATGACAGGCACAAGGGCAGAACGTAGTTTTAACGGGGCATATCCTTTGGCATGCTGCAGCGCATGCCCTGTCTCGTGTGCGGCTACTGCTGCAGCAGCCACGCTGTAGCTTCCATATACCGGCTCGCTGAGATTGATCGTTTTGTTGAGCGGGTTGTAATGGTCGGTCAGTCGCCCTCGCACAGAGATCACCTGCACATCATAAATCCCGTTGTCGTGTAACATTTTTTCCGCGACCTCCCTACCTGTCATTCCGTTACGCAGGGGTACTTTTGCATATTTTTTAAACCGGCTCTGCAGGGTTGCCTGCACTACCCAACCGGTCAGGGCAATTCCGATAAATATAATCCAAATTAAAGCCATAAATCTATATTGTATTTCTATTTAACATTTTCGCACTTTCAAAAGTTCACTTTCTCATGAGCATGAACACTCTTTCTAAGCATAATTAGCAAAAATCATACCAATAAACGACCTATTGTCATAGAGACAGCATAGCGCAGTCTTTCCTTAACCACTTCATATCAAAGCAAAAAAAACGATCGTAAGCATAATCCCCAAGCCAGTCAGTGCAAATCCTCGTTTGCTCTTCCTGGTGCTAAATTTAAACATAAAAAAGGAAGATACCGCAAGAAACAGGAGTAAAATACCGTAGATGGTGTTAAACAATGACAAACGATTGTTTCCGGTTACCGTATGCAGATTGACAAGTTTTTTAATAACGGTGGATAATCTTTCCGGCAAATTTTGTTTCAAATGGGACACTGAGGTTTGTTCCTTTTTTAAAAAATCGGTGTTCCGGTAAACAAGCAACACCCCACTCAATACCTACACAAGCGTCAACCCTAAGGTTAAAAAACCGACATCCCGATGGAGAGACCTCATGAAGTATTTGAATTTTTAATATTTTCCACATTAATTAAAACACAACACCACACAAAGTATCCAAAATGGATGTTTTGTGCGGTGTTAATTATGTCAACGCCGATCTAGCGGATAATTGTCTGTGCCCTGTCCGGTCCGAGTGATACAATGGCGATAGGTACACCCAGCTCCTCCTCAAGAAAAGTGAGGTAGTTGTTAAATTCCTCAGGAAATTCATCTTCCGACTGCATCTCAGTCATATCGGTCTTCCAGCCCGGAAGTTCCACATACACCGGCTCAATACCTTCCGAAATATCGAATGGCAAATCATCCGTTTCCTTTCCGTCGATCTTGTACGATACACAGGCTTTGATAGTATCAAAGCTATCCAGCACATCGCTCTTCATCATCACCAACTTAGTCACCCCGTTCAGCATCACGGTATAGCGCAACGCCACCAGGTCGATCCAACCACAACGGCGCGGGCGACCGGTTACGGAACCATATTCTCTCCCCTGATCCCGCAATAATTGCCCATCATCATCGAATAGTTCGGTAGGAAACGGTCCACTTCCCACGCGTGTGCAATAGGCCTTAAAGATGCCATATACCTCACCGATCATTTTCGGTGCAACACCCAGACCTGTGCAAGCACCCGCACAGATGGTATTGGAAGAGGTGACAAAGGGATAGGATCCGAAGTCGATATCGAGCATAGCACCTTGTGCTCCTTCAGCGAGGACATTGCCTCCGTTGGCCAGATGTTTATTGATAAAATGCTCGCTCTCGATAATCTGAAACTCTTTCATTTTCTCCACCCCCTCAAACCATTCCTTTTCCAGTTTGGGCAGAACACCTTCCCAATCCGAAGGATCCAGTTTTTCCTTGTGGCGCTGCACTGCATTCCGATATTTCTCGTCGAAATTATGAAACAAGTCCCCTACCCTCAGTCCATGGCGGCTAATCTTGTCTGTATAAGTGGGGCCTATGCCTCTTCCGGTAGTACCGATTTTTGCCTCGCCCATGGCCTTTTCAGAAGCAGCATCCAGCAATCGGTGGGTAGGCAGGATCAGGTGTGCTTTTTTGGAGATATAGAGTCTGTCGGTAAGCCTGTGTCCCGAGGCCTCCAGAGCTTCCACTTCCTGTTTGAACAACGCAGGGTCAATCACCACTCCATTCCCGATAATATTTATTTTTCCTTCCTGGAAAATCCCCGAGGGAATCGATTTCAGTATGTATTTTTCGCCTTCAAATTCAAGGGTGTGCCCGGCATTGGGTCCACCTTGAAAACGTGCTACGATCTCATAATTGGGTGTGAGCACGTCCACCACTTTTCCTTTTCCTTCATCGCCCCACTGGAGGCCTAAAATTACATCAACTTTCATTTTCGACTATTTATTATCGGTTTTATCACTTCTGCCGCGTGCCAGTTTTCTCAATTCCATCTTTTTGGCATGACTACATTTGCTGCATATACCGTAAATATACATGCTATAATAACTTACCGTAAATTTTTTAATTTTCTTCAATTGAGCCTGTGTGAGCAGGTCGCTATTTTTTGTCTCCCAAACTTGTCCACACGAAGTACAGATTAAATGATCGTGGTTTTCATTCACATATGCTCTCTCATATTTTGACACGTTCCCGCCAAACTGATGCTTTACAACCAGGCCACAATCCAACAACAGTTCAATTGTATTATAAAGGGTAGCCCTGCTTACACGAAAATTCACGTCGATCATCGACTTGTAGAGCGTATCCATATCAAAGTGCCCTTTGGTGGTATAAATATGATCAAGTATCGCAAAACGTTCGGGCGTTTTCCGGTGTTTATGCAGTGTGAGATACTCCATAAACTCATCACGCACTTGTTTTTTTAATTTCTGACTACCGTCCATTGCTACAAAATTATTCCATTTTATTGATTAAACCTAACGATACGTTCTATTTTTTTGTCCAAAACTATTCAAATATAACACATTGTTATCGTGATTATTACTTCAATGTTTCGGAATGATAGAAAAAGGCTGGTACGCTTGCCTCACTTTCGTTATGATAGGAGTCCGAAACGGTAATATAGTAATAGTAAGCCTTGTCATCATCAGGAATATGGAATTCCACATGGGGTTCACGCAATCCCACCGCCAGTATATTTTCAGCATCATCGGTGCTAAATTCTTCGCTTGAACTTCTGTACACGTTGTAAGTTACTCTATTTTCCTTGTTTTTAGCCTCCCACTTCAGTTGAAAAATGCCATCCGGCAGTTTTTCGGCTCGAAGATCGTAAGGTTTTTCCGGTACAGAATCAGACAACCAGGTCAACGAAGGGAGTTTTGCCGGATATTTGTAATATGTTTTCAGTGCTTGAAGAATACCTTTGGTGTTCGAAAGCACATTTTCGGTTCGAAAAAAAGCCTGCCCGGTTGTATTTTTCATGCGTGTATACTCCAGCTGGCTGAGGATGTCCTGACGAGACCATCCCAACTCAATCATCTGGTAAGCCCCGAGTCCGGGAACCACAATCCTCCCGTTACCGTGATTCAACCAGTCATCCACATAAGGATAGAATAACTGATCCTTATAATACATCATCGGATAAATAGCATCGTGTATTCCTGTCTTCATCCATTTAGCGGCATCTTGGTATACTGTTTCAAAGGCAGTCCATCCATGGCCCTGAGTTCCCAGAGTTCGATATCTGCCCAGGGGGGAACTGCTCACCTGTACCCATGGCTTTAATTCTTTCACCCTGTCATATGCTTTTTTCACAAAGCGCGTGATGTTGTCTCTTCGCCAATCAGCCCGTGTTTTTCCTTTTCCGTGAAGCCGGTACATCCCATCATCGGGAAACTGGCCTCTGTTATCCGGATAACGGATATAATCAAAATGAATGCCATCCACATCATAGTTATCCACGACCTCCTCCACTATCGAAAGCAGATAATCGTCCGTTCTTGGATTACCGGGATCCAGAAACCATTCACCTTTAAACTTTTTTGTGATGGAAGGGTTCTTTCTAGTTACGGATGATGCGCCCAGACTTTTTACATGCTTGTCTCCTCCCAATGGATAAGTTATGATCCAGGCATGGCACTCCAAGCCGCGTTTATGGCATTCTTCGACGGCAAATGCCAGCGGATCGAATTTGGTGCGACCCGGGCTATCTGTAACCATCATTGACGACATTGGCTCTATACGGGAGTTGTAAAAAACCTCTCCGCGTGCCCGCACCTGGAACATCACGGTATTGAAATTGTTTTTTTTAAGATTATCCAGTATGGCGATCAACTCTCTTTTCTGCTCATCCTGGCTGATTCTGTTTTGTGGCCAGTCCAAGCCATAGTTTGTGGTCAGCCAGACAGCTCTTACTTCCGTTGACGGCATGCCGGAGGAAAATGTCTCCGGCGTAATACATAACAAAAGAATGAGCAAAAGATATATTTTGTCCATTAATTATACACGATCTAAACTTTTTGCATACAAATATAACACAAAAATATCGGTTTCACATTGCAGTCTAGGGAGGTTTTCGTGGCAAAACATCCGAAAAGAAAAACAAGACGGCTCCAAATGAGAAAACGTTCCTCCACATACACGTAGAAGAACGTTTTATTCGCTTGGAGCGGAAGACGGGACTCGAACCCGCGACCCCGACCTTGGCAAGGTCGTGCTCTACCAACTGAGCTACTTCCGCGATATTGTATCTTTTTCACACCTCTGTGTGTATCTCTTTTCTGTCACCTTGCCAAGGTCGATTTCACTTTCTTTTGGGGCAAGGTCGTGCTCT
>DHSP01000079.1:20452-39215 GCA_002408485.1 Proteiniphilum sp. UBA5283 | reverse complement strand
TATCCTGAGCTACTTCCGCAATACATCTCGATTTGCGGCTACAAAGATAGTACTTTGTTTTTTGATTTCAAAATATCAAACTAAAAATTCAACAAAGAAACAATCTTTTCCAGATAAAGGGCATCGGTTTCGTCAAAACTGTTCAACATGTCGCTGTCCACATCCAGAACTGCCTTTACTATCCCATTCTTCAGCACAGGAACCACAATCTCGGATTTTGACAGGGAACTGCAGGCTATATGTCCAGGAAATTGATTTACATCCGGAACAATCAGGGTCTTTTTCTCTTTCCACGATGTACCGCAGACACCTTTGCCATAAGAGATGCGCGTACAGGCCACAGGCCCCTGAAAAGGGCCCAGAACCAGCTTGTCATCCACCACTCTGTAAAATCCGACCCAAAAAAAGCCAAAAGTGTCTTTCAGGGCAGCTGTCAGGTTGGCCATGTTGGCAATCTGATCGGGTTCATCATCCGTCAACGCGTTCAATTGCGGAATCAATGAACTGTATTTCTCAGCTTTTGCCCCCTCTTTCAAAACATACAAATTTTCTGCCATTTTCCGATAAATTTAAAAAAAATCGCGCTACCCTAAGCAGCGCGATTCTGTAATAAAAAGATTGTCGTTTATCGAGCCTGCTCCTTAGCATCCTGAATCATCTTTGCATTGGGCAGGATGAATACCTCAACACGGCGGTTTTGTGCTCTTCCGGCAGCAGTGCTATTGTCGGCCACCGGCTGCGTGGAACCAAACCCGTCGGAGGTCATGCGGCTTCCGGAAACACCTTTTGTCAACAGATAGTTATACACCGATTCGGCACGACGTTGCGACAATGGGTTGTTAATGGCGTCACTGCCGGTGCTGTCGGTATGTCCGTAAATACTTACATCGGTATCGGGGTTATTCAACAGAGATGTGGCAAATTTGTCGAGAGATGTGCGGGAAGCAGTGTTCAGCGTGCTTGAGTTGGTTGCAAAGAGAATGCCGGATTCAAAAGTAACTTTGATGGCCTGGCCCTCGTTTACTTTTTCCACCTGTGCACCTTCAATCTGTTCCAGCTCAGCAGCCTGTTTATCCATTTTGTTTCCAATGATTGCTCCGGCAGTACCACCCAGAATGGCACCTATACCGGCTCCGATAGCTGCTCCTTTTCCACCGCCAGCAATGGCACCTACTCCGGCACCCACAGCTGCTCCAGCACCGGCGCCAATTCCTCCCCCCTTAACTGTACGGCTGGCTCCACAGCCCGAAAGTATCAACGATCCTCCCAACAACGTAATGGTTAGTAATTTTGAAAATTGTTTCATAGTTAGTTATGTTTTTGAATGAATGATCTTATTAATTGGCCGGCAAGCTTTGCATTCTCCTCAATCGAACAGGTTGAGGGTATCGCAGTATGCAAGTTCTCCGGAAACGATGGCTTCTATTTGTTCGTCGGTATAATCTCTGATAGCATCTCTACGGGCATTTTTATAAATGTATTCCAGTAGTTCGTCTTCGTCAATTTCAATCTCTGCGTCGTCATTTTCGTCCAGAAATCCTTTATCTTCGTAGAACTCGTAGATCAAATCAACAATGTAATTGATTTCATCGTCAGAAAACTCTCCTTGCATATCGTCCGGTAAGTGATCCTGAATAAATCGTAGAGAATCATCCTCATCATACTCGAGTACTTTATTTTCTTTGCTCATATCAATGTATTTAACCAATAAAGAAATCATCTATCGTTTGTAAAACAAATATCGAAAAAATATGTTCACCTTTTCCATTTTCTCCTTCTTTTTTTCGGCGATATGGGGCTTTTATCTACATAGAATGCTCATATCCGTATTCACGGAAAAGGAATCGCGTTATTTGTACGCAAAATAGTCTCCAAAAAATCACACAAGAAAAGGATACAAAAAAACCGGGAAATCTAAACCGATCCTCCCGGGTTTTTTCTGATTGGCTTTATCCAACTTAATTATTTACGGTAGTTGCGTTTTGCGTTTGCTTTTGCCTGTTCACGAGCTTGTTTTTCCTGCAGTTTCTGTGCTTCTTCCAGACGGGCCATGAATCCTGATTTCTTTTTTGGCCTTTTCTTGTTTTCCTCCAGCTGTGCCAGAATCTTATCTTCGTTGATAAACTGTTTCATCAGAAACGTATGCACAATGGTAAACAAAGTAGAAAGAAAATAGTAGTAGTTCAACCCAGAAGGGTAACTATTCAAAAAGAAAAACATAAACACCGACATGAATATCGGCATATGCTTCATGCCCGGCAGCGTCTGTTGTCCGGTATCGACAGAGGACATGTTATATTTTGTATAGATCACGTTGACCACAGTCATCAGCAGACAAAAAATGCTGATGTGATTCCCGAGGAAACGAGTGATAAGCGGAATATTACCACTCCAGGAGATAAGCGAATCATAGGTTGACAAGTCATCCGCCCAGAGGAAACTTTGTTGTCGAAGTTCAATCGCCGACGGGAAAAAGAAAAAGAGAGCCAACAATACCGGCATTTGAATAAGCATGGGAAGGCACCCACTCATGGGGCTTACTCCCACTTTGTTGTATAGCTCCATGGTAGCTTGCTGACGTTTCATCATTGCATCCTGCTCCTTGCCCGGATATTTTTTTTCAATTTCATGAATCTGGGGACGCAATACACGCATCTTGGCCGATGAGAGAAACGACTTATAGGTAAGTGGAGAAATGATAAGCTTCACCATCAGCGTAAGAATGAGAATGATCAACCCCATACTCCATCCTTGCGACTGGAAAAAATTGAATACAGGTATCACAAACCATTTATTCACCCAACTTAACCACCGGTATCCCAGATAAACCACCTCCTCAAGCTTGAGTTTCCCGGAGCTGTCCACGACCTCTTTGTCATACGCTTTCAACGTGTTGTAATGAACAGGTCCGAAATAGTACTTGAATCCGGCAGAAATAAGATCGCTGTCAGCACTCACTTCACCCGGCACCCATACTTCGGCTTTGTAATCTTTCGTGTAATTTTCGTCCTTTAATACTTCAGAGGTAAGGATGGTATTGCTGAAAGGCCGCTCCCCGATGACGATGGCAGAGAAGTATTGATCTTTAAAGGCAAACCATTTCAACGGCTCAGAAAGCTCTTTCCGGTCGTTCCTCGATTCGCTCATTTTCTGTACATCCTGACGATCATATTTGTAATGTATCCGCGAGAAGCGTTCTTCAAACTGACGTCCCTTTTCCTGCTGACGTACTTTTTGTTCCCAGTTCATCCTGAAATTGGTCAGGCTTTCCGGATGAAGGCCATTTCTCATTCCCACCACACGCACGTCGAAGTCCATCATGTACTCATCGGCAGGCAGCGTATATACAAAATCGATATACTGTTGCGGCGAATGTTGCAGACGCATGACAACTGATTTTCCGTCGGCGCTACGGATAGGGGTAAAATATTCCTGCTCTGTCGATAAACGGACGCTATTACGACTAAATAGCTCCATGTTAAATCGTGACTCATTTTCTTCAAACAGATAGAGACTGTCTTCGGTGTACCGGAGATAATCTTTCATCTGTACGGATTGGATACTTCCGCCCAACGTATTTAATACGATGCGCACTTTTTCATTTTCCAACACCACTTTCTCTACCGGCGCAGATTTTGAAAATGCAGCAGCTGCTGAATCGGGTAACATAGCTGCGGCAGCTGTTACACTGTCGGGCATAACTGATTGCGCCGACTGTCCTGCACTGAAAAAATCGGCAACGTTGCTTCCTTGATCCAGCAACGCCTTGCTACTATTTTCGGAAGGTGCCTGGGAAGACAGCTCTTTGGTTGCACGGGATGCTTCTACCTGCGCGATGGAATCGCGCCGTCGTTGTTCCAATTCGATCTGCTCCCTGCTGGGACGGTTGTATATGGTAAAGCCAATGATTATAGCGGTGATCAGAAGCAATCCTGTAATTGTATTTTTATCCATTTCTTATTTGTTGCAGCCTCTGCTGCCAGTGATTAACGCATTTATTTATTTTTTCTCTCTTCCCTCGTGTGGGCCGCAGCCTCCATAAAACTCATAAACAGCGGGTTGGGTGAAATTACCGTGCTGTTATATTCCGGATGAAACTGCGTGCCCAGGTACCAACGAAGCGTTGGTACTTCCACCACCTCCACCAGGTCTGAATCCGGATTGATCCCGGTACATTTCATGCCGGCAGCTTCGAACTGCTCTTTGTACCTGTTATTGAATTCATAACGGTGGCGGTGACGCTCCTGAATTTTAGCCTTACCATACGCTTTGTATGCCAGAGATCCTTTTTTCAGTGTACAGCCGTACGCTCCCAGCCGCATGGTGGCTCCCATGTTGGTGATGTGCTTTTGTTCTTCCATCAGATCGATGACATTGTATGCTGCTTTGGGATCCATCTCTGTGGAGTTTGCATCGTTCAGGCCCATTACCGAACGGGCATATTCGATGACCATACACTGCATTCCAAGGCAAATGCCAAACGTGGGAACATCGTTTTCACGTGCAAATTTCAGTGAGATAAACTTTCCTTCTATCCCGCGTTGTCCAAATCCCGGTGCCACCACAATACCGTCGGCATTTCCCAGTATTTCTGCCACGTTTTCTTCTGTAATCTTCTCAGAGTGGCATACATCCAAAACCAGTTTACGGTCGTTGTATATGGCTGCCTGAGAAAGGGACTCGTTGATCGATTTATACGCATCGGGTAGTTCCGCATACTTACCGACAAGCTTTATGCGTACCTCTTTCTTTGCATCTTTTCGCTTCTGCAGGAATGCATTCCATCTTTCCAGATCGGCTCCCTCCCCCAGCGGCATGTTCATCTTACGTAGCACCACCTCATCCATACCCTGCTTCTGCATCATAACAGGTACTTCGTAAATGGTGGACACGTCAATGGATTGCATCACTGCTCCTTGTTCCACATTGCAAAAAAGGGCAACCTTGTCGAGAATCTCCTTGTTAAGCTTGCGATCGGTCCGCAAAACAAGCATATCCGGCTGTATACCAAGAGACTGCAACTCCTTCACGGAATGCTGTGTCGGTTTGGTCTTTACTTCTCCTGCAGCAGCAATATAGGGAACATAAGTAAGATGCAAACAAAAGCAGTTCTTCCCCAACTCCCATCGAAGCTGTCGAACAGCCTCCAGAAATGGGGTAGATTCAATATCTCCAACGGTTCCTCCAATTTCGGTAATTACGAAATCGAATTTGTTCTTCACACCAAGTGATTTTACATTCCGTTTGATCTCATCGGTGATGTGCGGTATCACCTGAACCGTTTTTCCCAGATAATCTCCTCGACGTTCCTTCTGAATAACATTCTGATAAACACGTCCGGTGGTGATATTGTTATTTTTGGTGGTTTGGATGTTCAAAAAACGTTCATAATGTCCCAAATCCAGGTCGGCTTCGTGCCCGTCCACCGTCACGTAACACTCACCGTGTTCGTAAGGGTTGAGAGTACCCGGATCGACATTGATATAGGGATCAAACTTTTGGATAGTTACCTTATATCCCCTTGCCTGCAGCAATTTGCCAAGTGAAGAAGCGATGATTCCTTTGCCTAAAGAAGAAACAACACCGCCTGTAACAAAAATATACTTTGTATCAGCCACGATCGTGAAGTGTTATTGCGATAATTTTTTCAAAGCTGCAAAGGTACAAAGAAGAATCAGAAAACGGAAATCGGGAAGCAGTTTTCGACTGCCTGCGGTTTAGTTTTCAGCAACAGGCTGTCCCTCCACATTGCCTCCGGACCTCCTCTTGTAAGACAATTGAAGTCTCCATGCGGCGTGTGATCCGCTCACACTGCCTGTAACCCCATGTTTTCGCAACGCATGATCTTTCCAGGAAAAGCCTGCACAATGGAATAATTGTGTGTAGACATGATGACTGCCGTACCTCTCCCCGCAATATCCTGCAGCAGGGAGACGATCTGGCTTCCGGTCTCCGGGTCAAGATTACCAGTGGGCTCATCGGCCAGAATAAGCGACGGGGAGTTGAGCAACGCGCGGGCAATGACTACACGCTGCTGCTCACCTCCAGACAACTCGTGTGGCATTTTGTATGTTTTATGCTGCATACCCACCTGTACGAGTACCTCGTTGATGCGGTCCTTGATCTCTCTTTTGTTCTTCCATCCGGTGGCCCTGAGTACAAATTCCAGATTTTTCTCTACTGTTCGGTCAATCAATAGCTGAAAATCCTGAAATACAATGCCTATTTTTCTGCGCAGGTAAGGGACGAGTTTGCGCTTGATGGAAGCGAGCTCATAATCGAACACACGGGCGCTCCCCTCCGCGATGGGGAGTTCCGCATACATGCTCTTCATGAGGGTGCTCTTTCCCGAGCCTACCTTACCGATGATGTAGAGAAAATCGCCCCGGTTGACCGTGAGGTTCACATTACGCAAAATAATGTTTTCATCGCGGTTCAACTGTACGTTTGCATAATTAACTAACTGCTCCTGAACCATCATTTAATGAATTGAATCGTAAACGGATATTTCCAGTATTCACCGTTGTTTGCTTTCACCGAAGCCAAAATTACAAAAACAACATAGACAATACCAATCACAACTGCCAAAGGAATGCCGATCACAGTAATCGCCAATACAGCTGCATAAATTGCAAAGCTGATCATGAAATTAAGAATGTTTTTGCCATGCAGGTCTACCTTTTCGTTGGTTTCTTTGTTGGCGATCCACATAAGAATGGGTACAACAAAGCCTGCCAGAGGAATGACGATGCCTGCAAACTGGCTGAGATGCATCAGCATAAGATAGGTGTTTTCAGCCATTCCAAACAGGGGCTTCCTCGCGGAGCCGCTGTATGAGCTACCTTCATCGTTCAGGATTTTCGCTTTTTCACGCTGGTACTCCTCTTCGGAAATACTTCCTTTTTCCCGTAATTCATCGAGAATCTTTAAATCTTCGTATTTCATATTTTCAGGATTTAAAAGTGTTTATAACGAGTTGTGAAAAAAATCAAAATTGCAAAATACCCGCATCATGACCCGGTTGTAGAAAAATCATCTATGCTGCTAATATAAAGGAAAGCGCAATGACTCAGCAGATATCGATTATCGTGACTGTTTTTTACGTTTTTTTTATAGATTGGCCTCACAAAGATATATTATTTCTTGAATATCGCCGTTTTCTAAAGAGAATAATTATTGTTACGGTAGCAATCAACGAACCGGAGATGTCGGCAATCCAGTCACCCCACTCTGCACTACGTGTTGCGAAGAAATATTTCTGTAGCAGTTCGATACAACCACCATAAAGTACGGGAACAAAAAAGCCCCAGAATATCCAGCGAAAAGCAGAAGGGGTTCCTTTATGCAGCCGATAATAGTCGATCAACGAAACCAGGGAAAGGATAAAAAACATTCCAAAGTGCACCAGTTTATCCCACGGAATCCCCTCGGGCATACCGGGCAACTGAGAAGGCGATATGATACATGTGGCAATGAAAATGACGAACCCTGTAAGCAATGGAAGGAATGTATAGCGGAGCACAATCTTCATAAGCGAATGATTTATGGTGGGTGATTGCAAAGATAGCAGGGATTTATAAACATATAACTAAAAGATCGATTCAATTTCACAAAAAATTTGTTTCTTTGTCTGAAAAAGGTACGGAAGCGATATTAACCGCTTTTAATGATAAAACATAGGTATCCGGAGAAAAATATGAGGAAAAGTATTCTTTTAATGCTGGCAGCATTTGCTGTAATGCAGCTTGTGGCACAAACATCTGCCGAGAATAAAAATCAGCGTTATTACGACATCAATAAAAACATCGATATATTTAATTCTGTTCTTCGGGAACTGGATCTGTTTTATGTAGATAGCATCGAAGTAAATAACCTTGTGCAGGGAACCATCAACAACATGCTCACCCGGCTCGATCCTTATACCGAATACTATGCAGAAGAGAATATGGGCGATCTGCAATTTATCACCACGGGCGAATATGCCGGTATTGGCGCCATCATTTCTTACAACAACGGACGTGTAATCATCAACGAACCCTACGAAGGGTTGCCGGCCGATAAAGCAGGGTTAAAGGCCGGTGATGCAATCCTGGATATCGATGGCGAAGACATGCGTAAAGCCTCCGTGAAACAGGTAAGCGACAAATTAAAAGGCACGCCGGGTACCAAGCTGAAGCTGACGATACAACGACCCGGAGAAAAGAAACAACAAACACTCACCATTGAACGCGAAAAGATAGAAATGGATCCAATTACCTATGCAGGAATGGTGAGCAAGGAAACCGGCTACTTTCATTACGGGAGCTTCACGGCCAACAGTGCAGAGAGGGTGAAAGAGACCGTCTCTGAACTCAAGCAGAAAGGAGCTACTTCACTGATCATCGATCTTCGCGGCAATGGCGGGGGCATTCTCGATGAGGCAGTGAACGTAGTGAACCTGTTTGTACCCAAAGGCGAGGAAATTGTGTACACCAAAGGAAAAGTAAAACAATGGGACAGATCCTACCACACCCAGAATCAGCCATTGGATGAAATCATCCCCATTGTCGTGTTAATTGACACTGGCTCCGCTTCCGCTTCAGAGATTGTGGCAGGAGGCCTGCAGGACCTTGACCGTGCCGTCATCGTGGGTAATCGTTCTTTTGGCAAGGGACTGGTACAAACACCTCGCGACCTGCCCTATGGTGGAAACATCAAAATTACCACCTCCAAGTATTACATCCCCAGCGGACGGTGTATTCAGGCACTTGATTATTCACACCGCAATCCCGACGGAAGCGTAGCCCGTGTACCCGACTCACTCACCAGTGTATTTAAAACAAGAAACGGCAGAGAAGTACGAGACGGAGGGGGCATCACGCCCGACATCACCGTCCCGCAGAAGAACGGTGGTACCATTACCTATTACCTGATGGCGGAAAACATCATCTTTGATTTTGTAACCGAGTGGATGCAGTCGGACCGGAAAATAGACTCCCCGGAAAAATTTCACTTATCGGATGCCGATTATGATGCATTCCGGGAATTTGTGAAAACGAAGGACTTCAAGTACGATCAACTGAGCGAACGCTCGCTGGAGCAACTGAAAAATATGATGGAGTTTGAAGGGTATATGGATGTTGCATCTGCAGAGTTTAAAGCTTTGGAAGAGAAGCTGCATCCTGATCTGGATCGTGATCTGGAATTATTCAATGAAGATATCAGAAAGATGATTGAGTCGGAAATTGTACAGCGCCGTTATTACAAAAAGGGAGTACTCATTCATCAACTTTCCGACGATAAAGTGTTCGATAAAGCTTTAGAAGTACTGAGTAATCCCGATTTGTACCGTATCCTTCTTCAACCCAAGCCGGCAAATATTCCTCCTGCAAAAGAGATAAAGGAAAAACTTAAAAATCAATACTCATAAAAGGAGGTATTAATCGGTCGTTCAGAGGGCTTTGGGTCTTGGGGCTGAATTTTGGAGATTGGGATGAATGGTTCACTCTCCGGAATTAAGGTTTTAAGAATGAAAGCATTTACAACGATATTTTTTACCTTTTGTCTGCTTCTGCAAACTACATCACAGGAGAGTCGTGTTTCCCTGCTTTTTGCCGGTGATGCAATGCAGCACCTTCCGCAGGTGCAGGGTGCAAGAAACGATGACGGCAGCTATTCGTACGACTCCTGCTTTTATTGGGTGAAAGACCGCATTTCGGCAGCCACTCTGGCAGGCCTAAACTTTGAAACAACTCTCGGAGAGGTTCCCTATACCGGCTATCCGCTCTTCAGCTCGCCCGATGCTTTTGCCTTTGGCCTGAAAGATGCCGGTTTTGATATTTTCTTTATGGCCAATAACCATGCTTTTGACCGGGGTAGTAAAGGGCTGGAGCGAACGATTGACCTGTTGGATTCCATTGGCATCAAACACACAGGCACTTTCAAAACGGAAGCAGCACGTGCCTTACATTATCCGCTGATAATCATCAAAAAAGGGATTCGCATTGCATTTTTAAACTACACATACGATACAAACGGACTGGTTGTAAAGGAGCCCAACAGGGTGAATATGGCCGACACGAATCTCATTAAACAAGATCTCCGCCACACACAACTATACAAGCCGGACATCATTATTGCCCAAATGCATTGGGGAGAGGAATACCTCACGACTCCTTCGATCAGGCAGAAAAGCCTGGCTGATTTTTTGTTGCGCAATGGCGTGCGCATCATCATCGGGCACCACCCGCATGTGGTACAGCCTGTTGTGGTGGAAAAAGGTGAAGACGGTATTCACAATGTGGTCTACTACTCATTGGGAAACTTTGTTTCCAACCAGCAACGCAGGCATACTGACGGGGGCATGCTTGCGGAAATTGTAATCAGCAGAAAAGAGGCTGATTCGCCGGTTGTCATCGAATCGTGCGATTATTCACTTGTCTGGGTTCAAAAGCTGCGACGTCACGGGAAGGTCGATTTCAGGCTCATTCCGTCCCAGGAGGAGGACAGACCTTCAATGAACGAAGAAGATAAACAAAAGATGAATAACTTTGTTCTGGATGTTGAGAGAATAGTTCAGCAGGGTTTATAATATCATATCAATGGAATTGATCGATTTTATCATACGCATACTGGCCGCCACAGCGGCTGGAGGAGCTTTGGGACTGGAACGTGAGTCGAATAACAAAAGTGCCGGTTTACGCACCCACACGCTGGTTTCGCTCAGTGCCTGCATATTTGCACTTATCTCGCTCAGGGTGGTTGAAAACACCGGAACGGGAGACCCCACACGCGTTTTGGGACAGATTGTCACCGGGATCGGGTTTCTGGGTGCAGGAGTGATTCTGCACAGGGGAGCAAACGTGCAGGGGCTGACTACGGCAGCCACCATCTGGAGCAGTGCAGCATTGGGCTGTCTGGCCGCATTTGGATTTTACTGGGAGCTGGCTGCTGCCACAGTTTTGATAATCTTCGTCAATACCGCTTTTAAAAAGGCCGACCTGTGGTTCCTAAAAGATCGGGAAAAGAAAAAAAATTCCGACAAAGATAATGATTTTCTCGAATAGGACAGCCAGTTCATCAAAACAATACAGGGAACAGTCTGTTTACATGATTTCGGCAACCAAAATACCGGTGCACGACTTCTGTCCCCCGCAATAGTCGCTGAGTGTATGTTCGTCCACAATCACCTTGTTCCAGGCACTGGAAGCATGGATAAAGGTCAGTTTATCCTCTTTTTTATAAGCAAACCCTACGTGCGAAATATCCAATCCTTCAATATTGGTGGTAAAACAGATCAATGACATGTGAGGAATCAATGGTGCAGCATGTGCAATTTTTATTTTGGGAAGATAGGCAAAGCCTCCTCTCCGGTTGATTTCCATCTCCACTGCCACTATCTCCTGCAACATAACATCATCAGTCTTCAGGTGTTTGTAGGCAGCTCTGTGAGCAGACATATAATTGATCGTTTTCTCTTCCATGACTCCTCCCAACCCCACAGATATATTATGAACCCTTTCGTTTCGTTCATTCTCGTACACCCAGTCAGATGTGTAATGAAGCCGCGAAGCATATCCGTCGGTCACACCGTCACGGTAACGAATCTTTTGCAGTTCGGCTAGATAGGTTTCGAAGGAGGTATTTTCCATCTGCACTGAGCGGACAAGTGCGATCACCGTTTCCACGAATGTGGTACAATCGAATTCCCGTAGATTCACCACCAACGTTTCCCCATCCTTTATCTCAAGTGTATTGGCTACATAGGGCTTTCCAAGAAAAAAAGTCGCCGTTTTTTCCAGCAGGACATCTCCGGAGTGATTTTTAAAAGGTTCGATGTAGGAGAGATATTGATTGAAAATTTGCCTGTCTTCGAAGGTAAAATACGCTTTTGGCTGCGCAGAGATCAGTCCGGCAGCCAAAAACATACATATTATAACGGGGATTGACTTATTTTGATTTTGCACGGGCTATCACCTATTGTTCATTTTTACTCTTTTCTCCTGCTCTTTGCGTATTTTCTTGTTTTGTTTGTCTATTTTTTTGTTTTCGCTCCCCCATTGTTTCATCCACTTCTTTTCTCGTTTGGCAATTTCTTTATTGCGCTTTTCAATCTCTTTGTCAATTCTCTTCATCTCCCTGTAAGATAGAGGATTAAGAAAAATCAATTTATCGTTTAGAAACACACGGTCACGGCGTGCAATGGCTGGGTTCCTGCTGCGTCCGTAATCGACATAGATGTCTCTCCAATAACGGCTTTTGTTGCTCATCATTGCTTTCATGCGGTGAAATTCAGCAGATCCCGGCTTGATGCCATACCGCTGAGCTATCACTCCCCATCCGTTTCCACTTAGATTATCCTGGTAAATTCCGATCAAATCTCTCACGGGAACATCGAGAAAGTTGCTTATTTCCAGTCCCAGCGCAACATTGCCCCAGTTGAAGTCAAAACCGCCGAAAAGCTGAACTAGTGTGTTGCGGGGAACACCATAGTGATTTTCATACAACACAATCACCTCATCATCGGCATAACGATCGGCGTAACTCCCGATAATTCTTGAAAACTGCTGGTAATCAGATTGTGCAAACATCACAATGGAAAACAGCATCAACAAAATTGCAGTAATTAGCTTTTTCATATTCTTTCTTTCAGTTTAATTTTTCTTATTGCTTTGATAGATGGAAAGAAAAATGGTTTAAAAGGAAATCACAAAGCACCCTGAGTCTGGATTTATTTTATTGTCACTGCGAAGAAGTTGTAAAAACAGAGTTTCCAGACCGAAGTTACGTCTGTTTCGTTTTTGCCAGCAAATAGTAATCCATTATGGTCATGGCAGCCATGGCCTCCACAATGGGCACGGCACGCGGTAACACACAAGGGTCATGTCTGCCTCGGGCTTTCAGGGGAATATCCTTGCCATGAATATCAACCGAGCGTTGTTCGGTAAGGATGGTGGAGACTGGTTTAAATGCCACCCGGAAATAAATATCCTGACCGTTGGAAATACCGGCCTGAATACCGCCGGAATTATTGGTACGGGTGCTAACAATACCGTGATCGTTATAAAAAGAGTCATTCACCTCCGAGCCGCGGCCGGTGACATTGAATCCCATCCCGTACTCAAAGCCTTTGACAGCGTTAATGCTTAACATGGCCGAACCCAGGGAGGCGTGTAATTTCCCGAAGACGGGCTCACCCAGGCCTACGGGTGTACCTTTGATGACGCAAGTGATGATGCCGCCGATGGTATCTCCCTGATAGCGGACCTCATTAATAAGTTTGATCATCCGTTCCGCCACTTCAGGGTCAGGACAGCGCACCATGTTGTCTTCCGTGCGCGAGAGGTCGTACTTCCTGTAGTCGTTCTCCAACGCAATTTCTCCTACCTGAGAGGTGTATGCTGTAATGCCAATCTGAAACTGACGAAGCCAAAGCTTGGCCACCGCACCGGCTACGATGCGGGCGATGGTTTCCCGCGCGGATGAACGGCCCCCGCCGCGGTGATCGCGTATTCCATATTTCTGCTGATAGGTAAAATCGGCATGCGACGGACGAAATACCTCCTTCAGGTTATCGTAATCTGAGGATTGTTGATTTTCATTTCTCACCATAAATCCGATGGGTGTACCGGTAGTTTTTCCCTCAAATACCCCTGAGAGTATCTCTACCTTATCGGATTCTTTCCGGGGAGTGGTAATGCGAGATTGTCCCGGGCGTCTTCTATCCAGCTCCGCCTGAATAAAATCCATATCCAGCACCAATCCAGGGGGGCAGCCGTCAATCACGCCACCGACAGCAGCGCCGTGCGATTCACCGAATGAGGTCAATCTGTATATCGTCCCAAATGTATTCATATGTACGTTCCCGTTCCGGGTATTCCGGCGAATAAAACAACTTTTTTATTTAACAGCTACATCCTGATCCGCAGCCACAGGATCCATCATCCTCGCTATCTCCGCCACATGAGGAGCCACAACCGCCAGAGCCACAACCGCAGCCACCTCCACTAAACAAAGCGGCAATTTCTTCGGCCGAGGCGTCGCGAACACCCATTACCGTGCCCTCGAAATGCATGGTCTCACCTGCCAGCGGATGGTTGAAATCCATGGTCACCTGTTCTTCTCCAATAGAGACCACCGAGCCCATCAATCGATTTCCGGATGAATCCATCATGGGCAACGTGTTGCCCTCGAAGAGCATCTCCTCGTCAATCTTTCCGTCGACCTCAAAAATATTTTTGGGGAGCTCTATGATTTTGTTTTCGTCATAATCTCCATAGGCCTCTTCCGGCGTAAGCTGAAAAGAGAACGCATCCCCTTCCGAAAGACCGTCGATCTGTTTTTCAAATGCTTCGAGCATGGAGTTGGTACCAAAGATAAAAGCCAGTGGTCTCTCGGCAGTCGCCTGTTCCATCAATTCGCGTTCTTCGCCTTCGCCCACATTTAAATCATAGGTAAGCGTGACATATTTGTTGTCGGAAATTTTCATTGTTTATTGTGTTTTATATATATATGATTGATCTTATCCATTGAAACAATCTTCCATGACCGATGTTTACCCGTTCACGGCATTTTTTAGATTATTAAGAGCTTTCTCCAGTACCCGTCGTGACGTGCCCACATTGAGCCGCATAAAGCCCTCACCTCCTTCGCCAAAGATCGTGCCATCGTTCAGGGCCAGTTGCGCCTTCTTCACAAAGAGACTGACCAGCTCGGGTTGAGAAAGGCACAAAGCCCTGCAATCGAGCCATACCAAAAAAGAAGCTTCCGGCAAGATGGCTTTGATCTGAGGAATATTTTCCTTCAGGTAATTCTGTACAAAGTCAACATTGCCCTGCACATAATCGTTCATTTGATCAAGCCATTCTTCCCCTTCTTCGTAAGCTGCGGCCGTGGCAGTATAGGCAAAAATAGTTCCCTGCGACAGTTCACGCGGTTCCAGGTAGCCAAGATATTTTTCCCTGATCTTTTTATCGGGAATTACCGCAAAGGAGCTGACTATCCCGGCAATATTGAATGACTTGCTGGGAGCCATCAGCGTCAGGCTTATCTCTTCCGCTTTTTGTGATACGGTGGCAAAAGGTGTGTGCCTGAAGCCGGATAAAGTCATGTCTGCGTGAATTTCGTCCGAGATTACCACCATCCCGTTGTCGTAACAGATTTCAGCCAGTTCTCGAAGCTCATGGCTGTTCCACACCCTTCCTCCGGGATTGTGAGGATTACACAAAATGAACATCTTGCATGCATGTTGAGAGACGATGTTCCGTAAGCTGTCAAAATCCATCCGGTACCGGCCATCTTCCAGAATCAGTGGATTATTGATCACATTCCGGTTCAAAGCCTCCGGCACCAAACGAAACGGGTGATAAACAGGTGGTTGAATAACAATGTTATCTCCCTTTTCAGTGAAGACGTCGATGGCAAATGCAATGCCTTTCACCACACCCGGCACAAAGTTTACCTGTTCTTTTTGTACCTCCCAGCCGTGACGTTTTTGCAGCCACCGGATGATGGAGTTTATATAGTTTTCGGGGGGGATTGTGTAACCGAAAATGCCGTGCTCCACCCGTTTTTGCAGTGCCTCTATGATGGGTGGGGGTGACCTGAAATCAGTATCGGCCACCCATAAGGGTATCAGACCGTCTTCGCCGTACAGCTGTTTGAGTCTGTCCAGTTTCACACTGTCGGTATGGGACCGATCGACAACCTCATCAAAATTATATTTCATGTTTCGTGAATATTTTACGAAAGAGTGTGGAACGAAAATTCGTTTTTAAACTATGATTCAATTTAATAATAGCTGCTCTTCAGCATCTCATTATGCCTTACTTTCCGGCCTCCGAAATTCAGCGATTCAAAGGCCAGTCCCAACAAAAACTGATGATTCACAATCTTCGTGGAGAGTTCGTTTACATCTGTCTGGTAATAATCTCCGAGATAGCCTGCACGCAATGTAATTCTATTCAGGGGAACATCTACTGTGAAATAGTTTCGCAGCGCCAGCTGGTTGTGGAAGGAGCCAAGGTGCACAGTACCCTTGTTATTCCCCAGAGTAAAGATTTCGTAGTACGAATGTCCGTACTCCGGAGAAAAAAACAGACCAACAAAAGGAGTAGACAGTTGCCAGCGCAGGGTGCCCCAACGAAAACTACAGAGTGCCATTGCAGAGAGGTTGAGGTTGGTGGATACTTTCAGTGATCCCGGATTGTTGGAGTTCCGCACATTGTAAATTCCCCCCAGGGAAGCTTCCCATCCGGGGCCCCCCAATAATTTAAAACGGGATGTTTGTATGAGGGGATAAAAGCTGGTCAGGTAATACCTTATGTCACCGTAATATTCCGATGCCGAAGCGGTAGGATTCTCGGTGATGCCTACCTGTATTTGAAATTGCTGCTGCAACAACAGCTCACCAGCAAAATAAGGAGACCGTTTCAGTCGGTCGTGCATCAGCGTCATGCTCATGCCGCTATATGTGAGCGGCGAAAGATAACTGTCGGATAAATAGGCTTTGCCGATGCCGAACAAGGTGGAATGATTCACCGTGTTCTCCTGCCTTAACAGAAGATGCTCCTGTGAAAACAAACCGCAAAAAAAACTGATCCATACAATTATCAAAGCCACTGTTCGTCTCATGCGATTGTTTTATTTGTTAATCGAATAATTTCATCTGGCCTATTATTTCGTCCCGCAAATCGGCATCGGACAGTGTGCTCTCCCCATTTTCTTCGTCTATTTCCACTTTCATTGTCTCCTGTGGCTCCGGATCTGGTTCTGGGAATCGCAGAGGTTCAAGTTCTTCCACTGTTTTCACTTCGTAGTTCGATATCCGTTTTCCTTTGGCCTTGTAGCTCTTTACGGTGATAAACTCCTCCACGTCGATCTCCAGCGGTTCGCGGAAATCATCATTTCCGCCAAAGACTACTTTTACTCGAGGATAGACCACGTCTGTGAGTAAAAACAATTGAGAAGCAGAATTTTCGCCAAGAAAATTCAACGCCTTCTCCGTGGCTTCGAATGTGAATCGTTTCAGGTAAGCATATCCCTGATCGGCATCGAACAGTGCAGCAGACCATACTTTTCCTTCGTCGAACTTTTCAATACGAAGAATATCGGATGGAAAATGGTTGGTCAGGTCGAAATTGCAAATACGATAATCGCCGCTTCGGGTAGCGACCAGAATCATATCATCGCCCTGAAACTCGCCGAGATATTTTCCTCCCCCCTCGTAGTTGAGACGCAGTACATCAGGGTCGAACCACACCTTGCGCCCACCCAGCGTGGACAGCCCCTTGTGCTTCAACTGAATGCGGTGCACATCAGCTTTGGTCAGGATGTTGCCCATTGCGCCACGCCCCTTAATTGCTATTTCACTAAAATCTTTTTCAAACTGCAGAATCCGCAAGCGAGGTTTAGGCTTCAGAATTACTTTGATGGTTTCGGCTTCGCCGTTGGGGTTCGCACTGAAATATGCAATACGTGATCCCGTTTTTTCTTTGGTCAGGTCGTATTCTTTGTCACGCGTAACACCGGTTACAGAGAAACGTTTGATATAATGGGGCCCCGTCTTGCCATCGCGATACACTACGTTGTAGATGGTACGTTTGTCGTTCTTCTTAAACACATTCGCGTAGAGTATTCCCTTGCCAACAAACATCTTCTCGCTGACCTTCACCACCTTATATTTACCGTCCTTAAAAAAGACGATGACTTCGTCGATATCGGAACAATTGCACACAAACTCATCCTTCTTCATGCCAGTACCGATGAATCCTTCTTCCCGGTTCACATAAAGCTTTTCGTTGGCTTCGGCCACCTTGACTGCTTCGATATTTTCAAAACTGCGTATTTCCGTTCTTCTGGGATAATTCTTTCCATACCGCTCTTTCAACATCAAATACCAGGAGATGGTATAATCCACCAGATTGTTGAGATGGTGATTGATCTCTTCAATCTCCTCATAGAGTTTTGCAATGATCTCGTTAGCCTTGTCGGAATTAAACTTGAGAATACGCGCCATTTTAATCTCCATTAATCTGACGAGGTCCTCCCGTGTGATCTCCCTGATAAAGCCGGATTTGAACGGTTCCAGCCTTTTATCAATGTGAGCAAGGGCAATATCCATGTTGCCCGCATTTTCAAACTCTCTGTCCTTGTAAATCCGTTCTTCGATAAAGATTTTTTCGAGGGAAGCAAACAGGAGCGCTTCCTGCTTTTCGCTCCGTTCTATCTCCAGTTCAAGGCGCAGGCTCTCTTTTGTAGTATCTACGGATACCCGCATCACATCGCTCACAGTTAGAAAGTGCGGCTTATTGTCATCAATGACGCAACAGTTGGGAGAGATGCTGATCTCACAGTCGGTGAAAGCATAAAGGGCATCAATGGTTTTGTCGGATGATACCCCCGGGGCAAGCTGCACTTGTATCTCCACGTTTTGCGCAGTGATATCGTCTACTTTTCTGATCTTAATTTTTCCCTTGTCGTTTGCTTTCAGGATAGAATCTACCACGCTTGCGGTCGTCCTTCCGAAGGGAATATCTTTGATTACAAGAGTTTTATTATCCAGCTTCGAGATGGTTGAGCGCACTTTCACCGAACCGCCACGTTCACCGTCGTTGTATTTTTCCACATCAATGTAGCCGCCCGTTTGAAAATCGGGATACAACTTGAACGATTTCCCTTCGAGGTAAGCTATGGCAGCATCACACAGCTCGTTAAAGTTGTGTGGCAGTATCTTGGAAGACAAGCCCACGGCGATGCCTTCCGCTCCCTGTGCCAGAAGCAGCGG
>DHSP01000079.1:6467-20239 GCA_002408485.1 Proteiniphilum sp. UBA5283 | reverse complement strand
CACTTCGATAGCAAACTTTGTCAGACGGGCCTCAATGTACCGTGGCGCTGCAGCTCCATCACCGGTAAGAATATTTCCCCAGTTACCTTGCGTGTCAACCAGCAAATCTTTTTGCCCTAGTTGCACCAGTGCATCGCCAATAGAAGCGTCACCATGCGGATGGTACTGCATGGTGTTTCCAATGATGTTCGCGACTTTGTTGTAACGGCCGTCATCCATTCGCTTCATAGCGTGCAGGATGCGACGCTGAACGGGTTTCAAACCGTCGGAGATGTGCGGCACGGCACGTTCCAGAATTACATAGGAAGCATAGTCCAAAAACCAGTTTTGGTACATCTTGGAAAGATTGAGCGTACTGTCGCCGCCCAGTTTTACGGGTATCTTTGGATTGGTCCCCGGCTTGTAAGACAAATCAGTTTCCTCCTCCTCACCCAATCTTCTCTCTTCCGTTATTTCGTCGTCGTTAATTTGATCTGAAGACATACTTCTATTTACTATACAAATGCTACGTCGACGGCTTTGGAAACCGAAGTCGTATACTTCTTGCTATAGGATGTTTCTGTTTAATAAAAATTCGTTCAAAGATAGGAAATTTGAGGGTTAATACAAAAAGTTTTTTCCGGTACATCCTACCGGCTCGGCAAATCTACCCTCCGGGGAAGAAAACCACAAATGTTACCCGTTTGAAGAAGTAGCCGTGTAAAAAGAAAAAAAAATGCAGGAATTAAACTACTTTTGCAGTAAACTGTTTAAAAGACAAGATGGTTTCTGGAAGATCCCCGGGAAACATTATTAGCAGAAAACGCTGGATAAAAATAACAAGAACATTGATCATAAATAAAAAAAGTCTATGAAGAAAGTAAATTCAACTCAAGCGGCTAAAACTCCGTTTATGCTGCTTTTAACGACACTCCTGCTCGCGTCGTGCGGAAGTGTTCCGTTTACGGGAAGAAAGCAATTGCAACTTGTGTCGAATCAGGAGGTCATCGCATTGAGTTTGCAACAGTATCAGGATTTCATTCGTACGGCTCCCGTGGAAAAGGGTACAGCGAATGCCCAGATGGTTGGTCGCGTCGGCTCTCGCATCGCCAATGCGGTGAAAACCTTTTACACCAACAACGGATACGCATCGGAATTGGAAAACTTTTCATGGGAATTCAATCTGGTGAAAGACAACAGTGTCAATGCTTTCGCCATGCCGGGAGGCAAGGTTGTCATCTACACAGGATTGCTGCCGGTCACCCAGACTGAAGAAGCTTTGGCGGTGGTTGTAGGCCACGAAATTGCTCATGTGATTGCCCAGCACTCCGGAGAAAGACTCAGCCAGCAAGTAGCACTTCAGTACGGAGGAGCCGTTGCAGGTGGGCTGTTGGGCAACTCTCAGGTTGCACAGCAGTTGGGGCAAACCGTTTTTGGTCTTGGCGCACAGTATGGTGTAATGATGCCTTATGCACGCAAGCAAGAGTATGAAGCGGATGAGATTGGACTAATCATCATGGCTATTGCGGGATATAACCCACAGGTGGCCGTCTCTTTCTGGACCAGGATGGCTCAGAGCGGGGCAGGTGCGCAGGTACCCGAATTTCTCAGCACACACCCCTCAGACAGCAAGCGCATTGCAAAAATTGAACAGATCATGCCAAACGTGATGCAATACTACAAAGGGTCAAACATTCAGAACCAGACAACAGCTCCTATCAAGATAAAAGCCGACGTACCCGTCGAAACGAAAAAGGCCAACACATCTAAAGAGTGGACTTTCTGAGAACAAAAAAAGCAAAAGCGGTGTTCCTTTACGAAAAACACCGCTTTTGTTATTTATTTTCTACTATTTTTACTTTCTCAATCGATGTAGAGATCTTATCAAAGCCTCGTCGGCACCTATTTTACGTATGGCAAGAACTGTAAGTATGAGGGCGATCACAGGCATAATAATGCCCACACCCACCTTCTGAAACACCAGGGTCTCCACTGGAAACAGTTTGTAAAAGACAAAGCCAAAATAAAGGTAAAAACCGACTATCAGCACAACGTTGAAAATCGACAGGCGAATCTGCAGCATCCTCTGTTTATAGAGGAAGACCGTGATCAGAGACAAGATCGAACTCGACATGCTCACCGCGAACAACCCCCAGGTAGAATCATTGAGAACGTCGTTCAGATAGATGCCCATCGCTTCAAAAACCACCTTGTCGCCATTATATACAAAAAATGCCAATGGCGTTACCGATGCCAAAAGCATCGCTGCGGCCGCCAACAGCAAAAAAAGCGTCTGAATCCGTTGCAACATGATCTCAGAAGAGTTCTTTTTCCCTGGAAGGATTGCGATAATATATCTCCTCTTCTTTCCATTCTTCGATGGCCAGGAGGGAGGGCTTGGGAAGCTTCTCGAAGAAACGGGAGATCTCAATCTGTTCGTGGTTTTCAAATACCTCTTCAAGATTGTCGCTGTAGGAGGCAAACTCCTGCAGCTTGGCATCAAGATCCTGTTTCATTTCCAGGGACATCTGGTTGGCACGTTTGCTGATAATCCGTACCATTTCGTATACATTTCCAACAGGTTCGGCTAATTTCATCACATCCTGTGTTTCCGTGTTGGAGCTGGCAGCAATTTTTCTATAATCCATTGTACTATATCAATTATTTTCAGTTATTCAATTTGTGGGCAGCACATCTATTTTTCCCTGCGCTTCCTTGTAATACCCTTTTGCTTCGGCGCTATACTTCCCCTCCGGGAAAGTGTTGGTGTAATTGAAATATTCGTCAAGCACCATGCGATAACGTTCCGGCTGGGTAAGCAGCGTACTTCGCTGAGCATACTCATAACGAGCCCTGAGAATGGTGATCTGGTAATCTTCCAGATACTTCGAATAGGGATAGCTTTTTATTGCTTCACGAGCCGTTATTACAGCCGACTCGTAATTGTTTCCCATATAATTTCCAAGGTCGAGATAGAGTTGAGCGGCCAGAAGCTCTTTATAAGCCAGCTTTTCCTGCAATTCAAACAGGTAATTTTTGGCTTGTTCGCCTCTCTCGGTCTGCGGGTAACGTTCAATATATTTTTGAAACTCTGCAATAGCACGGTAGGTTTTGGACTGATCCAGACGGGCATCGGGCGAGTCCAGATACATGCCGTAAGCAGAATAAAACAATGCCGGCTCGGCATATTCCCCCTTTGGATACGTATTATAATAAGTGGTGAACACCTCCGTGGCAGAGTAATAATCTCTTGAATTGTAATGGCTCTGAGCCAGCAAATACAAAGATTCCTCCGCTTGGGCTGTTCCCTTCATGAAGGTCACCAGTTCTTCGAGGAGTGTTATGGACCGATTGTATTTTCCCTCTTCAAAATATTTTTTCGCATAGGTGTATTTCAAGTCTCTGTCGGTACTTTTCAATATTTTGTTGTACTCATTACAGGAAACCAGCACCAAAGCGAGCAGCAAAAAACAGACAGGTTTTATTCTCATTTCGTTACAACTCGGTTTAAGCGTGCAAATTTACAGAATCTTTCTCATTTTACGGCCAGAGTTTTCTCTTTTTATTCAATTTTAGGATTTTGAGCCCATATATTGCAATATACTTTCTACATATCTACGATCATTCGACAACTTTGGCACCTTATTCTGACCACCTGCTCTCTCCCTGTATTTCATCCAGTCATAGAACACCCCCTTTTCCAGTACCCTTACAATGGGGAGCCCCAAGGAGAGATTGTAGGAACGTTTTGCTTCGTAGTCGGAGTTCAGCTTTTTGAGACTCTCGTCGAGCACCGTCGTAAATACGGTTATGTCTTTCGGTGGAATTTCGAATTCGACGAACCATTCATGGGCACCGTTGTTTTTATCTCCAAAATAAACCGGCGCAACGGTATATTCGTTGATTTTAGCCTGGGTACGGCGACAAGCTTCGTCGATGGCCCGGTCGGCATTGTCCACAATCAGCTCTTCCCCAAAGGCATTGATAAACTGTCGGGTGCGTCCGGTCAACTTAAACAGGTAGGGGTCGGTGGAGGTGAACTCAATGGTATCGCCTATTTTGTAACGCCACAACCCGCCACTTGTGCTGATCACCACCGCGTACTGCTTTCCGGTTTCCACGCCGCCCAGGGGGACAGTCTCCGGCTGTTCCTTATCCCATTCCCCGGAAGAAATAAATTCGTAATAGATCTCATTATCGAGTAGCAGAAGCAGGTCTTTTGACTCAGGAGCAAACTGCACGCCGAAAAAACCTTCGGAAGCATTGTAGGTTTCCCAGTAACGCATCCGTTCGGTGGGTAGCAGCTTTTTATATTGTTCCTGAAACGGAAGAAAACTCACCCCCCCATGAAAGAATACTTCAAGGTGCGGCCATATATCGGGAATATCCCTGCCGGTTTCCTCCGCAATCTTTTTTAATAAGACAAGCATCCACGAGGGTACTCCCACCATCGCGCGGATATCGCTGTCGATCGCATAATCGGCCAGTTTCCGCAACTTCTCCTCCCAATCGGGAAGCAACGCAATGCTTTCGGGTGTTCTTCTACGCTTGACCAGTGCAGGCAGGTTTTTCATCAATATCGCAGAGATATCTCCTGTATAAACGCCATTTCCTATACGGTTAACCTGCTGACTTCCTCCCAGCACAAGCGTTTTACCTAAAATAAAGGAACTGTCGGGATAATGCACGGCATACATCCCCAGCATATGGTAACCCGCCCGGTAATGGCCGTTGAATAACGACTCTCTGGTCACGGGGATATATTTGCTTTTGTCTTCCGTCGTTCCCGAAGACATGGCAAACCACCGCACCGGAGTATCCCAAAGTACGTTCGTCTGTTTTTCGATCAGAATTTTATCGAGCCAGGGGCGTAAACCCTCATATGCTATTACGGGAACATGTGTGCGAAAATCACTCTCATTTCCAACCTTATCAAAATGGTTTTCAATCCCATACTGCGTTTTTCGTCCATGCTCCAACAGGTAGTTTAATGTTTTTTGTTGTGTCCCCAACGGATCCTTTACAAATTTTTCTACCGGCCTGTAATGGGAGGCAAGTATATTACGGGCTATTTTTCGAATCATTTACAGCGTATGAATAGTAGGGGACAAAGGTATGCAGGAGTTTCTGAAAATTGAAAAATAAAATCACAATTTTCGATAAAAACAGCTACCCGATGCGGCTTATTTTTCGTAACCGCTCCTCGTCGATAATCTTTATTTTTCTGCCGTCGATGGTTATGAGACGCTCATTCACGAAGTTAGAGAGGGTGCGAATGGCATTGGAGGTGGTCATGTTTGAAAGGTTGGCCAGGTCTTCACGTGCGAGATAAATGTTGATGGTTGCTCCGTCTTCTTCCAGTCCGTAGCTCTCCTTGAGAAAGATCAGCGATTCAGCCAGCCTGCCACGTACATGCTTTTGAGTAAGGTTAACCACCCGCTGATCGGCAATACCCAGATCCACAGAAAGCATTTGGATAAAAAACAGCGCAAGATCGCCGTTGTTGCGCAGGAATTGCTCTATCGTTTCCATGGGAATCATGCACACGGTACACGACTCAAAAGCCGAAGCAGCAGTCACATACGGTTCCCGGGCAAAATAAGCTCTGTACCCAAAATACTGAACCGGACGGATGATTCTGATGATCTGACATCTGCCGCCAACGCCGCTTTTAAAAATCTTCACCTTCCCTTTAAACAGACACATCAAGTCCTGCGGCGTTTCGTCTTCGAGATAGATCAGTTCATTTTTTTTAAAATGGACAATACGCGCATTGTTGCGCAGCTGATCTCGCTCAACGTCCGTCAACATCCTCCAGATTTCGGGTAAGCTAGAGGACAAATCAATTACTTCTTTCTTCTTCCCTGGCATACGTGCTGTAGAACTATGTTCTAAAACACAAATGTAAATATTATTTTCCGAAGAGTAAAAAAAACTAATAATAAAATGTATATTACTGCGTTAAAAAAAAATGTAAGTTTGCAGTTCAGAATGAAAAAAGGAGTCATCTTGCATATTTTCTTTCTCATTATTGTCTCTTACAACTGTTTCGCGTCGAGGCAGACACAGACAGACACGATCGTAAACAGGACAATGAATGCTGCTGAAAAATACAACGACCTGGTAGAACATTACTCGGCCGAGGTATATACACGTACTTACGTGGAGACGGTAAAGAAAAACTTCTTTTATAAATACACCCACCTGATTCCTCGATTTGTGTTGCACGACCCCAAGAACGACGAGGCGGTGATTGAGACAATCAGCGACCTGCGTTACGATTTCCCCAACACCTACGTGCAGGATATTCGCTATGTTTCAGGGACGCTCACCGGGCGTAAAGATATTGAAATGATACCGTTCGAGTTGCTTAACATAAACATATACGGCGAAACCACCAACGACGAGAGTTTTTTTATGCCTACCCGGTTCAGTACGGCGAAATATTACCGCTATGAGCTTTATCAAACATTTACCGAGAATAACAAAACCTACTACAACATCCATTATACCCCCATCTACGAAAACACGAAACTGCTGAAAGGTTCGTTTATTGTAGAACATGGCACCTGGAGGATCATTTTTTTCAGGGGTGAGGGGTTGGGCATCTTTTCAGACTTTTCGTTTGAAATGACCATGGGCAACGAATGGATTACCAACTACCTGCCGGTACGTTTCACCATTTACCAGACAGTCGCGTATCTTGGCAACGTACTGGCCGGAAGGCACCTGGCAACGATTAAGTACAACGACATCCAGCTGCGTCAAATCAAAGAAACGCCCCGTTCACTCAATATCAGCGATACCTACAAAGTGCGACTCGACTCGGTACCTGTACGCAGCGATTCTGTCTTTTGGGAAAAGATGAGGCCTATACCTCTCCAGGCAATGGAAAGAGACGTAATCAGCCGTTATATTTCGCATCAAAAGGAACGAACAAACAACGAGAGAATCGACACCCTCTCCGGTGTGCAACGAGCCCAGCAGGTAGCCCAGCGAATGGTGATGAATTCAAGTTACAAATACCGTTCAACGCGAATTGGCTACTCGGGGTTGTTGAACCCGCTAATGCTGGGATATAGTTCGCGCGACGGGGTCACCTACCGACAGAAGCTATCGTTTAACATCGATTTAAAACACGGCCGGACAGTGGGTATCAACGCCTTCGCTGGATATATGTTCCGCCGAAAAGAGTTTTTCACCGACTTCACCACCTCCTGGAATTACGATCCCTATCACCTGGGAAGCGCCACTTTTTCTGTGGGCAACGGAAATCCCACCTACAGTTCGTTGTTTGTCGACCAGATTCGGGACAGCCTTAAAAACAAAGGGCTCACATTCGAAGATATTTCGCTAAATTACTACAAAGACTATTATTTCAAGTTATACAACACCCTGGAAGCGGCCAACGGCCTGTTGCTGCAGACAGGGATAGACTATCACATCAGAAAAAGCAAAAACAATCAGATAAAGTTACGATCTCTGAGCAGCGACAGTGAGCCCATTGCCGGCCTGTTTGGCACAAAGAGGTCGTTCGCCCCTTTCGTCCGTATCAGCTGGACACCCATGCAATATTACCGGTATGAGGGGCGACAGAAAATATACGAACGGTCGGCGTTTCCCACCTTCAAGCTGGAGCTCTCGCGAAGCTTCCTGGATATTCTGGGCAGTACCTCACAGTACAACCGGATTGAATTCGATATCAGCCAGCATATTCCCTTCGGGTTGCGGCACTCGCTTCAGTATCATGTCGGCGCCGGCAAGTTCATCAATCAGAGAACAGAGTATTTTGCCGATTTCGTTTATTTCTCCAAGAACAACTTCCCGGAAAACTGGAACGATGGACTGGGAGGAAACTTCAACCTGCTGAGCCGGGATCTGTACAACGCATCCGATTCCTATATTCAGGGGCACATCATGTTTGAAGCCCCGTTTCTGATCCTCAAGAATATCGATTTTGCGTCCGACTTTGCCGACAAGGAACGCATATACCTCAGCCAGTTGCATACCCCCCAGATCACCTCATACACAGAGCTTGGGTACGGCATCGGCAACCGGTTCTTCAACGCGGGATTCTTCTGCTCATTTCACAAGACTCAATTCAAACAACTGGGAGTAAGAGCAGCATTTGAACTGTAAAGTGTAGAAGCGGCCAGGAGGTAGGGTAATTCAATAATTATTCTGTATATTTGCATAAAACTTCAACAACAGATGATCTGTTTCCCGAATGCGAAGATTAATTTAGGATTGCATGTTGTCTCCCGCCGACCGGATGGGTACCATAATCTGGAGACCATTTTTTACCCCCTCGGCATGAGGGATGCGTTGGAGATCACACCTGCACACAATATGGCACAGGAAGATACCCTTTCTTCCGCAAAATACCGTTTTTTTCAGACCGGCATCCCCATTGAGGGGAAGGCGGAAGATAACCTGGTGATAAGAGCACTCCAGTTGATTTCGGCAGAGAAGCAGATTCCACCCATCGACATTCATTTGTTAAAAAAGATCCCTGCCGGTGCGGGATTAGGTGGGGGGTCGTCGAATGCAGCTTTCATGCTCCGGTTGTTGAACAACACGTTTGCTTTGGGTTACTCCCGAAGGGACCTTTTGCACCTTGCGGCACAGCTGGGTGCCGATTGTCCCTTTTTCATCGGCAATACCCCCTCGTTTGCCACGGGTACCGGTGATATACTGGAGCCGGTGGATGTGTCTCTGGAAAACTACTTTATGCTGCTTGTAAAACCCGACATTGCAGTTTCTACAAAGGAAGCATACGCAACGGTTACCCCCCGACAGCCCGAAGTGTCGTTAAAAGAAATAATTAAAAAACCGGTTTCCGAATGGAAAACATGGATGAAAAATGATTTTGAACTCCCTGTTTTCAAGAAATATCCCGAAATTTGCACCATCAAGCAACAAATGTACAATTTGGGTGCTGCCTACGCGTCTATGAGCGGATCGGGTTCGGCCGTCTACGGTATTTTCGCGCAGGAACCAGCATGGCAAAGTATGTTCCGCCGCTATTCCGTCTGGACAAGCTCATTATGATGACCAGCGGAACCCCGGGGTGCAACCGACCGGCAAAGAAAATGAATAAAATGAGAAAAGTACTATTTTGGCATATCATCGCAGGAGTCTTCTCGCTGTGGACTCTTCAGGCTCAACAGGCTGTATCGCCGCAGAATGTATCTGCCTTCGGCCCTATTCCGGTTCAGAAGCCAGTTATGCTGGACAGCGTGAACCTGAACAACACACCCTATTCCCAGGAGATGCTTCTCGCCTGCTCTGTCTCTTTTCCGGAGCAGGAACGTTTTGCCACGGTGCTCACACCCGATAGCGCCGGATTTTACCATCTCGGTCGACCGGAACACGGGGAAGCATTTCAACTGATCTCGTTTTATGTCACGGGCGACCGTTATGGCAAGGGAAAGATCACCGTTACATCGCCCAATCCGCTGGAGCTATGGATCGACAATGTAAAGCGAGCCACCAAAAACCAGGTTAACGACAGCCTGCACCAGTCGGGACAGGTCGATGCCCATCTGAATGGCTTCACCAACAATGCCCGCATCGTGATCAAGATGCTCACCAGTTCGGAGAACAAGGCGGATCCCGCGGTAAAAATAACACTGAAGCCCGACGAAGCAGACTCGCTGCTTGTCTACACATTTGGAAATGGCAACCAACGCCGTATTCAGATCAAGGACATACTGGAAGGCAAACGAGTGAACAACTCAGCAATCTCCCCCAGCGGACGGTTTGTGCTGCTATCGCTCCGCGAGACACTTCCCGGGGGAGAAAACCGCAACTACACCGAGGTTTACGATGTGAAGCAGAAGCGAATCATTCTCTCAGAACCAGCCGGCCGCACACAGTTGAACTGGATGCCCAAACAGGACCTGCTCTATTATGTGACCGACAGCGAGGAAGGGAGATCGCTTATCACGTTCGATCCGGTGACAAACGAAAACAAGATCATAGCCAAAGGACTTCCGAAAGAGACATTTCACATCGCACCCGACGAAAGATCGCTCTTCTACTCTTCCAAAGAGACGATCGTCATCAGTAATCCGGGAGGACTGAAACGGCTGATCGGCATCGACGACCGCCAGTCGCACTACCGCGACCGCTATTTCCTGTATCGTTACTTCTTCGATTCGGGGCTCACACAGCAACTCACGTTCGGACGGCAAACGGCATCGCTCAACGATGTGACCGACGACATGAAATATCTGCTTTTTTCTACGACCGAAGAGAACCTGGCAGAACGCCCTTTCCGAAAAAGTTCGCTCTACAGGCTCAACCTGGAGACGATGAATGTAGATACCCTATGGAAGGACCAGACCTACACCTACTCGGCGCAATTTTCCCCGGACGGAAAAAAGCTCCTCGTTCACGGTGCTCCCGAGGCATTCAACGGCGTCGGTCTGAATATCCGTCCCGGACAAATAGCCAATAGTTACGACACACAGTCGTTTCTAATGGATATCGCCTCCAAAAAGGTGGAACCGGTCACAAAGTTTTTTGATCCCTCCATCAGTGCCCAGGAGTGGAACACGCTCGACAACCTCATCTATTACCGGGTGGAAGAGGGCGACAGAGTCAATATGTACCGCTATTCCCCCCAGACAAAGAAATTTGAAAAATTGCCACTGAAGGAAGATGTTATCCGCTCATTCAGCATTGCCGAAAATGCTCCATGGGCAACCTATACCGGCATCAGCGCCTCCAACTCAAACAGAAGCTATCTGCTGAATCTGAAAACGATGCAGTCCACGCTCATTGCCGATCCCTACGAGGAGAGATTGAGTAAACTCAACCTTGGAGATGTGAAGGACTGGAGTTACAAAACCACCTTCGGCGACGAGATCGAAGGACGTTATTACCTCCCGCCCCACTTTGATCCAAAGAAAAAGTACCCGCTCATCGTCTATTATTATGGCGGCACAAGCCCTACAGCGCGCACGTTTGAGAGTACCTACCCTTTGCACGTCTATGCAGCACAGGATTACGTGGTCTATACCCTTCAACCGAGCGGCACCACAGGCTATGGACAGGAGTTCTCGGCCCGCCATGTGAATGCATGGGGCGAACAGACTGCCGACGAGATCATCGAAAGTGTGAAAGCTTTTGTGGCGGCCCACCCGTTTGTTGACGGCTCAAAGATCGGCAACATCGGGGCGTCGTACGGTGGCTTCATGACCCAGTACCTCATCACCAAGACCGACCTGTTCACCGCTTCGGTATCGCATGCCGGCATCAGCAACATCACCAGCTACTGGGGTGAAGGCTACTGGGGATATTCGTACAGTGCCGGCGCCAGTGCGGGCAGCTATCCCTGGAACAATCCGCAACTTTACGTGAAACAAAGTCCCTTGTTTCATGCCGATAAGATAACAACTCCCCTGCTGTTGCTTCATGGCACGGCCGACACCAATGTACCCATCGGAGAAAGCATCCAGATGTACACTGCACTGAAACTGCTGGACAAGACGGTAGAGTTTATCCAGGTGGAGGGAGAGAACCATGCCATTTACGATTACGAGAAGCGGATAGCCTGGAACAACGCCATCTATGCCTGGTTTGCCAGGTGGCTGAAGGGCGATGCACGATGGTGGGACTCCATGTATCCCGAAAATTAAGAAAACAACCAAGTCCATTCTTTTTCCGCTAAAAAAATAAAAAATATGAATCTGGAAATACTTTGCAAGGATGTACAAGCGCTCGCCCGTTCTACCGGTGAATATCTGAAAACAGAACAGGCTGTAATCAAGCAAAAAGACATTGAGTTGAAAGGAACCCGTAACTATGTGACCTACGTCGACAAGGAGGCTGAGCGCCGACTGGTGGAAGATCTGGGAAACCTTCTTCCCGAAGCCGGAATTCTCGCCGAGGAGGACACGGTGGAGTTTGAACGCAAAGAGTTCACCTGGGTGATCGACCCGCTGGATGGAACCACCAACTATGTGCATGGCGACACCCCCTATTCGGTGAGCATCGCGCTGATGAAAGGCAGGGAGGTAATCCTGGGGGTGGTATTTGACCCCGCAGCAGACCAGATGTTTTATGCCACGGAGCGAGCAAAAGCTTTTCTGAACGGCGCCCCTTTGCAGGTAAGCACGCAGGCAACTCTGCTGAACGGATACATAGGATTCGGCATTCCCTACAGCCTGGATGAAAAAGGCGAACAGATTCTTCGACATGCGATGAAACAATTCCGCAACTGCAGCTTTCGCATCAAGGGGTCGGCAGCGCTTGAAATCTGTTACGTTGCTGCCGGGATCAGCGACACCTACTTCCATTCGGGGCTATCGCCCTGGGATGTGGCAGCAGGCTCCTTCATCCTTCAGTGTGCGGGAGGCAGGTGCAGCGACTTCGCGGGTGGCGACAACTACATTTTCGGGAAAGAGATGGTAGCATCCAACGGAGTCATCCATCAGGAAATTATGGACACAATCATAAACGGCTGTTAATGGACAACCAGACCATCCTTATTGCTTTTCTGCTTACCCTCTTCGCGGGTTTGTCCACCGGCATAGGCAGCTTGATCGCTTTCATCGCCAAGCGGACAAACACCAACTTCCTCAGCCTCGCCCTGGGACTCTCTGCGGGTGTGATGATCTATGTGTCGTTCATGGAGATGCTGCCAAAATCGCTGGCATCACTCACCGACATATTTGGGGAGAAAACAGGAATGCTTTATATGATACTGGGGCTCTTTGGAGGGATAGCCCTGATCGCGCTCATCGACTTTCTGATTCCCGAATCAAGAAACCCCCACGAGATGCACGGGGTGGAAGAAATGAAATCGAACTACCGGCTGAAACAGACCGGCATCATCACAGCGATCACCATTGCCATCCACAACTTTCCCGAAGGCATTGCTACGTTCATGTCGGCATTGAATTCCATGGAAGTAGCCATTCCCATCACGGCCGCCATTGCCATCCACAACATTCCGGAAGGAATAGCCGTGGCTGTTCCCATCTACCATTCCACGGGAAGCAAGAAGAAAGCATTCTGGCTTTCCTTTACTTCGGGGCTGGCTGAACCACTGGGTGCCATGATTGCCTTTTTTTTCCTGCTTCCATTCTGGAGTCCGCTAATGGATGCACTTGTCCTGGCAGCCGTAGCAGGAATCATGATTTATATTTCGCTGGACGAACTGCTGCCCAGCGCCGAGAAGTATGGCAAGCATCACCTCTCCATCATCGGATTGGTGTCGGGAATGGCAGTGATGGCCATAAGCCTTTTTCTGTTCATTTAAACAGAAAAAAAGTATCTTTGCATATATTTTAGAAAACGACGGGATTACCCCGATGTAATATTTACTCAACACCTACTACAATGGGAACAGATTTAAAACTTATTGGCGAACGCATCAAAGGATTACGCGATGCTCTCGATTTATCTCCCGGCGAAATGGCTCACCGGCTGGAAGTGGATGAAGCGGTTTATCTTCAATACGAAACTGGAGAAAAAGACATTTCTGTCTCCTTTCTACAGCGCATTGAGAGAGAGTTCAATGTAGACCTGGCCACCCTGATGTTTGGTACAGAGCCTAAGATGAATTCTTACTTTATTACCCGCAAAGACAAGGGGGTGAGTGTGGAGAGAGTTTCGGCCTACAAATATCAGTCACTCACATCGGGCTTCACCAATAATGTGGCAGAAGTTTTCGTGGTCACAGTCGAGCCCAAGCCCATGGAAGAAGATTTTTACCAAAATATTCATGCGGGACAGGAGTTCAATATGATCCTGGAGGGCAGCATGATGTTGAACATAAACGG
>DHSP01000079.1:5478-6248 GCA_002408485.1 Proteiniphilum sp. UBA5283 | reverse complement strand
ACCGGTGAAATTTCTCGCCGTGATTTTGTACCCCTAAGCATAAGATTGTTTGATAATTGGTTATCATGATAGAAAAATTTGTAAAGAGAACTTCGTTCACATCTCATCAGGATTTTATCGACAACTACGACATTGTTGTTCCTGATCATTTTAATTTCGCCTACGATGTGGTGGATGAATGGGCACAGACAAATCCCCACAAACGGGCACTTTGCTGGACAAACGACAAGGGAGCACACCGCGACCTTACTTTCGGGGAACTGAAAATTCTTTCCGACAAGACAGCATCGTTCCTTCAATCACTGGGCATCGGAAAAGGAGACATGGTCATGCTCATCCTCAAAAGAAGCATCGAGTTCTGGCAGACCATACTGGCCCTCCACAAGATTGGCGCCGTAGCCATACCCGCCACCCATCTGCTGACCGACAAGGATATTGTGTACCGCAACAATGCTGCCGACATCAAAGCAATTGTGGCCACGGAAGATTCAAACCTGATCACGCACGTGAATCAGGCCATGTCCAACTCCCCCTCGGTAAAGCACCGCATTTATGTAGGAGAAACTGTTCCCGCGGGGTGGACCGATTTTCACCGTGGCGTGGAAGAGGCAGTACCATTCGTAAAACCGGAGAAGGTGAATTCCAACGAGGACATCATGATCCTCTATTTCACTTCGGGCACCACCGGACAGCCCAAGATGGTCATCCACGACTTCACCTACCCGCTCGGACACATCACCACGGCCAAGTACTGGCACAACCTGCACGAA
>DHSP01000079.1:4366-5241 GCA_002408485.1 Proteiniphilum sp. UBA5283 | reverse complement strand
TTCATCCCCGATGACATGCTCCGCATGATTTCGACCTACAGGATTACTTCGTTCTGTGCTCCTCCCACCATCTTCCGTTTTCTTATCCGCGAAGATCTGAGCAAGTACGACCTCTCCTCTCTGGAGTATTGTACCACAGCCGGAGAAGCGCTCAACCCGTCGGTATTTAAAACATTTTACAAGCAGACCGGCATCAAGATGATGGAAGCATTCGGCCAGACCGAGACGGCGCCCACCATCATCACCTTCCCCTGGATTGAGCCCAAGCCGGGTTCCATGGGAGTTCCCAACCCACTCTACAAGATGGACCTGCTCACGCACGACGGACGGCCTGCCGAGGACGGCGAACAGGGAGAGATCGTCTTCTATACCGATAAGAAGCGCCCCCTGTCTTTGTTCATGGGATATTACCGGGATAAAGAACTTACCGAACAGGTCTATGCCGACCATGTGTATCATACTGGCGACATGGCCTGGCGTGACGAAGACGGTTATTACTGGTTCGTGGGCCGCACCGACGATGTGATCAAGAGTTCCGGCTACCGCATCGGGCCATTCGAAGTAGAAAGTGCCGTGATGACCCATCCTGCCGTGGTGGAGTGTGCCATTACCGGCGTCCCTGACGAGATCCGCGGGCAGGTGATCAAAGCCACCATTGTGTTGGCGGAGGAGTACAAATCGAAAGCAGGCGATGAGCTGGCCACAGAGATTCAGGATCATGTAAAAAATGTGACCGCTCCCTACAAATACCCAAGGGTGATTGAGTTTGTGAATGAGTTGCCGAAGACCATCAGCGGTAAAATACGCCGCGTGGAGATCAGGGAAAAACAAAAACGGGACTGACCTGTTAATATCATTAATTATCTAAACGAAAA
>DHSP01000079.1:3654-4136 GCA_002408485.1 Proteiniphilum sp. UBA5283 | reverse complement strand
CCTTAGCGAAAGATCTTTTCGAGAAGGCGAACGAAATACTGGGCTTTCGGATTACCGACCTGATGTTTGCCGGCACCGACGAAGATCTTCGTCAGACCAAAGTAACCCAGCCGGCCATCTTCCTGCACTCGGTGATACTGGCAAAGGCCCTGGGAGAAGAATTCAAACCCGACATGACTGCCGGACATTCCCTGGGTGAGTTTTCTGCCCTGGTAGCAGCCGGAGCTTTGTCGTTTGAAGACGGATTAAAGCTGGTCCATGCCCGTGCCCTGGCAATGCAGAAAGCCTGTGAGGCGAATCCGTCTACCATGGCTGCCATTCTGGGACTCCCCGACGAAAAGGTGGAAGAAATCTGTGCATCAATAGACGATGTGGTGGTAGCGGCCAACTACAACTGCCCCGGGCAGATTGTGATTTCCGGATCTACAGATGGCATCGCAAAAGCATGCGAGCTGATGAAAGAAGCCGGTGCCAAACGTGCC
>DHSP01000079.1:703-3291 GCA_002408485.1 Proteiniphilum sp. UBA5283 | reverse complement strand
TTTGTAGAACTGGGGCCGGGAAATGTACTGCAGGGATTAATCTCAAAGATCGACAAGAGCGTGACCGTTTCAGGGAAACAATCTCTTTAAGCTTTGTTAGGAGAGTTTTTTTGTCAAAACGAAATTTAGAAAATACATTTGTTTTGTTTCGCAACAATTAAAACAAATATTATGCAAAGATCACTGTTTTTATTTGCTCTCAGCATGTTCGTAATGTTTCAGGCACAATCACAGGACTTTTTTAAGGCCCCCGATTTTGCACAGATAGAGAGAAACGTGAGAGAACAGGTTTCGTCCTACTACTATCCGAATTTGATGAAAAAATATCAGTCCGGAGCCACCAATATGACACCGGAAGAAGGAAGACATCTCTACTTCGGCTATGTGTACCAGCCGGGATATGTTCCCACCGACACCTCCGAATTCAACGGCAAACTGGCTGCAATCTTATCGAAAAAGTCGTTCATCGCAGAGGATTACGCAACTATTTTGCGGTATTCCGATGCACTGCTGCAGGAAGATCCGTTCAATCTGCGTGCACTGAATGCGAAACTGCTGGTATATGCGCAACAGAACAATACGGAAGAATATAAGAAGGTAGCCCAACAACGACGAATCGTGCAGGACGCCATCGTCGGCACCGGCGACGGCATGTCGGACAAAACACCGTTCTACGTGATCAAAGTGGCACACGAATACGATATTCTGCCCTTCCTTGGATTTAACTTTGGCGGAGAGGACAAGATCTTGAAAAATCTGAAGGTGAATTATCTCTCACTCGGGGAAAACCGTTTCGGCGTAGAGAGAGTTTACTTTAACATCAGCCCCGTTATTGACCACATCAGTAAACACGGCGGCGGCAAGATGTAAAGCTTCTTCCATAGTATGAATGCTACAGGGCTTGGTTCGCAGTTTGGGCAACTGCCGGATTAAGCCCTGTCTGTTTAAGCCTTAGAACCACTTTTTCCTTCTGAAATACCAGAGCATGCCGATGGAAATCAGCATCATTACTCCCCAAACAATAAAGTAGCCGTGTCGCAAATGCAACTCAGGCATGTTGTCGAAATTCATTCCATAGACACCCACAATAAAAGTGAGGGGAATGAATATCACGGAAAAGACCGTCAGCAGTGCCATGATGTCGTTCAGCCGGGTACTCATGGAAGAGTGGTAAATGTTGAGCACGTCATACAGCAGCTCATGGTAATAATCCAGCAACTCCACTGCCTGGTTTATATTATCCTGAAGTTCCTTAAAGTGCTTGTCGTTTTTCGGAGTGATAAAATCGCCATCCATTTTCACGAGGCTGGAGATCACCTCCCTGGCTGGTTTTATATAACGCCCCAGGTCACTAAGCTCGTGCTTGAGCAAGTTGATTGCTCTCAGGGTTTCCCTATCGGGGTTGAGCACCATTTTGTTCTCCAGTGTCTCAATTTTTTCGCCAAGCACACTCAGTATAAAGATGTAATTATCGATCACCACATCAAGCAGGGCAAAGGCAAGATAGTCCGTTCCCAAATCCCGAAATCTCTTATTGTGCTTCCTCAGGCGGGTTCTTATTGGATTAAAGAGATCGCTCTTTTCTTCCTGAAACGTAATTAACATATTGTTTAGCAACACAATGCTCAGATTATCGATTGACACCTGATTCAACGCATCGTTGAACTGCATCATTTTGATGGAGACAAAGAGGCCGTTGTCGAGTTCCTCCGTCTGAGGACGTGTACCCGGCTCCATCACGTCCGACAATATCTCGGTCGGAATGTGCAGGTTATCCGCCAATTCCCCCATCAGTTTCTCATTGTGCAGTCCGTCAATATTCAGCCAGGTGAGCGTACCCGAGTCTTTATACTTCCGAAGCTCTTCTATGGAGTGGATTGTTTCTTCCTCCACAGATTCTGTGTCGATATCAAAAACGGACATCTCCACCTCTTGGGAACGATGCCTTCCCCGGAATTTCAACTCATACGGCGACAGTCCGATATCCTCTTTTCGTTTCAGTGGTGTGTGAGTCATACGTCAATAATTATCAAGTATACATAAAAAGACAACAATGCTGCAAGGTACAATTATTTTTGTAATCAAATAATTCCACATAGGTTCATATCCTCGAATTGAATAAAAAACATTAGCCGCTTCCTATATCAGAGCAGATCGAGCGGGCTTTTTATTCTTGACTGCGCAATATCGGTAATGTGCGTATAAATTTCGGTCGTATTCACCGATTTGTGGCCGAGTAGGTCCTGGATATAGCGTATGTCCGTTCCATTCTCCAGCAGGTGGGTGGCAAAGCTGTGTCGCAAGGTATGAGGGGTCACCTTTTTGGTGATGCCCGCTTTCGAAGCTGCATTTTTAACAATGGTCTGCACACTCTTCTCCGAGTAAAGCCCCCCACCCTGTCCCTCAATCAGATATACTTCAGGATGATGTGTTTTATAATAACTTCTTAAAGACTCCAGCAACAGAGGAGAAAGCATCACCACCCGGTCCTTACCCCCTTTGGCATTTCTGATCAGGATAATTTTGTTCTTTGAGTCTATATCGGTCAGCTTCAGGTGAAGCAGTTCGTTTAACCTCAGTCCGCATCC
>DHSP01000079.1:0-502 GCA_002408485.1 Proteiniphilum sp. UBA5283 | reverse complement strand
CTCACCTCCCGGGCAGTCAGGTACACCGGCAGACTTTTGTTCTTCGTGCGCGGATACAGGTGTTTGATGTTGAGTTGTCTGTTGAACATGGAAAGATAAAACTTATCTATTGAGGCCACGATCAAACGTTGATAAGAGGTTCCGATGCAATGTTTTTCAATTTTCCAGAACAAGTATTTCTCGATCTCCGTTTCCGTTATCTCCAGTGGGTGATTATATTTTTTTTGGGCCAGTTGCAGGAAACACCTCACTGCGCTCTTGTAGTTTTGAATGGAGTTGCGACTATATCGCTGTACGATCATTTTCCGTTCAAATTCGCTCAACAAATCCGTTGTTTTCATCGTCCTTGATTTTATGTAACATTCGTATATGCAAAAATATAAAATATTTTAATTAAAGCATAACAAACAGATAAACAATATGATATAAATACAAAACATTTTCACATCGATAATTATACACGAATGTTATAAATCAGTTATTTACGAAAGTTGTATATTTA
>DHSP01000045.1 GCA_002408485.1 Proteiniphilum sp. UBA5283 | reverse complement strand
GGGACAGGTATCGAGATCCATCTCATCTGCGAGGTGACCGACGGCGGCTCGCCCGCGTTGACCCGTTACCAGCGATTTATCATCACCGTAGAGACAAATTTGAAAGGTTATTTGAAATGAAGAATCACAAACTAGGCTGTCAACAATTTTTCACCCCTTAAAAACCAAAATGACACCGACAGCATATATTAAAATGTATTAATATTGCAAAACAGATCAATACCTAAATAGTGATGAAAAAGTTCTACTTATCTATGTGTATGTTTTGGGGAGTTGTCTCATTTTTATTGTCACAAAACTACCCGCAGCAAAGTGACCTGTTGTGGGTCACCACCCCCGACAGGAACAACTGGCTCTATGAGCTCGATCAGGAGGCAACTGTTTCGATAGCTCTCTACCGCTACGGATCTTTAATGAATGATGTGGAGATTAACTACTCAATCGGCCCCGAACTAATGCCATCAGAAAGAGAAGGGAGTGTAACGTTGAAAAACGGAAAAGGGGCTGTCTCGCTGGGCACGATGACTCATCCAGGGTTCAAAGATTGCAAGCTGGCGGTGACAATCGACGGTAGAGAATACAGACACCACATCAAAGTGGGGTTCGAACCTGAAAAATTGAGGCCATATACCAGCTACCCGGACGACTTTGTTCCGTTTTGGCAGAATGCCTTACAGGAAGCTGCTCAATGTCCGATGGATATTGAAAAAAAATTTGTTCCCGAATACTCGAGCAACAGTGTAGATTGTTACCTGATTAAATTGCAGGCATACAAGAAAGGACAATACGTCTATGGTTACCTGACTCTACCGAAAAAAGAGGGAAAATATCCCGTTGTCTTTTCACCCCCGGGTGCAGGAATCAAACCGATGAACCCGATGAAAGATATCTTTTACGCCGAAAATGGATTTATCCGGTTCGATATGGAGATACACGGCATACGTCCCGACCTTGACCAGGAGACCTATACCGAAATCAGCCGTGCCTTTGGCTCCAGAAATAACAGTTATCTGGTGAACGGTCTGGGGCACCGGGACACATATTACATGAAAAAAGTATATCTATCCTGCGTGAGAGCAGTCGACTATTTGACCACATTGCCGGAATGGGATGGGAAAAACATAATCGCCCAAGGAGGGAGTCAGGGAGGTGCGCTGGCACTGGTTACCACCGCACTTAACCCAAAGATCACAGCTTGTGCTGCAAATCACCCCGCACTGAGCGATATGGCCGGGTACAAAGCGGGACGCGCTGGAGGTTATCCGCATCTATTCACTAAGTTTGAGGAGATGGACAGACCGGAAATACTGAAAACACTGGAATATTACGATGTGGTCAATTTCGCCAGACAAATCAAGGTGCCTGTATGGATGACATGGGGTTTCAATGACGATGTATGCCCGCCTACCACTAGCTATATCGTATACAATCTGCTTGATACGGAAAAAGAGGCGCTGATCACCCCCATCAACGAACATTGGATTTCATTTGATACCCGCTTTGCTATTATGAAATGGATAACTGCCCATCTTCGATAATCATCGTAGAAAATAAACAAAGTCAATTCGTCATCCAAAAAAAACAAATATTCCACCCTCAATATGCAGGAAACAACTAAAATTGCAATATGTAATTTTAACTATATACATGTTTAAAATATATAATTTTATCTCTGTTGCAACATCCAGTATCCAGTAGATACGCATGTCGAACTTAAGAAAACGTTTGCTTACTCTAATTTGAGTCGTAATAATTATAAAAACCAAAGACAATCGAACTCATCAAAGCTCGACCAAATAAAGTATTTATAAATAATTACCAAATTTTAAAAAACACGAATCATATGAACAATTCAACATGGAAACCGCGGCTACTCATTAGTCTGTTATTTTTCCTCACACTCTTGCCCCTCACTGCTCAGGAGAGAACAATCAGGGGTGTCGTGAAAGACACCGGGGGTGAACCCGTCATCGGAGCCAATGTGATGGTGAAAGGACACAACATTGGTGCTGCTACTGATATCGACGGTAACTACACACTGGCTGCACCTTCATCGGCAACCACGCTGACAGTTTCTTACATCGGTATGCAAAACGTAGAAGTTCCCATCACCGGAAATGTGGTGAACATTACGATGGAGGAAGATGTGTCAAGCCTGGAAGAGGTGATCGTGGTCGGTTATGGAAGCAGGGTAAGAAAGGATCTGACCGGATCAGTGGGCTCTGTGTCAGGGACAAAGATCGCAGCTGTTCCCGTTACCTCGGCTGCTGTTGCCTTGCAGGGTAAAATTTCCGGCGTGCAGGTTACTACTGTCGACGGTGCTCCTGGTGCCGACATCAACATCCGTGTACGCGGGGGTACGTCCGTAACGCAAAGCAATGCGCCACTCTATATCGTGGACGGTTTTCAGGTAGAACACATCAACGACATCCCTCCGACGGATATTGCCTCTATCGACGTCTTGAAAGATGCCTCCATCACCGCCATTTATGGTGCAAAAGGAGGTAACGGAGTGGTGGTTGTCACAACCAAATCGGCCAAAGCGGGGAAGATGCAGGTCAACCTGAACTCCCATCTCTCCACCAGCCATCTTTCCAAAAAACTGAATCTGATGGATGCCAAAGAGTTTGCCCGCTACCAGTATGAATGGTCTGCCAGCAACGGCAGTCGGTCCAGCAACGCAAAATTCTTCCGGGCCAACTTCGGCAACCCGAATGACCTCGACCTATATGCTACTTTGCCTACCCACGACTGGCAGGACGAAGTGATGGGTGAAAATCCGATTAACTACTCCACCAACGTTGCGATTGGTGGAGGAAGTGAAAGCATACGCTTCAACCTCTCACTCACACAGAGTGAAGACAAAGGGATCATCCTGGGATCGGGCGTGCGGCGTACCAACCTAAACCTCAAGACCGCCATCGACATCTCTGATAGACTGACTTTACAGATCAATCCAAAATTTACGTTCCGGCGCGATGAAGGAGCTGGTGGTGACAACATCGGTACCGGCGGCATCATCGATGTACTGCGTTATCGTCCCACCAACGGCCTACGTGAATATGGATACGTGGACCCTGCATATGCGGATCCCGATGAAGAGGAACTTTTCACCTATACCAACCCGAAGAGTGACATCAAGATCAACCAACAAAGACGATATACGTACAATTACTCCAACGCCTTCGCATTGGACTGGAAGCCGATCGATGGTTTGGTACTTCGTACAGAAGCAACGATTGGATTGGACTGGAGAGACCAGTATCGCTTCTGGGGGGCATTGACCAGTACAGGGCAGAGCAACAACTCTCAACCGGTATCAAGAATTGACAAGCGTCAATCACTCCGGTATATCTGGACCAATACCGCCAACTACGGTTTCACGGTGAAAGATGATCACAATATCAGCCTCCTTCTGGGGCAGGAAATCTTCCATGACCAATCGAAAATCAACTTCCAGCAGAATCGGTACTTCCCCCGTGCATTTGAAGCCCGACAAGCCTGGGACAACATGGGATTTGGTACTCCACAGGATTCCTATACCGCTACTTCAACGCCTGACCGTACCGCATCTTTCTTCGGACAGGCCAACTACAACTACCTGCACAAGTATCTACTCTCTCTCACCATGCGTGCTGACGGGTCCTCCAAATTTGC
>DHSP01000071.1 GCA_002408485.1 Proteiniphilum sp. UBA5283 | reverse complement strand
CACGCTCCGCACGACAATTCCACAGCACCTGGGTAACGCCAGCCCATCCATGTCCACTTCCCATATTTCCCCTGTCCTGAACATTGATGTCCTTGTCTGTAACCACGTTGTCATACAAAGTGCCTGTAGCCCACCTGTGATGTGGCCCTATGTCCGAAAAGGCATTGACCGAAACACAGTTATAAAACACATTTGGCCCACAAACACGGGCACCTGTGACGTAGTCATGTCTCCCGTTTCTACTCAGGCAATTCATAAATAGATTTTGCTGGCCGTTGTTATTGAATGAGTAACGCATCCCTCCCGTGATCGGAGACTTTGGATCAAAACAGCGTGCATCGGAAACAGTGATGTTTTTCGCAAAGCGCTCACAACTTACGGCCGAATAGCCGAAATTTACCGTCGTAATGTTTTTGACCCAGCAGTTCTCGGCATTGTCCAATTGAACTGCAATCCATCCGTGCTCGGTATCGTCGTCGCTTTGGTACTCCGATTCGAGATACATATCGGAAACGCCCACTTCGTGAATGCGCCCGTCAAATCTGTATTTATAAATTTCACCTCCGCCATATTGCTTTTCCATTTGCATCACCACCGGATTATCAATAGAGATGCAATTGCCTTCAATTCCGGTGATTTCTCTCTCGAAAGCCAGATTATATTCATCTGCTTTCCATTGACGCGTACCCGGTCTTTCTACGATCTGGTTCATTCGGATGGCTTCAATCCATTGAGTCGTTCCGGGACGAAACAGGATGATGCGATCGCCAACTTTAAACTGATCGGCCGATGTCACGCGAAAGGAATGCGATCCGACAGGGACAAACTCATCTGTGATCTTTACGCGCGAATTGATTACCTCCTGGTATTTTCCTTCTCCTTTAATCTCGATGAGAGGATATTTGTGCCTTCCCGTAGCAATAATCCGTGTTTCATTTACATTATCACCTTCTCCTTTCAGAACTATTCCACTGGTTGAAATAACAATGGTTTTGGAAATCTTGTATTCACCTCTGCTCAACAAGATTGTTCCTCTGTGTCCGTTTATACCGGGTTTGTTTTTTGAAATTTCGTCGATAGCCATCTGGATATTTTTCCAGTTATCTCCCTTTAGGGGAGTAATTACCTTAACCACGGGGTAACATGGGATACTTTTTGCTCCATGATGATACCCGACACGGCTGAAATCAGGGATCGTGTTTCCTTGTTTATCGGGAGTGTAGGTGAGTGTGCCGATTTCATCGATATAAACATGGCTGGATTGCCAATTTGGCAATGATTTAGTCTGCGAATGAATCATTGGCATGGTGAATATGCAAATCAGGATGAGGATTGTATTTCTTATGCTCATTTTATGTTTATCCATTTTGGGTTATTTTAATTTCGAATCGGGAGTATTTGCAAATTATTGACTTCTATTGACATTGTTTTCAAAATGTGCTCGAGCACAATAGAACTATTGATAAAAGCCTTGGCTTTATATGACCAATAATTCAATTTTTGTGTTACTTTTGGTTGTGTAGGTCCTGAAAAGAGCTTTTAATTTATTAATATTTATCAGTATTCCGCCAGACTTCTCTTATAGGTTTGTGTCCCATACCACGCCACCACCACAAAGCATATGAGAGGCAGGACAAAGGAGGCGTTTACTGCCGGGAATGAATTTCCGATCGTCTCCAGATCTATGATCGACGCCTGCAAGGGGGGCAGCACTGAGCCTCCCAGAATGGCCATGATCAGTCCTGCTGCGCCGAACTTGGCATCGTCCCCCATGCCTTTCAGTGCAATTCCATATATCGTTGGGAACATCAGCGACATACAAGCCGATACAGCCACAAGGAAATACAACCCCCATATATTCTGTAAAAAGATTGCACCCAACGTAAATATAGCAGCTGCTATGGCAAGAATGCGCAACAGTTTTCCCGGGTTGAGAAATTTTAGCAGATAGGTACATACAAAGCGACTCACGCAAAAGATGATCATCGCCACAATATTGTACTTCTGAGAAAGTACTTCCGCAGCCTGTTCTTCCATTCCCTGCGCCATTAATACGCGCGTACCGTATTGAATGATGAATGTCCAGCACATGATTTGTGCACCCACGTAAAAAAACTGCGCAATCACTCCCTGCCGGTAGTTGGGTATGGAGAAGATTCGTTTCAGTGTAGGGAAGAAGTTGATTTGCTTGTTCTTGTCTCCGTTTGTCGGCATGCGTGCAATCCAGATGATCAGAAACATGACCATCACTACAATCCCGATAGCGAGGTAAGGAGCGATAAGGATGGACAGGTCGGACTGCCGCAGCGTTGTAAATTCCGTGTCAGAAAGTACAGCGCGTTCAGCCGTGCTCATTGGATTCAATCGCGCCTGAATAAAGTTCATCGCCACATACATTCCCACCAGCGATCCCATCGGGTTGAACGATTGTGCCAGGTTGAGCCTTCGGGTAGATGTCTCTTCCGGTCCCATGGTCAGGATATAGGGATTGGCGCTTGTCTCCAGGAACGACAATCCGCAGGTCAGGATAAAGTAGGCAGCAAGAAATGGGTAGAAGTTCCCCGATTCTTTGGCCGGAAAAAAGAGAAAAGCTCCCACGGCATAGAGCAGCAACCCCAGCATGATCCCTTTTTTGTAGGAAAATTTTCGGATAAAAATAGCCGCCGGAAAGGCCATGGCAAAATATCCGCCGTAGAATGCCAGTTGAACCAATGCGCCCTCTGTGACACTCATCCGGAAGATCTTGGAAAAAGCTTTGACCATGGGGTTGGTGATGTCATTGGCAAAACCCCACAGCGAAAAACAGGCAGTGATGAGGACGAACGGTAGTAAATAGTTTATGCCGTTGTGTTTAAGTAGCGATGATTTAGATTTGCTCATAATTTCTTGTACCTTATTTTACGACTCCTTTTTTCAGGATGATGTTTGCGTATAAAGCTTCTTCTCCGGTAGCAATCACGGCATACGATTTTTTGGCTCTCTCATAGAAAGCAAAACGCTCAATGTAGCCAATCGAGAATGGTTCGCCCGAAGATTGTAATATCTCTTTGTAATCGTTCCATATTTCCGGCTTGTAATTGTCTCCCGGAACCACTTCCATCAGAAAAACCTGCTGCTCACTGTACGAGTCAAGCGGCATTAGTTCCATGATAGCTTTCAGTATTTCAGTTCCGGTCAACCCGTCGGCACGGACTACGTTCTGCGAAACGGTGTGACATGGAAAGTTGCCGTCGGCAATCACAATCTCATCGCCGTGTCCCATTTCCATGAGTATTTTTAGTAATTGGGGCGATATTGTTTTTGGTATTTTTTTAAGCATAATGTGAAGTTTTGTGTTCCCGGACATGAGTCTTGGAAATAACCATAACTCATGCCCGGAACTCAAATTTACTTATATATGGGCCCGAAATTTCTGCAAGCCCTGAAGTCGGCTCCCTCCTTGTCCATACCAAAGGCGTTCCATGCCGATGGGCGGAAGATCTCTTCTTCATCCACATTGTGCATACAAACGGGGATTCGCAGAATTGATGCCAGCGTGATCAGATCTTGTCCGATGTGTCCGTAGCTGATGGCACCATGGTTGGCTCCCCAGTTATTCATCACCGAGTAAACATCCCTGAAAGCACCTTTGCCGGTTAAACGGGGAGCAAACCAGGTGGTAGGCCAGGTCTTGTCGGTCCGCTTATTGATGATGTCGTGTATCTCAGGGGCAACCTCTACGGTCCATCCTTCCGCGATTTGGAGCACGGGACCCAAACCGTCTACCATATTTAACCTGCACATGGTTACGGGCATGCCCCCTTCCGAAAGGAAAGTGGAGGAGTAGCCACCTCCGCGGAAATAGTCCCTGTTGGCCGGAGACCATGTGGTCGCCCTGAGGCACGCCTCTGCCTCTTCTTCGTTGATATTCCAAGGCTCCTTCATGGCCGGTACACCATTTAATTTTTGTTTGCCGGTAGCGTCCAGAGTCGTTGCTCCCGAATTGAGCAGGTGAATGATGCCGTTGGCTGCTTTTCCGGTAAGTTCTTTTCCCGTGACACGCTTTACTGATTCCGGACTCCAGTAGGTACGTACGTCGGAGAAGAGCTGTGCCTTGTTGGAAAGCAGATGCCCGAATAACATGGAGATACCGTTCAGTGCATCGTTTTCTGTGGCCACGACATATGC
>DHSP01000034.1:27382-29258 GCA_002408485.1 Proteiniphilum sp. UBA5283 | reverse complement strand
AGCGCAATCAGGTTGAAGCGTGGACCCTATTTTCGGCCGTAGCAGGAACGGATCGATCTGCCGGCATACGACATCGGCTCATGGGTGGAACAAGTGGTCGTGGGTGGAGAGTCTGGATACCATGCCCGGGTAAACTTTGTAGAACGTTAATCTGTTTAACTCCTATACCGACAAGGAAAGGGAGCTGTACAAATACAGATTCCCTTACCCTCGGAGAGATTGATGCATTGATGATATAAAATACAGCTATGGAAACAATAAAGATCACGATTCAAACGGTAGTGAATGCCGACACGGTGAGAGTATGGGATTATTATAATCAACCGGAACATATCACGAAGTGGAATTTTGCCGACCCGCTATGGCATTGTCCCACGGCGACCAACGACCTTCGCGTAGGAGGAAGGTACAGCGCGAGAATGGAAGCGAAAGACGGAAGCTTTGGCTTTGACTTTAATGCGCTTTACACCGAGGTAACGGAATACGAGAAAATTGCCTACATGCTTGACGATGGAAGAAACGTGGAGATCACGTTTGATAGTGAAAATGGCAGCACATTGGTGATCATAACCTTCGACGCGGAGGATCAAAATTCTGTCGAGTTCCAAAAGCAGGGATGGCAGGCTATACTGGATAATTTTAAAAAATACGTGGAGCGATGAGAATGGCATATTTGATCCCGAACTCCCCGTAATTCATGGAAAATGCCGTCGGTTTCTCTTTATTGAACTCTTCAAGGGCGTTTACTTACCGAACAAAAGGGTATATTTGTCGGTGTGTTGTCAAATGCAGGAACGATGGATGTCGATATAGATAAACTGATTGAGGAGTGTGTTTTTACCGCTGTCAGAAGCAGCGGAAGCGGAGGCCAGAACGTGAACAAGGTAGCGTCGAAGGTGCTGTTGTCGTTCAATGTGAACATGTCGGGCGTGCTTGATGATGACCAGAAGCAACTGATTCTTGAAAAATTGGCGAATCGTGTTAACAAAAATGGAGTACTGCAGATTAGTAGCGAATCGGAGCGTAGCCAGTGGAAGAACAAGAAAGTCGTGACAGCCAGGTTCTTCCAACTTGTTATGTACGCCCTGGCTTCGAAAAAAAAGCGGGTTGCTACCAAACCCACTTTTACATCCATTCAAACACGATTGGAGGAAAAGAGACGGAAATCAGATAAAAAACGGCTTCGATCCCGGGATTTTGACTTTTGATTGGCATACAATTTGCAGGAGTATCGATATAAGTTTTATTTATAATTAAGCATTAAACATGAGTTTTTTAGATATTGCAAAGAGCCGGTACACGACAAAAAAGTATGATTCCTCCCTAAAAATAGATAACGCAACGATCGAAAAATTAAAAGAGATTCTGCGTTTGAGCCCCTCATCCATCAATAGCCAGCCTTGGAAGTTCACCTTTATTTTCGATACAGAAACGAAAAAAGAACTGGCAAAGGTCTCCTACAACAACGGGAGCAAAGTGAACGATGCCAGCCACGTGGTGGTTTTTAGCGTAGTGGAGGACGTGAAGGATTTCGAAGAGAAGAACCTGTCCCTTTTACCGGAAAAGGCCGGCTTGTATTACAACCGGGTACTAAAATCCAGGAACGAGGCAGAGATTAAAACGTGGCTGGCGTGTCAGGTATATCTTTCCCTCGGTTTCTTTTTAAGTGCTTGCGCGAGCATGGAGATCGACTCGACTCCCATGGAGGGGATTCAAAGTGAAGAATACGACCGGATTTTGCAACAGGACGGGTACAAAACGCTGTTCGCAGTGGCCATCGGCTACAGGGACAAAGAGGATGCAAACCAACCTTCGTTGACACCTAAGCTCCGCCTGGATCCGGAAAACGTGATCCGGTCAATTTAAGGCAGTATCC
>DHSP01000034.1:5429-27228 GCA_002408485.1 Proteiniphilum sp. UBA5283 | reverse complement strand
GTGACCCGGGAGTCCGGTTATGTACACCAAAATCCCTCGGGAGATTATGCATCCGACGGATTCTCTGAGAATCCGTTTAATTACTTCTATCCGACACTCAATAAGCATAACAACAATTTCTATGTGGCAAATACCAATCAAAGAAGAAACGGTAACCTCAACGCTACTTTCATGATGCGTATGACCGAAGTATGTCTGATTGAGGCGGAAGCTGACATTAACGTAAATGGTGAAAGCGATGCGACTCAGTATATTAACAAAAGTACGTGCCCAGGCTGGCGCATAACCTTTAAGCGGAGAAGTTACGTTGCGTACGGTGTTGGATGAAAGAGGATGTGAATTATGCGGTGAATATTTCAGGCATTATAACCTGAAATGAGCAGGTATGTTTGAGGATAATAGCTATTTATAGAGTACGCATCCCGATTTGACTGTATTTTTTAAACCCGAATATGCTTTACGTTTCATACCTACTGCATTTATCCAGGCATTGGAAGGTGGTGGAAATTATTATCAGAATCCCTGGTATTAAGTAACGTCTACCGAAAATAGCAAGATTTATATAATTAAAACTGAGGGTACCCAGGTTGGTATCCTCAACTATTTGTCCCCTATCTGATTCCTTAAGGTTGAAATTTTATATTCTTACCAGATGATGGTTAAATAAAATTTCTTGTAATTAATTATGTTAAAATTGAAGAACATTGAGTACATAACTACAAAGTATGAAGTCTATTTTTTAAGATGTCTAACTTTATGTTATTAATTGAAATGCTATGATTATGTTAAAGAATGTATCTTTAGTTTGGTATCAGCACGTAAAACTTTCGATGGGCAAAATCTTGGTTATTAGTATTGTTTTCTTTATGCTTGGAATGATCAATCCCTCTTTGTTATTAGCGAACAGTATTTCTGATCATTTATCTGAAAGTTTAGGAATAAAGCAGATTTTTCAGGTGAGAGGAAATATTGTGGATGAGACTGGAGAGCCCTTGATCGGTGTTTCCATACTTCTGGAAGGAACTTCAACCGGAACAGTATCAGATATTGACGGAAATTTCATGATGCAGCTCCCTTCTTCAGGTGTTTTACAGATAACGTATGTGGGTTATAAAACGCAGCGAATATCTGTGAATCAGAGTAATGATAATCTGAAAATTGTCATGGAACCGGAGGTCAGCACCTTGGATGAAGTGGTCGCAATTGGTTACGGCACTACAAGAAAACGGGATCTGACGGGAGCCGTTTCATCAGTAAAGACGTCGGATATTGTGCAAATCCCAACATCCAATGCCATGGATGCTATTCAGGGAAGAGTGGCAGGAATGGATATAACCCGGTCGAGTGGAAGTGCAGGGTCAGGGGTGAATATTACCATACGGGGAACCAAAACCTTGGGATATACGGATATCTATGGGAATAAGACAAGAAATACCGAACCGCTTTTCATCATAGACGGTGTGCAGGGAGGATCCTATGCAGATCTGAATCCCAATGACATAGAAAGTATCGATGTGTTGAAGGATGCTTCTTCCACGGCGATATATGGGGCGTTAGGTGCCAATGGGGTTGTAATTATTACCACGAAAAGAGGAAAGGAAAATAAAGTCAGTTTGAAGTACGATGGCTATTATGGTGTCAACGGGTTTGTCGATTATCCGACACCTCGGATCGGTGAGTCGTATCTGGATGTGAGAAGAGAAGCGTATAGGGCGGTTGGACAGTGGGAGTCCCAGGCGGATGATTTCAAAATATTTTCGAACGAAGAATGGAATGCCATACAAAACAACCAGTGGGTGAACTGGATCGACGAACTGGTACGCCAGGGAAGGCAGCAGAGCCATAACGTGACGGTTTCATCCAATAACGATAAATTGAGCTCTTACCTTTCATTAGGTTATTACAATGAAGAGGGTATCTTTAAAAAAGATGATTTTACCCGATACACGTTGCGGGTAAATCTTGATTATGAAGTAAGAAAATGGTTGAATATAGGAGTCAATTCACAATTGACTTATTTTGATCAGAACAGGGTTCCAAGCAACATGCTAATCCAGGCGATGACCTATATTCCGTTGGGTACTCCGTATGACCAAAATGGGGAAATAAATCTGTTCCCGGTATCGGGTGACGCACAGAGATTGTCGCCGTTGGCCAATTATGCCTCAGATAATAAGGCCATTGATAATACAATTGCTCTGAGGTCGTTTAATACAGCTTATCTGGTTCTCAGGCCTATTGAGCAATTAAGTTGGAGGTCTAATCTTTCCACATCTGTAAACTCACACAGAAGAGGTATATATAACGGTCAATATTCCACCAACCAATATGGTGGAAGTTACATAAACCAGGCTCAGGTGAATAAAGATCTGTTCAGGAACTATACATGGGACAATATAATCACCTATTCCGAAAATATTGGGAACCACTATCTGGAGGCAACCGGAATTTCCACATGGATCAAAAATATGGATGAAAGCTATTCATCAAGTGGAAATAATCAATTGCTGGATTCCTATCTGTTTTACTCCCTGGGTGCTACAGATCCTGCCAGCCGGTTGATTTATTCAAATTACATACAATCCCAGACATTTGGTCTGGCAATGCGTCTTTCGTACAATTATCTGGGTAAATATTATATTACGGCTACCGGTAGATGGGATGGTTCTTCCACACTTGCACCAGGGCATCAGTGGGATTTCTTTCCCTCTGTTTCGGGTGCATGGCGCATAAATGATGAACCTTTTATGGCATTCTCCTCAGATTGGTTAAGCAATTTAAAGTTAAGGGCCAGTTATGGAACATCAGGAAATGCTGGTGCTCCACCTTATGCCACACAGGGAGGAAGTGTGTCTGCCAATACACGGTTTGGGTTTAATGATATTCCTGTTTTAGCGTATCAGTTCGGTTATCTGGTAGGTAATCCTTCACTTGGATGGGAAAAATCAACTTCCACGAATCTCGGTTTTGATATCGGGCTATTGAATAACAGGATCGATATTAACCTCGATTTGTATAATATTGATACGGATAATATATTGATGGCCAGAAGTCTACCGCCATCCACGGGCGCAGGAGGGTCCAGCTCGGCACAATTCTCCACCTATCAGAATATCGGGAAGACCAATAATAAAGGAATAGAAATTACAATGAACACGGTAAATATAAACAGAAGGTCTCTGAAATGGAACTCAACGCTTACATTTACTTCCAATAAAGAAAAGATCGTCTCCTTGATTACCGGCGAAAATATCATACAAGGACAAAATCCGGAGATCGGATCTTTGCTGATAGGCAGACCAATAGATTCCTTCTACTCATATAAGCTGGATGGTATCTGGCAATTGGGGGAAGAAGCGGAAATGGCAAAATATAAATTGAACGGAGCGGAAAATGCTTTTACTCCAGGCAGCCTGAAAGTGGTGGATAGCGATGGGAATTTCAATATCACCACTGCCGATCGACAGTATCTGGGGAGCAGATCTCCCAAGTTCACTATCGGACTGAATAATTCTGTTAATTATAAAGGCTTTGACTTGGGAGTATCTATGCTGTTGAGATGGGGACAAATGATCGATGCCCAATTCTTAGGGAGGTTTGATCCTTCGGGTATTTCCAATAGCCCTGATTACCTGGATTACTGGACGCCGGAGAATTCTTCAAATGATTTTCCGAGACCAAAAAAAGACGGTAGGCTATATGATAACTTTGGATACATGTCTCTGAATTATATTGATGGATCATATTTTAAGGTGAAAAATTTTAATTTTGGGTACACAATCCCTGTGGCATTATCGGACAGGATGGGGATTGATAAGTTACGATTCTATGTTACAGCTTCTAATCTATTGACTGTAGCCAGAAGTCATTTGATAAAGAATTATGATCCTGAACGTGGTGGATCCGAGGATATGCCATTGACAAAACAAGTTGTATTTGGTGTTAATTTTAATTTTTAATAGAATGATCATTATGAACACGAAATTTCAGTATAAAATAGTATCTCTGATAATCGCGCTCTCCTTCTTTGGAGCGTGTAGTTTGGAAGAATATAATCCATCGGGCTCAACAGCCTCTATCGTATTCAGTACAGAAGAAGGTATGAACGCATTGGTGAATTCGGCCTATTATAATTTCGGTGCACAATTTTACGGAAGGGAAGATGTGATGTTCCTGTTTGAAGGAGGAACCGACTTATGGTATATGGGTGCCAGGGGAACGTATGCGGAACAACTGTTGGTGTATACTGAAAGATTGGATGCTACTACCGGACAAATAAAAAATACATGGCAACGTTTATACGAAATCGTGAATTATGCCAATGCCGGAATAAACAGGATTGATAATGTGAGATATACAGATGATAATGTGAAACTGGCGAAAGAAGGCGAGTTGCGATTTGTACGAGCTTACGCCTATTGGATGATTGCCGAAACCTTCGGTGGAGTGACCTTAAGGACCACTGAGACAACAGGTGTTCCTCTGACAGCCAAGAGAAGTCCTTTAAAAGATTTCTATGATCTGATCATCAGTGATCTGGAAAGAGCGGTACAAATATTACCGTATAATCAGGATCAGGTAGGGAGAGCCGATAAAAAAGCGGCGTATGGAATGCTTGCTAGAACGGCATTGACTCGAGCCTCTTATTTGGAATACTTTGAAAACAATAGAGCCGAAGCGAATCTATTCTATCAGAAAGCATTGGATGCAGCCAATGAGTTGATCAATAATCAAGGACAGTACGGGTGCCGTCTTTACGATACTTATGATGAGGTTTTCGCTCCGTCGAACAATAAGAACAATGCCGAGGCTTTGTGGGTAATAACCCATTCGACCAATTCCGCCCTGAATCCGCAACCGAAAAATGCCAACCGATTGTTCCGATGGTATCTGGCAAAGTATACCGGACTTTGTGGGATGCCCTCTTTAGAGGTGACGGAATATGGAAGAGATGGGGCAAGCAGATTGATGCCTACCAAATTCTTGTTGGATATTTTCGATGAAGATATCGATGCAAGGTATTATGGTTCTTTCAGGGAAGCATTTAATCTTCCTTTGACTACCCAGTCTTACAGTTGGACGACAACCGATATTGCGCGGTTTGAGAAATCTTTTTCTCCCGGTTCTGTGGTCATTCAACCGGGTGACACCGCATTGTTTTATACCAAAAAAGTCATCACGGATAAAGATTCTAGGTCGTACGGAGTGAAAGATATCAACGATACATACAATTTTGACGGGACAATTTCGACCAACGCAAACAATAATCCCTATTATCCGTCACTCAAAAAATTCAGGGATCCCGACAGAAATCCTGGATCGGATGCAGGGACTAAAAATGTGGTTGTCATGCGTCTGGCAGAGATGTATCTGATTGCGGCTGAGGCAAGCTATAAATTAAATAAGACCTCTCCCGATGCTGCATATTATATAAACGTTTTAAGAACGAGAGCTGCAGTAAAAACCCCTGTAGATCATACATCGCAAATGCAGGTGTCGATCTCCGATATCGATCTTGACTTTTTGCTGGATGAGAGAGCTCGGGAACTTGCCGGAGAACATCTGCGTTGGCCGGATTTAAAAAGAACTAAGCAGTTGGAGAACAGATTGGGACAGGGAAAACAGAATCCGGATATTACTGCTTTTAATCCCGAAAAACATTACCTGCGCCCGATTCCGCAGGCTGAACTGGATGTGCTGGAAAATGCGGAGGAATATGGTCAGAATCCGGGTTATTGATGAGTACAATGCCATCTAGAGAACCGTTATAAGGATATGCAGTAACGGTAAATACAGACAATGAAATAAAATACTTTAAGGATTATTGTGAATTCTTCGTATAAATACACATTCATGTAATGGGAAAAAAAAAGTTTCTATTCCCTTTGGGGTTGTTTTGCTTTGCTTTATCGGGAATGGCGCAACAAAAAGGATTGCTGAACACAGTGAACAGCCAACATGTAGTAATGAACAATGTGGATATGGATGCCGTGGCATGGACCGATGGTTTCTGGGCCGACCGGTTCGGAGTCTATAAAGATACGATGATCCTGAACATGTGGAACACACTGAATGATCCGGATGTATCGCATTCGTTCAGAAACTTCGAGATTGCCGCCGGCAAAGAGGAAGGTAGCCATCAGGGGCCTCCTTTTCACGATGGCGATTTCTACAAATGGTTTGAGGGGGTGGCATCGGTGTACGCGATGACAAAAGATCCCAAACTGGATGCACTGATGGATCGCATTATTGCGACACTGGTTCAAGTACAGCGCGCCGACGGATATATTCATACTCCGGTGAATATCGAAGAGAGAAAACAAACAAACAGAGAAACCGCATTTGATAACCGGCTCAATTTTGAGACCTACAACCTGGGGCATCTGATGACGGCGGCATGTGTGCATTACCGGGCGACCGGCAAGCGCTCCATGCTGGATATAGCGGTAAAGGCTACCGATTTTCTGCAAAATTTCTATGAAACAGATTCGGTGGAGCTGGCCGGCAACGCGATCTGTCCCTCTCACTACATGGGCGTGGTGGAAATGTACCGGACGACGGGCAACAGCGACTATCTAAAGCTGGCGGAGGGACTGCTCAACATACGGGATCTGGTGGAGAATGGCACGGATGACAATCAGGACCGGATTCCCTTCCGGGAGCAAACAAAGGCGATGGGCCATGCGGTGAGGGCGAATTATCTCTATGCCGGGGTTGCCGACGTCTATGCAGAGACGGGTGAGGCACTTCTGAAGGATAACCTGGAGTCGATCTGGCACGACATCGTGCACCGGAAGATGTATATCACGGGAGCCTGCGGCGCACTCTACGATGGCACCTCGCCCGATGGCACAAGTTATGAGCCCGACTCGGTACAGAAGGTGCATCAGGCCTACGGCAGGGCTTTTCAGCTGCCAAACAGCACGGCGCACAACGAGACCTGCGCGAACATAGGCAATGCGCTGTTTAACTGGCGAATGTTGAAGATTACCGGCGAAGAGAAATATGCAGATATTGTGGAGACAACCCTTTATAACAGCGTGCTTTCTGGCGTTAGCCTCGATGGCAACCGCTTTTTCTATACCAACCCCTTGCGCGTGTCGGAAGATTTCCCCTATACCATGCGCTGGTCTAAAGAGCGGGAGGAGTACATCAAACTTTGCAACTGCTGTCCGCCCAATACGGTAAGGACTCTGTGTGAGGTGCACAACTACCTCTATTCGGTATCCGAAAGCGCATTGTGGTTCCATACATACGGCGGAAACAAGTTGAATACAACCTTGCCGGACGGAACATCGATCACCCTTTCACAGGTTTCTGACTATCCGGCGGATGGAAAGGTTAAGTTTACTGTAGAGCGGATTGCAGGCGATAATGATATTTCATTCTTTCTGCGGATTCCGCAGTGGAGTGGCAACGTGCAACTGAAGGTGAACGGCAAGCCGGTGAAGACGGACCTGGCAAAAGGTACGTACGCCGGAGTAAAACGAGCATGGAGAGCGGGAGACGTGATCGAGCTGGATTTGGATATGCAAACCCTGCTGATGGAAGCAAACCCCTTGGCAGAGGAGATCAGGAACCAGGTTGCCGTGAAGAGGGGCCCGCTGGTGTATTGTCTGGAGTCGATTGATGTAGCCGGAGCATACGACATGGATGATATACTGATTCCTGCAGATATCGAACTTACGCCCCGTGAGATGATGATTGACGGCAGCCCGGTAGTCTGTCTTGAGGGAAAGGCCGAATTACTCTCCCACGGACAGTCGTGGAAGAATCAGCTATACCGGCCGGTAACCAAGGAGAAGCAAAAGGTGGATATCCGGTTAATTCCCTATTACGCATGGGGCAACAGAGGTAAAACAGAAATGACGGTCTGGATGCCGTTATCAAGATAAAAGGAGGTGATGAATGAAAAGATTGGGTATAACGATTCTGATCAGTTGTTTTTTTTCCGGACTCTTTGCCATGGAAATATGGATATCGCCTGATGGCAGCGACCGGAATAAAGGTTCGGTGGAGTATCCGCTCCAGACGCTACAGGAAGCCCTGCAACGGGCCCGTGAAATGCGCAGGGTAGAAATGCCCGGGATAGAGGATGGAATAAATATCATCCTGAAAGAGGGTACATACTATGTGTATGAACCGATTCGTCTACGTCCCGAAGATAGCGGAACCGCCGAATCACCCACAACCATCTCCGCAGATGAGGGAGCGAAGGTGACGATCAGCGGAGGTATGCTGGTCGGTGGATGGAAGCAGTCCGGCCAATATTGGGTGGCAGATGTGCCCGATTATAACGGTCGCCCTTTGGACTTTCGTCAACTCTGGGTAAACGGCAGGAAAGCGATACGTGCCAGAGATGTGGCCGATTTTGAGAATATGAGCCGGATACGGCAGAATGATGTGGAGAATCAAATTCTTTGGGTGCCTGCTAAGGCTGTGGAGGCCGTGCTCGATGCTCCTTACGCGGAGATGGTGCTGCATCAGATGTGGTGCATCTCCAACCTTCGGATCAAATCGATTGAGGTGAGCGGTGATTCTGCAGCCGTACGGTTCCATCATCCGGAGAGCAGGCTGCAGTTTGTCCGTCCCTGGCCCAGTCCGATGACGACCTCCGGTAGTGAGTCTGCATTTTACCTGACCAACGCGATGGCATTACTCGATGAGCCGGGTGAATGGTTTCATGATTTCAGGGAACAGAAATTGTACTATATGCCGCGTGAAGACGAAGATATCAACAACCTGAATGTGGTTGTGCCTGCAATTGAAACGCTGGTGTCGATAGTGGGTACGCTTGATCGCCCTGTAGAAAATATTCAGTTCAGAAATATTCAGTTCAGCCATACTACCTGGATGCGCCCCACTGAAAAAGGGCATGTCCCGTTGCAGGCGGGGATGTACCTGACGGAAGCGTATCGGATTCATCCCAAAATGAAAAGGGAGGGTAACCACGATCTGGACAACCAGGGGTGGCTTGGGCGGCCTGCAGCTGCCGTCACGCTGTCGGGAACGAAAAATATTGATTTCGATCGATGTCTTTTCACGCATCTGGCCTCTACGGGGTTAGACTATGGGCTGGGCAACAGCGGAGGAAAAGTGGAGGGCTCTCTCTTCAAGGATATCGGCGGAAACGGCATGGTGATCGGCAGCTTCTCCCCATCGGCACACGAAACGCACTATCCCTATAACCCGTGGGATCAGAGAGAGGTCTGCACTCATCAGCAAATTGTGAACAATCTTTTCGAGGATGTGACAAACGAAGATTGGGGTTGCGTAGCCATTGCAGCAGGGTATGTAAACAATATTCTTATTGCGCACAACGAAATCAGGGAAGTGTCCTACACCGGAATAAGCCTGGGATGGGGGTGGAACAGCAATCCGGGAGTCATGCGGGACAATACCGTTCATGCCAATCATATCCATCATTACGCGAAACATATGTTTGATGTGGCCGGGATATACACCCTGGGAAATCAGCCGGGAACGCTTGTTTCAGAAAACTACATTCACGATATATATAGCCCGGGCTACGTGCACATCCCTTCTCACTGGTTTTACCTCTATACGGATGAAGGATCTTCATTCATAACCGTGAAGGACAACTGGACAGAAGGGGAAAAGTTCCTTCAGAATGCCAATGGTCCGGGAAATGTATGGGAAAATAACGGGCCGATGGTAAATGACAGTGTGAAAGTAAATGCGGGCCCAATAAAAGAATTTCATTATTTATTCGAATGATATGCAAAACATCGCTATCCTTGGACTGGGAGAAGGCAGAAGTGCCATCTCGGCCGTACTCACAAGCAGCAGGTTGAATCTGGTGAATATCTGTGACAGAAATGAAGATCTTTGCATTCAACGTGCAGAGGAATTTAATCTCCGGACTTACACCACCGATTACGAAGAGCTGCTTGATAATCCCGATATTGATATCATCGCTATTTATACCCCCGACAACCTTCATGCAACCCACGTAAAACAGGCACTGGCAAAAGGGAAACATGTGGTCTGCACGAAGCCATTCATCCATGATCTGTCACTTGCAAAGGAGTTGACGGAACTGGCAGAGACGCAGCAACGAAAAGTCTTTGTCGGCCAGAGTTCCCGTTTCTTTGAACCGATGAAGCGGCAGCGGGCAGACTTCGAGGAGGGTGTCATTGGTGATTTAATCACAATAGAAGCATACTATCATGCCGATCACCATTGGTTCCTGAGTAAGGAGTGGTCGTTAAGATCCGACTTCAAATGGCTTTATGGCGGGTTGAGCCACCCTGTGGATTTTATCCGGTGGTATATGCCGGACATTGAGGAGGTGGTGGGCTTTGGGATGATCAGCCCGAACGGAATAGAAGCCGGCCTGAAGAATGAAGACACCATGCATTTTATTTTTCGTGCCAGGGATGGAAGGGTTGCTCGGGTAAGCGGGGTCTATACTTCTCCCACGCAGCCACCGACGCGTGACAGCAGGATGAGTTGCATCCTCAGGGGTACCTACGGGGCAAGCCAGGCGGATTATCACGAGTTACGCTACGCGGTAACCACCCGCAGCGGTGAAGAGAAAATGATAACCTGGGGAGACCACTATAAAAACTACTATTTCCGGTTCGAAGGGCAGAGTCATCATGCTGGTGAGTATCAGAACTATCTGGAGTATTTTGCGGACAGCATAGAGCAGGGTTTTACTGCTTATCCCGATATCAGGGAGGGAGTGGGCACCGTTGCCCTGCTTCATGCCATGGATCGTTCACTTCAATCAGGAAAAATAATCAAGGTCTACGACATCCTGCAGGAGCAAAATCTGAATATATAAACCCTTCTCATATGACTAAAATTATCTGTTTTTCAAAGGTATCATATGAAACTCGCTTTAATCACCTCCTTGTGTGATACTAATTTTAATACTCATTTCATTATGCATAAAATAATTTCAATCGTTAAAAACAAATTTCTGCTGATCACGGGAATGATGATGATCTCTCAACTGCTTATGCAAGCAGCAACTCCCGCCACCTGGATCTGGTATCCGGGGGACTATGAGATTTGGCTGGGGAACAAGATGAATAACCGCCGCACCGAAAGGGGGGCTTTTTTCCCACCCTTCTGGAAGATAGACAGTCACTACGTGGTGGTGGAATTCAGCAAGGAACTGGATCTGTCGGAACCGGAAGAGATTGAAATAAATGTGGAGGGAACCTACAACATCAAGCTGGATGGGAAGCTGCAGTTCGGAATGCCTGACAAGTTTCTGCTGCCCGCAGGAAAACATCAGCTCAACATCAAAGTATGGAATCAGGCTACTCCCCCGGCAATTTTTGTGAATGGCAGAACCGTAAAATCGGATGATTCGTGGAGAGTGACTTTCGAAGACAAAGAGTGGATCGATGAAAGCGGGAAGGCCAGTGACACCTCAGCCACCACCTATTACAGGGCAGGATCGGGCAGTTTTAATTCGATCGATGCGCTGCCCTCGGCATACAGGCTTGCAGTAACACCGCTCGGGGCCGACCGGAAAGAGGGGGTGAACGGGGGGGAGCTGTACGATTTCGGAAAGGAGACGATTGGATTTCTGCAGTTTGAAAAACTGAGTGGTAGCGGAACGATGCAGATCTATTACGGTGAAAGCCGCGAGGAGGCACTGGATAAGGCATATTGCGAAACACTGGACAGATTATTCATCAGCGATGGCAGGGTCAGGGATGAATCGGCAGGGCTTATATACGGCCTCACGGATACGTTTACCCTGGTAAACAGCAAGGCATTCCGGTATGTCTATATCACAAAAGATGAAGGGGTGAAGTACAACGGCGTAAGCATGCTGTATGAGTATAAGCCGGAGGCCTACCGGGGCTCTTTTCGGAGCAGCGACGAGGAGCTGAATAAGATATGGGATGTGAGTGCCTATACGATGCATCTCACAACACGGGAGTTTTTTATAGACGGTATAAAGCGGGACCGATGGGTGTGGAGCGGCGACGCCTACCAGAGTTATCTGATGAATTACTACATCTTTTTTGATTCACAGACCGTTAAAAACAGCATCTGGCTTTTGGGCGGGAAGGATCCGGTAACCAGCCATATCAACACGATTATGGATTATACCTTCTACTGGTTTATGTCTATCTACGACTATTATCTGTTTTCGGGCGACAAGCAATTTATCTCACAGATATATCCCCGCATGCAGTCCTTGATGGAATACGTGCTGGGGCGCACCAACAACAACGGAATGGTGGAGGGGCTTGCCGGCGACTGGGTGTTTGTGGACTGGGCAGACGGCTACATGGAAAAACAGGGGGAACTCTCTTTTGAACAGGTGCTCTTCTGCCGGAGTCTGGAGACGATGTCGCTTTGTGCCGGACTGAACGGCAACGAGGAGGAACGGGCGAAATATGACAGACTGGCAAACGAACTCAGGAAGAAGCTGATACCTGCTTTTTGGAATGAGGAGCGGCAGGCATTGGTTCACAGCCGTTTGAACAATGTTCAGCAGACGGCGATAACCCGCTATGCCAACATGTTTGCGGTATTTTATGATTACCTGACTCCTGCGCAGAAACAATCGGTCAAGAAATCGGTGCTGTTAAACGATTCCATCATGAAAATCACGACTCCCTACATGCGTTTCTACGAACTGGAAGCTTTGTGTGAACTGAGGGAGCACGATCTGGTGATGCAGGAGATGAAAGATTACTGGGGCGGAATGATCCGAGAGGGGGCTACCTCTTTCTGGGAAAAATATAACCCCGAAGATCGGGGCACAGAACACCTTGCCATGTATGGCCGGCCTTATGGGAAAAGCCTTTGCCACTCCTGGGGAGCCAGCCCCATCTATCTGCTCGGTAAATATTATCTGGGTATTCAGCCCGTGAAAGCAGGATATAGTGAGTTTTCCCTCAAACCGCATCTGGGAGGATTGAAGTGGATGGAGGGATCGGTGCCTACTCCCGGAGGAGAAATAAAAATCAGGATGGATCAGAAACACATCAGCGTGAAGGCATCAGAAGGAGCCGGTTATCTTTTTTTCAGCAGTAAAAATCTTCCAAAAACGACAGGAGGGAAGATTGAAAAAATAGACGGAAGTGATTATAGGCTTTGGATTGAAGCGGGTGAAGAGGTCGTCGTGTCCTATGCATTTTGAGTACAGAAAGGAGTTCTTTCCGTCCTGCTTAATAACGATAAGAATGCCCAATATAAGAAGCTGAAAAAAAGATGAAATTAAGAGTATTGTTTATGCTGGCCGCGCTGCTCTGCCTGGCATCATGCAAAAAAGAGAGTGTGGTGATCCGTGTTACACCACATGCGTCGGAAAGAGTATTGTTTGGATCTGAACGGTTGAAAAACAGCCTGGAAGGATTAAAATATAAAGTAGTTATTGAGGAGAGTACTTCTGCAAATCCCGGGGATGATAGCGGGAAGACCTTCTGGATTCTGGAAAAAGGAGATTCACTTGCTTCCGCCATTGCAGGACAGTTGGGGTTCTCGCTGCCGGAGAGTTTAGGCAATGAGGGCTTTTACATGGATACCGATAATAATCACACGCTGGTGTATGGCAAAGATGCGTCGGGAGCCCTTTATGGATGTTACGAGCTTTCGGATAGAATCAGGGAGGGACAACCTCTGCCGGTAAAGTTGTCGGATGCACCGGAGATGGTGATGCGGGGCGCCTGCATCGGAGTTCAGAAACCTTATTATCTTCCGGGGAGGACGGTGTATGAATATCCCTATACCCCGGAAACGTTTCCCTGGTTCTACGACAAAGAATTGTGGATTGAGTACCTCGATATGCTTGTCGAGAACAGGATGAACTCCCTCTATTTGTGGAACGGACATCCGTTTGCTTCGCTGGTGAAGCTGGACGACTATCCGTTCGCAGTGGAGGTGGATGAGGAGACATTCAGAAAGAACGAGGAAATCTTCTCCTTTCTGACCGAAGAGGCGGATAAGCGGGGAATCTATGTGATACAAATGTTTTATAATATACTGGTGTCAAAGCCATTTGCGGAGCACTACGGGATTCAGACACAGGACCGAAACAGACCCATCACGCCGTTGATCGCGGACTATACACAAAAGTCGATTGCCGCTTTCGTTGAGAAGTATCCCAATGTGGGCTTGTTGGTCTGTCTGGGTGAAGCAATGGCTACCTACGAGGATGATGTGGAGTGGTTTACAAAGACGGTCATCCCGGGGGTCAGGGATGGACTGAAAGCTTCGGGCCGTATCGATGAACCGCCTATTATTGTCCGTGCACACGATACGGATGCGAAAATGGTGATGGACGAAGCGCTTCCCATATACAGAAACCTGTACACCATGCACAAATACAACGGGGAGTCTCTTACAACCTATGAACCCCGCGGGCCCTGGTCAAAAATTCATCAGGACCTCAGTTCACTCGGGTCGGTTCATATCGACAATGTGCATATTCTGGCCAACCTGGAGCCTTTCAGGTATGGCTCCCCCGACTTTATTCAGAAATCGGTTCAGGCAATGCACGAGGTACATGGAGCAAACGGACTGCATGTGTATCCGCAGGCGTCCTATTGGGACTGGCCTTATACAGCCGATAAGCTGCCCGGAGGGGAACGCCTGAAGCAGACGGACAGGGACTGGATCTGGTATAAGGCGTGGGGCCGTTATGCATGGAAAGCCAATCGGGAAAGGAGCCAGGAGATATCTTACTGGAGCAGTCAGCTTGACAGCTACTATGGCGCCGGAGATGAATCGGCCAATATTTTGGAAGCGTATGAGCAGATCGGTGAAATATCACCCAAGTTGCTAAGAAGGTTTGGCATCACCGAGGGAAACAGGCAGACCTTGTTGCTGGGAATGTTTATGAGTCAGCTGGTCAACCCCTACAAGTACAAAATATATCCCGGCTTTTATGAGTCGTGCGGGCCCGAAGGAGAAAAGCTGATTGAGTATGTTGAGAGAAAATGGAAAAACATACCGCACACGGGCGAGTTGCCGCTGCAGATTGTGGATGAGGTTGTGAAGCATGGCGATCTGGCCGTTGCTGCCATCGACAAGGCAGAGAAACGTGTTACCAGGAACAGGGACGAGTTCTTGCGTCTGCAGAATGATGTATACGCTTACAGGGAGTTTGCCTGGTTCTTTCACGCCAAGGTGAACGCTGCAGTGAAGGTACTTGACTATCAGTACAGCAAAGATATTGCATCTCTGGAGGAGGCCCTGCCACTGCTGGAGGAGAGCCTGGAACATTACAGAAGGCTGGTGGAACTGACAGAAGATACCTATTATTACGCCAACAGCATGCAGACAGCACAAAGGAGGATACCCATCGGAGGCGATGATGGTAAAAATAAAACCTGGGCAGAGCTGCTGCCTCATTATGAACAGGAGCTGCATAATTTCAGGGAGAACATTCAATTGCTGAAGTCCGACAGGCAGGAGAAGAGCGATGCGCAAGTAGTGCCACTGATCCCTGCAGAGGTGAAAATTATCAGCCCAAAAACGGAACAGGTAATCTTAACAAAGGGACAAAGGCTACAAGCAAGAGGTGAGTCAGTGATTGAAGAGATAGCGCCTGAGCTACAGCATATGAAAGCATTCAGACTGGATGCAGCTTCTCAAAGAGAAAACGGAACAACCCTGGAATTTGAAACAGCCGATTCTGTGAAGTTGCTGATAGGATACTTCAGGGATGATCAGAGGGCGTATGCAAAAGCACCTACGCTGGAAACCGACGCTTCTGCCAATCTGTATGGCCAGGCCGATCCCGTTCTGTTGAACGCGGTTCAGCTATCGGGTATGCCGGCATTGAATGTCCACACCTATTCCTTTTCTCCCGGCAGGCACACCCTGAATCTTGGAAACGGTGTGCTGCTGATGCTGGGCTTTACCACGTCGGAGGTCTCCCCCAGAAATGCAGGGCTCACAGATGATGATTCAAGCGAAACCGTAGACTGGCTCTTTTATTAATTGACTACGCTATGACAAACACTGCTTTTTTTAGCACGCTCATCGGGTCTGTCTTTATGATTGTATCGGTTCTTCTTTTTGAGGGATGCAGCTCCGCTGCCCCGCAAGACTATGCCGTCATAGAGATTGTGGCTCCCGCAGAGGTGATGTCTGAAGAAAATATGATAGAATTTGGCGAAGCGTATAACATTGAGAAGGGCAGCATCTATAACTGGAAGGATCACTGGGTTTTATATATTGATGAAGGCAGGGTGGAAGAGATTGAGAGCAGGCTCAAAGAGCGCTTCCCCCGACAGGAGATAAAGGTTTTCAGAACGCCCTTTTACCATTTTAACCGTGAAGAGGATTGCGGCGAAAAGTTTGTAACGGAACAGGAACCTATCATTATGACCGCAAACCTGGTAGAGAATGAAGCCCTCCAGCATGATTATATGGAGTACCATCGTTCACAACGGAAGGAGTGGCCCGAGGTGTTGCAAGGATTCTGCAATGCCGGTTTTCAGCATGTAATGGTTTACAGAAACGGGCGGCAACTTATGCTGGTCATCACCATTCCGGCGGGTGAGCGCCTGGAAGAATTGAACCCGAAGACCGTGGAGCATAATCCGCGTGCCGAAGAGTGGAATTCCATCATGGGCAATTTTCAGGAAGGAATAGAGGATGCTCCCGAAGGAGTGACGTGGATTGAGTTCGCTAAAATTTAAACCGGTCACGTGAAACAACATACACAATGAGACAGACAAATTATCAGCTTTTTGATTTTATGGATTTTAGTCCCTCACTCGATGAGGGGGAACGGTTGTGGCGGGCCTGTACTCCTACTGCAATTGATGAAACAGATGGAGAGGTTTTTATCACGATCCCTTTTCAGCAGCAGCACAACTCCAATGAAATTACTCCGGATCTGTCTGTTCCGACGAAAGAGTACAGGCTGCGCATAAAATCCTACGGACCTAAAATCCTGCGCTTGTCGCTTACGTTCGGCGGAGATGTAATGGAGGATTCAGAGATGCTTTCTCTTGCCGATGAACTGACGGAAAAGAATCCTCTTTCCTTCGAAAAAAAAGAACTGGAATGGATTGTGAGAGATCACGGGGGGAATAAAAAAGCAGCAATCAGTTTCGCAAAACCGCAAACCGACTGGTGGAGTGATCTGGTTCCGGCCCCTGCCGATACGGTCAGCATTAGTTTCTTCCCCGATGGAGCGAAGGAGATTTCTTTTTCTGATTATGACATGTTTTCTCCTGCCAGACACGATGCCTTTGCGCTGGCCTGCGTGGAACGCCACGGAGAGCAGCAGAGGGCTTCCTGCTCCTTTAAGTCGAAACCGGATGAGTGTTTTTATGGTACGGGAGAGCGGTTTACAAAAATTGATCTCTCCGGAAAAACATTCCAGATGAGAAATCAGGACGGACAGGGAGTGAATAACCGCCGCTGCTATAAAAATATCCCTTTCTATCTGTCCTCGGAGAATTATGGGGTGTTTCTGCATACTACCTCGTTTGCTAAGTTTTCACTCGGCGATCACTCTTCGCGTTCCGTTCAGATCCTGGCCGATGAGCCGCTGATCGATCTCTTTTTGATTGGAGGTGAGAACCCTGAAGAGATTTTACGCGGATACCGCGGCCTAACCGGATTTCCCTCGATGCCACCTCTGTGGAGCTTCGGTATCTGGATGAGCCGCATGTCCTATTTTTCTGCAGATGAAGTAAATGAGATCTGCAACAGGCTGAGAGAAGAGGATTATCCCTGTGATGTAATACATCTGGATACCGGTTGGTTCAAAACGGACTGGCTGTGTGAATGGAAATTCAACGAAGAGCGCTTCCCCAACCCGGAACAGTTTATCTCTGATCTCAAAAAAAGAGGCTTCAGAGTCAGCCTGTGGCAGCTGCCTTATATTTCACGCGATGCGGAGCAGTATGAAGAGTCTGTAGAAAACAACTATATAAGCAGAAGCAACAAAAGCCTCTCCGGTGCCTCTAACTTCAGTGTGGAGGATTATGCAGGAACCATCGATTTTACGTACGATAAAGCGACGGAATGGTATAAAAGTTTGCTGAGAAGGCTGCTGCAGATGGGGGTGGTGTGCATAAAAACTGATTTTGGAGAAAACATACATCTCGATGCAGATTATCACGGGTTGCCGGCAGATAAGCTGATCAACCTTTATCCACTGTTGTACCAGAAAGCAGCCTACGAAGTGACGGAAGAAGTGACGGGGGAGGGCATTATCTGGGCAAGAGCCGGCTGGAGCGGTTGTCAGCGCTACCCACTGCACTGGGGAGGGGATGCGGCTGCTTCCTGGGAAGGCATGTCCGCTTCGCTGAAGGGGGGGCTGCAGCTGGGACTCTCGGGATTTGGCTTCTGGAGCCACGACGTGCCCGGGTTTCACGGTGTTCCCGATTTTATGAACACGGTGCTGCCGGATGATCTCTACATCAGGTGGACGCAATTTGGGGTCTTTACTTCCCATTTCCGTTATCACGGCACATCTAAACGCGAGCCGTGGAGTTATCCTGCCATTGCCCCGCTTATCAGAAAATACTGGGAATTGCGTTATCGGCTGATACCCTATATACTGGAGCAAAGTAAAATTACCACGGAGACCGGAATGCCGGTGTTGCGTGCTCTGCTGCTACATCATCCCCAGGATAAAACATGTCGTCATATAGACGATCAGTATTATTTTGGCGAGCAGATGATGGTTGCTCCGGTCATGAATTCAGAAAACAGGCGTGATATTTACCTGCCGGAAGGGGAGTGGATGCATTTCTTTACCAGGGAGCTGTATAACGGTGATCGCTGGCTCAGAAATGTAGAGGTACCCCTCGATGTCATTCCTGTATTTGTGAGAAAAGGATCAAAAATACCGATGTACCCACACAAGGTATCCTGTACGGATGAAATGGAGCAGGAGAAGGTGGAATTTATCAGTTTCGGATAAAGATGAAGATAAAATGAGGACAACCTGGAAAGCAAATTTTGAAGAATCCAAGCAGCATTACCTGGATTGGTGGAACGGAAAAGGCATCGTCCTTTCTATGTGGGAGCATCTCTTTAAGGATGGCGACCCCTGGGAGGATGTTGTCCGGCCGGCACTGCATAGGGATATGAATCAGTTTTGGTTCGACCCGGAATGGCGCTCCGATTATCTGCACTATACCATGTCGAGAAACTCCTACAAGGCAGATATACTACCGGTGGCCAATACACAGCTCGGCCCGGGTTCACTGGCTTCCATACTTGGCTCTGAACTGGAAGGAAGGGAGGATACGATCTGGATTCATCAGGCGCCCGGTTTTGAGGAGAAAATTATTTTTGATGAAGGCAACCGGTGGTGGAAGTTGCATAAGGAGTTGCTGAAAGCGGTGAAGAAAAAGGCAAATGGCCGGTATATGGTGGGATGTCCCGACCTGATGGAGGGATTGGATGTGCTCTCCAGCCTTAAAGGACCCGATAATGTACTGGTCGATTTGATTATGGAGCCGATGCGGACAATAGAGCAGCTCACGGAAATAAACCGTGTCTATTTTGACGTATTTGATCAGATATACGATATAATCAACGAGGAGGGAGAGATGGCCACTTGCTATTTTTCACTGTGGGCACCCGGGAAGGTGGCAAAACTACAGGTGGATATCTCTATCATGATATCGGAAGAGGATTTCAGGATGTTCTGCCTTCCCTTCTTGAAAGAGCAGACAGAGAAAATAGATTATACGCTATACCATCTCGATGGGGTGGATGCCATTCGCCATCTTGACTCTCTCCTTGAACTGAAGAATTTAAATGCGTTGCAATGGACGCCGGGGTATGGACAACCGCAGGGGGGCGACCCACGATGGTATGACCTGTATGAAAAGGTGCTTGCTGCGGGGAAGTCGGTCATGATAAACTGGGTAACCCTTGATGAACTGGAACCGCTCATCGACCATGTAGGAAATCAGGGGTTGCACATCAACGTGGACTTTAAAACCGAAAAGGAGATCGATCAGGCATTAAAAATAGTAGATCGCTACAGATAAAATGAGTATGGAGACACTGATAGACTTGTCGCAGTTGGATATTGCAGTAATTGTAGCCTACTTTCTGATTCTTGGAATGATAGCATGGTGGTCGAGCTTTGGCAAAAAAAATAAAAGCGAAAGCCTGTTTCTGGCCAATAAGTCGCTGGGATGGTTTGCGATAGGACTCACAATGTGGGGAACCAACGTGGGGCCTTCTATGCTGATTGCCAATGCCAGCAGTGGTTTCGAAAGTGGTATCGTCGCGGGCAACTTCTCATGGTACGCGTTCCCATTTATCATGATGCTGGCTTTTGTCTTTGCTCCACGTTATCTGGGCGCGGGAGTGACCACCTTGCCCGAATATATGGGTAGCCGTTTCGGTGTTACTGTCCAGCGATATATTGCCTGGTACACCATTCTGACCACACTCATTTCGTGGCTCGGGCTGACTCTCTTTTCCGGTGGAATTTTTATGTCGCAGATACTCAGTTTCCCTCTGTGGGCCTGTGTTGTGATTCTCGTAACCATTTCCGCCCTCTTTGTGGTGTCGGGGGGATTGAAAACAATCGCGTATACCAATGTTTTTCAGATGCTGCTGCTGATAGGTGTTTCCTTGCTGCTGGTAGTTCTGGCTACAAACAGGGCAGGGGGGATTGGGGCGGTTTTGGAATCCACGCCCTCTTCCTACTGGAGGTTATTTCAGCCACTGGATGATAAAGATTTTCCCTGGCTGGCAATTTTACTGGGTTACCCCATCATGGGCATCTGGTTCTGGTGTACCGACCAGTCGATGGTACAGTCGGTACTGGGTGCAAAGAGCCTGAAACAGGGCCAGATGGGCGCAAATTTCGTGGCATGGCTTAAACTGATTGATATTCCGTTGTTTATTCTCCCGGGAATCCTTGCATTTATCCTTATCCCGAATCTGGGCAATTCGACGGATGCTTACCTGAGTCTGGTCAAAACAGTGTTCCCTTCCGGAATGATCGGGCTGGTTGTTGTGGTGATGATTGCCGCGTTGATAAGTACGATCGGATCGGCTCTTAACTCGCTGAGCACTGTCTTTACGATGGATATCATCAAGAGAAACAGGCCGGAGATCACACGTCCTGAGATTAAGAAATATGGACGACTGGTGGTCGTGGCCGGTGCCTTCTTGTCTGTCTTTTTAGCTTTGGGAATTTCACGGATACAGGGATTGAGCTTTTTCAATATTTTCCAGTCGATACTTGGTTTTCTCGCCCCACCCATGTCTGTGGCCTTCCTTTTTGCCGTATTATGGAGAAGGACATCGGGACGGGGTGTTAAATTGATACTTTCGGCAGGAACGGCGTTCAGCCTGGGCATAGGTGTTTTGTATTATACCAACATACTATTTAACGGAGTACATTATCTCTTTGTTTCTGTTCTGATCTTTGCTGTGCTCGCCCTCTTCCTTTTCGTTTATTCACTGTCGGATAAAAAAGAAGATCCCGCTGTCAGGGTGCTGAATTATAGGCCTGTTAAAGTAACGCGTTCTGTCGGACTTGCATGGTCGCTGCTAATTATTGTCATGATAATGGTCTATATGTTGTTTAATTGATCAAGATATTGTCAGTCCGAGATTTAGATGTTAGTGAAACATGGGAAACTTGAATAAATATTTTTAATCGTATGCACACCCAATTACTTGATAAATTGTTTGAGTCCGTTGAGTTTGGTAAAATAAACCTGGCATCACCCTATCCTCCTGCGATGAAAGGCCTGCCGGGTGCCGATGAGATTACCAAAGAAGCGCTGGAAGCGGGTATTAGCCCGGATGAGATATTGAATGGAGCGCTGATCGCCGCCATGGACAAGGTGGGGAA
>DHSP01000034.1:3242-5175 GCA_002408485.1 Proteiniphilum sp. UBA5283 | reverse complement strand
GTATTTATCATCGGTACTGTTTTTGGCGATCTGCACGATATCGGTAAGAACCTGGTGAGCATGATGGTGGAGGGAGCCGGATGGGAAGTGATAGACCTGGGCGTGGATGTGAAAACGGAAACATTTGTCGCAAAAGTAGTAGAATATCCCGGTGCATTGGTCGGTATTTCGGCATTGCTAACCACCACCATGGTTAATATTCAACCGGTTATTGAGGCAATAAAGGCTGTTTCTCCGGACACAAAAATTATTGTGGGCGGCGCTCCTTTGACAGCTGATTTTGCTGCTTCAATAGGTGCCGACGGGTATGGTAAAGATCCGGGAGAGGGGATTATTTGGCTGGATGCTCAGTTTTAGCACGTTACATTTGAATTATTTGCGTTAAGCCAAATGAGCAAAGTCAAACTTGTTTGTACTTTGCCATGGCGAGCAAATATCTGACTTTAGTGAAAATACATAGTTTTAATCGTATGAAAAAGTGGATAGATTCAGTTTTAGGTGATAAAAAACGTACCGCATTTCCCTTCATCACTCACCCCGGCATCGAGCTTATTGGGGAAAAAGTAAGCAACGCCGTCTCTGATGGCCACGTCCAGTATAAAGCAGTCATGGCTGCTTCTGAGACATTTGATATGCGTGTTTGCTGTACAATGATGGACCTGACCGTGGAGGCGGAAGCGTTTGGCGCCTCAATCAATATGCCGGACGATGAAATACCTACGGTCACAGGAAGGCTTCTAAATGGTGCAGAAGATGTGGAGAGGCTAAAAGTGCCTGGTTTGGAAAAAGGGCGACTGCCTGCCTGTTTGCTGGCAAGCAGGTTGTTGGCCGAGAATATTAGGGACAAGCCTGTTTTTTCAGAATGCATCGGACCCTTCTCGCTGGCAGGGAGATTATACGATATGTCCGAAATAATGGTTTCCATCTATACGGAACCGGAAACAATTCTTTTGCTTCTTTCAAAGTGCACCGAGTTTTTAATTGATTACTGCCGTGCATTGAAAGCAACGGGCACAGCCGGCGTTATTATGGCGGAGCCTGCGGCGGGGCTTCTTTCCAACGAAGACTGCCTTCTCTATTCATCTCATTTTGTAAAGCAGGTGTCAGATGCAGTGCAGGATGATGACTTTACGCTGATCCTGCACAATTGTGGTAACGGCGGACAATGTACCCATGCAATGATTGAAAGCGGAGCAAATGCTCTGCATTTCGGCAACGCCATAGATATTTGCGAAGCCCTGCAGGAGTGTCCTCCAGGACTGATTGTGATGGGTAATCTGGATCCTGTGACTGTTTTTAAACAGTCTGATCCCGGCAAAGTAAAACAGTCGGCACTGGATCTCTTGAATCTGACAAAAAGTTATCCTAACTTTGTTATATCCAGCGGATGCGATCTTCCGCCACATACCCCTGCGGAGAATATCCATGCTTTCTTTGAGGCGGTGGATGAGTTTAATCAATCTCTATGAGGGAGGTGAAAGATGCCGGAACCGTTTCAATATTTTCAGTTTTCGTTCAGGGACGTTGCTCCTTCTTCCGACGAGCTCTTTCGATTTATTCACTCCTCCGGCATAGAAGAGCATCACCCTGCAAAAATTTTCGTTGAGGAGATACTCCGGAAGTTAGAGAACATGGAAGGCATTTCAGGTGGATATCAGCTGAAAAGAGATGTAACCGTATCGGGGAAAGAAGGATTGATTGCCGTGGAAGGCAACGAATTATATACAGGAAAACAAATTGCAGGATATCTGAAAGACGCCGCATCATTGGCCGTTTTTGTGTGTACGGCAGGGCCTGCCTTCACAAATATTGCCAGAACAATGAATACCAACGGCGATGTGATGGAGGCATATTTGCTTGATGCGATTGGCTCGCTTACGGTTGAAAAGGCTATGGATCTAATTCAACAGCATCTTGCCGATAAGATGAAAGC
>DHSP01000034.1:0-2856 GCA_002408485.1 Proteiniphilum sp. UBA5283 | reverse complement strand
AAAAAACAGACGAATGAATAGAATCAAGATTATAATAACTGTATTTCTTATTTTTTTAACTTCTCCGGAGTTCAAAATATCCTCCTCCGGAAAGTCTGTGCCACAATCACGGATGGAAGCGGTGTACGATGAGGTAAAGACTCCCCATAAATATGGATTGGTGATTGCACCGGAGAGCAATCAGGAGAAAATGGACTGCCCGACGATATTCCGGAGGGGCGACAAATGGTATATGACCTACCTGAGGTACGATGGCAAATCGGGGAAAGATGGTCGCGGGTACGAAACATGGCTTGCCGAAAGCGACGATCTGCTGGAGTGGAAGACCTTGGGCAGGCTGCTCTCTTTTCGTGAAGGCAAGTGGGATGAGAACCAGCGGGGAGGATACCCCTCGCTGATTGATCATCACTGGGGGGGCAGCTACAAACTAAACAGCCATGATGACAAGTACTGGATGACCTACATCGGGGGTGCCGAGACAGGCTACGAGACGGGGCCTCTAAAGATCGGTGTGGCTTATACCGAAAAAGATCCCACCGTAGCGCATGAGTGGAAGGCTTTCGATCAGCCGGCCATGTCGCCGGAGGATGAGGATGCCCAGTGGTTCGAAAAGATTATTCAGTACAAGAGCAGTGTATTCCGTGATGAGGATAAAACATTCGGGAAGCCGTATGTCATGTTTTACAACGCAGGCGGCATCAATCCCCAAAATAAGATCAAGGCCGAAAGGGTGGGCATTGCCTATTCAGATGATATGGTAGAGTGGGAACGCTACCCGGGCAATCCGGTCCTCTCTCACGAAGAGGGAATCACCGGGGATGCACACATCCAGAAGATGGATGATCTGTACGTGATGTTTTACTTCGGAGCATTTCGTGCGGATAGAAAATACAAAGCCTACAATACGTTTGCTGCCTCCTATGACCTGGTAAACTGGACCGACTGGACGGGGGAAGATCTGATTATCCCCTCAAAGGATTATGACAATCTGTTTGCTCACAAATCGACTCTGATAAAACACGATGGATTGGTTTATCACTTCTATTGTGCCGTAAACGAGCATGACCAGCGCGGAATAGCTGTTGCCGTTTCGAAACCTATGGGGAGGTCGAAACTCCGTTTCCCTGAGCCTGAACCCACAGGAAAAAGAGGTATCATACCACTGAATGAGGATTGGAGCACCGTGGCCGCAGAAGAGCATAGTAAAAGATATGACTCGTTTGAGGTGAATGGCGACTGGACAAGGGTGGATATTCCCCATAACTGGGATGATTATCATGGCTACCGCCAGCATCTCCATGGCAACAGACATGGCAACGCCTGGTACAAGAAGGAGTTCAGGTTGTCGGAATATGATGCCGACAAGCGTTTTTTTATCCGGTTTGAAGGAGTGGGAACCTATGCAACCGTCACATTAAACGGAAAGAGCTTTGGACGGCATCCGGGGGGGAGAACCACCTTCACGCTGGATGTGACGGATGCCGTGAACCGAGGTGGAAATAATGTGCTGACGGTGAAAGCCGAGCATCCTTCGTTTATCACCGACATGCCCTGGGTGTGTGGCGGCTGCTCCTCAGAGTGGGGCTTCTCGGAAGGTTCGCAACCCATGGGAATATTCCGGCCGGTGGTGATGGAGGTGGTCGACAAGGTGAGAATAGAGCCTTTCGGTGTTCATATCTGGAATAATGACACCCATTATCTGCATATAGAAACTGAGCTGAAAAATTATGGGAACAGCCCGGAGACCGTGGAGTTTGTAACCAAGCTGAACGACGACAATGGGGTGGCCGTTTTCCGTCTTTCGGAGATGATCACGCTTGAACCGGGCGAAACCAAGATCATCAGTCAGGTAAGTCCGAAGTTAGAAAATGTACATTTGTGGAGCAACAGTGATCCTTATCTCTACAAGCTTGCTTCTGTGCTGAAAAGGAATGGAACAGCAACCGATGAGGTAACCACTCCGTACGGGATACGCACGATCAGCTGGCCGGTATTGAGGAATGATGGTGACCCTACGTTCCGGTTGAACGGAAATTCGCTGTTTCTGAATGGCACAGCCGAATATGAGCATCGCTTCGGACAATCGCACGCATTCGCAAAGGAGGAGATCCGGGCGAGAGTGAACATGCTGAAAGATGCCGGTTTTAATGCGTTCAGAGATGCGCATCAACCACACAACCTGTTCTACAAGGAGCTATTGGACAAAGAGGGAATCATGTTCTGGCCCCAGTTTTCGGCCCACATCTGGTACGATACGCCCGCTTTCCGGGAAAATTTTAAGAAGCTGCTCCGCCAATGGATCAAAGAGAGGCGCAACTCTCCTTCAGTAATCATGTGGGGGTTGCAAAACGAGAGCGTTCTCCCGAAAGAGTTTGCCGAGGAGTGTGCGGAGATAATCCGGGAGATGGATCCCACAGCAAGCAAACAGCGTGTGGTCACCACCTGCAACGGCGGGAGCGGAACCGACTGGAATGTGGTACAAAACTGGTCGGGTACCTACGGTGGTGATCCGGACAACTATGCGGAGGAGTTAAAAAATCAACTGATGAACGGGGAGTATGGAGCGTGGCGTTCCATCGATCTGCATACTGAAGGTGACTTTGACCAGGATGGTGTCTGGAGCGAAGACAGGATGTACCAGCTGATGGAGAAAAAAGTACAGTTAGGAGAAAAAGCCAGAGAGCATGCCATCGGACAGTTTCAGTGGATATTTAATTCACACGACAACCCCGGCAGGAGGCATCCCGACGAGGGTTACCGTGTGATCGACAAGGTGGGGCCTGTCAATTACAAAGGCTTGCTCACCACCTGGGGGGAGCCGCTGGATGCATATTACATGTACCGTGCCAACTATGC
>DHSP01000044.1:4272-12197 GCA_002408485.1 Proteiniphilum sp. UBA5283 | reverse complement strand
GGGTCATGCAGGCTGACATTCCAGTAGCCATCTTCTCGCTGCACCTTTTTGAGCGCTTCGCTCATCTCTACAAGCATGGTTTCGTATTCACCACGATGCGGCTCATCCAACGGCAGAAGGTCGAGCATGCGGGCCATGGCTACCATCACCCATCCGTTGCCGCGCGACCAGTAACAATCTTCGCCATTGGGTTCGGTATAGGGAGGATCAAAATCGGCATCCCGCCACCATAGTTTGTCTTCCGGATTAAAAAGACCGTTATCGCCATGATGCAGTTTCGTGTACATATACATGTTGTATGCGCGGTTATAGTAAGCGGTATCGCCGGTAATATTGCCCAGCTGTGCAAAAATCGGCATCGCCATCTGGATGGCGTCTATCCAGTTCCAGTCGTCGATCTTGTCGGTAACCATCATCGAGTCGACCGAGTTTTTGATATGTTCAATATAATGTGCCGGTTTTTCCGGATCCAGTTCGTAAAGGAAGAGATAGGTCTGGCCGGCGCACTGGTTATCCGCATTGCGTGTTTTCCAACCCTCGGTCGCATTGCGCAATCCCCAGTTGTGCTTGTTTCCCCATTCCAATGCATAATCGAGGTAACGTTGTTGCGGATCAACCTTCCAGAGGTCCATCAGTCCCTCGTAATAATAAGCGCGTGTCCAGAGATTGCTTTCATATTCTTTGTTGCGCGAAGGGTAGGGAATGGGTTCGCCCGGATCACTCCACTTCTCCATGAAATAGTCGTTCGCCAGTCTGAGGGCACTTACTATTCCCTCTTTCCCGGGTTTTAGGCTGTTGCTGTTATCTTTGACAGTGCATCCTGTCAGTAGTGTGATACAGCAGAGTGTTGTAAACAGTAAAATTCGTTGTTTCATTGTTTCATCATTTAATGAAAAGATGGATATTCCAAATTTTTCAAAATGTAATATCCATCAGTCACGTGTGTTCAATCAAAAATTCAGATTCCTATTTACCAGCCCGGATTCTGAAAAGAGGCTTTTTGTTCTTCCGTCAGCGGCTCTCCGTTCTCCTGTGTCAAACCATCGATAAAGGTTTGCGGGATGGGACGGAGCACATGCTTGTCGGCAATATTGGGAGCTGCCTGTGCATTGAATGCTTTGGCACGTTTTACCAGCAATCCGGCGCGGCTCAACTCTTCCCATCTGTTCCACTCGCCATTCAGCTCACGGGTACGTTCGTTGAAGATGAAGTTCAGCATGCGGTCGTACTCACTGGAGGCTCCCAACTTGGCCAGGATGGCTTCATCTTCTGCCGGCAGGTTGTTGGGACTGCTGATTTGTAAAGAGGAAGCAGCGGTGGTCTTATCGATACCTGTGGAAAGATAATAGCTGTTTTTCTGCAGATATACATTGCCGGCTGCATCTTTTAAATTTCCACCGTTATAACCGGGGTGCGAGTTGGCAAACCAGTTTACGTAGTTATCTGTCTTCCCGTTTTTAGAGTAGTTGGTAGATGCCGAATACAGGGTATTGCTTAACGGGAAAGCAATGGAAGCGTCCACATACAACTCCCTGTCTTCTCCCGGCTTCCACTGTGCCCGGGCGCGAAGTTGATTCACCGTGGCGATGGCACCCTGATAATTTTTTTGGCGTACCTGTGCTTCTGCTTTTATCAGGTAGGTCTCTCCGGTACGGGCCATGATAACGTCGCGATACCCATCCCCACCTTCTGCTGTTCTTGTACCATCCTGGGTTTTGTTCAATCCACAGAAAACATTTGATTTGGTAGCGTCGCCATTGCTGTTGTAATTGGGCAATACATATTCTCCCTCCAGATAAAGGGGAAATGCATTGGGAACCCATTTTCCTGTTTCCGGATTGATGAATTTGCTCTGGGTTGGTCTTCCGAATTTACCATAAGGTTCTCCATCGAAACGGGTGTCGCTCTTTTTGTTCATGATGAATACAATTCCCTGGTCTCCCAGTTTCACAGCGTTTTCGCCGAACGACTCATTCAGCTTGGCATCGCGGATATTGTTCACCCCGTAGACAGTACGGAACGATTTCCACAAACGGGCATCGTTTACGTTGTCGTAGGTGGAGTAGTTGTACTCCGTGGGACGACAACGCTGGAAATCTTGTCCGCCGATATGCGGGCCACGGCTAACCCAGCCGCCGCTAAACGTGTTGAACTGTGGGGTGAAGTAGGAGTGAGTACGGTTGCCAAATCGTCCTTTGGTGGAAGAGTCGGCATTGTGCTGTGCAGACATCAGAATTTCGGGGATGGCTTCGTTGGGATTGTCCACACCCGTCCAGCGGGCATACAGATCCCAGTAGTCGCTTGCCAGGGGTCTTGCGGCAATCACCTCGTCGCAAAGTTGTACGCACTTGGTTAAATCGGCATCCACGTAACTTGCATTCCAGCTGCTGTTTCGTTCAGAGGCACGGAAAAGCAATGCTTTCGCCCAGAAGTGAGCAGCAGCATATTTGGTCCACGTGCCTACGCCTCGCCAGTTTGTGGTGGGTAGCAATTTATAGGCATTTTCGAAATCGGAGATGATTTGTGCCATGGTCTCTTCTTCACTGGAGCGTTCAAAGTAACGAACCACGCCGCTTACAGGCTCCGTTTGCAGCACCACTCCACCATATTGGGCAAAAAGACGGTAGTAATTGTATCCACGCAGGAAGTAGGCTTCTCCCATGCTCTTGTTGCGCACATCCGCGTTGGTAATTTTATCTCCGTTTGCAAGGATCAGGTTTGCAGAAGAGATGCCGAAATACATCTGATTCCACAGCCCGTCTACCGGGGGGCAGTTTTTGTTGGCTGCCCCGGTCTCAACCGTGGCATTGGAAGCGTTCAGACGGTTATCATAGGTATTCCAGGGCTCGCTGGTAAGGTCGGCTCCGTTTGTAAACTCGTCGGTACCGTACAGGGTGATCCCGTATGCCCATTCATATCCAAAGTGCCATCTGATATTCCCATAAAGTGAAGTGGCCAGATCGGTAATTCCCTGTTCTGTTTCGAAATACTGGGTAGTATATGCCGTGGTATTCTCCTCATACAGGAAATCGTCTCCACAGGACCAAAGACTGAAGGCGAACAGCGATAACGCGCCAAGCAAAATTTTGCTATATAAATGTTTCATAATATATTTCTTCGTTTATCGTGATTAAAAACCAATTTCTAACCCAAAAGTAACTCCTCTGTTGTAATACGTGGAAGTTCCCAGGTCGAGATCCAGGAAATCGACTGAGCTGTAGAGATTACCCGGATTGCGTAATTGGGTAAATAATTTCAAATTATTGATGCCGAGTGGCTTGCAGATGTTTTTGGGCAAATGGTAACCCAATGAAATATTTCTGAACTTGATGAAAGATGCTTTTTTGAAGCCAATCAAGCTGGAGTAGGCATCGCCACCTACGCCGGGTGTTCCCGTATAGACTGGTTTTTGCCATTCAGCACCGGTATTGTCGGGTCTCCAGTAATCCAACTGGCGCTGATTGCCGTGTCCGTTCTGTGCTTCACCCCCTGTAGATACCATGTAGTTCATGCGCCCATAGAGTTCCACGTTCAATTCCAGGCCCTTGTAATTAAAGCTATTGCTCCAGCCTGTTGTCCAGCGCGGATTGGTGTTGCCCAGGATCACACGGTCTTCGCTGTTGATCACATAATCCCCGTTCTGATCGACCGGTTTTACACTACCCGGAGTGAACTTTTCGCCTTTCTCATTGAACTTGGCCATCTCTGCAGCATCTTCTTCCTGCCACAATCCATCGTTGTCGTATCCGTAATAAACGCTGATTGATTCTCCGATAAACCAGGAGTTATCGACCATGTCATTTTTGCCATTTGCCAGTTCAACGATCTCATCTTTCTGCCAGGCAAGGTTGAGGGTGGAATTCCATTCAAAATCTCTTGTCTTTACAGGTATAAAGTTCAGAGAAACATCGATCCCCTTGTTTTTTGTTTTTCCCACGTTGGCCATGGTATTGCTATACCCTGTAAGGGTGGGGATCGTCATGTTCATCAGCAGGTCGTTCGTATTGGATTTGTACACATCGATGGATCCGCCTATGCGTCCCCGGAGGAAGGTGAAATCGACACCGAGGTTCCATTGGGTGGTTTTCTCCCATTCCAGGGCGGGATTGGCCATCAATTCAGTACCCGAGAAATAATAAGGTTCGTTGGTGCCGTATGCCAGCACGTTGCCGGTGCCGCCAAAAGGTACCCAGAATGAACGAATGCTTCCCAATGTATCGTATGCACCCACAGCGGAGTTCCCAGTCATACCCATACCCAGACGCAGTTTTAGCTGATCGAGCCAGGAAAGATCCTGCATAAATTCCTCCTGGTCAATTCTCCATCCTAATGCAGCACTGGGGAAAAAAGCCCATTTGTGACCTGCCGAAAGAACCGAGGAGCCATCGTAGCGGCCCGAAACGGTAAACAGGTAACGATCTTTCCATGAATAGTTGAAACGAGCCATGTAGGATGCCAGCTGAGACTGTGTTAATCCGGTACCCATGCTCGCTTTTGCATCGGTGCTGGTAATATCCACCGAACCCATGTTGTTCCATTTGAAACTGGCTTTCGGAATATTCTGGGCACCCATGCTTCCTGATTCCGCATCATATTTAGATGCAGATTGCAACAACGTAATATCAAACTTATGATCGTCGATCGCTTTATTATACGTAACGATGTTGTCCAATACCCAGGAGAATCTTCTATCGTAATTCCAGGAAGCATAGCTTGTTCCACCCTGACGTACAGCCGATGTTTTGTCGATATAGATCCCACGGCGATAATAGCGGAAGTCGGGTCCGAAATTGCTCTTGAAACTTAATCCTTCGAGGGGTTCCCATATTTTACCCAAATCAACATTGGCGTAGAAACTACCCAATGCACGCAATGTCTGCCTCTGTTCGTCCGATTTTTTCCATTCATCGACCACCGTGTATACTCCATTCATATTGGAAGGAGTTAGTATGATCTCTCCGTTGGCATCATAAGGCTGGGCTACACTTAATATCTGTTTGGCTGCAGCATAAATTTCTGTCGGCCCTGAACTGGAAGACTGACCTGTGCGGGAATAACCATAACTTTGGTTGCTCCAGGAAGTATTGATGGATCCTCCCAGGCTAAACCAGTTTGTCGGCTTTATTTCGGTGGACATTGACGCGTTGTAGCGGTTGAATGATTGTCCCTTTTGCGTTCCTTCGTTGTTCATGTAACCCAACGAAAAGAAGGAAGTGATTTTGTCGGTTCCGCCACTGGCACTGATGGTGTGTTCCTGGGTTACCCCTGTCTGTGTGACCAGGTCACCCCAGTTGGTGTTTGTCACTTTGGAACCATCCCAGCTGTTGCCGGACCAGCCTTTCATAACGTTGTTAAACGCAGTTTCGTCGAGTGCACTAAAGAATGTCTCATCCTGGGTTTTTGAGGGCTGATTGCCGGGACTGTATGCGGTTGGGTTCGCATTATAATGAGCCCATCTGCGCCAGGTAATGTAATCGTTGGCGTTCATCCCGGGAGATAAATCGTGTATTTTCTCAAACGTGAACGTTCCCGAATAGTTCAGGCTTAAGGAGCCTGCTTTACCCCGCTTGGTGGTTACCAGGATTACACCATTGGCACCCCGTGATCCGTATACAGCGGTGGAAGATGCATCTTTTAATACGTTGATGCTTTCAATATCGCGGGGGTTGATGCTTTCAATACCTCCTGAGCTTAGTACTACTCCGTCAACCACATAAAGCGGCGCGTTGGTGGCACTCAGCGAACGGTTACCACGGACGCGAATGGACCCTAGTTCACCGGGACGCTGGGATGAAGTAATGTCTACACCGGCCACTTTGCCCTGCAACGCTTCAAAAGCATTGGTAACCGGCTTCGTGGTCAACTCCTCGGCCGAGACGACGGCCACAGCCCCTGTAACGTCACTTTTGCGCATGGTGCCGTATCCTACCACGATCACCTCTTCGAGCAGTTCTGTATCTTCTTCGAGTGCAATATTGATGATAGTCCGTCCATTAACCGGAATAGCTTGCGTATGCATTCCCACATAAGACACCTCTAAAACAGCGTTAGATGGCACATTGGGGAGTGTGAAGTTACCATCAACATCCGTAACTGTGCCGAAATTGGTGCCTCGTACCTGCACGGTAACGCCCACTAACGATTCTCCGGAACCGTCGGTAATATTACCTCTTACGGTAATATTCTGGGCAAAGACACCCAAGGAAAATAAAGTCACCATAGTGAGCAAAATTCCTTTTTTTAAAATCATCATTTTTCTTTTCATTTCATCTCTCATTTGTTTAGATTAATAATTATTTGGGCATTGATTAGATATGATAAATATATGCAGTCGTCTATTTTTGGGAGTAAAGGTTTTTTTGTTTGTATCTCTTTAACGTAAGCAGTGATTTTAAGAGTTGTTTGTTCTGTCAGTCTTTTATAGTGTTAAATTTAATGAATATTGCACTTTAAGGCATAACAAAGGTAAAGGTTGGTTGCAATCAAGCACTGTGAAAAATGATTTGATAACTGTGAAAAATGATATAATGTGGGAATGCATCAGAAATGGTTTTTTTTTGTTAATTTTGCAGTCATGAATATCGTCACCTCTCCTTCTTCCACGCCATCGTTTAACCTGGCTGCAGAAGAATTTTTATTCTCGAAAAAGGGAGAAAACTTTTTATGGCTCTATGCGAATGAGCCGAGTGTGATTATCGGATCCAATCAGGCGGTACTCAACGAGGTGGATCCCGACTATTGCATCGAGCACAGTATCCGGATCATTCGTCGCCTGTCGGGTGGTGGAGCGGTCTATCACGATACAGGAAATCTGAATTTTGCCTTTATCCGGGACAGCGTAGGTGCACCATTGAGTGCCGTTTTTCTGGAGCCTGTTGTGGAAGTGCTTCATGAATTGGGTATTCCTGTGGAGATAGGAAAAAGAAAAGATCTGTGGCTGGAGGGGTACAAAATATCGGGTACGGCCTCTCATATCTCCAGGGGGAGGGAATTGCATCACGGTACCCTGCTTTATGATACAGAGCTGCAGAGGTTGCAGAAGTCCCTCTCGCCGGAAGAGATCAACCGTATTAAAAAAGCCACTCCTTCGGTGCCCAGTCCGGTGCGGAATATCCGCTCATTTCTGGCTGAAAAAAAGAAAAGCGCACCGGAGGCAGCCGTTTTTTTTGACATGTTTACCCGAAAGCTGCTGGCCTACTACGGACTGGATAAGATCACTACACTACGGGATGAAGAGATCTCCGAAATAGAGGAACTCCAAATGAGCAAATATACACAGCGCAACTGGAACTACCGAATGTAAAGTCTCCCTTGCCATGTCTCCTTTTCACAAAACCGTTTTAAAACCTTTTCCCTTACTTCGTAGTTTTTAAAACCCCAGTCGGGGGCGATAAGCAGCTTCGAAGGCGATTGGGAAGTAAACCGTTCAATGTAGATATCGGGATGGAGTAGCTCGGCAAAACGAACACAGAGGTCTATGTATTCCTCCAGCGTAAACAGGTTAAATGATTCGGGAAGGAGCTTGTACTCTCTTGCCATGGCGGTACTCCTGATGATTTGCAACTGGTGTAGTTTGAGGGTCGTGAGGGGTAATTCGGAGAGCTTGCCGGCATGGTGCAGGATATCTTCTTCGGTCTCGCCGGGAAGTCCCAGAATCATGTGTGCGCCTACCGGAATATTTCTTTCTGCTGTTTTGCGGATCATTTCAGCCGACTCTTCGTAGGTATGCTGGCGATTTACCCGTTCCAGGGTTTTGTTTAAAGTGGATTCCACTCCATACTCCACCAAGACAAACGTCTTTTTGCTGAGCTCTTCAAAATAATCGAGCAGCTCGGCGGGCATACAGTCGGGGCGGGTGCCCACGATCAACCCGACCACGCCGGGGTAGGCCAGCGCCTCCTCATATTTGCCGGTCAGCGATGCTA
>DHSP01000044.1:0-4065 GCA_002408485.1 Proteiniphilum sp. UBA5283 | reverse complement strand
GCGAGAAGAAATGGATGCCGTCGGCCAGTTGTTCCGTAATGGTTTTGGTGGGCTTGCCATAGCCGGGACTGAAGCTTTGGTTGTTGCAATAGGTGCATCCACCGCGTCCCTTGTTGCCATCACGGTTGGGACAGGTAAATCCGGCATTGATGGATATCTTCTGTACCTTGTAGGGAAATCGTGCCGAGAGATAATCGGAAAAATCACGATAGGGTTTGTCGTTTAAAAACACTTGCTCTGATTTTTATTGTGCAAAGATAACATAATGAATGTCATTACATCTTTTTATCGGGAGTTTCTTTTATCTGTTGCCATAGAATATCCGAGCCTTTTTTACACAGGCGATGTTTTTACACAAAAAAGAGGACCGGCTAAAATAGTCAGTCCTCTTTATAATATACCGGAGTAACAGAATTCTCCGAGGAATTTGGATTAAGCCTTTGCCTCGTCGGTTCCTTCTTCCTGTTCGGTTTCAGGTGCATCTGCGGATTCAGCCTGCTCTGCTTCTACAGCCTTTGCTGCTTCCGCTTTGGCTTCTGCCTTGGCAGCCTCTTTTTTGAAAGCTTCAACCTTCTGATTGTCGAGTTTCTCTTTCAGTGCAGCCAATTCTTCGATGTCGCCCAAGGTGGTCTTTTCCATTACAGGAACAGCTGCTGAAACTTCGCTTCCTCCTTCTCTCTTGCCACTGCGTTTTCCTCTTCTTCTGGAGTCTTCGCCGGAGATATCTTCGTGGATGCGGCTGTGAGAAACAATGATGCGTTTGGCATCTTTGTTGAACTCGATCACCTTAAATTCGAGCTTTTCTTCCACCTGAGCCTGTGAGTTGTCTTCCTTAACCAGGTGTTTGGGAGTTGCAAATCCTTCCACGCCATAGGGTAGAGAGATAACTGCTCCCTTGTCGAGCATTTCCACGATCGTTCCTTCGTGAATGGAACCCACGGTAAAGATTGTTTCAAACACATCCCATGGATTTTCTTCCAGCTGCTTGTGACCAAGGCTTAAGCGGCGATTTTCCTTGTCGATGTCCAGTACCTGAACTTCAATGGGAGCACCAATTTCAGTTACTTCACTCGGATGTTTGATCTTCTTTGTCCACGAAAGGTCGGAAATATGGATCAGACCCTCTACGCCTTCTTCAATCTCCACAAAGGCACCAAAGTTGGTGAAGTTGCGTACGGTAGCCGTATGGGTGCTGCCCACCGGATATTTGATTTCAATGCTTTCCCATGGATCTGGCTTGAGCTGTTTTACGCCGAGCGACATCTTGCGCTCGTCGCGGTCGAGCGTGAGAATCACTGCCTCTACCTCTTCGCCAACGGTCATGAAGTCCTGTGCACTGTGAAGGTGTTGCGTCCAGCTCATTTCCGATACGTGGATCAGTCCTTCCACACCGGGGGCAATCTCTACAAATGCACCGTAATCGGCAATCACCACTACTTTTCCTTTCACAATATCGCCGACCTTCAGTGTTTCGCTCAATGCATCCCACGGATGTGGTGTCAGTTGCTTCAGGCCGAGTGCGATACGTTTTTTCTCGTTGTCGAAATCGAGGATTACCACGTTGATCTTGTCGTCCAGCTGTACCACCTCTTCGGGGTGTTGAATACGTCCCCAGGAAAGGTCGGTAATATGTACCAGGCCGTCCACACCTCCCAAATCGACAAACACACCGTAAGAGGTGATATTTTTTACCACACCTTCGAGTACCTGTCCTTTTTCGAGTTTCGAGATAATCTCTTTTTTCTGTTGTTCCAGTTCTTCCTCAATGAGTGCTTTGTGTGAAACAACCACGTTTTTGTATTCAGGGTTGATTTTCACTACCTTGAATTCCATTGTTTTGTCTACAAACAAATCGTAATCACGAATCGGTTTAACGTCGATCTGTGAACCGGGCAGGAATGCTTCGATACCGAACACATCCACGATCATACCGCCTTTGGTACGGCATTTGATATAACCCTTGATGATTTCGTTGTTTTCCAGCGCAGCATTGACACGATCCCAGGAGCGTGACGCGCGGGCTTTCTTGTGGGAAAGGATCAACTGTCCTTTTTTGTCTTCCTGGCTCTCGATGTATACTTCTACTTCGTCGCCAATTTTCAGGTCGGGGTTGTAACGGAATTCGTTCATCGATACCACGCCATCGGATTTATAGCCGATGTTTACAACCACTTCGCGTTTGTTCATGGAGGTTACGATACCTGTCACCACCTCTTTGTCGCTGATTTTGCTCAACGTGTTGTCGTAGCTCTCGGTAAGTTTTTCTCTGTTTTCTTTGCTGTAAGGATCACCTTCAGCATACGCAGCCCAATCGAAATCTTCTACCGGAGCCACATTTTTCAGGTTTTCAGTCATTTTGAAATAAAATAATTTACTTTAAATAGTGAGACATTATGTTGCTTATAAAAAAAGTGGTGCAAAGATAATCGGTTTTTTATTAATAACCAACTCTTTGCACCCTCAATTTCGAAAAAATATCATGGGATGATTGCCGCATATTATAAAAGCAATCCTTGCTGTACCTCCCGTCGTGTTGGCATGCCTGCAATCTGTTCTACCAGCCTTAGTGCAAAGTCAAATACCAAACCAGGACCTTTTCCCGTGATCATGTTTCCGTCCACCACCACATTTTCTCCGGTAACCTGTGCGCCGATCAGTTCCGGCTCGAATCCAGGATAGCAGGTAGCCCGTTTCTCCTCCAGCAAACGAAGGCCACCCAGTACCATGGGAGCCGCACAGATGGAGGCGATCATCTTTTGCTGCTTGTTGAATTCCAAAAGCAGTTTTTTCACTCCTTCGTGTTCATTTAGATGCTTCGCACCAGGCATTCCTCCCGGCAACACCAACACTTCCACTTCAGAGAAATCTGCTTCATTGAAGGTGGTGTCGGCAATGACAGCAATATTATGTGCACCGGTCACCGTTTTGTCGCCAGAGATGGAGATGGTTTTTACCGGTATTTGCGCTCTTCTCAAAATATCCAGTGTGCCGAGCGCTTCAATTTCTTCAAATCCGTTTGCTAAAAATAGGGCTACTCGTTTCATACATTTATTTTTTGTGGGTTATTCGGGTAGATAAAATCAATAATCTGATGCGCGTGCACGCACCGTTCAACACTGTAGATGTATCAGTTCAGATTGAACCGGTATGTGATAGTCCCCTGCTGGTTGTTGGGCGAGGTTATCGCGTTGAATTTGGTGTTTTTGGCAGCACGCAATGCTTCGTTACGAAGGGCGGCATTGGGCGTATTTGTCCCTCGTCCAATTTCAGCGTTGATTACATTTCCTCCAGGGTCTACGGTAATATTAACAACGACAGTGCCATAATCGTTCACAGAGTAACGTGGTTGAACCAGTCCTCCGCTGCCAAGGCTGCGTCCGCCCAAGTCGTACGAGCCGATTCCCCCTGTGCCGGTGGGGGATCCCTGTGTGGCATTTCCGGTGGAAACACCCTGAGTGCCGCTGCCTTCGGTATTGCCCCGGCTGTCGGCGCTTTCGCCAAAGAGGCCCGACATCTGTTGGTTGATTTCTCTTCGACGTGCTTCTTCCGCTCTCCGTATCCGTTCCGCTTCTTCCCTTTTTCTACGCTCTTCGGCCAGTTGTGCCCGGCGGCGTTCTTCTTCCCGTTGCGCTTCCACGTCGATGGTTGGCTCAGAGGTTTGCGTAATCATTGGCTCATTGGGCCTGTATTCCGGGACTGACGGGGTGGGGGCGGGAGCAGGTGTCGCTTCGGCAATCGGTGCCTCCGTGATGCCGAAAGCATTTTCGGTAGCACCAAACATGACCGGAATACCTTCCAGCTCCTGGGGAGGGGTTGCCAGGGTGAAGTAGGAAAAAATAAGCACAAGAAGGAGCAACACCGCAAAGATGATTGTTCCCACTAGTCCACCTATTTTTTCTTTTGTTAGCTGCATCTGGATTTCTCCGTTTAATTCGGCCTTGTCATCAGCACCATTTTGAATTTATTCTGATTGGCGATATCCAGGATTCGCACAATCTCCCTGTAGGGAACGCTCTCGTCGGCATAAAGTGCCACAAAAATATCGGGATCGGCCGTGTATGCCGA
>DHSP01000036.1 GCA_002408485.1 Proteiniphilum sp. UBA5283 | reverse complement strand
CCAAAAGCGGGTGCAAAGATAGAAACTATTTTCTTAATACCAAAACTATTTTGAAAAAAAGTTTTTCTCTTTTTCCTTTCCAATGTAAAAGTGAGCTTTAAAACTCTTTCATCAACTCTATGACAAATCCTTTTTTCCGGAAAGGGTTACAAAGGTAGTAAAATTAAAGAATACGATGCAAATATTTTTCCTATTTTTTTTGTTTTTTTCTGCTGTTTTTGAGTCGTGGACAGCAAGAGGCTCATAAACACAGCCTTGTTAATCGACAAGAATGTGAGAACTTGTAGCCCTCTTCGGCGTGACGGCAAAACTCAACATTTCGCCCCCTCTTTCTATTTCTATATTAATGGTGAGGGGGGTGTTCCAGTCAATATACTGATTAAAATTAAAGAGGTAGGAGAATGCCGCCTTGTACCTCCGGTTATCGGAGAGAGCTTCTGCAATCGCGTGGTAGTTTGCCACATCCCAGAACATACATTCCTTGAAACCGTTCGAATCGGTATAACGCGTATTTTTATCCCGCAACTTCATTGTTTCGGCAATAAAACGGCGATAGCCTTCTGTCAGCGACTGAGAAGTATGGTTGAAACCCTGTCCCTGGATATTTGTCACCACGTCGCCGGGCTTTATGCCTGCCTGAGCAGCTGGTGAACCGGGGTCCACGGCAACCACGGTTTTCAGATCATTCATATTGTACCCGATGCCGGTATAATTATATTTTAGGTATTTCACCCGATAGGTAGCAAATGACGCATTTCCCATGTAGGGAAACTTCAGCAACATAAGCGGCAGGTTCATCTCCAGATAGTCGGCAAGGTTGTAATGGTTGTTCAGTCGTTCTTTCACTTCACTTTCCCAGATAAGGGTCATCTCACCGGGTTCCATAAACTTCCGGTCGAAAAACCGGTAACCAAATTCAAGGTTATAGGCTATATCGTCTACCCGAACTGCTTCGGAAGGATTGTAAAGAGGCACTTTTACCGTCCGGTTATTGCGGGTATCAAATCGCCAGACAGGCTGGTAACTTCCGTATGTGTGGGAATCTGCCTTAAACAAAGGATTAGTCTGATAACTGTAGTAAGTCTGAATAATGAAATCTGGATCATCGGAGCTATACTGCAGCCCCATTTTGCAGAGCGACCTTATAAATATGGCATTGATCCGTTCATCAAGCGCCCGTGTGGCTTCGTCGGAGGGAGCAAATCCAAATGTCCGGTAATTGTGAAAAAGTGCCTCCTCGTTTTTTTTGGTCTTCACCGGCATCAGAAAACGTCTGTCCTGAACATCTTCCAGGCTGTAAAAAGCAAAGACCGGCGCCAGTTGCGCCTCGGTGATGGCTGTGCTGTGCCGGCAATCCTTGGCGATGGTGACCTCTTTAAATGAATGTTCAAAATTGCGTATGCCAATGGTCATGTCATTGCCTTGCAGGTCGAACCACGACCTGATCGTCTGGTATGATTTCAGATAAGTTCCGTTTCCATTCACCGAGAGAATGATGTCGTTCAGCTTCAAGCCAGCCCGCTCAGCCGGTGATCCGGGTGTAATGTCTACCACAACCGGTTCTTTGTACCCCCAGCTTTTATCGTCGCTTATTTCGAAGGTAAATCCCAAACTACAGGCCGTTCCCCCATTTTGTGCCACCAAACTTCCGGTAAGGGAAATAGCCATTAACAACATATAGTGTACCCGTTTCATTGTGCCGTTTCTATAATTATACTCAAGACCACAAAGATATATTATTTTTTCTATTTTTGTACTTTATCGTTTTACCATACATCAAAGGAAAGAAGCGTACAATGAAAAATCATCACAAAGCGAGATATTTTGTCTCCCTGCTGATATTGGCCTCTGCAATAAATACCATGAGTCAGGAGAGAGAGTGGGAGCGGATTTCACTTTTCGACGATGCAAACACGGTTTTCTCTCTGATACAGGACTCACAGGGGCTCATCTGGTTCGGTACCAGCCAGGGGCTGTACGACTTCGACGGATATAGTTGTCATCCCCATTTTCAGACGGGCGACGTTTCTAATTCACACATATATTGCGGCATGGAGATCGGAGAAAAACTCTATCTGGGTTCTGAACTGGGAGTACTTATATATGACATTGAGAAAGACGAGTACCTTCCTTTCAATCCTATCTTTCCTCTCGAAGTGCGAACACTGGCGATCGATGACCATAAATTATGGATCGGGACCCTCAATGGGCTTTACTGCTATGACCTGACATCCAACACGATGTTACAGATCGCCGACGGTATACCACACCAGGCGATCTATGCATTGATGCAGACCACACATGATGACTTATATATAGGCACCTACAACGGATTGTGTCTCCGATCCAAGCGAACAGGCAGAATAGAACAAATTCCATTGCCCCATATCTCTGGCAGAAGCAATATCTTTGTGAACTCATTGGTTGAAGACAAAAGTGGAGAAAATATTTGGATCGGTGTTGAAGGCGCTCTTTACCGGTATCATGTGAAAAACAAGCAAGTAGAAGAAGTTCCGGCATTGGCGGGAAACTCAGTGAAATCGCTTGCCATCAACGATCAGGATGATATCATCGTAGGTACCGATAACGGTCTCTATATCCATAGTGATGGAATCACCAGTCGATACAACCACGACTCACGACACCCCAAGTCGCTCAGCAACGATGTTATCTGGAGCGTGTTGGTTGACAAGGACAACAACATCTGGGCCGGTACCGAATATGATGTATCACTGGCTATCGATAACCAGGCAATGGAAATTATTCCCATCGGACACCTAACTGGACGTGGCGACGGAAACCGTTTTTTTACCATATTCCGCGACTCACGCAGCAACCTCTGGCTGGGGGGCTCCAACGGTATTATACGCTACCGCGATGGTCATTCCCGCTGGTACATGATGGGAGACAAAGAGAACACAATCTCCCACAACCGTATCCGCGATATATATGAAGACAGCAAAGAAAATCTCTGGGTGGCGACAGACGGAAGCATTAACCGGTATGACTATGATCGGGAGCAGTTTGTCACATTCCGGATCATTGACGAAAACGGACAATTCAATGCAAACTGGGCATACAAAATACTTGAAGATGCAAACCATAACCTCTGGATAGGGAGTTACCTGGGAGGGGTCCATGTCATCCAGAATGAACGGATTCTCGTCCCAAACAAAGAAATTATAGCCGACAAAGCCTATAATTCCACCAACGGTTTTCCCAACAACCTGATCAACCAGATTATCATAGATGCAAATGAGGATAAATGGATCCTGTTTTACAAAGATGGCCACCTGCTCAAAATTGAAAATAAAACCGATAAAATCCAAATGTACGACCTGCGACAGCAACTGGGTATGCTTCCGATGTTTCTGATCACAGATACCCAGGACCGCCTCTGGTGTGGATTTCAGGGAGGCGTTGCACTGCTCGACAAAGCGGGGAAGGTGGTCAAAAAACTATCTTTCTCTGAAAAAGGCAACGAAAATATCAAAGACATTGAACTGGTGGAATCCAACCTGTGGGTAGCCACCTCGCAGGAAGTATGGCTCGTGAATACTGACAATGCAACACTGCGCATGCTGCCACTACCCAACCGAATATTCACAGCCATCTACCACGATCATCATGAGGACAAAGTAATCCTGGGCAGCGTAGATGAAATTATCAGGGTAACGCCCTCGCTTGCGTACGAAACAAGGGAAGCAAGGCCCCTCTGTATTACTTCAATCAGTGTGAATGACAACCCTTACCGCTCAGGTACCACACCACGACTGCTCGACAAATTATATCTCAACCATACCCAGAAACGTATTACCATTCAGTTTTCCGACCTGAACTACGCACTGCACAGCAAGCCTCGCTATGAATATCGCCTCACAGGGATGCAGCCACAATGGAGCATCCTCCCCGAAAACCAAAACCTCATCACCATATCCAATCTTAAACCGGGTAAATACACTTTACAGATCAGGCCGGTCAACATCGCTACAGAACTCTTCTCGTTCGATATCAATATGGCTCAACCCTGGTTCAACACCGGGTGGGCCTGGACAACCTACCTCATCCTGATCGTCGCCCTCATCCTGGGTGTTTCACACTATAGCCGCGTACAGAAGCGACTCAGGAAGGAAAGAGCCGAAAAGGAGGAGCAGCTGGAAGCTGCCAGAGAGACTATTCGCAATATGGTTAGTATCAATACCATATCTACATCAAAACCACTGGAGTTATTATCGGTAGACGAGAAAATGTTGGCGGAAGTGGCACAGGTGGTGGAGACCAATATGGCCAATCCCGATCTCAATGTTAACTTCGTCTGTGAAAAAACAGGCATCTCCACAAAGCAGCTCTATCGTAAAATCAAACAATACCTTGGAATCACACCCGTGGAGTTCATCCGGCAGATCCGCCTCCGGAAGGCAGCACAGCTACTGGAGCAAAAAAAATTTACCGTCTCGGAAGTAATGTACATGGTCGGCTTCAGCTCACCCGGATACTTTTCAAAATGTTTTGCCACGCAATTTGGCTGCACTCCCCGCAGCTTTCTGGAACGCCCTGAATGTTAAAAATCGGACATGTCCAATCCATAACCAGTTTTGTCCGATTTGTAATCTTCTCATAATTTGAAAGTTCCTATATTTGTATCAAATCGAAACAACCATGGTAAATCGGACTCTTATACTCATTCTGCTGATGGCCATCTCCCTGAACACCGTCGCCGTCAACAAAGCAGACAAGGGAAAAATATATGTAGACAATCATGGCGTCATGCGCGACGTGCGAACAGGTAAGGAGGTCTCCTATTTTGGTGTGAACTATACGGTGCCATTCGCACATGCCTACCGAGCATTGGGCTATCTGGGTGTGGACCGGAAATCGGCCATCGATCGCGATGTGTACCACATGAGCCGGCTCGGCTTCAATGCCTTCCGGGTTCATGTATGGGATGTGGAGATCAGCGATGCCGAGGGGAACCTACTTCAAAATGAACACCTCGATCTGCTCGACTACCTCATTGCAGCACTGGAGAAGCAGGGTATCGATGTGTTGCTGACCACCCAGACCAACTTCGGCAACGGGTACCCCGAGCGCAACACCGACACGGGCGCTTTCGCCTACAACTACGAGAAATGCCGCATTCACGATACTGAAGAGGCCATCAACATACAGGAGCGATACATCTATCAGTTTGCCACCCATCTGAACCCCTACACCGGCAAGCGTTACGCGTCCGATCCCGCCATCATCGCCATCGAGATCAACAACGAGCCCTGTCACTCCGGCGATGCCGCAGCAGCCACCAGTTACATCAACAGGATGGTGGCATCCGCAAAAGAAGGAGGCTGGCAAAAGCCGTTGTTCTATAATATGAGCCACAACCAGCATATCGTGCAGGGCTTTCTCAATGCGGATATTCAGGGAGGCACCTACCAGTGGTATCCGGTAGGGCTCGTCGCCGGCTACAACCGCAAAGGCAACTTCCTGCCACTTGTAGACAACTACCGGATTCCGTTCAGGAACAACAAAAATTACAATAAGCTTGCCCGAATCGTCTACGAGTACGACCCGGCTGATAACCTCTATGCCTGCCTGCATCCGGCAATGGTGAGGACATTCCGCAAAGAGGGTTTTCAGTGGATCACCCAGTTCTCCTACGACCCCATCGACATGGCCCGCTTCAACACCGAATACCAGACACACTTTCTCAATCTGGCCTATACACCGCAAAAGGCGCTCTCCCTGATGATTGCCGGCGAGGTGGCCCGGTCCGTTCCCCGGGGTGCCGACTTTGGCGTTTATCCGCAGGACACCCTCTTTCAAGATTTCAGGGTAAGTTACCAACATGATCTGAGCGAGAAGAACAGCTGCAAGAAATTCCTGTATAGCAACCACACCACCACTCGCCCGGTCGACCCGGATAAGCTACAGCAGATTGCAGGCTGGGGTAACAGCCCCCTTATCCGTTATCCGGGCACAGGGGCCTATTTTCTCGACCGGCTGAGCGAGGACAGCTGGCGCCTGGAAGTGATGCCAGACCTGCTGCTGACCGAAGATCCCTTTCAAAAACCTACTCTGCAGCGGGAGGTGGGAGCCATTCTCTATCGCGAACATCCCATGAGCATAGCGCTGCCCTCATTGGGAGAGACGTTCAGCTACAGCGGCATCAACAAGGATAATCACCGCAAGGGAAAAGCAGTCGACGGAGTAATGACGGCCTACCCGGGTACCTATATCCTGTCACGAAACCCGGAGAGCAGCGTTGCCGCTGACCCTTCCTTTGTGGCTCCGGCAGAGACAAAAGCTGTTTTTGAAATTCTGCACGAACCTGCGAAGAGCATTGCTAAAGGAGATTCACTCACCCTTCGCGCAACAGTCTTCAGCAAGATACTGCCCGACTCACTGGTGGTATACCCCCGCGAAGTCTCTTTCTGGAATGATCGGAATAAACTCTACAAGATGCGCCACACCAGCGGTTACCAGTACGAAGTGACCATCGATAACGATGATACAAAGGATGCCTTGAGCTACAATATTGTGGCTTTTATCCCCCAGGGCAGCATTACCTTTCCGCAGCAGAAAGCGGGAACACCCCTTTCGTGGGATTTCAACTCTACACAATATTATACCACAAATCTGGTGGATCAACACGATCCCATTGTGCTGATGGAACCCGGCACCGCACCCGACGGCACCGAGGTGGCTTCCATTCCGGGCGGACAGCGGGTGCAGCTGCAATATATCCACCGGGCTCCGGTAGACAACAACTATTACCGGCTCCGTTACATCCCTTCGGAAGGATGGCCCGCCAGCAACGCTCCCATGGCGGTAATCAAACGCTGGGTAGGCGATGCAGTGAAAACACATCCCTACAGCGCACAAAAACAGTTGCTGGTGATCACGCTCGGTGAATATGCAGGCCTGAATGAACTGGAAGTCGCTCTCATCTCTGCCCATGGCATCACCTACAGCACAAGGATGACCCCTGCGCGAATGATCCAACTGCCACTGACAGCGCTGAAACAGTCGCCCACCTTCATCGTGCCGGCACCCTACCCCGATTTCCTGTCACGCCGGTTTGAAAGCAGCATCACTCTCCCGCTGAAGGCTGAAGAGATTGAGTTTGTGCAAATCACCATACCAAGTGACAACCGGCCGGTGATACTCGACATTAAAGGGATATGGCTTCAATAACAGATTTCAGCTACCCATCACATTAACCTAAAATAGCAAAAATGCAAAAAGAAATGAATTCTTTATTCCGAAAATTACTGATTGCGGCTATGACAATGGCAATCCCGCTATTTGCGTACAGCCAGGCAGACACACGTACCATCACAGGGATTGTGGTCGATGAACACAACGACCCGATGGTCGGCGTCACCGTCACGGTCACAGGCAGCACCACAGGTACCGCCACCGATATCGATGGGCTCTTTACGCTGCGTGTTCCTTCCGGAGCCACCGAAATGGAGTTTTCCTATATCGGATACCAACGCACCACCCTACCCATCACCGGCAACAGAATCACCCTGCAGATGACTCCCGACATCAACCTGATGGAGGAGCTTGTGGTGATTGGCTATGGCACACAAAAGAGGACCGATCTCACCGGCTCTATATCCACCGTCAGCGAGAAAGATTTTAACCGGGGAATGATCGGCTCGGCCGAACAACTTGTCAATGGAAAAATTGCCGGGGTACAGATTATCAATAGCGGTGGCAGCCCCTCGGCGGGAAGCACCATCCGTATACGCGGCGGTGCCTCGCTGAATGCTTCCAACGATCCGCTGATCGTCCTCGATGGCGTACCCATGGAGGTAGGCGGCTCGGTGAGTGGCAGTGGAAACTTCCTCAGTTTGCTCAACCCCAACGACATCGAGTCGATGACAGTACTCAAGGATGCCTCCTCCACCGCCATTTACGGCAGCAGAGCCTCTAACGGCGTGATCCTCATCACCACCAGGAAGGGGGGAGACAAAGGTGTAAAAGTCTCATTCCAGACCACCCACTCTCAACAGCTACGTACCCGCAATGCCGATATGCTGTCGCGCGATGAATTTGTCGGCGTCATCACCGGCCAAGGGAGTCCGGCACAGCAAGCACTGCTCGGGACGGCACATACTGATTGGAACGACCAGGTGTTTCGCACCGGCTATGGCACCGATAACAACCTGGCTCTCTCAGGCCGACTGGGATGGTTTCCCTTTCGGATCTCGACTGGCGTCTTCTACCAGGAAGGCATCCTGAAAGAGGATGATTTGCGTCGCTTCTCCGGTAACATCAGCCTCACCCCTTCCTTCTTCGACGACCATCTCCGTCTCAACCTCAACGGCAAAAGCACCTGGAACGATACCCACTGGGGCGATACGGGTGCCATTCGTGGGGCCAGCGTCTACAACCCCACCTGGGCCATATATGATGAGAACAGCATCTTCGGCGGGTATACCGAGGTGACCGACATCAATGGGAACCGCGTTACCGGTGCTCAACCCAACCCACTGGGGAGGGTGCTGCAGCGAAGTGACCACGGCAAAGCATACCGCCTCATCGGCAATTTCGATGCAGACTACCGCCTCCACATGTTGCCCGCACTGCGCCTGCACCTCACGGGAGGTTACGACTACGCCGAAGGCAGGGGTACTGTCTTTGTACCCGCTGAAGCCTATAACAACTACAACATCTCAGGGTATGACTATGCCTATGGGCCGCAGAAAAATCACAACCGCCTCTTCACCCTCTATGCGAACTACAACAAAACGTTCGATGAGATAAGCAGCACCCTCGACCTCACCACCGGCCACGATTACCAGTTCTGGAAAAGCACCACGGCCGCCTTTGAACAACTCAACACACGGGGTGAAGTGCAGAACACCTCCGCGGCCACCGACCAGCGTCATGCCCTGCTCTCCTACTATGGGCGACTGAACTACAGCATTGCCGACAAGTACTTGCTCACTGCCACCCTCCGGCGCGACGGATCTTCCCGTTTTGCCAATGACACACGCTGGGGTACCTTCCCCTCGGTGGCACTGGCATGGCGCCTCAGCAACGAGACCTGGTTCGACAACCTGCACAATGTGGTAAGCGACCTGAAGATCCGGGTCAGCTACGGCGTAACCGGTCAGCAGGACGGCATTGCCAACTACGGCTACATTCCCGTCTATACCATCAGTCAGCCCGGTGCCGACTACATGTTCGGCGGCCAGCCTGTCTCTACCTACCGCCCCGAGGGATACAACCCCGACCTGAAGTGGGAGACCACCACTTCCCGCAATGTGGGACTCGACTTCGGTTTTCTCGAGAACCGCATCGGCGGCAGCATCGATTATTACGACCGCAAAACCAAAGACCTCCTTGCCACGGTACCCATTCCTGCCGGTGTGAACTTCGACAAGACCATGCTCACCAATGTGGGAAACATGAAAAGCAACGGCGTGGAGATCGCACTCAATGTGATTCCCCTGGAGACGCGCGACTGGAACTGGTCACTCAGCGCCAATGCCACCTACCAGCATAACAGCATCACCAACCTCACCCTGGTGGAAGGAGCTGAATCCCCCAATACACTGGTAGGACCCACCGTAGGCGTCGGCGGACAACAGATACAGGTCTTTACCGAAGGATATGCCCCCTACAGCTTCTACGTTTATAAACAGATCTACGATGAGGCAACGGGGAAACCCATCGAAGGGCTATATGCCGACCTCGACGGCAATGGCACGGTCAACTCCAACGACCTCTACCATTATCACTCCATCTTCCCCGACTGGATCTTCGGTTTCAGCACGATGCTACAATGGAAAAAGTTCTATTTCAGTACCAGCCTCCGCGCCAACGTAGGTAACTACATCTACAACAATGTCGCCATGGACACCGGCGCTTTTGGAACGATCTCGTACAACAACTACGAGCTCAACAACCTGCATCGCAGCTACCTGGAGACAGGTTTTGTGAATCGCCAGCAGCTGAGCGACCACTACGTGGAGAATGCCTCCTTTCTGCGGATGGATAACCTGCAGATAGGATACAACTTTGGCAGGATCAACAACCTGCTCTCGATGAACCTCTCGGCCATGGTGCAGAATGTTTTCACCATCACCCGCTACATTGGCGTGGATCCGGAGAACAACTCGGGTGTCGACTCCTCCGTATATCCCCGTCCTCGCATCTACTCCCTGACGTTGGGACTTGAATTCTAAACCTTTGAAAAAATCAAGGAAAATGAAAAAAATTCTAACTTATATCTTCTTGTTGGCAGGATCACTCATGCTCGCCAACAGCTGCAGCGACGACCTGAACCAACGCCCCGTAATCGAAACCGATGCCGAAGGAGTATATAGTCAGGCAGCCAATTACAAAAATGTGCTGGCCAAGCTGTACGCCTCCTTCGTGATTGCAGGTCAGGAGCTGGGTGGCGGCAATGTGGATCTGGCTACCAACTTCGACCTTTTCCGTAGTTATTTCTACCTGCAGGAGGCTGGCACCGATGAGATCGCCTATACCTGGAATGAGGGCGACGACCTTTGGGATATCTCCTTCATCTCGTGGGATGAAAACGACGTGTGGGTGTCCGACTCTTATTATCGTATTTATTATACCATCACCATTTGCAACGAGTTTATCCGTAACGCGATGGACGGAGCTATCGGTCGTTTCACAGAAACCGAACAAAGCGATATCCGCGCCATGCGTGCCGAGGCCCGCTTTCTGAGAGCCCTCGCCTACAGCTATATCATCGACCTTTTCGGTCAGGGGCCTTTCGTGGATGAAACCACCCCTCTCAGCAATTACAAGCCCGAAGCCTACTCCCGTACAATGCTCTTCGACTATGTGGAAGATGAGCTGCGCGACATCGAGGAGGAAATGTCCGAAACGACAGAATATGGCCGTGCAACACGGGGAGCGGTGCAAGCCCTGCTGACGCGCCTCTATCTCAATGCCGAAGTATACACGGGAACACCGCGCTATACCGACTGCATCAACTACGCAAAGAAGATCATCAACAGCAATCGTTATTCGCTCGAGAGCGACTGGGCCAGGTTGTTCAATGCCGAGAACCATCTTCGAACCAACGAGATCATCTTCTCGTTCGTCGTAGACAGCGAACATACCGTTACCTGGGGCGCCACCACCAACATCGTCTGTGGCGGAGCTACCGGCAACGCTGAAGCCGAAGTGGGTGTCACCGGTGCCTGGGGCAACTTCCGGGTACGAGGTGAATATGTGGCCCTCTTCGACGATGCATCATCAACCGACACAAGACGCCGCTTTTACTCGGAAGGACAAACACAGTACATCGATGGTGGCCTCAGCGATGCAAGCAACGGCTATTACTCCATGAAATGGAGCAACCTCACAGATGCGGGCGCCGCCGCCTCCAACACGCAGGCAGTGGGAGTGAACACCGACTTTCCTGTGTTTCGCCTGGCCGACATCTACCTGATGCTTGCCGAATCGGTGCTCCGTGGTGGCCAGGGGGCCACCCCCGCTGAAGCCTTGACGCTGGTAAACGAGATCAATGAGCGGGCTTGTGGCGACCAGAGCGGCAACATCAGTTCCACGAAGCTGACCCTCGACTGGATCCTCGATGAACGGGGCCGCGAGCTGCTGTGGGAATGTACACGCCGCACCGATCTGATCCGTTATGGCCGCTTCACCGGATCGGGACGTATCTGGCAGTGGAAAGGAGGCGTGAAGGAGGGACGTGCCGTGGACAACAAATACAACATCTACCCCATTCCCGCCACCGAGCTTTCGGCCAACCCCAACTTACAGAATGCAAACTATTAAACTTGAGATCAATGAAAATGAAACAATCAATATATATTCTGCTGGTGAGCATTTTCGTGGTGATCTCCTCCTGCGAGAAGGATGGCGATTTCCTGACCACTACGGGTGGCGGTGTGGTGACGCTGCAGGGTCCCACAGAAGATATTGTGCTCAACTACGATGCAGCCGACGACCTGGCGCTAACGATCTACTGGACCGACAATGGGGAGATCAGCCTGAGCAATCCCGGTGTGCTGGCTCCTGAAAATGCCATCGCCAACACCATACAGCTAGCTGCCAATGCCGATTTTTCGAATGCCGTGGAACAACGGGCCGAAGATGGCATCTTCCAGCATCAGTACACCCACTATGAGCTCAATGCACAACTGAGCAGGCTGGGCATGGAAGGTGGCGTATCTTATCCCCTCTACATCCGCATCCGGAGCGAGCTAGGCAACAACATGCCTCCCGCTTACAGCAATGTGATCACCATGAGTGTCACTCCCTACCTCATCGACATGTCTGTCGGATATATTCTCGACAGCGCCATGGGTGAGACCGGCAGAACACTTTATTCAGCCACCTCCAACGGCATCTATGAAGGGTTCCTGGGTGTTACTGCCTGGTACAACTGGTACTTGCGTGAAGGCGAAGGATCGGTCTGGGGCAACGACGGTGTGGACGGCACTGCCTTTATGGCATCGAAAGAAACCAGCCACTGGAACTTCTGGTTTCCGGGACAGGCAGGCTCCTACTACACCATTCTCAACACCACTGCCAGGGAGTGGAGTGCCCTGCATATACCCACACTCACCGTCGCGGGAGATGTGAACGGCGAGATGACATTCGACCGGACCGCAAACCGCTGGAGCTACGCCTTCAACAACACGGCTACCGGCACCATCAACGTCACCATCTCCGGCACGGGTAAACAGTATAACCTGACTACCGGCACCGACGATGCCGCTGCCACGGATACACCCATTGGCTTCAGCGGCACACCAGAGAAGCTCACCTTCGGCAACAACGCCACGCCCATCACAGTGCCCGTAAGCGGCACGGGATCCGTTACACTGATCCTCGACCTGAGCAATCCGCAGCAGTGGCTCCTCACCGTCACCGAAGGCTCTTCCACACCGATCGAGATTCCACCGTTGCTCTATCTCTCCGGCGTGGATGACGGCACCTCCGGCAGCTGGACCTTTGACAACTATCTGCGTCTCTTCAATGAAGATGCACTGGGATACGGCGGTGGCTGCAATGTAAATTCCCTATGGGGATACAAATTCTACAATGAGAAAGACAACTGGAGCGACGCCTACGGCATGGCTGAGGGAGGCACAGCCCTGGCAGGCTCACTGCTTTTTGGCGGAGGAGTAAATATCACCGCCCCCCAAGCGGGTCTCTACCTTATCGAAATGTATAAGAAGGCTCTGACCTACAAGCTCACACCGATCTCTTCCGTTTCTTACTCCGGGCTCGACGACGACTGGACACTTCACACCATGACCCCCACAGAAACGGTGGGGGTCTACAGCGCGCAGGTGACCATTGCCGGCCCGTCACCCTGGGGCTTCCAGATCATCCTCAACGAAAACTGGGATTTAAAATTCGGCGGAAGCAATGGCGAGCTGATCCTCTACGGAGGAAATCTCACGAATGATGCGTCCCTATCGGCCGGCACTTACACCCTCACGGTGGACGTCTGCAAACAGATTATCACCCTGAAATAAAAAAATATGACATGCTCAAAATAACAATCAAACCGATTCCACTTCTGATCGCTCTGGTGATGATGGTGTCCTCCTGCATGCAAGAGAGCCCCCTCACCAATCCCTTTCCCGAGCCGGTAGTACCACCCGACCGAAGCGCCTTTGCCAAAGGAGCCGATGTGAGCTGGGTGACACAAATGGAGAAGGAGGGAATCAAGTTTTACAACTCCCTTCATCAGGAGACCGAACTGATGACATTGCTCAAACAGGAGAGTGGCATGAACGCCATCCGCCTGCGGGTATGGGTAAACCCTGCAGAGGGATGGAATAACATCCACGATGTCGTCGTCAAAGCCCGCAGAGCACACAAGCTGGGACTGCGGCTAATGATTGACTTCCATTGCAGCGATACATGGGCCGACCCCGGCGCACAAATACCGCCCGCTGCCTGGGCTGATTACAACATAGCCCAACTCAGGGAGGCTGTGGCCGGGCACGTCACCGAAATGCTTACCCGACTGAAAGAGAATGGCATTGAACCGGAGTGGGTACAGATCGGCAATGAAACACGCAATGGCATGCTGCTCCCCCTGGGTCATTTTGAGAATGGCTCCAACTTTGCCACACTGGTCAATTCGGGCTATGATGCCGTGAAGGCCATCTTTCCCGACTGCAGCGTGGTGGTACACCTTGACAGCGGGCAACGGGCTGATCTCTACACCCGCATCTTTGGTTATCTGAAAGCCCAGAATGCCCGATACGACATGATTGGCATGTCGCTCTATCCCGAGGTCGAAAGCTGGCAGTCGACCGTAACGAACTGCATCGCCAACATCGAGGCAGTGGTGCAGGCCTATGGCAAGCCGGTGATGATCTGCGAGGTGGGCATGCCGTACGACCAGGCCGAAATATGTAGAGCCTTCCTGAAAAGGCTTCTCGACTACGGGATGACCAACAGCAATCTGCTGGGTATCTTTTATTGGGAACCACAGGCACCCCCGGGCTATAACGGGGGCTACAACAAAGGTTGCTTTGTGGATGGGACCCCCACGCAGGCACTCGATCCCTTTAAAAAATAAACATTCAGTTCTCTTTTTTCATTTTCTACCCGTCCGACACAGATTCTGTTTCGGGCGGGTTATTTATTTTTTCTGAAATCCATATTTTCGTTATCTTTGTCCTGTTTCAAAACAAATAAAAATATCACTATATGATTGTAGACAATCTCGCAAATGCAGCCAATTATTTCAGCCTGCATCCGCTTTTCGAAAAAGCATTTGAATACATCCGGCAGCTCAACCTGGAAACAGTAGAAACCGGATCGGTTGAAATTGAAGGCAAGCAGCTCAGGGCTTCCATTGTGGAAACGGTACTGAAGAAGCCTGAAGACGCCCGGCTGGAAACACACAAAAAATTTATCGATATTCAGATACCGATTGCAAAAGAGGAAACATTTGGCTGGAAGTCGCTCTCTACCCTCACCTCCTCCGAGTCGGGGTACGACGAAGCCAACGACATTGAATTCTTTTCCGACAAACCATCCGCGCTGGTGACGGTCTTGCCGGGAGAGTTTGTGATCTTCTCACCCGAAGACGGACATGCTCCTCTGATTGGAGAAGGGCCGACAAAAAAAATCATTCTGAAGATAGCGGTGCTTTAAACCTGTTTATGCTGTCGCAATGCTTGATATCATCAAAAACGACCCGTGGCTCGAACCTCATGCAAAAGCAATTGAAGGTCGGCACGCCTACTACGAGAAAAGGTTAGCAGATCTTACCCAGGGTGGAAAGATCTCGCTTTCCGATTTCGCGACCGGATACCTTTATTTCGGTCTTCACAAGACCGACGAGGGATGGGTATTTCGCGAATGGGCACCCCGTGCTACCGGGATATTTCTGGTGGGTACCTTCAATCAATGGCAAAGACTCGAATCATTTCGGTTGAAAAAGATGGAGAATGGCATTTGGGAAGGGAAGTTCCCGGCTGACTGCATTCGTCACGAAGATCTTTACAAGCTTCATGTCTGCTGGGAAGGTGGTTTTGGAGAACGTATTCCTGCATGGTGCAACCGGGTGGTGCAAGACAAGGACACCTATATATTCAGTGCGCAAGTATGGGAGCCGGAAAACAAGTATCGGTTCAAAACAGCCCGCTTCAGACCCGACACTTCTCCCCTCCTCATCTATGAGGCGCACGTGGGCATGTCCACCGAAGAAGAAAGAGTCGGCACCTACAATGAGTTCCGGCAAAACATCCTCCCCCGTGTGAAAGAAAATGGGTACAATGCCATTCAGATTATGGCCATCCAGGAGCATCCCTATTACGGATCGTTTGGATACCATGTCTCCAGCTTTTTTGCCCCCTCTTCAAGATGCGGTACACCCGAAGAGCTGCGTGAACTGATAGACAAAGCACACGAAATGGGCATTGCCGTGATCATGGATATTGTACATTCCCATGCTGTGAAGAACGAAACAGAGGGGATTGCCAGAATGGATGGCTCCTACGATCTCTATTTTCACAGCAACCCGGAACGGCGAAATCACCAGGCATGGGATTCGCTCTGTTTCGACTATGGCAAAAATGAAGTACTTCATTTCCTCCTTTCAAATTGCAAATACTGGCTCGAGGAATTTAAATTCGACGGCTTTCGTTTCGATGGCGTCACGTCGATGATCTACCTGAGCCACGGCCTGGAAGAGTCGTTCAGCAACTACAGCGACTATTATAATGCCGGCCAGGACGGCGATGCCATCTGCTACCTGACCCTTGCTAACAAGCTCATCCACGAAGTAAATCCGCATGCCATCACCATTGCCGAGGAAGTAAGCGGTATGCCGGGACTAGCCATGAAGCCGGAGGAGGGCGGGTATGGGTTCGACTATCGCATGGCGATGAATATCCCCGACTTTTGGATCAAAACCATCAAGGAAAAAAAAGATGAAGAGTGGCATCCGAGTGCGATCTGGTGGGAAACCACCAACCGGCGTGCCGACGAAAAGACCATCTCCTATGCTGAGAGCCACGATCAGGCTTTGGTGGGCGATAAAACCATTATCTTCCGGCTGATTGATGCCGATATGTATTGGTTCATGTCGAAACTGATGAACAGTTCCCTTACCGTGGATCGCGGCCTCGCACTACACAAGATGATTCGTCTGGTAACGGCCACCACCATGAATGGCGGCTACCTGAACTTCATGGGAAATGAGTTCGGGCACCCCGAGTGGGTCGATTTCCCGCGCGAAGGAAACAACTGGTCATACCTCTATGCCCGACGGCAGTGGCACCTGGCCGATGATCCCAATTTAAAATATCACTACCTGGGCGATTTCGATAAGGCGATGATTGGCCTGATCAGGTCCGTACCCGATTTTCAGTCCACTTCCCTGATAAAGATCTGGGATAAAGACGACGACAATATTCTGGCTTACATGCGCAACGAACTGTTGTTTGTATACAACTTTCATCCGCAGCGGTCCTATTGCGATTACGGCATCCTGGTGCCACAGGGCGAATATGAAATTATACTCGACACAGACAACCCGAAGTTCGGAGGCTTTGGACTGAACGACGACACCCTCCATCACTTCACCCAGTATGACCCTCTTTATGCACCGCACGACAAAGGGTGGTTGAGACTATACCTCCCCGCACGCACGGCCATCGTTATGAAAAATAAAAATATTCGATCAGCAAGCTACGTTTGAACTATGACCTACAACACGCAAGAGCAAACATACCCTCTTTATCCGCTTAAATTTCACCCCATCCTGAAGTCTGTAATCTGGGGCGGGTCGGAAATAAGCCTCTTCAAACAAATTAGTCCCGTGCAGGAAGGCATTGGCGAGAGCTGGGAAATATCAGGAGTCAAAAACAACCTGTCGGTCGTTGCCAACGGGCCTTTCGCCGGAACAACGCTCGGGGAACTGCTCATCCGCGAGAAAGATAAGCTGGTTGGCAGGAAGGTGTATGAAAAGTACGGCAACACCTTTCCGTTGCTCATCAAGTTTATTGACGCAAGAGACAACCTGTCCATTCAGGTTCATCCCGATGATACGCTGGCCGGAGAACGGCACGGATCTTTCGGGAAGACCGAAATGTGGTACGTCATTAAAGCAGCGCCGGGAGCATTTCTTTATTCCGGTTTCGAAAAAAACATCACTCCGGAAACCTATGTGGAAACGGTGCAGGACAATACCTTTACCAACAGCCTCAAAAAATACGAAGTACAGGAGGGAGACGTCTTCTTCCTGCCGGCAGGTAGGGTGCATGCCATCGGTGCGGGATGCTTCATTGCGGAGATTCAACAAACATCCGACATCACCTATCGCATATACGACTACAACCGCAAGGATGCCAATGGCAACTCCCGCGAACTCCATACCGAGCTTGCAAAAGATGCGATTGACTACAAAATAAGCGACTCATACAAAACAAATTACGAGAAGAATACAAACCAACCTGTCGACCTGGTTTCCTGTCCCTATTTCACCACCCGGTTGCTTGAAGCGGATATTCCAATGACCCGACAGTATGCGAATCTCGATTCATTTGTGATTTACATCTGCATGGCCGGACATTGTACCATCAAAGACGACAAAGGCAATTCTGAATTCCTTGGTCAGGGTGAATCGATGCTTATTCCGGCAGACACCAAATCGGTAACAATCATTCCGGACGAATCGTGCAAACTTCTGGAGACATTTGTGGGTGAGTAACCGGAGAAAGATATCCAGGAACTGAAAGCTGAAAACTAGAAAATGAGAGGCATATTATTGATCAATATTGGTACGCCAGCGCACAAGGACAAGGCCGAAGTGAAGAGATTCATCGGCGACATGCTCTCGGATCCGCTGGTGATGGGGCGACCCCAATGGCTGTCAAAGTTAGTCTCCACCAACATCATTGCGCCCTTATCGGCATCACGATCACAGGAAAAGTACAGCCAAATATGGCGCAGGGAAGAGCCTAAGACAGCACCGTTGCTATATTATATGCAGAGACTCTCGGAAGAGCTCGAAACAAAAAAAGGGCTCCCCGTGGAGATTGCCATGCGATATGGGACACCCGACATACCGGGTGCCTTCAAAAGGCTCGAACAAAAGTGCCCTCTTTTACACGAAGTTATAGTCTTTCCGTTGTATCCGCACTTCGCCCAGTCCACCACACAAACTACCGTCGATGAGATCGGGCGTATTTTTTTTCGCCATCCCCACTCCTTTCGTTTGAAGTTTGTGGAGTCCTACTACAATCACCCCGCCTTTATCAATGCGCTGGCAGCCTGCGCACATCCCTATCTGGATGATATTGACCGGCTTATTTTCAGTTACCACAGCCTGCCGGTGTCGCAGGTGGAAGCAGCCTGGAAAAAGGGCAAAGAGTATGATTACGTCTATCAGTTGAAAGAGACAAACCGCCTGTTTTGCGAAAAGACCGGATTCGACCCGCATCGCACATTGCTTTTTTATGCATCGCAAAGAGGAAACAACTGGTTAAAACCCTTCCTGAACAGAGACGTCGCCGATCTGCCCAAGCTGGGATGGAAGAAAGTAGCTGTGATTGCCCCGGGCTTTCCGGTGGATAACCTGGAAACGTTATACGACATCGATATCGAAGCGAGGAATCTATTCATGGAGGCAGGCGGAGAAAAATTCACCTTCATTCCCTCTCTGAACGATAGCGAAGCCTGGGTAGAAGCTATCTGGAAAATAATTGAAAGAATCTAATCAGATATAATATTCCATTAAGTCGATCAACCCGGCCTGCAAGGCATACCGGGTAGCTTCGTTGACACTATTGACTCCCAGTTTTCGGTAGATATTACGCCGATGTGCATTGACAGTATGGAAGCTGAGATTTTTCTCCAACGCAATCTCCTTGGTGGTCTTTCCCAGTGCAATCTCGTAGAGAATCTTTTTTTCTGAGATGGTGAGCGAATCTGGTATTTTCTGGGCAGGCACACCGGTTTTCATGACCGACGCGGCAAAGTCACACCAGTATACCCGACCGGCAGAAGCGCATCGCAGTGCTTCCAGCACCTCTGTTTTGGCATGATGCTTCATCACCACCCCAATGGTTGAGTCCGCAGTCAGCAGGCGTCGCAGGAAATGTTCGTCGGGCTCATCCGGGAAAAGGAGCCAGGCCGATTGCTTTGCACCGCTTTTGATGTTCAGCATATGATTGGCGGACGAAAAATCGAACAAAGAGTAATCGACCACCACCACCGACAGCGGATGAACCCGTAGCTCCCGGATCAGTTGATGATAGGTTGCCACCTCCGTCACCGACACCTGCGCATCGGCCTCTTTCAGAATCGACCTCAACCCGGCACGTGTCACATCCTGATTATCTGCTAATATAAAATGATTAATCACTCCCTTTTCTCGTTATGCAAGTACAAATTTAATGATTTATCGAAGTCATGGCCGAAAAAATAGCACAATTATGCTATTTCATACTTTCAAAACAACCTTTACCTTTGTCTGAAACATTTATAAATATCACATTATGACAAAAATTGCAGAAAATCTTACGGAACTGGTGGGCAACACGCCCTTATTGAAGTTGAATCACTTTGGAAAGTCCGAGGGTGCCAAAGCAAATCTGATCGCGAAACTGGAAAGTTTTAATCCGCTGGGAAGTGTAAAAGACCGTATCGCACTGGCCATGGTTGAGGATGCCGAGAAGAACGGTCTTCTTAAGCCCGGCTCGGTCATCATTGAACCCACCAGTGGCAATACCGGTATAGGCCTTGCCTTTGTATCTTCCATCAAGAAGTACCGGTTGATTCTGACCATGCCCGAGACCATGAGCCTGGAAAGAAGAAACCTGTTGAAAGCACTCGGTGCAGAGTTAGTGTTGACCGCCGGCACCGACGGCATGAAAGGCGCCATCGCCAGGGCAAAAGAGTTACAGTCAGAAATACCCAACGCCGTCATTCTGCAACAATTTGAAAACCAGTCCAACCCTCAGATCCACTACAGAACGACCGGCGAAGAGGTATGGCGCGACACAGACGGCAAGGTGGATATTTTTGTCAGCGGCGTTGGCACGGGAGGCACTGTGAGTGGCGCCGGGAAAAGGCTAAAAGAGCTAAACTCACATGTAAAAGTGGTAGCCGTGGAACCCGCCGACTCCCCCGTTCTTTCGGGAGGACAACCCGGTCCCCACAAGATTCAGGGTATTGGTGCCGGTTTTGTACCGGGAACCTATGATGGAACGGTCGTGGACCGCGTCATACCCGTAAGCAACGACGACGCCATACGTACCAGCAGAAATCTGGCAAAGGCCGAAGGACTCCTTGTCGGAATTTCGTCGGGTGCCGCAGTATACGCTGCACTGCAACTGTCAAAAGAACCGGAGAATGAGGGTAAAAACATTGTGGTAATCCTGCCCGACACCGGAGAGCGATACCTCTCCACGGTATTGTATGCTTTCGACGAGTACCCTCTTTGACAACCCATTAGATCTCTTTTTCAGCCATATTCATTTCAATATAGACATACGAAACTTGCATTTCTCATATCCTCCAAATGATAAAATATCAGCTTTTATTTCTTCTGCTGCTCCTTGCAGGTTTCAGTTCCTGCCAAAAGAAAAATGAACTTTGCGAAGGCATCTGGCGCGGCGAACTCGCAGTGTCGGGCGACAGGAAAGCCCCTTTCCTGTTTGACGTGAAGAAGGAGGCCGGCTTGGCTACTGTCACCCTTATCAATGGGGAAGAACGCGTGAAGCTGCCCGGAGTAACGTTTCACGGCGACACGCTCGTTATTCCCATCGTCGCTTATGATGCTGTAATCAAAGGGTTTGTCAACAACACCCGGATTGATGGTAACTTCATCAGGAATTACATTGACGGCGATTCCGGTGTTCCTTTCACCGCAGTGTACGGTGTGGCAGAACGTTTTAAAGCTGTTGCAAAGCCCACCCCCCACAGGATCGACGGCAAGTGGGATGTCCTTTTCCTGAGCGAAAAGGGAGATACCACCCGCAACGTAGGTATCTTCAAAACCGACCGTAAAGTCGTAACCGGCTCCATCCTGACCAACTCGGGTGACCTCCGGTTCCTGGAGGGCTCCTATACCGATGATGGGGTACAACTCTCGGCCTTCGGGGGACTGAGTCCATATTTTATCGATCTTACCTTTACGGACGACATCCGGTTTGAGGGCAATTTTTATACCACCCGCGGCACAACACAACTGGTGGGCACGAAGAACGATGGCGCCGTACTGGCCGACGCCTACTCCCTTGCCGGCCTCAAGCCGGGTTATGAAACGCTCAGCTTTTCGCTGCCCGATCTGGAAGGGAACAAGGGTTCACTCCGGGATGAAAGATACCGGGGTAAAGTGGTGATCGTGTCCATCCTGGGAAGCTGGTGCCCCAATTGCCTCGATGAGATGGCCTTCCTGGCTCCCTGGTACGAAGCCAACAAAAGCCGCGGTGTAGAAGTCATCGGCATCGCCTTTGAGCGGAAAAACGACGAAGCTTATGCGAAGAGAGCTATCAGCCAGCTCAAGGAACGGTACAACACAGGTTATCCCATCCTTTTTGGTGGAGCGGTGGGCAAGGAAAATGTAGCCGGCGCACTGCCGGAACTGGAAAATTTCTCCAGCTATCCCACCACCATCTTTATTGACAAGGAAGGAAAAGTACGCAAAGTACATACCGGTTTCAACGGTCCGGCCACCGGTCTTTTTTACGAGGAATTTATCGAAGAGTTTAACGATCTGGTCAATTCACTTCTCGCAGAGTAGCCAGTCACAAAACAAGTGCCTGCCGGATATCCCCCAGCAAATCGTCCACACTCTCCAGTCCCACGGACAGGCGGAGTGTGGTTTCTTTTATGCCCATGTCTGCACGTTGTTCAGGCGTAAAGGTGCCATAGATGGTGCTTGCCGGGTGGATGATGAGTGAACGGTTTTCAAAGAGGTTGGTCGCACGGCGGATCAGTTTCAGCCGGTTCAGGAAGGTATAACATTGTTCTTTCGATTCCAGGTCGAAGGTCAGCATAGCCCCGGGGAGGTCGCCAAACTGACGTCTGCTCACCGCATAAAAAGGGTTCCCGGGCAATCCGGTGTAATTAACTGACTGCACTTCGGGCAGCGGCTGCAATCTTTTGGCCAGTTCCCTGCAATTACCCGCCTGCCTTTCGTAACGCACCTGCAGGGTTTCCAGGCCCAGCAACTGCATATAAGCCACTTCGGGTGTCATATAAGCTCCCAGGTTGCGGTGTATCTCCTTGCGAAGCCTGAAGTGGAAAGCCGACGCAGAGACATCAGAAAACGGCTTTAGATTAGGCGAATGAGACCAGTCGAAAAGCCCGTGATCAATGATCAACCCACCCAGGCTGCTACCTCCTCCCGAAATATATTTGGTACTCGATATCACATCAATATCCACCCCGAAGTCGGCAGAACGAAAACAAGTGAATGGGATGAGGGTGGTATCGGCAATAAGGGGGACATTTCTTTCGTGAGCCACGTCAGCCACTATTTTCAAATCGGCAACCTCCATCTGAGGGTTTGTGATTACCTCCAGATAGACGGCACAGGTGTTCGCATCTATGCAGGCAGCAATATCCTCCGGATTGGTTAGGTCACAAAAACGCACCTCCACGCCAAAAGCGCTCAGGGTATTCACGAAAAAAGAGTAAGTGTTTCCAAACAGATAGCGCGATGTGACCACGTTGCTACCTGTCCCTGCAAGCGTAAAAAAAGTGTTGCTGATGGCTGCCATGCCCGAGTTCAGTGCCGTTACGCCATAGGCGCTTGTCGCGGCTTTCACCCTTTCTTCGAAATACTGTACAGTGGGGTTTGTCACCCGCGAATAGGTATGCTCTGCAGTGCGTCCGCAAAATGCCGCCTCCATCTCTTCGGCAGTCGCAAATTCATACGCCAGCGCGTGATATACCGGCATTGAAAGGGAGCCGTAAATATCTGGTTTGGGAAAAGGCAAGCCCAGTATTTTTGTTTCGTATCTTGTTTCGTTCATTTTTTCGGTGATTTTTTCGGTGATTTTTCACTGCTTCTGCCTGCAAATGTAACACAGTTTCCCGATTAATTTCGTTTATTCATCGATGAAAAGTTGCGGTTTATCTATTCATTTTGAAGCTACCCTTTATTCTTCCTACATTTGTCGCAACGGTGCACAACGGGAAAGTTGTCCATCCAATTTATTCTTGAACAACTTTTATTTACTGATGAAAAAAACATTTATCTTCTTTTTTGTACTGTTTGCATGTATCACATTCGTGTATGCTCAATCCGGTACGGGGAGCGTTTCCGGTAAAATCACCGACGGAGAAACAGGAGATGCCATTCCTGCCGCCACCATCCGCATTTTAAACCCGAAAGACAGCACGCTGGTCACCGGGACCTCCTCGTCGGCCGAGGGGTCCTTTCTGATTCCGGTAAATCACGGCAGTTACATCGCGCACATCTCGTTTATGGGATATGCCCCCGTCTATAAACACTTCACCCTCACCCCTTCGCAGCCGTCAGTAAGCCTGAGCACCATCTCCCTCGAGGAGAACACAATTCTGCTCGAGGAAGCGGTGGTTACTGCGGCCGCCACCGAGATTCTGGTCAAGGGCGACACGTTGGAATACAACGCCGCCTTGTATAACGTAACCGAGATGGCGGTGGTAGAAGATCTGCTTAAGAAGATGACCGGTGTGGAGATCGATCAGAATGGCGTCATCAAAGTACAGGGGAAAGAGATCAAAAAGATATTTGTCGATGGCAAGGAGTTCTTTAGTGACGACCCAAAGATAGCCTCCAAAAATTTGCCTGCCAGAATGGTCGATAAGCTGCAGATCATCGACAACAAATCAGAAATGGAGAAAATGACCGGCTTCGACGATGGGGAGGAAGAGATGATCATCAACCTCACGATCCTCCCGAACATGAAACAAGGCACCTTTGGCAATGCCTATGCAGGATATGGAAGCATGGATCGCTACGAAGCAAACACCATGGTAAACCATATGCGCAACAGCGACCAGATGACTTTCATGGGAGGCATCAACAACACCAACAATGCCGGCGCCTCCGATCTGGGTGCTGCCCTGGGGGGTGGTGGCGGAGGTAGAGGAGGCAGAGGAGGAGGTGGTGGTGGCGCAGGAAGTGGGATCACCACATCGGGGAACAGCGGCTTTAACTTCAGCAAGGAGGCGTCGGACAAGTTGGAAATGGGAGGCAACATACGGTATGGCAACAACCGGACCGACGCAAGCTCAAAGATATACACACAAAACCTGTTAAGCAAGGGCGACACCTACGAAGATCAGAATAACCGCTCCAACAGCCGAAGTGAAAATGTGAATTTTGATATGCGGCTGCAGTGGAAGCCCGATTCGCTCACAACACTGGTCTTCCGTCCCACCATCTCATTCAGCAGCAGCGAGAGTGTGGAGGCCGACATCTTTTCAACAACGCGCATCGAAGGAGATACCGTCAACTATGGGAATGCCGACTATGCCTCACGCGGCAACGGAAAAAACCTTGGGGGCAATCTCCATCTCAACCGCCGACTGGGAAAACCGGGACGAAGCATCAGCGTGGGAATCAACGCCCGCTCGAACAATTCGGAGAACAAGGCCACCAACATCTCCAACACATACTACACCGGAAAGCGCGTCGACGACCTGCTCGATCAGCGCATCACAAATAATAACAGCAGTACAAGCTGGGGGGGCTCCGTTTCTTACGTGGAGCCGCTGGGTAAACAAAACTTCCTCCAGTTTTCCTACAACTACAGACAAGGTTCTTCCGTATCCGACAAAGATACGCGCACCCGCGATGAGGAGGGAAATTATACGGTTCTGGACACAAAATACAGCAAGCTGAACGAGAACAACTCCGTGAACCAGGATGTGGGCGTCAATTTCCGTTCGAGAAGCGAGAAATACAATTACAACGTTGGGTTCAGCGTTTATCCCTCCACCTCTAAAAGAGAGACATTCATCGGAGATTCACTCATCAGCAATATCACGCAAAAGATCACGAACTACTCCCCCAATGCGCAATTCAACTATCTCTGGTCAAGGCAGAAGAACCTGCGCTTCACCTATACCGGAAATACCGATCAACCCTCCGTCAACCAGATATCGCCCGTGGTCGACGTGAGCAACCCCCTGAACATCACCTACGGAAATCCCGACCTCAAACCGGCCTTCCTTCACCGGATGAACATCAGGTACCAGAATTCGCAACCACAGCAGAACCGATTTTACATGCTGACCGGCAATTTCAATTACACGTTGAACGCAATTGTTACCTCCCGTTTCACCGACCCCGAAACGGGACGAAAAGAGAACACCTACCGAAATGTGAATGGCAACTGGGATGCCGACATGCGTTTCACCACCACGCAGCCATTATTTAGCAAAAAGTTTACGGTTTCGACCACCTCCTATGGCGCTTTCAGGAGAAATAACGGTTTCTCCAACAACGAGGAGAATATCAGCAAGCAGCTCAACCTCTCTGAGAATTTGAGCTTCAACTATAATTCCGACAAGCTTCAGTTCTCCCTACGGGGAAACATATCCTATAACAAGGTGAAGAACACCCTTGAGGGGCAGCAGGACAGGGAGTACTTCAACTATGGCAGTTCCGCGAACACCACAGTCTACCTTCCGTACGACATTAATTTTCAAAGCGATATACGCTACTCCACCAACTCAGGCTATGCCGATGGCTTCAAGCAGAACGAAACCCTGTGGAATGCCTCTCTCGAAAAACAAATATTAAAGCAGAAAAACGGCCTGATCCGGATAAAAGTATACGATATCCTGCAGCAACGCAGCAACATCCGCCGGAGTGTTTCGTCCAATTATATCCGCGATACCACCACCAACACGCTCACCAGTTATTTCATTGTACACTTTGTCTACCGGTTTAACGTGTTTAAGGGAGGAGCCTCGAGAGGCGATATGCGCCGGGGCGGAGGATGGGACGACGGCGGTCATGGCAGGAGACGTTCAGGTTAACAGCATCTCCCAAAAAAATCCCCGGAAACAGTTATTCCGGGGATGTCGTATGCATTAAAAATCGGGGAAACGGAACCGGTCCATGGGGGGAACCAGCCTCTTCCGATATCTGTACAGCTCGTATACCCAATACAGCACAAACCCCGCTAAGATATTACTTTTCAGCGACATAATCTATTTTCGTTTTAAAATCCAGGCATCGGAATGCGTGGGATATTGTTTGTGAATTTCCTTCATAAAAGACTCCGCCTCGCTTCTTTCGGTAAATGATGCGGCATACACATCAATGCGGCCGGAACGTTTCAGGCTTCCCATGTGTGCAAACCCCTCATTGCGCAGCGTCTCCATCATTTTCTGTGCCACATCGGGCAGCTCGTAGACCCCCACCACAACATAGTATCGTGGTCCTCCGGCAGCCAGCTCCTGTCCTGTCGGGGCTGGCAATGTGGCATCGGTGGTATTCGCTGTTACTGAGGGCGAAACGGGCAATATATTGGCATCACCGTCAACCCCAGCATTGGGCGTAACATTTTCCAGTCCATGGGCATGGTTGTGTTTATTCCCGAACAACGATGTTTCGGAAATCATTTGTGCCGACTGGTGTTCTCTGTTTGTATCGCTCACCGGTAGGAGAAACATCAGCAAAATAATTGCTACCGCGGCTGTAGCACTGATGCCCACATGAGAGAACCGTCTTTCGCGTCCCACTTCTCTGGACGTTACTGAGGGTGTCTGCATCTGAACAAGCGGCTTCAGCGTTGCCCGGGTCAGTCCGAACAGCGAAGGACGTACAAAATTAGCCGGAGTATACATGAATCGTTTCTCGTCGTTCATGGTAAACGAGCCCAGTTTTCCCAGATCCACACGGCGTACCTCCCGTAACTGATTTTTCAGTTCCTCTACGGCACGCTCAATGCGTTGCATGGCTGCTTCAAACATCAGCTTATCGCTTCTCATGTAAGACTGAGCCAGAAGTCCGTCGTTGTGGGTAAGATCGCGGTTGAAGACCAGTTCGCACGACGGCTCCAGGAAAGTGGCAATACCATCTCTGCGGGAAGGAAGCGTATTCACCACAAAACCGCCAAAACCGGGAATGATCACGCAGTTGTGTTCATGCAGCAGGAATTCTATGTGTGAAATCAATTCATTCATCAGGCAAAGTTAAAAAAGTTCGGGAGTATTATGCAAGAAAAAGGGATTTTTTTTTTATTTTCTCACCTTATCCTGGTTGCGGCTGGCAAAATCTTTCCAGTCCTTGTATTTTCTGTCTCCGGTGGTGACACCCGACTGGTAAAAATGGCAAAGTGCCGCCGCAAGTCCGTCGCTCGCGTCCAACTGCGGAAGCATGTTCTCATCAGGGATATGCAAAATCTTCTGTAACATGTAGGCCACCTGCTCCTTCGCCGCCCTGCCATTGCCGGTGATCGCCATCTTGATCTTCAGCGGGGCGTATTCAAAAATCGGGATGTCGCGCGAGATGGCAGCAGCCATGGCCACCCCCTGTGCACGTCCCAGCTTGAGCATGCTCTGCACGTTCTTGCCAAAGAAAGGAGCCTCGATGGCTAGCTCGTCGGGCAGGAACTCCTCAATCAGGCCGATGACGCGGGCATATATCTTCGCCAGCTTGAGGTAATGATCGCCGTATTTACCCAGCTCCATCACCCCCATTGCCATCATCGACGGTTTGTTATCCAGTACACGGAGTATGCCGTAGCCCATCACCTGCGTGCCCGGGTCAATGCCCATGATAATCCGTTCTTTCTGCATCAGTACTCTATTGTCTGCATGATGGTTGAGAATCCGATCAGCTTCTCCTTAAACTTCTCCAGCAAGGGATCATAGACAATCTTGCTCTCATCGGCATTCCAGCGTTCCAGCGTCACGATATCGGCAGCAACAAATTCCATCGCATAAGAGTATCCCTCCTCACCCTCCTTTCCAAACACACGTGCCAGACGAGGCGATGTGAGCAATCCACTTTTGGTGGACATCGGAATAAATTGCTGCAGCATATATTCAATAAACTCTTCGTTTATACCCTCATCGACATGAAAAGTGGTGTTGAAAACAATCATAACGCGCAATTTTTAATTTTTCTCTCTCGTTTTGATTGCAAATATAAACAAAATCTCTATCTTTGCACCACGAAATTCAAGGGGGATTAGCTCAGCTGGCTAGAGCGTTTGACTGGCAGTCAAAAGGTCATCGGTTCGACTCCGATATTCTCCACCAAAAAAGGGAACTCCTCATCAGGGCTCCCTTTTTTAGTGATTTAGACTTATTTGGTCAGGAATTTGATCTCTTTATTTCTTCAGAAATTCAGTCTTCAGGAAAATGGTTTGTCCATCTACCTTTGCCTGAACGTGCGTGGGGTCCTCGCTTGAGAGTCTGATAGCGCGTGCGCGTGTACCGCGTTTCACGACCATGGACGAACCTTTTACTTTCAAATCTTTTATCACGGTTACATCATCCCCGTCAAAAAGTTCGTTTCCGTTACTATCCAATACTTTTTCCAACTCTGTGGCGGCTTCCATATCTTCCTGTGTCCATTCGTGAAAACATTCCGTGCAGTGAAACAGGGAGCCATCGAAATAAGTCACAGCGCTTTTGCATTTAATGCATGTAGGAGTTTGTGTCATGTAAATTTCATTTAGTTCCCCAAAGATAAGGCTCCAGATGCACTATTCAAAATATACGCGGTTAAGGATCGTTATGGATGTTACGTCACAGAATTACAATGCCCTCCTTTTCACACAGTTCCAGCGCCATCTCCCTCAGCCGGAATTTCTGGATCTTCCCGCTGCCGGTCAGAGGGAAATTCTCCACGAAAAAGACATAACGCGGTATTTTATATTTAGCGATATGGCCCTTGCAATAATCGCGCACATCTTCCGTGGAGAGCTGGTACCCCTCCTTCTGAATGATGAACGCCCCCACATCTTCACCATAACGATTTGAAGCCACCCCCACCACCTGTACATCCTTCACGCCAGACATCCGGTAGAGATAATCCTCCACCTCCTTTGGAGAGATGTTCTCTCCTCCGCGGATGATGATATCCTTGATGCGACCCGTAATCCGGTAATTACCATTCTTGTCCCTCACGCCGAGATCGCCCGAATGCATAAAGCCATTGGCATCAATCACCTGTGCCGTGGCTTCCGGATTCTTGTAGTAGCCCTTCATCACGTTATACCCTCTGCAGCATATCTCTCCCGGCACGTCCACAGGGCACTCCTCCCCCGTTTCGGGGTCAAGCACCTTTACTTCGGTGAACTCGTACTCCCTTCCCACCGTAGTACAACGCACCTCAAAAGGGTCGTCCACGCGGGTTTGCGTCATCCCCGGCGACGTCTCCGTCATCCCATAGACGCTGGTCAGATCCATAAACATCTTCTCGTTCACCTGCCGCATCAGTTCCTCGGGACAGAGTGCACCCGCCATGATGCCCGTACGCAGTGATCGCATGTCGAACATGCTGAACATGGGATGATTCAATTGGGCGATGAACATCGTCGGCACCCCATGCAGCACAGTACAACGTTCCTTGTGCACCGACGCCAGGGTGACCAGCGGGTCGAACCGCTCCACCATCACCTGCGTGCTGCCGTGCGTGAGGCAACACATGGTCGCCAGCACCACCCCAAAGCAGTGAAACAGCGGTACGCAGATGCAGCACTTGTCTTCCGGCGTGAACTGCATGTGAACGCCCGTGAGGTATCCGTTGTTGGTGATGTTGTGATGGGTGAGCATCACCCCTTTCGGGAAACCGGTGGTTCCGGAGGTATATTGCATGTTCACCACATCGTGACAATTGGTAAGCGATCGCAGCACCCTGAAATCGTCATCCGGCACATTCTTTCCCAGCAGCAGGATCTCTGCCGTGTTGTACATACCCCGGTATTTCTCCTGGCCTATGTAGACCACATTCTTCAGTTCCGGAAAAAGGTCCGATTTCAGCTTCCCCCGTTGTGTCGTTTTCAGTTCCGGCACCAGTTCGTAGATGATGTCGGTATAATTGCTTCCCGGCACCCCGTCCGTCATGCATAGTGTATGCATATCCGAGTTGTTCATCAGGTATCGCAGTTCCTCGGTGCGGTAGTTTGTGTTCACCGTCACCGCCACGGCACCAATCTTGGCAGTGGCATAGAGAAAGGTGAGCCAGTCCGGCACATTCTGTGCCCAGATGCCCACGTGCGTACCCCGTGTCACCCCGATGGCGATCAACCCCTTCGCCATGTGATCCACCCGTTCGTTGAATTTTTTCCAGGTAAAGCGAAGGTCGCGGTCTGAATAGACAATATATTCCTTATCGGGTGTTTCTTGGGCCCAGTACTCGAGCCAGTCGCCCAGTGTTCTGTCGGATAGCATCATCGCTGATTTGTTGGTCATCGTTGCTTAAAAGATCGGTGTGTTAAATGAAATGATATGATGGAAGCTTATGCAGGAAAATAGACCACTCCCAGTATCTTCGCTTCTGTTTGACCATGGGCCGTGACCAGATGATCCACAATGGAATCATAATAGATGCTGTCGCCCTGGTTCAGCATATATTTTTCTGTCCCGTAATGCACCACGATGGATCCCTCCAGCACATAGAGAAACTCCTCGCCCTCGTGCGACGAAAAAGCTTCCTTTCCGGTACCCGGCTGAATGCAAACCAGGAACGGCTCCATGTTTCGTCCTCCCTTCCTGGCCGCCAGCGAGATAAAATCCATGTGAGAGTTATTGTTGGTCTGATGACTGGTGAAGGTGACCGGTGTGTGCATGTCAGCGTGCCTGTTAACCACTGGCCCCATCTCTTCGCTATCGTCGAGAAAAGTACCCAATCGCACACCCAAGGCACGGGCAATCTTGATCAGCGAAGCGAGAGAAGGGATTTTGTCGCTCTCGCAGATGCGACGCACCTGTTCCACTGTAAGTCCTGCTCCTGCAGCCAGTTCCTCAACCGACATGTTCCTGTCGGCACATAAAATCTTAATTTTTTCCGTGACAGCGCTCATAAATATTTGCTTTTGAAGATGCAAAAGTAACAGAATTAAACAAACAGGGCAAGATATCTCACGAAATGTTTCTTTTACCCCTTATTTTATATTAATTCCATTCTATGCTCTCTTCCTTGTTGCGATAGGAATCCACAACATCTCCTGAAAACTTCATATCGACTCAGAACATTTTCTTGATTTTTGAATGAAGACTCTCAAAAACAACGTATATTTGAACGTGTGTATGTATACATCACAAGCCAATTACAATAATATCTGAGGACCAATCACATATAATAACCTCCTTATGCGAAACGATCGTGAAAATTATAAATGGGGTATTTTCTATTATAATCCCAATGATCCCAGGATAATACTTCCCAAAAGGAATCGCTTCATGGGCTGGACAGTGAATTTTGCGAATCCATTTGCATACCTGATCATAATTGGCATCATCCTTTTTGGAATTATAATGGCATACCTCGATTAGCGGCGATTACCTTCTTCGATGGATTAGTTTCTGGCTCAAATTTTCTATATTTGCAGTTAAATAACGAAACTCAAATTTGCCTGCCTGTTGTTCATGGAGGATTATTATCCGGAAATTGCAACAGGTGAAGGCATTTTTCGTAAGGATAAGCAAAAGTATTGAATATGAATTTCCCCTTGACTTCCCAAAAAAGCAATCTAAAAACGAACATAGCGGTATCCCCATTTTTCAAAAAAACAACCCTGATTGCCACATCTGCGGTGGTGGCAGCCTCGTTGCATGCCCAGGAAACTGCCGGCACACGTCCCAATATTATCCTCTTCATGGTCGATGATATGGGTTGGCAAGACACGTCCCTTCCGTTTGGGACGGAGAAGACACCGCTTAATGAGCGTTACCACACCCCCAACATGGAACGGCTTGCCTCGCAGGGCATGATGTTCACCCAGGCATATGCCTGTTCCGTGAGTTCTCCTACGCGTGTAAGCCTGATGACGGGTATGAATGCCGCACGTCACCGGGTAACCAACTGGACACTCAAAAAGAACACCTCAACCGATCGCGAGAGCACCCAGCTCCAATTCCCGGAATGGAATGTGAACGGCATTTGCCAGGTGCCCGGCATCCCACACACCTATGAAGTGACTTCCCTGGCGCAACTGCTGAAAAATAGTGGTTATCATACCATCCATTGCGGTAAGGCACATTGGGGTGCGATGGATACTCCGGGTGAAAACCCGCTCCATTTCGGGTTTGAGGTCAATATTGCCGGACATGCCGGTGGCGGCCTGACCAGTTATCTGGGAGAAGAGAATTACGGAAACCGGACCGACGGGAGGCCCTCCCCGCCTCAAGCTGTCCCTGGCCTTGACAAATACTGGGGAACAGAAACCTTTGTCACAGAGGCACTGACACTCGAAGCCTTGAAAGCACTCGACAAAGCCAAAAATCTCGGTCAACCGTTCTACCTCTATATGGCGCACTATGCCATACATATCCCCATCGACAAAGACAGTCGTTTTTATCAGAAATATATTGATGCAGGGCTGTCGGAAAAGGAGGCAGCTTACGCTACGCTGATTGAAGGAATGGACAAGAGCCTGGGCGATTTGATGAGCTGGCTCGAGCAAAACGGCCTGGATGAAAACAGCATTATCATTTTCATGTCCGACAATGGCGGGTTCTCTACCGATACCCGCTGGCGCGACGCTCCGTTACATACCCAAAACGCTCCGCTCAACAGCGGCAAAGGATCGGCCTATGAAGGCGGCATACGGGAACCGATGATCGTAAAATGGCCGGGGAAAGTGAAAGCCGGCACCCGATGTAACGACTACGTAATCATTGAAGATTTCTTCCCTACCCTCCTCGATATGGCTCAGGTGAAAAATCGTAAAACCCTCCAACCGGTAGACGGAGTCAGCTTCGTGCCGCTGCTGGAAGGCAAGTCTACCGGCAACAAAACCCGCAACCTTTACTGGAACTATCCCAACCTATGGGGTAACGAAGGCCCGGGAATCGGCTCCACATGTACCATTCGCAGTGGCGACTGGAAGTTGATTTATTATTACGAAACCGGTAAGAAAGAATTGTTCAACATCACCAACGACCTGGGAGAAACAACGGATCTGTCAACGCAGCATGCCGGCATGGTGAAAAAACTCTCACGCGATTTAGGAAAACACTTGCGCAAAGTAAAAGCGCAGCGTCCTTCCTTCAAAGCAACGGGGAAAGCATGTCCGTGGCCCGATGAGGTTTAAAGATAAGTAAATCTTTCTATAAAGTACTTGCCCCTGATGGGGCAAGTTTATTCTCGGTACAACTTCACCCAAGTCCAGTAATCGGTAGTGAAAGACAATTTATCCCTGCCATATTCTCTCTTCTCCACTACCCCCCTAATTGAACCAATTCCATTCCCATCCACCGGAACCAATAAGATGTCAGGAAACTCAGCCACATAATTAAATCTGTACACCTCCTTCTTCGGATAGCTTTTATCGTAGATCTCAAGAGAGCATCCTGCATTCTCAAAAACAAGCGTTATCTCAGTGTGCAGTTGGTTCATTTTCCACACACTCCGGGCAAATGAATACTCTTCGTCCGTTGATCCCAGCAAATCATCCTCTTCATCATTCTCCGGGCTGCAACCACTCAAACAAGTTCCCCATATTATCAGAGATAAAAATAGTAAACGTTTCAGATTAATCTTTTTCATGACATATATATTAATGGAAAGCAGCACCAAAGGTAAAAATTAATTCTAAATAAAATATATTTTAACTAATATATATTCATTACATCTTTGATAATCAATAAATGGGTATGCCTATAACAATCGGTTTTGCAATAGTGCGGCTGACAAATATATGGTCAACTTCAGTTATTTTATTAACTTTGGTACAAAACCCAACTGACGGTTTGCTATTGCCGCACCATCGCAAAGCCACCGAACATTGCGCTTAATGCTGAAAAGACAACGCTCACACAAAAAACTGCCATGAAATTGGAAGATTTAGGATATAACGACAAACTTGAAAAATTAAGGATTGAGAATAATCTTCAGGACTTTGAAATTGGAAGAGTTATATCAGAACATAAGGAAAGATATATTGTAAAAACCGCAAAGGGAGAATTAGAGTCTGAGATAACAGGGAATCTAAGATTTTCATCAAAAGGCCGTGAAGATTTTCCAGCAGTTGGCGATTGGGTTGCATTGACAATACATAGCACAAATAAAGGGAGACACGTTACCAGTCATAGAGAATTGATAATTCTTGAAAACGGGGGAATATTAGTTGATAATCCAGGGATGAGAGAAGTAGGCATTGCTGATTCTACAAGTGGATTAGAAATCACATTCGACTTGATTATCAAACATTCTAAAAATTGCAAGTTCAAAGATTGTACCCACACGAATGAGAAAGGGTGTTCTGTTATTGAGGCCGTTGAAAAAGGAGAAATAGACGAAGCTTC
>DHSP01000035.1 GCA_002408485.1 Proteiniphilum sp. UBA5283 | reverse complement strand
CCGTTTGAGGAGAAAAGGATCACATTTACAAAGACATCGGCATGGTAATCGTCGGGAAAGAGCGGGCGCAGGGCACGGTCGATGAGCCTGCTGGTCAATATTTCTGAGTCGGAAGGTCTGCCTTCCCGTTTCAGGAATCCGCCCGGGAAACGTCCGGCGGAAGCAAATTTTTCTCTGTATTCTACCTGTAACGGCATAAAGTCGGTTCCGGGTGTTGCATCTTTGGCGGCGCAAACGGTAGCCAGCAGCAAGGTGTCACCCATGCGAAGGGTGACGGAACCATCGGCCTGTTTTGCCAGTTTCCCCGTCTCCAGCGTAATCGTGCGTCCGTCTGACAGCTCGATTTGCTTTACAATTGGATTCGTCATAAATAATAAAGTTGTTTTTTCTTTGTATAAAATCTTCCAAAGGTACATAAAGTTTTGCTTTTCTGATGCATTGGAAGAGATAATTTATTGAAGAATCGGGTACCATTATCGCATTTTTTTTGTGCACGCTCCACATTTGCGTCTGTGTGTCTCTTTTTTCAGTGCAAGGCATAAAAAATACAGGAATGTCTGTGACAGACATTCCTGCTTCCCGGAAGTAGAATTTAAACCTATCGCACCTCAGCGATATTAAAATGACAAAAGCAGTTATTGTAACCTGTTTAATTCTTTTATCCGGTATTTTTTTTATTTGCTAACCTCCACGCGGCGTGCCTGTATGGTGAGGGCTTCCTGGCCCGAAGTTTTCGGATCTTCCCCGGCTCCCTGTGTGGTGAGCCTGTCGGCGCTGATCCCTTCACCGGTGAGGTACTTCTTCACCGCTTCGGCCCTGCGAAGCGAGAGTTTGTTGTTGTAGGCGTTTGATCCCTTGTGATCAGTATAGCCTGTGATTACCACGTTTGTGTTGCTAAATTCCTTCAGTACCGAGACGATGGTGTTCAGCTCTGCGGCATACTTTTGGGTATTCACCACATCGCTGTCGAAAGCAAAGTGAATGGCGGGCAATGCCGGAAATTCCTTCACCACCGGTGCCGGTGCCGGCTTAGGCGCTGGCTTGGGTTCCGGTTTCGGCTCAGGAGCCGGGGCAGGAGTTGGTTTCGGTTCATAGTATACCGGTTCTGTCCGGGTATGGGCTTTTCCCAGGTTTATTTTGAATCCGGCCAGTGCGTTAAACTGCCAGTCGAGGTTGTCTGCTCTTTTCGAGTTGAAGTGATCCGAAAGCATATTGGCATTTCCCTCCAGCATGACAGACACAGCGTCGCTCAGTTTAAAATCCAGTCCCAGTCCGAATCGTCCTCCCGGGAACCCCTTGTTGTCTTCCCACAGGTACTCCAGGTCATACGCACCCGTGTTTAGTTCTGTGGCACCGTTCTCAAAGCCGTAGGCATAGGCACCTCCTGCAAACAGATACGGGTTGAATACCCTGTCCGGGTTGAATCCGCTGAGCAGCGATCTGATATTCAGAACAAGGTCGATATTTCCTTGCACGAACTTAAAGTCGTAAATCTGTGCAGGTGCCACCCAGCCCCCTTTGCCCTGCCATCCGGAAGCGCCGATGCGCATTCCGAGTGCGGGAGTAAACTGGTAGCCCAGGTTCAGTGCTGCCGCCGGCGAGATCAGATCCATGAAATCAGCTTCACCCAGTGTGTAGGCAGCCCCGCCCTGCAGTTGCAGGTACGCATGCGGTTTAAAAACCGTTTTTCCTTCTTCCTTAATCTCACGCTCTTGTGAGAATGCTGTCAGCGTGATCGCCAGGAAAGTAATAGCCAATAAAATCGTTTTTTTCATACCTAATGCTTTTAAATTATGTGTTTAAAATGGTCGGTTTGCTTTAAAAGTCAGATATCGCGGTTATTAATGAAACAAAGTAGGAGGAAACTACTCTGTTTTCCTCCTACTAAGAAACTATTATAATTAATTATTAATTACGTGTTTTAACCGTCATTGGGAGACTAATAACTACCTCATGTCCATACATGTCAAATACTGTAATTACCAGAGTTGATGCTACATTAGCAGTAGGATTGGATGAAGCCGATGCTTCTGTTAATGTTATTGTTCCGGTAGCAATATTAAGTGTAGCATTGAAGTACTCTTCAATTGTTGTTCCATTTGAGTAAAGCTTAGCACCGCCTGTTGCACTGCCCAAGCCATTCAACGACAAGCTGTTTAGGTAAGGAGCGCTTAATGGAGCGTTGTAGATATTGTCGCGCGAGCTTTTACCTAAGATGTTTGACAATGGAATTGTTACGTCTGTGCCATATTCAATAGTAGTGTTGTATGTTGTAACCCAACTCCAGGAATAGGTATTGTTGTAGATATTACTGAAAATAGTTGGGAAATTTTCTATTTCAATAACATAGTCTACACCAGCAGCCAGTTCTGTGGAGATTTTACCGTAATTGTAAACAACAGATGTTTCGTGTTGAGTTGTATTGTCGATAAATTCTTTCGCAACCACTAAATCAGCATCTCCTGGATTAACAATTAAGTCGACAGTATTGCTGCCCGATTTGCTAGCCTTAGCGAAAATAACGTCAAAGTTGGCTACTGAAGTTAAAGCATCGCCTGTAAAGTTGAATACCTGATCAAGTGGCATACTTCCGTGGGTTGCATTTGGAGCTGTCCAGTTTACTAAACCAGCTTGCATAGGTATTAAGTAACTTCTGTAAATTCCATCAGTACCAATTTGGTTGGTCTTCACTGAGAAGCCAGTAGGTGCAGTTGTGGGAAGTGTTTTCTTGAATGTTACTTTTAAGGTTGCAAGTACGTGACCTGTTGTATTTTTGATAACTAAAGTGCCATTGTATACTTTGTTATCCTTGTATGCTAACCAGCTAGCTGCGGTCGGTACTGTACGAATAGCTGTAACATTTGCAAGATTAGCCGTTGAAATAGTTCCACCATTAGTCGTGAATACTACGCCACCAGTTGTGTTTAGAAGTTCAGCGTGGAATGCAGGTGCATCTTCATTTTCATCTTCGTCTGTTGTCCATTCAAATGAAGTTGCAGTAGGTAATGCTGCCAGTGCTTTTGCAACTTTTTCAGACACTGTGCCGGCTACTGTTTCACTTGTTGGAGTAATCACTGTATTAACTGTACCCCAATTTGCGCCTGCAACGCCAAGACTTGCGTAGAATGCTTTTCCATCGGGATCAACTAATGTTCCATCATAGTTTACAGCAAATACACGGAAGCCGATCATATCATTGATAGCGCTTGCGTTATTGATAACGATCTGTGTTTCTGTTCCTTCAACTACTGTGCCTAATCCTGTGTAGCTGTAGCTTTGCCATGCGTTCCATTCAGAAGGAGCAGATTCGATAGCATTTGCTTGATAATCAAGAGTAACATACATTGCCCTGATAGATTCAACATCACCAGTTATCTTAATCTTCATTGGTATACCCTGAACAGCTGGATATACTGGCTGCGACGAACGATCATCACCTTGTGAAGTGTTGCCAGTTAGAGTTGGTTGAGCGTAATCAGTCCATACTAACTCTTTATAGGTAATACCATCTTCATTTAAACTTAAGCTACCATCAGCAGCACGGTTGTTGATGTCTGCAACATTTGTATTATCAACCATGAAGTTTAATTCACTTGCTCTTTCAAATTCTTCACTTGTATCGATTGAAATTACAAAATCTGAAATTACAAAGCGGTCTTCAGCATCATCCCCTTTTTCAACCGTGTTTTCGATTGCCATGGCAAAAAGGTAATGACCCTCGTAATCTTGTTCTACGCCTCTATTAAGATAAACGCCCTCTCCATAAGTAAGTTCTGCTAGATCTTCAAGATCTGCAGTTTGAGATAACTCGAACGATACATACCATAGACCGCTAGCTGTAGGAGTTGCACGGGTAGCTGCTACAGAATACCAATAATCATCACTTACCAGCAATGGATTGGCACGCTCGGCCTTGACAACCTTTAAATAATTATTGATCTCAGTATTGTTATCACCACGAATTAAAGAAATTTTGTCCAGCATCTTACTCAAATCGGCATTGGCAGGACTAACCTTAACAATAATTTTTTGTGCCTGAGAAGCAAGCCTCTGTCCGTTTTTAAAAGTGATTGGATTGTTAATTCCGGTAGCAAATACATAATTAACTACTTCCGTAGTAGTGGAGTATTCAAGATATCTGTATCTTTCGTAATCATCATAAACAAAGTCGAAAGATATTTCGGTGATCATACTGTTGATTCTGGCGAAATCCAACACGTTAAGAGCCTCGTCAATAGCATCGATTTTGGTGGAAAGTGCATCAATGTCGACTCCGGCAGTAGCCAGTTCAGCTTTGATGGCTGCGATAGCGTCCACAACATTGTCGTCACCGGCAACCAACAGGTACTTGTCGAGGATTGATTGCTGCAGTTCGATAGCAGCTTTGTTGGCGGCTATCTGTAGTTCTGCGGCATCCAGGTCTGTTTTCAAAGTGGATACATCCCCCTGGAGTACTGTGATCAAAGCTGCCTGTGCAACGATCTTGTCGTTCAGCTCTTTCAATGTGCCGGTGTAACCACCTTTCAACGTATTGAGCAAGGCCGTTGCATCGGCTTTTGCTGCATCAATTGCTTGAGTTTTGGCAGCAGCTACAGCAGCAGCTACTTCGCTATCGGTAGCGGCAGCAGCAATTTGCGTCTTCAGCGTATTCAGCTCCGTTACGGCAGCTTGCAATGAACTTTCGGCAGCAGCAAGATCGGTATCCAACCTGCTAATGTCATCGTCGTAATCTTTACATGAAGTAAATGTCACAAAAGCGCCAATTACTGCAAAGATAAATAGCTTTAAAAATAACTTTTTTTTCATACATCAAAAAATTTAAAAAATGATTAATTAAAATATATCACTAAGGTTTTCTATTTATTAGAAATTGTTTTTTTCTTTTTTTCTGAAAAAACAAATCAGCGAGAGAAGGTTGTTTCTCCGACTGCTTGTTGTTGTATTTATAAATTTGGGTATCCTCCCGGCAAGCTTTGTCTTCTTCCTCAGCCACCAGTTTTTTTTGGTAATCGGGGACATGGTCAATTTCCACCGATCCAAATTCAATCATGTCGTCTGTATTGGCGAACTTCATGCATATCTTTAGCATAATGCTTTTGTTTACAACTACATGGCAGGAAGAGCGAGCCACGCTGATGGAGGAACTGTCCGTTTCAATTTTATCGTCGTGTACCACCTCGGCAGTGACTGGCTCCCTTTGTGACACAAGTCGGATATGGGATATATAGTTTTGGATGCCTGACCGGTGAAAAGCCACTTTTATTTCCGTAATCAGACTTCCCTTTGGCACCGGCAGCATCATGTATACCCATTTGGCATCTCCCGGTTCGGTAACAGTAACCTGAACACCCGGGTGAAACACAAAAGGATATCCAATCCTGATGGTGGGATCACCGGTCACAAAGCCCAGCGAATGAAGCATAAGCGTTTGAACACCTTGTGATGACTTTTTAGGGAAGTGATTGCGGAAGTGGGCCATTTTTGTTTTTTCTTAATTCAATTCTCCGGATTCCCGGAATATAAGGTCTGGTTGTCTGGTGCAACCTCAGTCGGTTTGTTCAAATGATATTTCCTGTAATATCTTCTTAAACTCCGGCGACGGCGTAAAAACAACACGCATATTCTTGATGTTGTCGCCTGAGAACTCACCGGGGTTGCTTGCTCCCTCGCTGGAAAGTGAGAGCCGCAGTGTTCCGAGGTTATTTAGGTTCACGCTGTAGCCTTCAATTAAATACCGGGGAATTTCATCCACCATATTTTCAATTACATTCATTACGGCACCCCGTGTAAGGGATGACTTACCGGCAATGCCCTTGCTTAGCTGGTAATTATTGATGGTCCCTGCTTTCACTGGGCTGGCATACCACTTGCGTTTTGATTCTGGCTCCAGTGGATTCGCTTTTTGAACAAGTCGATACTTCATATATTTTTATTTAATTGTTTGTTTCAGATTTATTGGGTAGCCCGGATTTCTTTTTTTTTGTTAATCGTGCTAAAAGATTGAATGATACTGTCTTTTGGTGATTGCTGCATTTTTATAAAGCCTGGAGCATTTCTTTTATACGTTTATCGTTAAAGCTCTGACCGTTTGCCGTTTTTCACGTTAACTCATTATTATCATGTTCCGTACGTTTAGAAAATTTGAGGTGTCCTTTCGTCCACTCTTTTATTTCGAACGCAAACATACGCTTTTGTCATATCTGCGGTTAGGATTTATTTTGTTAAATATAGCATAAAATGCGCTTTAACATTTGTAGAGGCTAGCATTTATTGCTCGGAATTGATTGTAAGTGTCTGATAAAGAGTGGTAAAAGTGTGCTAAATGTCTTCTTTGTATAACACGGTAAACTTTGTTTTATGAATCCATAATACTTTTTCGAAATTTACTTTTATTATTGTAAAAACTTCTATATGAGAGTGGTATAGGGATAGATGCTCGTCTTCATATGGAATCGAGTTTTTCGTCCGCGAGATTGAAAAGGAGTTGAGGATTTAAGGTAATTGATGAAAATATGTTTAGCAGAGCCCCTGAAATATCAATAAGTGTTACTTTGCACTGTTGGCAACACCTTTTCGTTTTAATGAGGCGGTAGTCGCTTATACTGTGTGGGAGTGACACCTGTTTGCTTTTTAAAGACACGCGAGAAGTAGTTCACATCATACACACCACATTCTGCGGCCACCTCGCCGATGGTCTTGTGCTGGGATGCCAGAATCTTTTTAGCATAACTCAATTTTACCTGTAAAATATAGGTTGATGCCGGAAATCCCGTGGTGGCGTTCAGCTTTTTATTTAGCTGGGAAACGCTGATCGCCAATTCCTGTGCCAGCTTTTTGGTGGTGAAGTCGGGATTTTTCATCTCACGATAGATAATGTCGGTGACGTGACGCAGAAATTCCACGTTTACGTTGTCGTTGAGTTCGTTCTCGTCTTTGATGACGGCCCTGTGGTATTTATCCTTCAACAGGTTGCGTGATTTGAGTATGTTCTCAACCCGCACAAGCAGTTCCTCCGGCTGGAATGGTTTGCGTATATAAGCATCTGCACCGCATCTCAATCCTTCAATATAATCCTGTTCCTCATTTTTGGCCGAAATAATGATGATGGGAATATGGCTGAGCAGAGGCGAATTTTTCATCTCTTTGCACAATTCCAGCCCGTTCATTCTGGGCATGATCACATCGGTTATGACGATATCTGGCAAATGCTCATTGGCCATCCTCAGCGCCTCTTCTCCGTTGTAACAATAGATAATGTTGAAAGCCTCCTCTTTGAAAATAGATCGGGTGTATATTGCGATGTCTTTGTTGTCTTCCGCCAATAATAAGGTGGTACGCGGATCATTGTCGTTCGGTTTATAAGATAATAGTTCTTCGTATGTCGGTGCTTTCGGGTAATCTGTCGTGGGTACATGATTCTTCTTCTCCGGAATCCAGTAGGCGTACAATTTCTTTTCACTTCGACGGACAGGCAACTCTACGGTAAACTCTGAGCCTTTTCCTTCCTCACTTTCGACGCGTATGGCGCCATTTAGATTTTCGACCAGTTGCTTGGTCAGAGCAAGTCCTATCCCGCTACTGGCTTGAGCATCGCTATGAGGACTCTTGAAAAACAGATCGTAAATATGCGGCAGGTCCTCCTTTTTGATTCCCTGACCATGGTCGATAACTTTCAAAATGATTTTCTTCGGATCTTTCCTGTTCCTTGTAATCACAAGGTTTATTTTGGAGCCCGGCTCGCTGTACTTGATCGCGTTGGAGAGCAGATTTCGCAGGATCTTGTTCAGATAGCCCGGTACAAAATCGGTTTCGATCTCGGTTTCGTCGCTGAAAAACTGCAATTCCATCTCCTGATGTTTCGCATAGATGCTGTAGGTTTCGTGAACCATTTCCACAAAGGCAACAATGTTTCCGGTTTTCCACTCCACGGAATCTCCCGTCGTACGCAAGTTGGCTATATCGAGCAGCTGGTTCACCAGGTCCGATAGATTCCGCCCCTGGCGTTCTATTGCGCTGAGGTAGACGAGTGAGTTGTTGCCGGAAAGTTCTTTCTGTTCGCGGAGTTGTTTGCTTAACCCCAGGATGATGGTGACCGGGGTGCGGAATTCGTGGGTAATCTTGGAAAAAAAATCACTGCGTATCTGTTCTTCGTTTTGCAAAATCCGGTTCCTTTTTGTTCGCTCACGAAGCGCAAATATCAACAGCATCATGGTGACGATCAGGAAAAACATCAGCTCAACGTAGGCACCTCTGATGCCCATATTATCCCCGACAACAGAGAGGATTAATAAATTTTCCCCGTTAGGGAGATGTTCAGCGCAGTCGCCATTTATCCAAGACCGGATGAGGGCAATATTTTCACGGAAGCCAGAAAGCTGATTCAAAAAAAGGTTCATACGTGCAATTACTATGTGTGGTTATTTTTCCGATAAAATGTGTGTACGTACACAGTAGGGAGGTATGTATATTTCCTCCCTGCGCTACTTCAACCAAATCTGTTGCAATTTAGTTTTATTTTACATTTCCCACAAGTTTTTTTCTTTCTGTACAACCCTAAATTTTTCTCCAAAAGGACAGAAAGAGTAAAATTAAATATAATTAACAAAAATATTGCACGAAATGTGCTGTTGACAACAGTCCGATAGCACAATCAGGCGTGCATTATATACCAAAAACAGACACGCAGAATTATCCTTTCCGGCCAAAACTAAACTAATATATCGAACATTACTCTGCGGAATGAAAATATAAAAACAGGATGCTCCCCTCTTTATTCGCTGAAAAATGGTTAAGTTTGCAGTTTTATTTCCTGTAGTATGAAAGAAGGCCCGGTGCCGGGAAAAATTAAATAAAGATACTTTTTTTATGAATAAGATTACGAAAAGAATTGTATTGACAGCCTTGCTGATTGGCGGAGTGCTGACAGCATGCAAAAAGGGAGACGTTTTCCGGGTCAGTGGAAATATTGATTCTGCCATGGGCGATACGCTTTATCTGGAACATCGCGGACTAGCAGGAGTAGAAAAGCTCGATTCGGTAATTCTTGAAAAAAACGGGTCGTTTTCCTTTAAACAGCCGGCGCCTGTAAATCCGGAGTTTTATCAACTGCGTATTGGAAATCAAATTGCGACTTTTGCCGTGGACTCGGTGGAGACTTTGCAGGTTTCGGCCGATGCATCCGATTTGTATCGCTCCTTCACCGTGGCCGATTCACCGGTAAACAATCAGCTGAAGGAGGTGGATCTCCTTGTGATGCAGACAGCCGGTAAAATAGAAGGGCTGGAAAAACAACACAAAGCCGGATTGATGGAAGACATGGCTTTTATTGCGCAACTCGATAGTGTCCTGAACGATTACAAAGGAAAAATTACTCGCCTTATCCTGGGAAATCCAGGCGGTGCTGCTGCTTACTATGCGGTTTTTCAGAAAATAAACAATTATCTGATCTTCGATCCTTATAACAAACAGGATTACGCCATGTTCGGCGCCGTAGCTACTTCGTGGAATCGTTATTATCCCGGAACGGAGCGGACCAAACATCTTTATGAGTTTACGATGAATGCCTTGAAAGTACGCCGCCGGCAGGAACAACAACAGGAGCTACTGCAGAACGTGCCTGTGGTGACGGGAACCGGACTGCCGGATATCGTGCTGCAGGAGGTGAATGGAGAGAAAGTGTCCCTGTCTTCATTACGGGGAAAAGTGGTGTTGCTCGATTTCGTGGTGTACAATGCCGACTTCTCCCCAAAACACAACATGGAATTGAATGCCCTTTACCAGCAGCACAAGTCGAAAGGTTTCGAAATATACCAGATCTCGTTCGATTCCGACGAGCACTTCTGGAAAATATCGGCCGACAATCTTCCCTGGATTACCGTCCGTGATCCACAGTCGGTGAATACACGTTTGCTGGCCATGTATAACGTGAGAGAAATTCCTACAGCCTTCATCCTGAACAGAGAGGGTGACGTGGTGGCCCGTGTGGAGGATTATGCAAAGCTATCGGCAGAGTTGAGTAAAATGTGGTAAAAATTTATGCGCTAAAATTTGGTTTTTCTGAATAAAGCGTTTATCTTTGTGACAATTACATCATGGAAAAAGGGAGTTCCGGTCTTATGCAAAGGCCGGAATTCTTTTTCATTGTGTTGAGTATTCATAAAATAGTAAAACAAAAAAATTATGGCAGTTACTTACATGACCGAAGAGGGCCTTCGGAAATTGAAAGAAGAATTGATAGAATTGGAATCTGTACAGAGGCCCGAAATTTCGCGACAGATTGCGGAAGCCAGAGACAAAGGTGATTTGTCGGAAAATGCTGAATACGATGCAGCCAAGGAGGCGCAGGGAATGCTAGAGGCTAAAATTGCTCAACTGAAAAGCCTTATTGCTACTGCCCGGCTGATCGACGAGAGCACCATCGGCACCGATGAGGTGAAAATTATGAACAAGGTCACCATCAAAAACGTGCAGACAAAAAAGACGATGACCTATACCCTTGTGTCGGAAAGCGAAGCCGATCTGAAGAGCGGCAAAATCGCCGTGAACACACCCATTGCCCAGGGATTGCTGGGAAAAACGGTGGGCGATGTGACCGAGATCGTCGTCCCTTCGGGAACCCTGACATTTGAAGTGATCGATATATCCATTTAAATCATCAGCTTATCGCTGTCATTCTCTTTTACTATGGCAACTATTTTTAGCAAAATCATCGCCGGTGATATCCCGTCGTATAAGATAGCCGAGGACGACCGCTATTATGCTTTCCTTGATATTCATCCCATGGCGAAGGGTCATACGCTGGTCGTTCCCAAACTGGAAACAGATTATATTTTTGATCTGGACGATGCACAGTTGTCGGGATTGATCCTCTTTGCAGGCAAAGTGGCAAAAGCCATCGAAAAAGCGATTCCCTGCAAGCGGGTGGGCCTGATGGTGATCGGACTGGAAGTGCCGCATGCCCACGTGCATCTCATCCCTATCCAGAAAGAGGGGGATATGAGTCTCTCTAACCCTAAATTGAAACTTTCGGAAAGCGACTTTGCCGAAATTGAGCAGAAAATTCGCAACGCCTACGAATCATAATCCAGTATCGGCCGTTTCTGGCTTCGCGATCTTCTTCGAGTCAGTTTCTTTTCCATTTCGTTATATTCCCTTTATATTGACACTATGCAAATATGGGGATATAATGAAGGTATAGTAAGGGTAAGATAAGGGGATGCCAGTCCTCGTATAGCCAATGTTCCTCGAAACACACACACGGAAATGAGGTGGTTCCGTTTTTCTCCTGCCCGATGTGCTGTTTGTCTTTTTGGCAAATCTCCTTTTAAATTTTCCGGATGCGAACGCCTCTGACAAAATGGCACTCGCCCTTTTCCAGTATGAGGTCGGCCCGGAACCGTGTAGGAAGTATATTTTGTTGCAGATTCTGTAAATTGATATCGTCCCACACTTTGTTGGCGAACTTCATCAGTTTCTTTTCGGAATAGGATGCATATTTGTGGAAATAGGAGTTTGGATTCTGAAAGGCGGTCTGTTGTAGTTTCTTGAATCGCTCCAGGTACCATTCGCGCAGATTTTTCTCGCTGGCATCCACATAGATAGAGAAGTCGAAAAAATCAGACACGAACACACGTCGGCGCGTTTTTTTATTCGACGACACCTGCAACACGTTGATTCCTTCCACAATCAGGATATCGGGCCGTTCAATAGTCTGCAATCTGCCGGCAATCACGTCGTAATATAAATGGGAATAGAGAGGCACCTCCAGTACTTCTTTTCCCGATTTTACAGCGGCAAGAAACGACAGCAACCGCCTGGCATCGTAACTCTCCGGGAAGCCCTTCCTGTTTAATATTCCCCGATGCTCCAGCTCAGCGTTGGGATATAAAAAACCATCGGTGGTGATAAGCTCTACTTTTGGCTGTCCCGGCGTCATGGAGAGCAGCTTCTGCAGGACACGTGCCGTGGTGCTTTTCCCGGCGGCAACACTTCCTGCGATGCCGATGATGTAGGGGATGGGGTTGCTGGTGTTGTCGAAAAACTGGTCCCTCTCGTCGTGCAGGTGTCGGTAGTGCGTAATGTGTATCTGCAGCAGCCGGATCATCGGGATGTAAATGTCTTCTACCTCCTCGAGCGTGAGTGGCTCGTTGAGTGCCTGCAGCTCGGTCAGGTCGATGTCGGAAATGGGAAACATGGGATGCTCTTCCAGCTTTCGCCATTCTTCGCGTGTGAAAGCACGAAAAGGAGAGTAGGTAACCTCGTAGGCCTTATTCATTGAACTGTTTTTGTTGCAAAGATAAAGCAAAAACCGATAAACAAAAGGTTGTTTACCGGTTTTATTCGATCGCGAAATGGCCCGAATGGGGGAGTCATCCCCCGCTCTATAAATGGCATGTCGTGTTTAACCGCAGCTTTACGAAGCAAGTATATCGGTTCAGATCATTTCGAAACTGCGTTTCACGAAATTGCTCAAAGCCTCCCCTTTCAGCATGCCGCTGGAGAGAAGCGCCAGGTCGACCATCTGCTTGAGTTTGCCCTCGGAGGTGATCTGGGCGATCAGTTCCTCTTTGTCTTTGGCCTCGCTCTCGTCGATGAGTGCTTTAACAAATGGATGCTGTACATTCAATACAACCTGGTACGTGTCGGGCATCTCGCCGTAAAATGCCATCTGCTGTTGCATGGCCGCCATCTCCTTCATGCGTCGTGAGAACTCGTTTTGGGTAATCTGTACCGGTCTCGATGCCTCGCCCAACTCTTTGAAGTCGATGCTGAACTCGGTTTTTTCCATCGGGGGCAACTGTGATTTTACCGTTTCGGTCACAACCTCCTTCTGTTTGTCGCTGAGAGAGACCTCTTTCTTGTCTTCTTTTTCGATCAGATGTTCCACGGTGTCGCTATCTACTCTCACAAAACGGGTTTTGCCCAGTTTCTGTTCCAGTAGCCCCATCCAGTGCACATCCAGTTGTCCGTCCATCATTAGCACGTCGTATCCCTTCTCTTTGGCCGCATCGATGTGTGCATACTGTGTTTCCCTGTCGTTAGCATAGAGACAGACAAGGTCCCCGTTTTTGTCGGTTTGAGCCGCTTCGATCAGGGTTTTGTACTCCTCCATCGTAAAGTAGTTGTCTTCGATGTTTTTCAACAGTGCAAACTTGGCTGCCCTGTCGTAAAACTTCTCTTCAGAGAGCATGCCGTACGCAATGAAGAGTTTCAGGCTGTCCCACTTCTCTTCAAATTGAGAACGCTCTTTCTTGAAGAGTTCCTCCAGCTTGTCGGCAACTTTTTTGGTGATGTGGTTCGATATCTTTTTTACATTGTGGTCGCTTTGCAGGTATGAACGGGATACGTTGAGCGGAATGTCGGGCGAGTCGATCACGCCGTGTAGCAAAGTGAGGAACTCGGGAACGATTCCTTCCACAGAATCGGTGACAAAGACCTGGTTGCTGTAGAGCTGGATCTTGTTGCGTTGCAGGTCGAGATTGCTCTTTATTTTCGGGAAATAGAGTATCCCTGTCAGATGAAACGGGTAATCCACGTTCAGGTGAATCCAGAACATCGGCTCGTCCATAAAGGATAACGGATACAGATCTCTGTAGAATTTCAGGTAATCCTCGTCTTTCAGTCCTGCCGGCTTTTGCTTCCAGAGAGGATTCACGTCGTTGATCACGTTGTCTTCTTCCGTGTCGACGTAGTTGCCCTCTTTCCATTCCTGTTTTTTGCCGAATACAACCGGCACGGGAAGAAACTTGCAATATTTCTTCAGTAGCGTGTCAATTTTACCTTTTTCCAGAAACTCCTTGTTCTCATCGTCCAGATAAAGGATGATATCAGTTCCGCGATCCTGTTTATCGGTCTCCTCCATGGTAAACTCGGGCGTGCCGTCGCACGACCATTTCACTGCGGGAGCTTCCTCCTTGTAGGATTTTGTCACAATCTCTACCTTCTTCGATACCATGAATGAAGAGTAAAAGCCCAACCCGAAATGGCCGATGATGCCGTTTACATTGTCTTTGTACTTGTCCAGAAAATCGTTCGCCGAAGATAGTGCAATCTGGTTGATGTATTTGTCTACCTCTTCGGGTGTCATCCCGACTCCCCGGTCGGAGATGGTGAGCGTTTTCTTTTCCTTGTCCAGAGAGACCTTTACCGACAGGTCTCCCAGTTCGCCTTTAAAATCACCTACATCGGAGAGTGTTTTGATCTTTTGGGTCGCATCCACGGCATTCGAAACGATTTCACGCAGAAATATCTCGTGATCACTGTAGAGAAACTTTTTAATAATGGGGAAAATGTTGTCGGTAGTGACCCCTATTTGTCCTTTTTGTACCATATAACTATGTTTAATGTAATTGTTATTGTCGCTCCGCGGCACGATTCGTCAGCATGAGTGCCTGCATGACAGATTTGCAAATAGTATGCCACAAACAGTGTCGCTTTTTTATCCGGTGAAATGAGGATCCGGGGTTGTTTGGAATCTGTCTAAACTGTTTTTGAGTGTGCAATTGTAGTTGATTTTGATAACCAGTAAGAAGATATTGATGCGATTTATGGCTAATTGACACAGTTTTATACCCATGTTTGCAGCCCTAAGTTTCTGATAGACAGCGGTGTTAGTTTTGATCAATTTTTATTAACAATCATTAATCGTTTTTTTGTGGAAAACATCATTTGTTTTAAATTTATCTCTCTATATTTGCATGTAACACAATTAAAAGTCATTGCTTATGAAGTCAAAGATTTCTTTCGAAAAACAGCTTTTAAGCTTGCAGGACAACATGTTTAATTTTGCATTGACGTTGACTGCCGACAGAGAGGAAGCCAAAGATTTGTTGCAGGAAACAACACTTCGTGTACTGGACAACAGAGAAAAATATTATGAGAACGTGAATTTCAAAGGATGGGTATTTACCATCATGCATAATATTTTTGTAAACAATTACCGGAAAATAGTCAGAAGCCAAACCATCATCGATAAAACAGAAAATCTCTATCATCTGAATCTCCCGCAGGATTCGGGTTTCGATACTCCGGACGGGGCTTACACAATCAAGGAGATTAACAAGGCAATCAATAGTTTCACTGACGAATATAAAGTGCCCTTCTCAATGCATGTCTCCGGTTTCAAGTACGAGGAAATTGCAAAACACCTGGAGTTGCCAATCGGCACCGTTAAAAGCAGAATATTCTTTGCCCGCAAAAGGTTGCAGGAGATGCTGAAAGATTTCCGGTTTTATGCCGAATGAAATTTGTTCATAAATAAAAGAAACCTCTTCACGAAGAGGTTTCTTTTTTTAATAAAGATGCATACCTTTGCATCGTTTTTTTAGGTTATTTCCACGCAGGGAGTTATTATTTTAGTTTTACAGTTAGAAAAAAATGGAGATTGTTTGGTTATTGGTGTCGCTTGTAATACTTTATTACGGAGCGGAAGGTTTGGTGTCGGGTGCTGCCTCGCTGGCAAAACGTGTAGGGATAAGTCCCCTGGTAATCGGATTGACCATTGTGTCGATCGGCACCAGTATGCCGGAATTGATTGTGAGTGTGAAAGCTGCCATGAACGGTCAGAGTGCGCTTTCCATCGGCAATGTGCTCGGGTCGAACTTTTTTAATATCGGCCTCATTCTGGGGTTGTCTGCCATTATTTACCCGTTGGCAGTGAAGAGACAGTTGCTGAAACTGGATGTGCCGGTGATGATTCTTACGGCCCTGTTGTTCCTCCTGATGTTTATCGATCACAAGATTGCCCGCTGGGAAGCGCTGGTGTTCATTCTGTTGTTTCTTGCTTATGTGTCTTATCTGCTGTTCGGTTCAACGAAAAACAGATCGGTCGTGGAGGAAGAGGAAAATGAAATAAAACTGAGCAAACACTGGGCCCTTGACATTCTGTTTATTGTTGCGGGACTCCTGGCGCTGGTATATGGTTCCGATCTGCTGGTGGTGAATGCAACGCTGATTGCCACCCGGCTGGGAATGTCGGAAGCGATGATCGGGCTAACCATTGTGGCGGCGGGTACCAGCATGCCGGAACTGGCCACCTCGGTAGTGGCAGCACTTAAAAAGCGTTCCGATATTGCCATTGGCAACGTAGTCGGTTCCAACATATTCAACATTCTCTTCATCCTGGGTGTGGCCGGGCTTATTCATCCCATCAGCACACCCGAGATCAACTATGTAGACAGCCTGTTTGTTATTGGAATCAGTCTTCTTTTGTGGTTGTTCATGAAAGCCGGATCACGCATCACCCGCTGGCAGGGAGCTGCATTCATTGCTTTTTATCTGATGTACTTTTCCGTGAAACTTGCAACAGGGTAAAAAAATAAGCCATAAAGGCTTATTTTTTTTCGTCCGGTATTGTGAAGTTTTTTGGGTGATCTACCTTTTGTTCCATGAGTGCCAGATCAATCACTTCCTTTACGTCGCTCACGTAGTGAAAAGTTAACCCCTTCAGGTAATCGGTTTTAATCTCGTCGATGTCTTTCCGGTTCTCTTTGCAGAGGATGATATCCGATATTCCCGCCCGTTTTGCCGCAAGAATCTTTTCGCGGATTCCTCCCACAGGGAGCACCTTGCCGCGCAAGGTGATCTCGCCCGTCATCGCGAGATTGGGACGAACTTTGCGTTGTGTGTAGAGGGAGGCGAGCGAGGTAATCATGGTGATACCGGCAGAAGGGCCGTCTTTCGGAATAGCTCCTTCCGGAACGTGGATGTGTGTATTCCAGTTTTCAAATATTCCGGAATCAATATCGAGTTCCAGTGCATGCGAATGGATATACTCCATGGCCAGCATCGCCGACTCTTTCATGACCTCTCCCAGGTTGCCCGTGAGGGTAAGCTTCGAGCCTTTTCCCCTGCTGAGCGAACTTTCCACGTAAAGGATCTCACCGCCCACAGCCGTCCAGGCCAGGCCGGTAACCACTCCCGCATATTCGTTGCCCTGATACTTGTCCCTCGAATACTCTTCTATGCCGAGGTATTCTTTCAGATCGGAGATCTTCAGTGATTTCGGATACGTTTCGTCGGAGGCAATCTTACGGGCCACCCTGCGCATTACTTTTGCAATTTTTTTGTTCAGTTCGCGTACACCGGACTCGCGCGTGTAGTGTTCGACAATCTTTTGAAGTGTGGGCTTGGGAATGACAAACGCTCCTTTTTCAATTCCGTGGTTGACAAGCTCCTTGGGAACAAGGTGACGATAGGCAATCTCCACTTTTTCTTCCGTGATGTAACCACCCACGTTGATCAGCTCCATGCGGTCGAGCAGCGGCTGAGGAATAGCGTTCAGATTGTTTGCGGTAGCAATAAAGAGCACTTTCGACAAGTCGTAGTCGATGGAAAGATAATTGTCGTGAAACGCCGTGTTTTGTTCCGGGTCGAGTACCTCCAGCAGTGCCGATGAGGGATCGCCCCGGAAATCGTTTCCAATCTTATCCACTTCATCCAGCACGAAGACCGGGTTCGACGTGCCTGCTTTTTGAATGTTTTGAATGATGCGTCCCGGTATAGCACCGATATAGGTACGCCGGTGCCCGCGAATCTCCGCTTCGTCGTGCAACCCGCCCAGCGATACACGCACATATTTGCGGTTCAGTGCCTCGGCAATGGACTTTCCGAGCGATGTCTTGCCCACTCCCGGAGGTCCGTACAGACAGAGGATGGGCGATTTCAGATCACCCTTCAGCTTCAGCACCGCCAGGTGCTCAATGATGCGTTCCTTCACTTTCTCCATCCCGAAATGATCCCTGTCCAGTATCTTTTGAGCATTCTTCAGGTTGAAATTGTCTTTGGTATATTCATTCCAGGGCAGCTCCAGGATGGTTTGCAGATAGCCAAACTGCACCGAGTAGTCTGGCGACTGCGGGTTTAACCGTTCCAGCTTCTGTATTTCTTTCTCGAAGGTCTCAGCCACTTCGGCATTCCACTTTTTCTCTTTTGCCTTCTTTCTGAACTCGTCAATTTCAATCTGCTGCGTGTTGCCACCCAGTTCCTCCTGGATGGTTTTGATCTGCTGCTGCAGAAAGTATTCTTTTTGTTGCTGATTCAGATCTTCGCGCGTTTTCAGCTGAATGTTCATCTTTAACTCCAGTATCTGTGACTCGCGGTTGAGGATCATCAGCAAGCGGTATGCCTGTTCCTTCTCATCGTTGATCGCCAATAGCTCCTGTTTTTCCCGGCTGTCGATGGGGAGGTTGGTGGCGCAATAGCTGATGAGCATGTCGGTAAACGATTCGTTGCTGAGTGTCTGTAGCAGCTCTTTCGGAGGTTCGCCCAGCAGGTGCAGCATGTGCAGCATGGTGTCTCGGATAGAGTCCAGAATTGCGTTGAACTCCTTATCCTCCTTCGATCCTTTCTGGTAGTCCATTAATTTAAATGTCGCCTTGATGAACGGTTCCGTCTGCGTGATCTCAAGCCACTCGAAACGTTTCTTTGCCTGGACGATGATGCTCAGGTTGTTGTCGGCAAGCTCGATCACACGAATCACTTCGGCAATGACGCCGATGTGGTAGAGATCGTCCTTATCAGGATTTTCAACGCTTGTGTCTTTCTGGCAAACCAGTCCGATATAGCGTTGTTTTTTGCCGAGTGACCGGATCAGATCCAGTGACTTCTTTCTTCCTACTGAGATAGGGAGTGTACTTCCGGGAAAGACAATGGTATTTCGCAACGGAAGTATCGGCAGGATTTCTTTCAGATGCGCTTCGTCAATGTCCGTATTGCCGTCGATAAAGTCGCTGGCAATAAAGGAAATGATGTTCCCTCCGGAATCTTCGTCGCCTATTGTACGTATTTTGAATGGATGCATATTCATAATTTTATTCGTCATCAAAACGGGAAAATGGCTACTTTTGTTTTGTAATGTGGAATATAATTCCTCAAAATCCGTGCCAAAGAGGCAATCACCAATTTAAAAGGAGATGAGCAATCCATTTTTTCGCTTTAAGCAATTTACGGTGTACCACGACCGGTGTGCCATGAAGGTGGGAACCGACGGCGTACTGATTGGAGCATGGACAGACGTCACTTGCAGCAACGAAATCCTGGATGTGGGAACCGGTACCGGACTCATCGCCTTGATGATGGCGCAGCGAAATCCTGCTGCCACGATTACGGCAATCGATATTGATCACCACGCTGTAACACAGGCAAGGGAGAATGTCGGCAATTCACCCTTTTCTGACAGAATGACCGTGGAACAGCAGGACTTCCGAGTGTGCGCTCCTCAATGGCTGGCAAGGTTCGATCTGATTGTGTCGAATCCACCCTATTTCAAAGACTCCCTCCCGTCTCCCGATGCCCGGCGTACAAAGGCAAGACATTCCGTTTCCCTCACATTGCAAGAACTGCTGCTTTCCGCTGGAATTTGTCTGAAACCGGAAGGGGTGCTGGCGCTGATACTTCCTTACGACAAACGGGAGGAACTGATGCTATCAGCGGCATCGCACGGCTTTTTCCTGAAAAGAGAGACCGTGGTTTATTCTATGCCCGGCTCCCTGCCAAAACGATTGTTGACAGAATGGACGATGCTGAAGACGAAAAATCCTTTGCGGAACAGTTTGACGATTGAGCACGCCCGCCACCATTATTCCGGTGAGTTTATTGATCTGGTTCGGGACTATTATCTCTACATGTAACCATTCCCTGTGCATACCATCTGATGGGAATGTTTAGCTTTAACGGGACTGAAAAGGCGTAATAAAAGAAATATATTTAATAACTAAACCCTGATTATTCAATATATTTTAGTATTTAGCGAATTTGTGTATCTTTGCGAAGAATTCACGTCGCTTTTCTTGCTGTTGATGAATTCGAATAATTAAACCTAACGACAATAGATATGAGAAAGATTTTATTTATAAACCTGTTGCTGTTCACGATCTTGGCTGTGAATGGGGCAGATACAATTCAGGTAAAACAGCCCCAAACACCCATTCTTATCGACAGGAACGACAATGTACTCTTTTATATCAGGATCGATGCAAAAGAGACACAGAAATTGAGCGAGATTGCGTTGCAATTTTCCGACGAAGTTCAACTGAACGAGATTGAGTCGGTGAAGTTGTATTATGGCGGAACCGAAGCTGCGCAGCGGAAGGGTCAGACCTACTATTCGCCTGTACAATATGTATCGAGCCACGCGGTGGGAAAAACAAAGGATGCCAATCTTTCCTATTCTATCAAAGTGGCCGAAAATCGATTGCCGGACTACAAGGTTGTCTTTTCTCCCGATTACGCGCTTTTCCCGGGGATAAACTATTTCTGGATTGGCCTTCAAATGAAGCCCAATACTTCTATTTTGTCAAAAATTGATGTGGAGACGGTCTCCGCAAAACTCGACGGGAAGTGTGCACCACTCGCTTTTGCCACCGAGAGGACAACCCTCAGAATGGGAGTAGGTGTCAGGCATGCAGGAGACGACGGATCTGCCGCCTTCCGGATTCCGGGTCTGGTAACATCCAATAGCGGCACGCTGCTTGGTGTCTATGATGTACGCTACAACAGCAGTGTTGATCTGCAGGAATATGTGGATGTGGGCCTGAGCAGAAGTACCGACAAGGGACAAACCTGGGAAGCAATGCGGCTGCCGCTGAGCTTTGGAGAGTACGGCGGATTGCCAAAAGCTCAGAATGGGGTAGGAGACCCTTCCATTCTGGTGGACGACGCAACCGGAACTATCTGGATTGTGGCAGCCTGGACGCACGGCATGGGCAACGGCCGTGCCTGGGTGAACTCCCAGGAGGGTAACGGAGTGGAAACGACCGCACAGTTGGTGTTGACAAAGAGCACCGACGACGGCAAAACCTGGTCGGCACCCATAAACATTACGGAACAGGTGAAGGATCCTTCCTGGAAATTTCTTTTGCAGGGCCCGGGAAGGGGTATAACCATGCACGACGGCACGTTGGTCTTCCCCATTCAGTTCATCGACTCAGTCCGTGTGCCCCACGCAGGGGTGATGTATAGCAAGGACAGGGGCGAAAACTGGACCATTCACAATCCGGCCCGTTCAAATACCACGGAAGCGCAGGTGGCAGAGGTGTCGCCCGGTGTGCTGATGCTCAACATGCGTGATAATCGTGGTGGCAGCCGTGCGGTGTCGGTCACGACAGACCTCGGGAAGAGCTGGACGGAACATCCCTCTTCACGAAGCGTCCTGCAGGAGCCGGTGTGCATGGCAAGCCTGTTGAACGTGCGAGCAGAAGATAACCTGCTGGGGAAAGATATCCTCCTTTTTTCAAATCCCAACTCTACCCAGCATCGTCATCGCATCACCATCAAGGCCAGCCTCGACGGCGGACTGACTTTTCCCGAAGAATATCAGGTAATGCTCGACGAGGAGTTTGGCTGGGGCTACTCATGCCTCACCCTGATCGACAGGGAGACGATTGGTATATTGTACGAGAGCAGCGTGGCGCACATGACGTTTCAGGCAGTGAAGCTGACTGACCTGATCAAGCAGTGAAACGCGAAAAAAAACTTTCGTGCAGGATCTGAAGGTGAAAAAGTCAAATACATTTTTTCCGAAACATAAAAAGTAGTAATTTTGGCGTTTTAAATTCCGGATAAGTGAAAGAGGTGATCACCATAAAAGACAAAAAGTTTGACCTGTTCATTGAACAAGAGGTTATCGAACATGAGATAAAACGAGTTGCAAAGCAGATAAATGTTGAGCTGGAAGGCAGGAACCCCATTTTTCTCGCAGTACTAAACGGGGCTTTCATGTTTGCCGGAGAGCTTATGAAGGAGGTATCCATCCCCTCCGAGATCACTTTTGTTCGGCTGGCTTCTTACCAGGGCACTGCTTCTACCCAGAAAGTAAAGGAGGTGCTTGGGTTGAACGAAAATATTACAGGACGTGTGGTGGTGATTGTGGAGGATATTGTGGATAGCGGGGCAACCATGGTTTCTCTGCTGGAAGAACTGGCTCAGTATCAACCTAAAGAAGTGAAGATCGCCACTCTGCTCTTTAAGCCGACAGCTCTGAAGAAGAAGCTCCATATCGATTACGTGGCACTCGAGATACCCAACGATTTTATCGTAGGGTATGGTCTCGATTACGACGGGTATGGACGGAATTTGAAAGATATCTATAAGATAAAGTGAGTGGCCGTGCGGATTGAAAAAGATTCCTTTTGGGGAATTTTCTTTAAAAAAGCGATGGGATATAAAAAAAATACCTATTTTTGTATCCAGAGCATATTGGTAGCAAAACAAGAAGTAGATAAAAATGATTCAAAATGAACAGAGATGAAGTGAAAAAGTCGCCAAAAGCGAATTTGGAAGGGCATAGAGGCACCTTTATCCTGATGGGATTGGTGCTGGGGGTATCCGTTCTCTTCTTCGCTTTTGAATGGTCGACCGAAACAAAAAAACTGGACGAGAGTATTGTTGTCCAGGATGTTTTGGCCGAGGAAGAAATTGAGATTACTCGTCGCGATGCAACTCCGCCTCCTCCACCCCCTCCACCGGAGCCGGAAACACCAGAGATCATTGAAGTGGTGGAAGAAAAAGTGGAAACAACGCTGAAGATTCAGGTTGAGGACGACCAGTCTCAACGACAGATGCAAACCTACGTTCCGCCCCCACCTCCAAAACCCAAACAGGAAGAAGTAACCGAGGAGATCTTTGTGGTGGTAGAAAATCAGCCCGAATTCCCGGGAGGAAATGCAGCCATGATGAAGTTCCTGAGCGACAATATCAAATACCCTGTCATTGCTCAGGAGAACGGTATTCAGGGTCGTGTGATTTGTAACTTCGTGGTAGAAAGAGACGGAAGCATTACCGATGTGCAGGTGGTTCGCGGGGTTGACCCGTCACTCGACAAAGAAGCTGTACGCGTGATCCAGCAAATGCCCCGCTGGACACCAGGTAAGCAGCGCGGTCAGGCAGTACGTGTGCGCTTTACGTTGCCCGTAGTGTTCCGCTTACAAAATTAACGTAGTGAACAACGTATAAAAACTGCTTTTGAAAACCAAAAGCAGTTTTTTTTCTTACATACCGATCTTATGAACTCTAAAATAGCTCTATTCGAAGAAATGATTGGCAGTGCCATCGACACGCTGTTTGCCGATGATCAGCCTCGCACCCTGTTTGATCCGGCAAGGTATACGCTTTCGCTGGGAGGCAAGCGCCTTCGCCCCTTGTTGACCCTGATGGGGGCCGATCTGTTCGGCTGCGAGGCCGAAAAAGCCATGAACCCGGCACTGGGCGTTGAGATATTTCATAACTTCTCTCTGTTGCATGACGACCTCATGGATAAGGCGGATATGCGCCGGGGAAATCCCACCGTCCACAAAAAATGGAATGCAAACAGTGCAATCCTATCGGGCGATGCTATGGTTATTGAGGCGTACCGGTACATAACCAGGGTGCCTGTTCACCTGCTTCCCGAGGTGCTTGACCTTTTTTCGACCGCTGCCATGCAAATTTGCAAAGGACAGCAATATGATATGGATTTTGAAAAGAGACTCGACGTGTCGGAACAGGAATATATCGACATGATACGCCTGAAAACGGCAGTGCTTATAGGCTGTGCGTTAAAAATCGGAGCCGTGATTGCGGGTGCTGATCCCCAAGATGCGAATCATCTGTATGAATACGGAATAAACATCGGGCTTGCTTTTCAGTTAAAAGACGATCTGCTGGATGTTTATGGCGACCCCAACACATTCGGGAAAAAAATCGGAGGGGATATTCTCTGCAACAAAAAAACATTTCTGTTAATTAAAGCACTGAAAAATTCGGAGAAATCACAAAGAGAGGAGCTGGAGATGTGGCTCTCGGTATCCGATGTTGATCCGGAAGCAAAAATCCGATTTGTTAAAAAAATATATGATGAATTAAATTTGAAGATCATTACCGGGAATCTCATAGAAAAGTATTACCTTGCATCGTTGGATTGCCTTTCGTTGATCAGCGTTCCGGAAGAACGGAAAAGAGATCTGGTTGAGTTGTCGGAAAATCTGATGAATAGAGAAAAGTAAGTTTCACTTAAATAATACATGCCATATCGTCGTTTGCCAAATACGGACAGTGCTCGTTTAAAAGCTTTGAGAACAGCTGTTGAAAAAGCTGCAGACACGGATTTTCGAGAGTTGTCGGTTTCTCCCCATTTGATTACGGAAGCAAAAAGTACATTGATGCACTTTGAGCGTCTTTGTGGCCGCTACCAGCAGATGTACGACACCCAGGTACAGGCCAACAAGCTGTTTATGGTAAAAGCAAAGAATGCCCGCATGTATCTTTCCCATTTTGTACAGGTATTGTACATGAGTATCCTGCGAACGGAAATAAAAGAAGAACATCTCTCCCTCTATGGGTTGGAAGAGTGTAACATGATTGTGCCGGACATCTCCACGAACGAGCAACTGCTGGAGTGGGGCCAAAAAATTATTGAAGGTGAAAATGCCCGCATATCGCGCGGAGCCGTGCCCATATACAATCCCTCTATAGCCAAGGTGAAAGTGATGTATACCTTATTCAAGGAGGGATACCAAACACAGAAGCTACACCAGAAGGCTACCACACGGGTGCAGGACGAAGTGGCCGCATACAGGGAGAAGGTAGATCAATTGATCCTTGACATTTGGGAAGAGGTGGAAAGAGATAATATGGACCTTGCCACAGATCAACGGCTGGATAGAAACCGGCAGTATGGAGTAGTGTATTATTACCGCAAGGGAGAACAGGTCTGATGAAGTTGATTGATACGCACGCTCATTTGTATACGGAGGAATTTCGGTACGACTTGGCCTCTGTGGTTGCCCGGGCAAAAGAGGCAGGAGTGGAAAAGGTGTTGTTGCCCAACATTGATGAAACGACCATTGACAAGGCAAAGGCTGCCGAAGCACAATATCCCGGCTTCTTCTATTCCATGATGGGGCTGCATCCCACCAGTGTAAGATCCGGCTGGGAGCAACAACTCGATACGATTTATGAAGCACTCCTTCGCGGTAACTACGTTGCCGTTGGGGAAATAGGCATAGACCTTTATTGGGACTCCTCACTGCAAACGGCTCAAACCGACGTGTTCGAAGAACAGCTTACATGGAGCATAGAAAAAGACCTTCCGGTATCCATCCATTTCCGGAATGCCACGAAAGAGGTGATCCGGAGTATCAAGCGAACGGGACAAGAAAAGTTGAGAGGAGTATTTCATAGTTTTGGAGGTACAGTAGATGAGCTGGAAGCTATCCTGGAATTGAAAAATTTTTGCATTGGAATCAACGGCGTACTAACCTTTAAGAATTCCGGATTGGCAAAAACACTCAGAAATTGTCCACACGACAGGGTAATTCTTGAGACCGATGCACCTTATCTTGCACCCGTACCCTTCCGGGGAAAAAGGAATGAAACCTCATATTTATCCCATATTCTGACGAGTTTGGCCGATGTTTGGGAGATAAGCCCGGAAGAAGCGGCCGGTATAACCACCAACAATGCCAAGGAGTTATTTGGTTTTGATAATGATAAATATAAGTTTTAAAAAAATATTTGCTCGTAGAGGGTGCATATAATCGATAAATTCAGTAATTTTGCTCCCCAGATGGAACGCAAATGATTTTTTTTTTGTAATTTGCACCCGTTTTAACGGGAATCTCCATTGGAGAGATGCTCGAGTGGTTGAAGAGGCACGCCTGGAAAGCGTGTATACGCCAAAAGTGTATCGCGGGTTCGAATCCCGCTCTCTCCGCAGAAATTAAACAGTCACATTTCATTTGGGACAACAACACAAGAAAATCAATTATAAATACAAAAAAATCAACGATCATTAATCAAAAAAATTGAACACACAATGAAAAAGTTATTTGCAATTTTAGCAATCCTCGGAATGATGTCCGTTGGATTGTCTTCGGTTCTTTTCGCACAAGACGCAACTCCGGAAGAACAAACAGAACAAGTAGCTGCAACACCTGTAGAAAC
>DHSP01000025.1:568-3484 GCA_002408485.1 Proteiniphilum sp. UBA5283 | reverse complement strand
TCATAGAGCCCAAAGTAGAATTTCATGCCGTGTTTTTCTGCCAATCTCAAGTACATGTCCAGCAAGTCGACAGAAGGCATAAAGCACCCTTTGCCCAAGAGATATTGTGAAGGATAGGTGATAAATTTTTTGTAACCCGAACGAATCATGATGACGGTATCGATACCGATTGCTTTCATATATTGGAAGTCAAGGTCCCACTCTGCTTCACCCCAATTTTGGTGGGGAATATCATGAGAAATTTCATCTAAAAATGTACCGCTAATCTTGATTCCGTTGTTCTGCGGAACAATCAGTTTGCTTTTCAACTTATTGTCTTTCAGATTTGATACGCCATTGAGAGCTGCAATTTCTTTGTTGCCTTTGTTGCAGCCCTGCAGGGCAGGGATGGCAGCAACTGATGCACCGGCCAGAGCCACTTTTTTAATAAAATCTCTTCTGTTTTTTAGCATTATTCTCTATTTTTATTGTTAGTTTATTCTATGTGTTTAATTTTTTTGAAAAGCGCTTCTGAAATTCTGAGGAAGCCAATATCGGTAAGGTGGATTCCGTCAACGGTGGATTCACCATCATTACCTATCAGGTTGTCGCATGTAAGGTAATATATATTTTTATCTCCACAGCGTTTAATCTTTTCGTACTCTTCTTTTAACAGTTTGTTCTTTTCTGTGATTGTTTCGTAGGTCTTTTTATCGTAAAACGAATGAGGGAAAATGACGGTTTCAACGAAAAGAACAGGAGTCTTGGGATTGGCCTTGCGTATGATGCTGAAAAAGGTGTTTGTTCTTTCGGTCAGTTGTGTGGCGTTCACATTAGGAATGAAATCGAGTATAAACATAGAAGCATCGTTACGGGTGGCCATCAGTTCAGCAATCTCATAATCGAGTTGCCCATTTCCGCTAAAACCCAAGTTAATCACCTCTCTGTTCAATTTGCGGGAGAGGATATTGGTGTAGGACATCCCCGGCCGCGTAGCACATCCACCTTGTGTAATGCTAGTTCCGTAAACTAGAATGGGATGCGTTGTGTCGGGGTAGGGCAGTGCTGGATTTTTAATGAAGGCGGTGGAATCTATACCTATTGAAAGAGAAATAACTCCATCATAAAGAGGAAGAAACAGTATATATTCCCGTTCCTGTGGCGTCATGTTCGAAATAATGGTCTGTTCGTTAGTCTTCCCTGTTGGAAGGCCTGCCTTCATAGGTTGCCAATGATCTTTTTCCCACGCATAGAGATCGACCCCCTTGATACCCGTATCCGTCATGTGGTTCATACGGTTGTCCTGCAACAGTTCCCATTTCGCCGAGATAGAAGAGCTGTTGGTTCTGAAGCGTATTGCCAACCCTGAACTATTTTTCCCCAAATGCCATACCGGCGGGCGGCAGGTCTCTTTTAAATAGGCGGGGAGTCGTTCATAACGTGTTTCAGTCTGTTCCGTTACCTTACCGATAAGTTGAAACTGATCTGCATCATAATAAACTGTTTGTGCTTGGATATTTGATACAAGAAAAAAGAGGAAGGAGGCTATAAAGAAGCTTGCCGTTTTCATCTGCTGTTTTTTTATTTTTTGTTGTTGATGGATGACTTGTAGGGTAGTTGTTTGCTCAACAATCAATTGTTTATTAAAAATAATACTGATTTTTCAAAAATGAAAATTTTGCCGTCCTTTTCATTCAATACTTTCAACACTCCATGGTGCTGCCACTTTGTTGCTTTAAATTTTATCCAGAAAGAGAACTCTTTCACGCTCTTTTTAGGATGAGTTAGGCGATTCTGTCAGCTTTTAGGCCGATTAAGGCCATTGTGTCTCTATGCCCTGTTTGTTCAACATCTGTTGAAAATCAGCCAATCGATTTTTATGTTCCCTGACGGCCCTGAAGGGTATGTTTGTTTTCTTTGCAAACGCAATCAGTTGACCTACAGATTCGCCGATACTCCATTCGACAGGATGGAGACGATAACATCCGTTGGTGATGTGGGTAGTACCGATATTTTTGTTGGCGGGGAGCAGGTTGCTCATGCGTTGTGGCAGGAGTGCTCCCAACGGAATTTCGAAAGGCAACGACGGGAAGTCAACGTAGTTGATCCCGTTGGAACTGGGATGCAGGTCGATGTGATAATACCCAATGCCTACGCTATCATGAAACTTGGCTGCGCGTTTACCTTCAACGTCTCCGGCTACCAATCTCCTGTTTTCTGCACCTACATGTTCCTCCAATACCGTAAATTCTGCTCGGATACGTCTCGACTCACGGATATAGGGATATTTGGCCATACCGTCTTCTGTGCCCATAATGTCGCCGCGTAATCTCAATCCTCGCCAGCCCATACCGCCATCTTCACGGGGAGCTTCGGTTTGCAACCAGTAGAAGAGTGAGTGACTCAGTTGTTTAGCACGCTCCACATTCTTTTGGAATTCCTGTTCTGGAACATCGATCATATTGCCCGGAAAAAAGTCGTTTTGCGGCCAGTTCACAATAGTGATGTCACCATCGTATGAGCCCGGAATAAAGTTATCTTTATTGATGATTCGCCTGTAGTTCCAGAGGTTGAGTACACCACCCAGCTCTTTGCCTGTGGGGTCAAATCCGAGACGTTTGGGTCTCAGTGTTCTGGGGTCAGAGTAGGTGAGATCAAGAAGCTTGCCTGACCAGGCAGGGGTCATCTGGGGAATATAGTTTCTCCAGAATTTATACTTTTTTGGAGGATCTTGTACGTTGTCTTTTCCGGGTTGATAATCCATCGCGAAGCAGACAGTGAAGGCCTGGTTGTTTTTGGGATCTGCTTTCTCTGGAGCATGTAGTTCCTTGGTTTCGTTCTTAGACTCTGTCCCAGTAACATATTCTGTTCCAGTCAGTGGAAGCAGATCTCCACATTCGGTTGCATCCACAAAGGTGTCTCCGGTTAGAATTATGC
>DHSP01000025.1:0-367 GCA_002408485.1 Proteiniphilum sp. UBA5283 | reverse complement strand
CTTTTGGGCTTACAGTTTAAGAGGATTCTCAGTTTCCCGGAGCTGAGGTAGGGAGCAAGCATGTCGGTCAATACCGAAACGGCTACCCCGGGTTCATGACAGATTCTTGAGACACTGCCGTCACCCGGATTGAGGTTGCCCCTGTTGCGGGCAGCTTCCGTAAGCGGATAGTTTTGACGGTAGTAGTCGCGTACCCTGTTTCTGAATTCGCGATAGGATAGCGGCGCGCCGTGGGTCTCAATCCACTGATGTTCGTCCGGAGGTACCCCCTGTTGTGATAGCTGACCACCAATCCAATCGGTTTCTTCGGTCATAATGACACTTAAGCCATTACGACAGCAGGCCATAGCTGTTGCACAGCCACCTA
>DHSP01000006.1:27489-29201 GCA_002408485.1 Proteiniphilum sp. UBA5283 | reverse complement strand
GCCGGACCCATTCTGAAGGGGGAGGACGGGTATCACTATATCTATCGCGTAAACAGCGGAGGGGACGCCTGTCGGGATGAATATGGACAGGTGTGGAGTGCTGATATCGCGAGAAAAAGTGATCAGCATTGGGGCTCTGTCTCCTGGGCTGATAAATATGAGAATATGAATCCCTATCAGGGAAGCCAGCGATATACCGATGATCCCATAAAGGGAACGAGGAACTGGAAGCTGTTCGGACAATTCCGGTACGGACGTCATGAGCTGGCATACCATTTTCCGCTTCCGGACGGAGAGTACAGGGTGGAATTATATTTTACAGAACCCTGGTACGGAACGGGAGGCATTCGGGATGGCGAAGGTTACAGGGTGTTTGATGTGGCTCTGAACGACTCGGTATATATCCGTGATTTGGATATCTGGGCCGAATCGGGACATGACCGTGCATTGAAGAAGGTGTTGACTGCAAAGGTGCAGGGTGGGGCGTTGAAAATATCTTTCCCTCAGGTGAAAGCGGGACAAGCGCTCATCTCCGCTATCGCCATTGCATCACGCAATCAGGATATAAGGCCTGCAGCGTCATCACCTTCCGAGGGGTGGAGCTGGAACGATGTGGAAAAGGTTGCGAAAACTCCTGTAGAATCGCTTCCGGAGGGTGATGATGGCAGACTGGCTACAGTGTATCCGGCAGAAGATGCCGTGATTGAAGGAGAGGTTGAGATCAATGAGGTACGCAAAAGAGTGTCGTTGAACTTTACAGGGAGTGCCCCGGGTTCCATCAGCTGGGACGTATCGACTGGCGTGGCCAATATTTACGCGTTCCGTTTCTCTTACATGAACGTGAGCAATAGTCCCAAAGAGGTGCGATTCAGGCTTGTTGCATCAGACGGGACAATCCTGAAGGACGACCTGATCACTTTCCCGGTGGCTCCTGAAAAATGGCGCACACTGAGCACCAGCACCGATGGTTTTATTAACGCGGGACACTACCGGGTTATTTTGTCATCGGAAAACATGAAGGGCTTAAACCTGAATTCTTTAACGGTGCAGTAGCTCGGATAGTTGGACGTTTGAAAAATTGATTCCATGGCTCCTGACTCTTTACGCTTGATTCTTAATTTGAAATTATGAAACGATTCACATTCACCTCCAGTATACTTCTTTTTCTACTCATTGCGGTTCCCGGTTTTGGCCAAAGAGACTGGGAAAACCAACATGTGCTGCAGATAAACAGAGAGCGTGCAAGGGCTTCCTTTACGCCTTACCTTGGGGTGAAGAACGACCGAACGCTTTCTTTGAACGGCCCTTGGAAGTTTAACTGGGTACCCGCCCCGGAGGAGAGGCCCAAAGAGTTTTACCGCAATGATTTTGATGATTCGGGATGGATCAGCTTTCCTGTTCCTGCCAACTGGGAGGTAAATGGTTTCGGAACACCCATATACGTTAGCGCGGGATATCCTTTCAAAATCGATCCTCCCCATGTCACGAAGGAACCCAAAGAGTCGTACACCACCTTTACAGAGAGAAATCCGGTAGGCTCCTACCGCCGTACTTTCTCCCTTCCCGAAGAATGGGAAAATAAACAGGTGTTTCTTCATTTTGAAGGGGTGCAGAGTGCTTTTTATGTCTGGATAAATGGCAAGAGGGTAGGTTATAGCCAGGGGAGCATGGAGCCTTCTGAATTCAGGATCACGCCCTGGCTGAAAAGTGGG
>DHSP01000006.1:0-27287 GCA_002408485.1 Proteiniphilum sp. UBA5283 | reverse complement strand
ATGTGGCGTTTCGGGGGAATCCATCGCTCTGTTTATCTCTATGCAACAGAAGATGTCCGGATTCGGGATTTTGGTGTCAGAACGCTACTCGATAAAGAGTACGAGGATGCCACGCTGCAGATAAGCCCCGAGATTGCAGTGTATGGCGAACAATCGGGTGTTGGCTATACCATTGAGGCCCGCCTGTTTGATGCTGCCGGCAATGCGGTTTTGGATTCAATCTTATCACAGGATGTAGTTTCCATTATCAATTCAGACCATAGAGCTGCCATCATGAACGATCGATTTCCGCAAAGAGGAATCCGTAAGTTCTCCTGGCTAAGCGCAAAAGTAAAGAATCCCGAAAAATGGAGCGCCGAAACCCCTTATCTATACACGTTGGTGCTCTCGCTGAACGATTCTACCGGCAGAGTGGTGGAGCAAGCCTCTACGCGTGTGGGGTTCAGGAGTGTTGAAATTGAAAACGGGCGCTTCCTGGTGAATGGCAAGCCGGTACGGTTCCGGGGAGTGAACCGCCATGAGCATGACCCGGTCACGGCAAAGGTGATGAGCGAGGAGGGGATGATACGCGATATAGTGCTGATGAAACAGGCAAACATCAATGCGGTGCGTACGGCTCATTACCCGGATGTGGCACGCTGGTACGAGTTGTGTGATGAGTACGGACTCTATGTGATGGATGAAGCCAATATTGAGACGCACGGAGTGAGGGGAATGCTGGCCAGTGACACAGAGTGGACCCACGCATTCATGGACAGGGCGATCAGGATGGCTGCAAGGGACAGGAATCACCCGTCGGTTGTAGTATGGTCGATGGGGAATGAATCGGGCTACGGCTTTAATTTCGCGGCTATATCGGCATGGCTGAAAGATTATGATCCTACCCGTCCCGTTCACTACGAAGGAGCGCAGAATGAACTGAAAGACCCGGAAACGGTCGATATCATCAGTCGTTTCTACCCGCGATTACAACAAGCGTATCTCAACCCCAACATTCCCGAAGGGGAGAGCAGGGAGAGAGCCGAAAATGCACGATGGGAGCGGCTGCTGAGCATCGCTGAACGGACAGATGATGACCGGCCGGTGCTTACCAGCGAATATGCCCACGCCATGGGCAACGCGATGGGCAACTTTAAGGAGTACTGGGATGAAATATACAGCAACCCGCGCATGCTGGGCGGATTTATCTGGGAGTGGGCAGATCAGGGTATCTTTACCACTGCAGAAGATGGAAAGCGTATCGTGAACTATGGCGGTGATTTCGGAGACAGGCCCAACCTCAATAATTTCTGTCTGGATGGGGTTGTCTTTTCCGATCGCACGGTGACTCCAAAATATTGGGAGGTGAAGAAGGTGTATCAGCCGGTGTTGATTGAATTAACGGAACAGGAACCTCTTCGGATTAAGGTAACAAATCGCAGCCATCATACCGACCTGAGCGGATACCTCATCGAATGGACTCTGTCTGTAAATGGTGAAAAAAGAGAGGTTCATACAATGGAACCTGCCTCGGTATTTCCGGGAGAATCGGCCATATTTCATCTTCGGCCTGATAAAGCGATTCCTTCAGAGGGTGATGTTCAACTGATGGTGCGCTTTCTGCTGAAAGAAAAAACTTCCTGGGCAGAGAAAGGCTTTGAGGTAGCATGGGAACAATTCACGCTGAGAGATGGACTGGCAGATCTAAGAAACAACAGGGATACTCGGCTGAGTGAAAAAATAGTTGCGTCGGCAGAAGGGGATGTGTTATGCATCGGTAATGACAATTTCAGCATGCAGTGGGATATGAAAGCGGGTACGCTGTCGTCCCTGAGATATGCGGAGAAAGAGCTGTTGGCCTCCAACGCTGATCTGCCGGGACAATTTACCACGCAGGCTTATCGCGCACCGGTGGATAACGACCGGGGGTTTGGGAGCTGGCTGGCAGCCGACTGGGAGAAAAATGGCATGGGTGTTCCGGTTATTTCCACTGAAGAAACAGGGTGGAGGAGAATGCAGGATAACAGGATTGAGATCACCACCACAAAACGAAACAGGTATATAAACGGCTCAGTTCTGACACACGCTGTCTACACCATTTCGGGTGACGGTTCCATCGATGCTGCGTTCAGGTTTATTCCGGAAGGTGAACTGCCCGAACTGCCCCGTCTCGGCATTGTGTTGTCGCTGAATGGCGCACTTGAAAATTATACGTGGTATGGACTTGGACCCCATGAAAACTATAGGGATCGTAAAGAATCGGCCTTTGTAGGGTGTTGGAAATCAACCGTAACGGATCAATTTGTAAACTATCCATTTCCACAGGAGAATGGAAACAGGGAAGAAATACGGCAACTCACGCTGAGAGACGACAAGGGCAGCGGAGTAAGCATCACAGCGCTTGACAATTCGTTTTCGGCTTCTGCGCTGCACTATCTGGCGACAGACCTTGTCGGTGCAAGACACAGCCATCGACTTGCACCCCGTGCAGAAACCATCCTGTCGATCGATGCCATTCAGATGGGACTGGGCAACAGCAGCTGCGGCCCGGGAGTGTTGACCAGATATGCTGTGGAAAAGAGAGAACAGCGGCTGCGCTTCCGGATTTCCGGGTACAAAAACAGATAATCTGCGTCATTTCAAAAACAGGATATAATTTCAGGGTTATTCGTATGCGAATCAGACATTTTTTTAATATTGCTATTTTATTGTTGTGCACTCATTTTTTTTCACTTTATGCACAGCAAAATGACACTCCGCAGACAGTTATCAGGTATCTGTCGGGAAAGGGTGCCTCCGATGCGGTGGAATGGGATTTTCTGGTCTCTGAAGGAATGAACGCCGGGGAATGGTCCAAAATAAAGGTACCTTCCTGCTGGGAGACACAGGGATTCGGCCAGTTTCAGTATGGGATGTCTTTCTATGGCAAAGCGTTTCCTGAAGGGGTTGCCAAAGAGGAGGGGATGTACAAATATGAATTTGATTTACCCGCGGAGTGGAGAGATAAGCATATCGGCCTGGTTTTTGAGGCTTCGATGACCGATACCGAGGTCAGGATAAACGGTGTAAAGGCGGGACCGAAACATCAGGGAGGATTCTACCGTTTTTCATACGACGTAACCGATCTGCTGCGATATGGTTCAAAAAACCTGTTGGAGGTATCGGTGAAAAAAGAGTCGGAGAATGCTTCGGTGAATCTTGCTGAGCGGAGGGCCGACTTCTGGAATTTTGGTGGGATCATACGGCCGGTATTTTTAGAGATCAAGCCGGCCATCCATCTGAAAAGAACGGCTATCAATGCAAAGGCCGACGGTGCTTTTGTGGCGGAATGCTATCTTGGCAAGGCAGCACCCGGGAATTTGAGCATCCTGGCAGAAATTTTCACAGCTGACGGCAAAAAAGTTGACGAGACAAGCTCTTCGCTGAGAAACGGGAGCGACCGCTTTACGCTCAGTACGCATTTATCTTCACCAGAATTATGGACAGCGGAAACGCCCCATCTTTATACTGCACAATTCAGCCTGCTGGATGAACACAACAAAGTACTGCATCAGACTCGCGAGAAGTTTGGTTTTCGAACCATCGAAGTGCGGGAAAGCGACGGATTGTATATCAACGGAACGAAGGTAACCATCAAAGGGGTTAACCGTCACAGCTTCCGTCCCGAGACAGGGAGAACACTCGACCGCGAGAAAAATTATGAGGATGTGCGCCTGATCAAAGAGATGAATATGAATGCTGTGCGCCTTTCCCATTATCCTCCCGATCCCGAGTTCCTGGAAGCTTGCGACGAGCTGGGACTGTATGTGATGGACGAGCTTGCGGGATGGCACGGAAAATATGATACACCCACCGGAAAAAAATTGATAGAATCGCTGGTTACACGCGATGTGAATCACCCCTCTGTGGTATGGTGGAGCAATGGCAACGAAAAAGGGTGGAACACGGAACTGGATGGTGAGTTTCATCTGTGGGATCCGCAGAAACGGCCGGTATTGCACCCTCAGGGAAATTTCGGCGGTTTTGAAACCATGCATTACCGCTCCTATGGCGAGACGCAGGAGTATATGAGGCTTCCTGAGATATTTATGCCGACCGAAATATTGCATGGGTTGTATGATGGAGGCCATGGCGCAGGGTTGTTCGACTACTGGGAATTGATGCGCAACCACTCCCGTTTTGCGGGTGCATTCTTATGGGTTTTTGCCGACGAGGGAGTAAAAAGGGTCGACAAAGGAGGATTCATCGACAATCAGGGTAACTGGGGAGCTGACGGAATCCTGGGCCCGCATCACGAAAAAGAGGGTAGTTTTTACACGGTGAAAGAGGTGTGGTCGCCTGTACAGATAATGAACAAGGAGATAGAGCGTGAATTTGACGGCAAGCTGACAATTGAAAACAGGTACGATTTCACCAATCTGAATGAGTGCACCTTCCGGTGGGAGCAGGTTGCTTTTCCATCTTTGGAAAATTCAAGAGATAAGGTGAAAATCATAAGGAGCGGAGAACAGAAAGGAAGCAATATAGCCCCCCACTCAAACGGTACACTGTTGATAAATATGCCATCGTTCAACAAGGAAGTGAACGGGTTGTTTATTACTGTAGTAGATAAGTCAGGTAAGGACTTATGGCGCTGGAGCTGGGCGATTAAAGAAGAAATGATCGCCACCGACCCTGTAAGTACAGGAGGCAACAAGCCGACCGTCAGCAACGAGGGAGAAATGATTGTTTTTTCCGCTTCAGGCAGATCCTATTCATTCAGTAAGGAGGATGGATTGTTGAAAGAGGTCAGCGTGAACAGCCGGAAAATATCATTTGGAAATGGCCCCAGGTTCTACGGTGTGCGGAGGGGCGACAGATCTTTCGACCAGTTTTACAATCATGACGATCCGGATGCCAGAAGCAAGGAAAGAACCTATGTGAAATTTGAGGACGCCGGCCGTCTGGATACTTTGTATGTAGAAGAGGAGGGAAACAACATGATCCTTCATGTTCACTACAAGCTGGGAAATATGCAAAAAGCGGAATGGTGCGTGATGCCCGATGGAACGCTCCGCCTGAACTACAGATATCGTTTCGATGGAGTGGTGGATATGATGGGTATTCAGTTTGATTATCCTGAAAACAAAGTCAGAGGAAAAAGGTGGCTTGGCGACGGCCCCTACCGTGTCTGGCAAAACAGACTGCATGGAGCCGTCTACGGCCTCTGGGAGAATGAGTACAACGACCCCATTCCCGGGGAATCGTTTACTTATCCCGAGTTCAAGGGATATTTTTCGAATACGAAATGGATGAATATCGAGACTGAGGAGGGGACAATCTCTATTGATAACAGAACTCCTGACGCCTATATGGGTGTATATCAGCCGCGTGATGGCAGGGATAAACTACTTTATACCTTTCCTGAAAGCGGATTAACGATACTTGATGTCATACCACCTGTGCGCAATAAGGTGAACACGACAGACCTGATAGGCCCCTCATCGCAGCCTGTATGGGCCGCTGGAGAGAGAGAGGGGGTTGTTGTGTTCAGGTTTGTAGGTTTGTAACTTAAGTCCCGCATCTCCATCGGATTGGGATAGATAGAGCTAAAGATTAGACCTCGCAAGGTATTGCAAGTCGGGGGGGTAGCCCTATAGGTGCCATGCGAAACTTGAATTAGTAAGTTTCTAAGTTGATAGGTTGGCGTGTTTGGAAGTTTGCAAATTAACAGGATAGTGCAGAGTGTAAGCAAAGACTTGTTTAGAATATGGATGTTACCGTAAAAAAAATAAATATTATCGCACTGTTTCTCCTGCTGCTGATACCGGGAGGATGCGTCAGCGTGGCTCAGAAGGTCTCACTTGAGGAGCAGTTCAGTAATCCTCAGCCTGGTGAAACGGACCCCTGGACATTTTGGTACTGGATGTATGGTGCCGTGTCGAAGGAGGGGATCACTGCCGACCTGGAGGCTATGCGCGATATTGGCCTTGGAGGTGCATATCTGATGCCAATCAGAAGCAACGCGGAGAACAAGACGTTCGCATATTCTCCGGCTTACGATCAGCTTACCCCCGAATGGTGGGAGCTGGTTCGTTTTTCCATGGAGGAGGCAGACAGGCTGGGACTGAAAATGGGGATGCATATCTGTGACGGATTTGCTTTGGCCGGAGGTCCCTGGATCACGCCCGAAACCTCGATGCAGAAAGTAGTATGGAGCGAGACGGTTGTGGATGGGGGAGAACTGAAAAATCTCCTGTTGTCTCAACCGGAGAGTTACGCGGGTTTTTATCAGGACATCGCACTTTTCGCTGTGCCGTTTGAAGATTATCGCACCACCGATGACCTGCGGCCGATGGTTACTTCCAGCACCGGGGATAAGACACCCGGCTACCTGGCTGACAAGATGGGTTCGGAGACTTTCAGAAGTTCGGAGCCGTGCTGGATTCAATACGCGTTTGATGAGCCTTTCCTGAGCAGGTCCATTCACATTGTACCGGGAGGGAATAATTTTCAGGCGCAGCGGATGTCCGTCCATGCAAGCGATGATGGAATCAGTTTTCGAAAGATAAAACAGCTTGTTCCTCCACGTCAGGGTTGGCAAAACGGTGATGAAAATTTCACCTATTCCATCCCCGCAACCGAGGCACGCTATTTCAGGTTTTACTGGGATCCGTCGGGAACCGAGCCGGGTGCCGAAGATCTGGATGCTGCGAAGTGGAGGCCTAACCTGAAAGTGGATCATATTTTCCTTTCGGGGGAACCCAAAACAGATCAGTTTGAAGGGAAAAACGGCTCCGTCTGGCGGGTAAGCAAAAGAACCTCCGGTGATGAACTGCCTGATGAGGTTTGTATTGCTGTGGAAGATATTGTGTCGATACCATCCTCATCGCTGAACGGCAATTTGCTGAATACAAAGTTGCCCGAAGGTAAATGGAAAATTGTAAGGATGGGACATACCTCTACCGGCCACATGAATGCAACAGCAGGAGGTGGCAGGGGCCTGGAGTGTGATAAGTTCAGCTCAGAATCGGTAAAAATTCAGCTTGAGAACTGGTTTGGCGCTGCTTTTGAAAAAACCGACCCTGTACTGGCACGGAGGGTGTTGAAGTATATGCACGTAGACAGCTGGGAGTGTGGCAGCCAGAACTGGTCGGTAAATTTCCTCACCGAGTTCCGGAAGCGCAGGGGCTACGATCTTTTCCCTTATCTGCTGGTTTATACCGGTATTCCGGTAGGCAGCGCAGAAACGACGGAGGCTGTGCTGCACGATATACGGCAGACAGTTGCTGAACTGGTGGTGGATGTGTTTTATGCAACCGTTTCAGAATTTGCACGCGATTATGATTGCGAACTGTCGGCCGAATGCGTATCACCCACCATGGTGAGCGACGGGATGATGCACTACAGGGAGGTCGACAGGCCCATGGGTGAGTTCTGGCTGAACAGTCCCACACACGATAAGTTTAACGACATGCTGGATGCCATCTCCGGTGCGCATATCTACGGGAAAAATATTATTCAGGGCGAAGGGTTCACGCAGCTCCGTACTATGTGGAACGAGAATCCGAGAATGATTAAACCCTTGTTGGACAGAAATTATGCGCTTGGACTGAATAAGATATTCCATCATGTCTATGTGCATAATCCTTATGTCGATAAATATCCCGGCGTTACCCTCGATGGCATCGGCCTCTATTTTCAGCGTGATCAGACATGGTGGGGTCAGGGTAAAGCGTGGGTTGATTATATCAAACGAAGCCAGACGATGCTTCAGCATGGAAAACCGGTGGTTGATATAGCCCTGTTTACCGGCGAGGAGACTCCCCGTAGAGCGCTCCTTCCGGAGAGACTGGTAAACTCTCTTCCCGGAATCTTTGGTGAGGAGAAAGTCAATTTGGAAAAAGAACGTCTCGCGAACGAAGGACAACCGCTGAGGGTTGAACCGGTAGGGGTGACTCACTCGGCAGGAGTGTCCGATGCCGGGGCGTGGATTGATGCATTGAAGGGATACAAGTATGATTCGTTTAATAAGGATGTGTTGTTAAACTATTCTCATATGAGGAACGGGAAGCTTGTTACGTCAGGAGGCATGGAATACTCCGTGCTGATATTGCCGAAACCCTATCCGTTGTCGCCCCATGGTGAGTTTATGAGCATTGAGGTGGCCGAGAAGATAAAAGAGATTCAGGAAAAAGGGGTCACGGTGTTATTGGGTGACAGGCCCGTCAAGGTACCCGGTTACAACGGTAAAACAGGGATGAGTAAAAATGAGAAGCGACTAAAAGAGCTCACGGATCGTATCTGGTCGGTTCCGGATGAGTACCTGTTGCCCTATAACAGTCCGGATTTAAGTCGGTTTGGCCTGGAAAGGGATCTTGATCTGAACGGGGAGGAAGAGATCGCATGGACTCACCGTGCAGGAAAGGAAGTGGATATTTATTTTATCTCCAATCAGAAGGAGGAGTACCGTAATCTGAATATCTCCTTCAGATGTGCAGACAGGCAGCCCGAGCTCTGGGATCCGGTGACGGGAGAAAGGGAGAATGCGGAAAAGTGGATGGTTAAAGATAAACGGACACACATCAATCTTGATCTCGCTCCCTATCAATCGCTGTTTGTTGTTTTTAGAAGTTCCCTTTCCGGGAGTTCGGTTGAAACGGGTACCATTTCCGATAAGGCGACTTCAGCTAAAACAACTTCAAATTATTATGCATCAGGAATATCCACTTCAGAACTGTCTGTGGAGAGTCATATTGCCGAAGAGCAGGTTGTCTTGATTACAGGGGAATGGGATATCCGCTTTGAGCGGGATTCCGCACTCCAAATTAGCCGGAAAGAGTTGTTCGACTGGAGCAAGGAGGAGGATAAAAGAATACGTTATTATTCAGGAACCGCCCTATACAGTACGGTTTTTCAGTCCGACATGAAACCGGAGAATAAGAAGATTTATCTGGATTTGGGTAATCTGCCTGATATGGCAGATGTGTATGTGAACAATATTCATTGTGGTACGGCATGGACATATCCCAATAGGGTGAACATAACCAAAGCTTTGCAAAAAGGAGAAAACAAATTGAATATAAGGGTTGTAAACGGATGGGCTAACAGGATAAAGGGAGTCGGCGATGGTGAGGTTGAAGACGATAATATATGGACCAATGCTACCTACTGGATAGCCGATCAGCCATTACAGTCATCCGGACTGCTTGGACCCTTGACATTGATTGTATCCGATAAATAATTCAAGTTATGCATATTTCATGAACAGAATTTTATATTTCGTCCTGATTGGCTTCCTCTTTTCGGCACAATGGGTGCTCTCTGAAGAAATCAGCTTTCCCGCCTTCATATCGGATGGTATGGTGTTGCAACAGCGCTCCAACGCTCCACTATGGGGTAAATCATCCGAAAACAGTGAAATAACGGTCGTCACCTCATGGGACAATAAAAAGTATATTACCCGGTCGGACGAAAAAGGTAACTGGAAGTTACGCGTGGCAACTCCGGCTGCCGGCGGGCCTTATTCCATTACCTTTGAGGAAGAGGGTAAGAGGAATGCCCCCGGCAGTGCAACTACTTCGGGCAGTGTGGCTACCACAGGTACCGGGACTAACCGGACTACGCTCCACGATATTTTAATCGGTGAGGTGTGGCTCTGTTCAGGCCAGTCGAACATGGAGATGCCGATGAAAGGGTTTAAAAATCAGCCGGTGGAGAATTCGAACATGGATATCTTGCGATCTGCCAACCCCGAACTGAGGTTGTTTACCGTGAAAAGAAATTCCACAATTGTACCTCAGGAGGATGTTAGCGGCGAGTGGTCGGCTGCGGAACCTGTTTCAGTAAGGGAGTTCAGTGCGACCGGCTACTATTTCGGAAGGCTGGTGCAGGAGATACTAAATGTTCCCGTAGGACTCATTAATTCGAGCTGGGGCGGCTCCTGGGTTGAGTCATGGATGGGTAGTGAGATGCTGGCCTCTTTTCCGGAAGTTGAAATACCTGAAAATGAAAGTGATATTCGCGAAAAAAACAGAACACCCACCACACTATACAATGCGATGATTGCGCCGTTGACCGGGTATGCCATAAGAGGGATGATCTGGTATCAGGGAGAATCCAATTATGATCGCCACGAAACTTATACACACCTGCTTAAAGCGATGGTAGCGGGTTGGCGGGCAGAGTGGGGGCAAGGTTCATTCCCGTTTTATTATTGTCAGATAGCACCTTATGAATATGGACTGATTACCCCCGAAGGCGAAAAGGTCATCAACTCGGCCTATTTGCGGGAAGCACAACTGAAGGCGGAAAAAGAGATAGAAAATGCAGGAATGGTCGTATTGCTGGATGCAGGAATGGAGAAAGGTATTCATCCGGTAAAAAAAAGAGTCGCGGGAGAACGGCTTGCATTGCAAGCGCTGGCCAAAACGTATCATGTTGACGGAATTGCTGCCGATTCGCCCGTTTATAAGGAGATGTCGGTCCAGGGTGATACCTGTGTGCTGAGTTTCGACAGGGCCGAAATGTGGCTCACCGCACGAGACGGGGAGTTGAACAACTTTACTGTCGCTGGTGAGGACAAGGTGTTTTATCCTGCCAAAGCCTGGATCGACAGAAGCAAAGTATATGTTCAATCTGAGGATGTTAAGCATCCGGTAGCTGTACGCTACGCATTTGAGAATTATGTAGAGGGGGATTTGTACGGCACGGAGGGCCTTCCTGTCTCTTCCTTCAGAACTGATGACTGGTAAAATGAATTGGAAATTGTTGTTTTTTTGTTTGGCTACATGCTTGCCTTTTTACTGTTTCCCTTCTTCCACAGTAGTTACTCATGCTGCAGCCATGTCTTCTCATGTTAAAATTGCTGATGAGAACCGTCAGAGCCATGTCGGTATCGACATGTATAATCCCCTATGGCGTACCCAAAGCACGGGTTCCGACGAATCGATGCCCTGTGGTGGTGGAGATATCGGATTGAACGTGTGGACTGAGAATGATGATATTCTTTTTTATATCACCCGCAGTGGATCGTTCGACGAAAATAACACGTTGCTTAAATTGGGTCGCGTAAGGCTTAGGTTAACACCAAATCCTTTTACAGAACATAACTTCCGGCAGGAGCTAAGGCTGAAGGAGGGTAATATTGAAATTTCGGGAGGGAGCACCAAAATCCGGGTTTGGGTTGATGTCTTCAATCCGATAATCCATCTGGAGATAGCGAGTCCCGAAAAAATTGAAACTGAAGTGTTTTATGAAAACTGGCGGCACAAGGATAGAATAGTCAGAAAGGGAGAAGGAAATCAGAACTCCTACAAATGGGCTTTACCTGCCGGCTTACATACGAAGAGCGATCTCGTGGAGCCGGAAAAGGGAGCTGTCACGTTCTATCACAAAAACAACGACCCCACTATCTTTGATGTGACGGTAGCCCAACAGGGGCTCGACTCGGTGAAAACCCTGCTTTATAATCCGTTAAGAAACCTCATTTCCGGTGGAAAACTATGGGGAGACAACCTGCAGTATAATCATTCGGGCACCGATGTCTACGCGGATACTGATTTCAGATACTGGGCTTTCAGAAGTAAAAGGCCGGCATCGACACATCGTATTTATGTAGCGCTGCACAACCAGCAGGAAGAGACGGTTGCCGACTGGATGAAGGGTTTAAACAACATATCGGCACGGGCATACAGTCCGTCAGCCAGACTGGAAACGGAAAGATGGTGGAAACAGTTCTGGGAAAGAAGTTACATCATCGTCGACAGGAAAAAAAAGGAATCCGCATCCTGGAAAATCGGAAGAAACTACCAGCTTTTCCGTTACATGTTGGGATGCAATGCCTATGGGTGCTATCCCACAAAATTTAACGGTGGCCTATTCACATTCGATCCCTCCGCTGTGGATTCAGCGCAGGCATTTACTCCCGATTACAGAAAATGGGGCGGGGGGACGTTCACGGCACAGAATCAGCGGCTGGTATATTTCCCCATGCTGAAAAGCGGAGACTATGATATGATGTTCGCTCAGTTCGATTTCTATCTTCGTCTTTTGAAGAATGCAGAACTCAGGTCGCAAATCTATTGGGGCCACGAGGGAGCCTGTTTTACCGAACAGATGGAAAACTTCGGCCTGCCCAATCCGAGTGAATATGGTTGGAAAAGGCCCTCCTATTTTGACAGGGGAATAGAGTATAATGCCTGGCTGGAGTATCAGTGGGATACGGTGCTGGAGTTTTGTCTGATGATATTGGAAACAAACGCATACAACGATAGCAATATTACCAGATATATTCCGTTCATAGAGAGTTGCCTCACCTTTTTTGATGAGCATTATACGCTTCTTGCCATGCAAAGAGGAGCTAAATCCAGGGATGAGAACGGTCACCTGATACTCTATCCCGGTACGGCATGCGAAACCTACAAGATGGCATATAACGCTGCTTCGACAGTTTCGGCATTACACGTAGTGCTGGAGAAGCTGATTGCGCTTGAGAATCACCCGGTGGACAAGGAGAGGTGGAAAAAGATGCAGTCCCGTATTCCGCCGCTCACAACCCGCGTGGTGAATGGAAAAGAGATGATTGCCCCGGCGAAGTTGTGGGAGAGGATCAACAATGTGGAATCACCGCAACTATATCCGGTATTTCCATGGCGGCGCTACGGGATTGGAAAAGAGGATCTGGAGCTGGCTATCAATACCTATAAGTATGATCCGGATATGATTCGTTTCAGGAGCCATGTAGGGTGGAAACAGGATAATATTTTTGCCGCATGCCTTGGATTGACGGAGGAGGCAAAGCGACTGACATTGTTGAAAATGGCCGATGGTCCTTTTCGTTTTCCCGCTTTCTGGGGTCCCGGGTTTGATTGGGCACCCGATCATAACTGGGGTGGAAGTGGGATGATTGGCCTGCAGGAGATGCTTGTGCAGACAGCAGATGAGAAGATCTTCCTTTTTCCCTCCTGGTCAAAAGAGTGGGATGTATGCTTCAGGCTCCATCTACCTGAAAATACCATTGTCGAAGCAGAGCTGGTGGATGGGAAGTTGCACAAGATGAATGTCCTGCCATCCTCCAGAGAGAAAGATGTGATAAATATGTTAAAGAATTAAATATGAGAAAGAGTCTTGCGATATTGTCTGTAATGTTTCTGCTCTTTATGGTTCGGTTCAATCTGCAGGCGAGCATACCGGAAACGTCCGCAGCCGGTTTTTTTGAATTGAGGGAGAGTGGACGGATCATCCAAAATTTTAATCCCGGATGGCGTTTTAAAAAGGGAAACATTGAATATGGCGAATCAATCGGACTGGATGATGCCGACTGGGAGATTGTTTCAACTCCTCACACCGTTGAACTGATGCCGGCTGAAGCCAGTGGTGGCCGTAATTATCAGGGACCTGTCTGGTATAGAAAACACTTTGTCGTTGATTCTTCGCTGGAAAACAGGGAACTCTCTCTTTGGTTTGAAGCGGTCATGGGCAGGTCCGTCGTTTATCTCAACGGGAAGAAGGTGAAAGAGCATATTGGTGGCTACCTCCCATTCTCTGTATCACTCACCGATGCGGGTGTGCAGCCGGGTGATACCTGTCTGGTGGCGCTGTATGCCGATAACAGCGACGACAAGAGCTATCCGCCGGGAAAGCCACAATATACCCTCGACTTTGCCTATCACGGAGGTATTTACCGGGATGTATGGCTGATTGCCAAATCGAGGGTTGCCATAACCAATGCGGTGGAGGCAAACAAGGTTGCAGGTGGCGGGGTGTTTGTGCATTTTGATCGTATTGGTGAAAAAAGTGCCGATATATTTATCGATACCGACATTGAAAACAACGATGTCAAAACCAGAAGTGTTGTTTTACTGACCGAACTGTGCGATGCCGGAGGCAATGTGTTAAAGTCGGAGAGGAGTCAGGTGCGGCTCGGTCCGGGGAAGGATAAAACAGTGAAACAAAAAATCACCCTCGAAAATCCGAACCTGTGGTCGCCCCGAAATCCATACCTCTATCGGATCAATTCGAGGGTGCTGGAAAGAGATAAGCCTTTGGACGGCGGAACGACACGTATTGGCATAAGGAGTGCGGAGTTCCGGGGAAAGGATGGCTTTTATCTTAACGGGAAACCTTATGGTCAACTGATCGGAGCCAACCGGCACCAGGACTTTGCCTATGTGGGCAATGCGGTTCCTAATTCACAGCATTGGCGGGATGCAAAAAAACTGCGCGATGCTGGATGTGAAATCATCCGTGCTGCTCATTATCCGCAGGACCCCGCCTTTATGGACGCATGCGATGAGTTGGGCATGTTTGTCATTGTGGCCACACCCGGATGGCAGTACTGGAATAAAGATCCGGAGTTCGGACGTCTGGCGCAGCAAAATAACCGGCAAATGATTCGACGTGACAGAAATCACCCCTCCGTGCTCGTTTGGGAGCCTATTTTAAATGAAACCCGGTTTCCGCTCGATTTCTCACTGGAGGCACTGAAAATCACAAAAGAGGAGTATCCCTATCCCGGTGCACCGGTTGCGGCAGGCGATCTTCATTCCGAGGGTGTATCGGATCATTATGGGCTGGTTTATGGATGGCCAAATGACGAAGGTAAGGTAAAACAGAGTATCTTTACGCGTGAATTTGGAGAGAATGTGGATGACTGGTATGCACACAATAACAACAACAGGGCATCCAGGAGCTGGGGTGAGCAGCCTCAACTGGTGCAAGCCCTCTCGCTGGCCGAATCCTATGGTGCCATGTTCAATACTACCGGACAGTTTATCGGTGGCGCACAATGGCATCCGTTCGATCATCAGCGCGGGTATCACCCCGATCCCTACTTCGGGGGGATTTTTGATGCTTTTCGTCAGCCAAAGTATGCCTTTCAGATGTTTAAGAGTCAGGTAGATCCGCACACTTCCCATCCCGTGGCAGAGACAGGTCCCATGGTATTTATCGCCCATGAGATTACTCCTTTCTCCGGCAAAGATGTGGTCGTTTTCAGCAATTGCGATTCGGTGCGGCTCATTGTTTATGAGACAGACACCCTGCTGGAAAAAGTGGAAACTGTTACCAGGGGAATTCCCTATGCACCGCTGGTGTTTAAGGATGTATTTGATTTCTGGGAAATGAGAGAATATAGCTATGTACAGAAAAACTGGCAAAAAGTAAGCATCGTGGCCGAAGGATTGATAGATGGAAAGGTGGTGGCCAGGACCAAAAAGATGCCCTCGAGGCGATCCACAAAGCTTCGGCTATACGTTGACAACGAAGGTACTTCACTGGTTGCCGACGGGTCCGATTTCGTGGTCGTTGTGGCAGAGGTGACCGATGATAATGGCAATGTACGAAGGCTGGCGAAAGAACAAATTTTCTTCTCCGTGGAAGGGGAGGGAACGATTGTTGGGGGAGCAGCTATCAGTGCCAATCCCCGTGCAGTTGAGTTTGGCTCGGCACCGCTGTTGGTGCGTTCCACCAAAACTCCGGGGAAAATAAAAATAAGTGCCCGTGTACTGTTCGAAGGTACCCATGCCCCTTCACCTGCCGAAATAGAAATAGAAAGTGTCTCCCCTTTATTTCGGCTGAATTATCTGGAAGAAGGCGAAAGCTTTCAGGGAAGTGCATCCACAAGGAATGGACGTTCATCGGAACAACTCAGTGAAGAGGAAAAAAGAAGAGTCCTGGATGAGGTGGAGCGGCAACAAACCGATTTTGGTGAAAAACATCAGAAAAAATAATGCAATAAACCGAATAATGCAATAAACCGATGGAGCAAAGAGAAATTGGAAAAACCGGAATGAAAGTCTCCGCACTGAGCTTCGGAGCATCTTCACTGGGAGGAGTCTTTCACTCTCTCAGGGAAGAAGAGGGGATTGAGGCAGTACATACGGCTGTGGATAACGGCATCAACTTTATCGATGTCTCGCCCTATTACGGCCATCTTAAGGCTGAAACCGTCCTTGGAAAAGCGTTGAAGAAAATCGACAGGAGCCGCTATTACCTCTCGACAAAAGTCGGGCGCTATGGAAAAGAGAACAAAAATATGTGGGATTACTCCGCAAAGCGTTCCATTGAAAGCGTATACGAAAGTATGGAAAGGCTGCACGTGGACTACATCGACCTGATCAATGTACACGATATTGAGTTTGCCGATTTGGATCTTGTGTGTCGTGAAACATTACCGGCATTGGTGGAACTAAGAGATAAAGGAATCGTGAAGCATGTGGGTATCACCAACCTGACGTTGCGTCATTTTGTTTACGTGATTGAACATGTACCTGCGGGTACCGTGGAAAGTGTATTGTCCTTCTGTCATTACACGCTGAATGATGATTCGTTGACAGACTATCTTGATTTTTTTGAACAACATCATGTAGGAGTAATCAACGCATCTCCCTTCTCAATGGGTTTACTGACCGAAAGAGGGGCACCCGACTGGCATCCCGCCCCCGAACAATTGAAGATCATTTGTAAAAAAGCGGCGGATTTTTGTAAAAGCAAAGGGGAAAGTATCGAAAAGCTGGCTGTTCAGTATGCTGTCTCTAATCCGCGGATTGCTACCACCCTGTTCAGTACCACGCGTTCATCATCGGTACTGAAGAATATTGCATGGGCAAATGAGCCTCTAGACAGAGAGCTGCTGGAGGATGTGAGGAAAATACTGGAACCCCGCCTGCGGGATACGTGGTTAAATAGTTGACAAATAGAAAGATGAAAGCAGTAAATATTTCAGGCATCAACCAGGTCCACCTGGTTGAAAAAATGAAACCTGTACCGCAAAAAGGAGAGGTTTTGTTGAAAATAAAATATGTCGGTTTTTGCGGGTCCGACCTGAATACTTTTCTCGGTAAAAATCCGATGGTGAAGTTGCCGGTCATTCCCGGTCACGAGATCAGTGCCATTGTGGAAGAGACCACCGACAGCGTCCCCGATACCATTAGAGAAGGGATGCGTTGTACGGTAAATCCTTACACCAGTTGCGGAATTTGTCCCTCCTGCCGGAACGGACGTACCAATGCTTGTCAGTTCAACCAGACCTTCGGTGTACAGCGCGACGGAGCGATGAGCGAGTACATCGCAGTCCCCTGGCAGAAGGTGATTGCCGACGATGCCATTTCGAGTCTCCACCTTACATTGGTAGAACCAATGAGTGTGGGTTTTCATGCAGTCTCGAGAGCAAGTGTCACCGATTTGGATATCGTGATGGTGATCGGTTGCGGAATGATCGGGCTAGGAGCAATTATCCGGGCTGCACTCCGCGGTGCACGTGTGATCGCGGTTGATATTGACGATGAAAAACTGCTTCTGGCCAAAAGTCTGGGAGCCCTGCATACGATCAACTCAGCGGCGGAGGATCTGCATTCGATCCTGATGGAAATCACACAAAATATGGGACCAGATGTGGTTATTGAGGCTGTGGGGGCTCCGGCAACATACCGCATGGCGATCGACGAAGTTGCCTTTACCGGCAGGGTAGTTTGTATTGGCTATGCCAAGTCGGAGGTTTCCTTTGAGACGAAGTACTTTGTTTCAAAGGAGCTGGATATCAGAGGATCACGCAATGCCTTGCCGGAGGATTTCCGGGCGGTGATGGAATATGTGAAACGCAACAACATCCCCGAAACACTCATCAGCGGCATCTATCCTCCTGAAAAGGCAGAAGAGGCATTGGTCTACTGGTCGCAAAATGCCGGAAAAGTGTTCAGAATATTCATTGAGTTTTAACCCATATGGACTATACAATCATTGATGCCCATGCTCATTTGTGGCTCCGGCAGGATGCGGTGGTCGAGGGACAGAAGATCAGATCCCTTGACAATGGAAAATCGCTGTTTATGGGAGAAATCCGTCAAATGTTACCGCCTTTTATTGTGGATGGAAGAAATACGGCCGAGATCTTTTTATCCAACATGGATTATGCACAGGTCTCTGCAGCAGTGATCACCCAGGAGTATATAGACGGCCTGCAGAACGATTATCTCCGGGAGGTACAGCAAAAGTATCCCGACAGATTTCTCTGTTGTGGGTTGGTAGATGTCCGCAGAGAAGGATATTTGCAGCATGCCATACAATTGATCGGGGAGGGTTTCAGAGCGATCAAGCTGCCTGCCAACCGGTTTTTGTTGCCCGAAGGCAGGGTACATCTGACAACGGATGAACTGATGCAGCTGTTGGCGCTGATGGAGAAGCAGCAGGTAATTTTATCGATAGATCTGGCTGACGGAGAGACACAGGTTTCAGAGATGAAGGAGATAATTGCTGAATTTCCTGATTTAAAGATCGCCATCGGTCATTTTGGCATGGTTACCCGTCCCGGATGGAAGGAACAGATTAAACTGGCCCGGAACAAGAATGTAATGATCGAATCGGGAGGCATCACCTGGTTGTTCCACGATGAGTTTTATCCTTTCAGGGGGGCGGTAATGGCAATAAGGGAGGCAGCCTCGCTGGTGGGGTTCGACAAGCTGATGTGGGGTTCCGATTACCCGAGGACCATCACGGCGATCACCTACAAAATGTCGTATGATTTTGTGCTAAAATCAGATCTGCTTTCGGAAGAAGAAAAAAGGATGTTTTTACGTACCAATGCCGAATCATTTTACAGATTCAACAACCTGATCAATCTACCCTATATCAAAAATATGTCTGAATAATATTTCAACCTCTGCTTTTAAGCTTTGGTTATCATTAACATACCATTTATATGCAACACAATCTTTCAACCTCCCTGACAGGGATCATCGTGCCGTTGGTGACACCTCTTTCGGAAAACAACATATTGGATATTAACGGATTAAACAACCTGATAGATCACGTGATCAAGGGGGGTGTTTCGGGTATCTTTTTGCTGGGAACCACAGGGGAAGCCCAGAATCTGAGTTATAAATTAAGAAAAGAACTGATAAAGGCGACCTGTGAAAAAGTTGATTCCAGGATACCCGTTTTAGTGGGGATAACCGATACATCTATTGAAGAGAGTGCCGGGCTGGCTGATTATGCAGCACGTTGCGGAGTGAGTGCTCTGGTAGCAGCACCGCCCTACTATTATATTCCCGGACAGGCAGAGTTGCTGCGGTATTACGAAACATTGGCAGCCAATATTGCCTTGCCCTTGTATTTGTATAATATGCCTGCAAATGTGAAAATATATATTGAATACCAAACCGTACTTGCGTTGGCCGAAAACCCCCGGATTATCGGATTGAAAGATAGTTCAGCCAACGGAGTTTATTTTCAAAAGCTGCTTTACTCGTTTAAAAAGAGGCCTTTTTCGTTGTTCGTGGGGCCGGAAGAGATGATGGCCGAGACCGTTCTTATGGGTGGTCATGGTGGTGTCAATGGCGGGGCTAATCTTTACCCGGAACTTTATGTTAATCTTTATAAAGCAGCAATAAATAAAGATTTTGAAACAATCGGACGACTTCAAGCCGTTGTAATGGAAATCAGCAATTCTCTGTATTCCGTGGGGAGATACGGTTCCAGCTATCTGAAAGGATTAAAAACAGCATTGGAGCTGAAGGGGATTTGCAGTGATACCATGTCAGAGCCATTTCAAAAATTTGAGAAGAGAGAACGTGATATTCTGGTTGAAAGACTTGAGCGGATAGATGCCGGAATGAAACAGGCAATGAACACCTAAAAAACGGTATCCATGAACATACATTTCTTCGATATTGCCATTTTCTTCCTCTTTACATTTGGAACTGTTCTTTTTGGTGTTTCTTTCGTAAAGAAGAACAGAGATGTTTCCGATTATACCCGGGGTGGAGGTACCATACCGGGATTTGTGGCAGGCATGTCCATTTTTGCCACCTATTTGAGCAGCATCAGTTTTTTGGCACTGCCCGGGAGTGCTTATCTCGGCAATTGGAATTCGTTTGTCTTTAGTTTGTCTATTCCCGTTGCATCTCTTATTGCTGCAAAATACTTTGTCCCATTTTACCGGAACATTCACAGCATTTCTGCCTATAGTTTTCTGGAAGAACGGTTTGGATACTGGGCAAGGGCTTATGCTGCCATATGTTATCTCTTAACTCAGGTTGCCCGCATCGGATCCGTTTTGTTTCTACTGGCCCTGGCGTTGCACTTTATGCTGGGCTGGAGTGTTGCCGGTATCATTATTGTCACCGGCCTGGCCGTTGTGGTTTATTCTGTGTTGGGTGGAATAAAGGCTGTTATCTGGACGGATGCCATTCAGGGAATCATTTTGATTGTTGGAGCCCTGGCGAGCGCGGTGATATTGATTGTTTCGTTGCCAGAGGGATGGACGCAGTTCTTTGAGGTGGGAAGAGTCCATCACAAATTTTCCCTCGGTTCATTTGGCAACAGGCTGGATATTCCCACTTTTTGGGTGACCTTTATTTATGGGATTTTCATTAATTTGCAGAACTATGGAATTGATCAGAATTATGTACAACGCTATAAAAGTACGAAAAGTGAGAAAAGCGCCCGGTTTTCTGCGCTGTTCGGTGGAATGATCTACCTGCCCGTGAGCTTTTTGTTTTTCATCATCGGTACAGCGTTGTTTGTTTATTTCAAGGTTCAACCGAATTTATTGCCTGATCATATCACGGGCGATCACGTATTTCCCTATTTTATCGTGAATCATCTACCGGTCGGGGTAACCGGTTTGTTGATTGCTTCCATTTTCTCGGCTGGGATGAGCACGGTATCTACCAGCGTCAATAGCTCTGCAACAATTGTGTTGACCGACTTTTTTGAGCGCGGAAAAAGTGAGTTGACCGAAAAAAAGAAAATGACGGTACTGTACAGCATGTCGTTTTTATTCGGAATCCTGGGTGTTGTCACAGGCCTGGCCATGATGTCGGTAAAAAGTACGCTCGATGCATGGTGGAGCCTGGCTTCAGTTTTCAGTGGGGGCATGCTGGGCTTGTTTTTGCTGGGCTATATATCCAGGAAACCAAAAGGAATCCATGCACTTGCAGGTGTGGTATGTGGTATCGCGGTCATATTCTGGATGACACTCAGCGGACAGACGAAGTTTCATAGTTACCTGATAATTGTATTCGGAACAGTGTTGATATTTGGTGTGGGTTTTTTAAGTAGTTTTTTAATCAGTAAATTTGCTCCCGGTCACACAGCATCAAAATAGATCGGAACATTATACGTCCGACCCCTAACGATGTCCGTGAGCAGAGATGGTTGTTGAAAAAACATCGTAAAACAAACGTATGGATTACAGGGATACCGTGTTTCTTTTGGTGGCAGAGAATCTGAGCTTTTCGAAGGCAGCAGAGGTGCTGCACATCAGTCAGCCGGCTGTCTCCCGGCACATCCGGGAGCTGGAACAACGTTACGACATCAGCCTTTTTGAACGGAAAGGCAACCGGATCTACCTAACCGGAGCCGGGGAGAGAGTGTACCATGCATTCAAGGAGATTGCACAGCTCTATCGTAACCTCGATTTTGAAATCGGGGAACTGCACAACGTGCAGTCGGGTGAGATCATGGTCGGTGCCAGCTCCACCATCTCTCAATATGTGATTCCCCGGGTGATGGCCTCATTTCACAAGCGTTACCCCCACATTCAGTTGCACCTGATGAGCGGCAACTCGTTTGAGATGGAGCAGCAGCTGCTCGACAACCGGATCGACGTTGCCCTGGTCGAAAACCTCTCCACGCAGGCAGGTATACGCTATCGTGACTTTTTGCACGACGAACTGATTGTGGTGGCAGGTAAAAATAGCCTATATGCTCGGCGAGGGACGATTAGCAAAGAAGATTTGCTTCAAATACCCCTGGTGTTGCGGGAAGAGGGCTCCGGCACCCTTGAAGTGATCAGACAGCTTTTTATCCAGCATCAGATTCGTTTTGAGGATCTCAACACGCCGATTCACCTGGGAAGTACTGAGTCGATCAAGAACTTTCTACTCGACTTCAACGGGTTGGCCATTGTCTCCGAGAAGGCTGTTCAGAACGAACTCTACCTCAAGACACTTGTAATGGTACAGGTAACCGGCATTACTCTTCCCCGAAAATTTCGTATTGCACTAAAAATAGGACACACAAGCCTCCAGGCAGAACGTTTTACACAATTCCTGCTGAATTACAAATTTTAATTGCATAACCGATTCGACTCATTTAGATAAACTTCAGTATATCTCCCGGATGATCCTTCTCTTATAACCTGGTGTTATGGTATATGACAATTTGGTATTTGCATATACTATATCATAATGTTATTTTTGTGCAAAAAAATATGGAAGGAATAAAAGCAGAGAGCAGGATCGAGTTGTCAGGTAAAAGAGAAGCATTTCATAATTGGCTCTATGCCATTCTTGTTTGTCTCTGTTTTCTGCCGTTTATGTCGCCGGCAATTGCCCTTTTGGCAGGATTGATCTTTTCGTTGTTCAAAATTAAACATGCGAGCCTTCATCGCTATACCTCTCCGGTTCTTCAACTCTCCATCGTGTTGATGGGGTTTGGGATGAGTCTGAGCGATGTGATCACTGCCTCAAAAACAGGTTTTGTGGTCACGGCAATTTCTGTTGTCTCCGTGATGATTTTCGGTATCCTGCTGGGAAAATTCTTTAAAGTGGAAAAAAATATTGCAACGCTTATCGCAGCCGGGACAGCAATTTGTGGAGGGAGCGCCATTGCTGCGATTGCCCCGATCCTGAACAGTAAAAGTTACCAGAACTCGTTTGCGTTGATCGTTGTGTTCGTTCTGAATGCCGTAGCCCTCTTCCTCTTCCCCTTTGTTGGCAGGGAGTTGGGACTGAGTCAGGAGCTGTTTGGCAACTGGGCTGCCGTCGCGATTCACGATACCAGCTCGGTGGTGGGTGCCGGAGCTGAATATGGGGAAAAAGCCCTTCAGGTTGCCACCACGGTCAAGCTGATTCGTGCGTTGTGGATCATCCCCTTGTCACTGGTAATTGCTTTTCTGCAAAAGAATGAGGGTAGGAAGTCGGTCAAATTTCCCTGGTTCATTCTCTTGTTTGCATGTGCCATTCTTTTTGCCAATTATTTTCCGGAGCTTCATGCAAGTTACGATCACTTCAATTGGCTGGGCAAAAGGGGCATGGTGATCGCCCTGTTTCTGATCGGATCGAATATCACCCTGGATGAAATCAAAAAGTCAGGACCCCGAAGCTTCGCCCTTGGCATCACCTTGTGGGTAGTGACCGCTGTCGGCTCGCTCTATTTTCTGACCCGTTAGGAATTCAATCCTTTTTACAAGGAGTGAGATTTCTCGTTAAAGAGAGAGTTTCGCTTTCAGTTCCTGTTTCCGGAGAAAAGCGCTAGTCATGTTTAAAATACACTATAAAAATCGGACTTGATACATATTCCTACTCTTAATTGTACATCCTTTCGCTTGTAATCAAGCAGGCTGTCGCCGGTACCGCTATACAGTTCTCCGAAAATATACTGGTTGAATTTGTCAGAGATCTTATAGCCTGCCGTAAGTTTCAGGTTAACAGCTTTTACACTTTTTTTGAGGCTGAAGGTGCTCGAGAGCCACCATTTATTATCCGAAGTTTTGTAGTCTGTTGTGAAGTACCCTGTTCCTCTGTAGTCATATAAATCGCTGTTCTCTTCGCCCGTCATGAATGGAATTGTTATTTTAAAGCTTGCTGCGAGGTTGGATGTGAAAAAATACTTTCCCGAAAATCCAATCCAGTTGGTGCTTCTCGATTCAAGGCTGTCGCGTCCATTGGATTCATGCTCCAGGTGTAGAAAGGCGGCACCTGTCAGACGGTTGTCGACAATGATGTATCTTCCCAGTCCGATTCCCGGATTATAGTTGTTGTCCCTGAACGGAGCCGACTCCCGGTAAATATCCCAAAATGATTTTTGTGTATAAGTAAGGTAGAGAAAAGAGTCGAAAGGCAACCGACTTGAGGTAAGCCTGTGCCTTATGCTAACTTGAAATTTTGCATCAGCTGTCTCCCCGTTGATGCTTCTGTTTAAAGGGATGCCGGTGATAAAATAGTTGTCCTTATAGATAGAAAAGGGTGGTAATTCATCCATATAGCCGATGATCTCATCTTCCGTCATGGATAACTCCTGTCTGTTGTGTGCTATTTTTGATTTTGCACCTTCAATAAGACTCTTAAGTGTCCAGTTAGTTGAATCGGCAGCCTTTACTGAAGGCTGGGCTTTCATTTCAGACGTTAAGAGAGTCAACATCAGGGTAATAAACAATAAAAATATATGTTTCATTGTCGGGTAAATTATACTATTTTCTCCTCCCTGAGGCCAATATCTGCAATCATCCTATCAGCATTATCCTCTTTTCTTATAACTAAAGACTGCCCATCCATTTAATACGATAGCAATCACTCCCAATGCCAGCAGATTTCCGGTAACATCGGCCAGTTTGCTACCATTCAGATACAGCATCCTGAATGTGTCTGTCAGATAATTGAACGGGTTGATGACTGCGATCAACTGTGCCCATGCCGGCATGCTGGAGACAGGGGTAAACATTCCTCCCAGCAAAATCAGTATCAGGATAAAGAACATCACCAGAAAGCTGGCCTGTTGCATCGTCTCCGAGTAGTTTGATATGATGAGTCCCAGGCCCGATATGGAGAGAATAAAGACGATGGCTGAGAAAAGTACTGCCATCACACTTCCAACAGGCCACAGGCCGTACAACAGGTATGCAGCAGAAACCGAGATAATCATTACAACCAGTCCTACAACCCAGAAAGGGATCAGCTTGGCCAGGATAAAGTGAATTCTGTTAACCGGGGTGACGTTGATCTGTTGAATGGTGCCGTTTTCTTTTTCCATCACGATATTCAATGCTGGCAGTATGCCACATATCAGAGTGAGCAACAGCACCATAAAGCCGGGGATCATAAAGTTTTTGTAGTCGAGTGATGGATTAAACTTATATTGGGGAACAATATCAATCTGTGGCATACGTATCATGGAAGCTCTCGATTGTGGCGGCAACGTATGCATCAGTTCAGCGCGCAGCTCCGACGACAGGTCGTTCACAATCTGCATGATGTAGTTGCTTCCCAACAATCCCTGGGTGCCGTTTACCGAGTTTACCGCCATCCCCACGCCGGAGGCCTTGTTCTTTACCAGGTCCACATCGAATGAGGAGGGGATCTCAAGGATCATATCCGTCTCGCCATGCTCCATATTCAACATCGCAGTCCGGTAATCGGGTGGGGTGTCGTTCAGGATAAAGTATCGGGAAGCTTCAATTTTGTCGGTCAGCCTTCTGGAATATGTACTTTTGCTGTGATCGACGACATCAATTCTGATATTTTTTATTTCAAAACTGACAGCCCACGGGAACAGTAGCAGCACCATGATGGGATACATCACGATCATCTTCGGAATCAACGGATTCCTGAACATCTGTTTAAACTCTTTCTCTATGAGGAATTTTAATGTTTTCATCTTTTTTGGTTTTCGACTGTCAGCCTTCGGCGTTCAGCGTTGAAACGTTCAACCTTTATTCAAGTCGCTTTTTGGTTTTAGCAATGGTAACACCCAGCAGGAAGAGGATCATTCCAATCAGGATGAGCATTTCTTTCCAGATCATTGTGATTCCCAGTCCCTGGATCATTACTTTTCGCACTGCTTCAATAAACCAGCGTGCAGGCACGATGGCCGACAATGTCTGCAGTACCATGGGCATATTGTCTATAGGGAAGATCATCCCTGACAGCATAAGTACCGGGATCATGGCTGTAGTGGCCGAGAAGATAACTGCGTTTACCTGTTTATCCACCAGCGTGGAGACAGTCAGTCCATACGACAAAGTCAGGGTTATGTAGAGGATGGCAACCAGAAAAAGCAAAAGAAGGCTTCCATTCACAGGCACACCGAGTACGAAGTAGCTTAACAGCAGAATAATGATGAAATCGATGAACGATATGACCATGTAGGGAATGGTTTTCGCAAAAATCATGGTTCCCTGTTTCAGAGGCGATGCAAGAAGTACCTCCATGGTACCACGCTCCTTCTCCCGGACGATGGAGACCGATGTCATGATGGTACAGATGATCATCAGTACCAGTCCCATAATCCCCGGTACAAACATGTAGGATGATTTCATCAGCGGGTTGTAGATCATCCGGTTTTCGGTCTCTATCCGAAAAGGAATCTGAATTAAATCGGCCTGTTCCTGTTGAAATCCTGCTATGATGGCACTCGCATAGGTAACCGAGATGGACCCCCTGTTAGGATCGGAGCTGTTAGACAGCAGTTGTACGGCTGCCTTGCCGGAGTGCACCATGCTCTCCTGAAATTTTTGCGGAAATACCACTGCCAGATCGAGTTTCCCTTTTCGCATCGATTCCTCCATTTCCTCCATCGACTGCATTTTTCCCTGATAATTAAAGTAAGAGTTCTGCCTTATACGTTCTGCAATACCGGTAGTGAAATCATCGGGGGTAGGGTCGTAGAAAGCCACGCGAATGTCCTGTACCTCCATGTTGATGGCAAAGCCGAACAGCAGGATTTCCACCACGGGCATTCCCAGGATGATCAACAATGTCCGGTTGTCGCGCATGATGTGGTGGAACTCCTTTTTTACAAATGCGATAAATTGTTTCATTTTTTGATGTTTTTATAATCAGGATGTGGCTTTGTGCTTAACCAGTGCACTGTCTGTTAATCGCCCCGTTTTGCCTTGCGTGCCAGCTGCCGGAAAACTTCATCCATAGAGTCGGCGCTGAACTGGCGTCGCAATGCCGCGGGTGTATCCAGCGCATCGATGTGTCCGTCCACCATGATGGATACCCGGTTGCAATATTCCGCCTCATCCATGTAATGTGTGGTGACGAAGACGGTTATTCCCTGGTCGGCAGCCTCATAGATCATCTCCCAGAACTGTCTCCTCATGGCCGGGTCAACACCACCGGTCGGTTCATCCAGAAAGACAATTTTCGGCTCGTGAAAGATGGCTACCGAGAAAGCCAGTTTCTGCTTCCAGCCCAGCGGCAGATATTTCACCAGCGTGTTGCGCTCTTTCTGGAAGTTCAATTTTTCAAGCAACGCATTGGTCTTCGTGGCGATCACCTTGTCCGAAAGGCCATAGATCCCCCCGAACAGACGGATGTTTTCCCATACTCTGAGGTCTTCATACAACGAGAATTTCTGGCTCATGTAACCAATGTTGCGTTTGATCAGTTCATTTTCTTTGATGATATCATAGCCCGCAACTGTTCCTGCTCCTGCCGTGGGCATGCTGATGCCACAAAGCATCTGCATGGCCGTGGTTTTTCCTGCACCGTTGGCACCGAGGAACCCGAAAATCTCACCCTCTTCCACGTCAAAGGTGATGTGATCGACGGCGGTAAAGTTGCCGAACTTTTTCGTCAGGCCCGATACTTCAATTACTTTTA
>DHSP01000040.1:2727-33330 GCA_002408485.1 Proteiniphilum sp. UBA5283 | reverse complement strand
GATAGGGATAATAGGCCGTAAAATCTACCGCCGATCCATCTTTTGGATAGGTGATGGCTTCGTTCACCGCATTGAATACTGTGGCGGCAGCCGTGGCGCCCGCTGTATAGGTTATATTCGAGAAGTGCGCAGTGGAGGTAGTTCCCGTGGCGAAGCTATAAATCCCAATTGGGTCGCCTTCGGTCCACTGGCTGCCGTCCTGGCTTAAACGGGTAGCGTACTTGCCTATTACTCCTGCGGCGAAGGTCACTTCGTCCTGAGCGGTCGTTTCCTCTTCATGTACGCTACATGCCGTTGTCAGTGCAATTGTGAGGAGGAAACCGATGAGATGTTCGTATCGTAAATACATAGTGCAATAGCTTATTGTTTCGGTTGCTGTTTTTTTAATTAGAACGAGGTATAGGAGCCTTCGGCATTCTGATCGTTTACGATATGCTTTACCAGGTAGTGGAGATACATTTCGAGGTTGGTATAGCGACCCCGAGGATCGAGGGTTTTGCTATTTCCGTCGGCGGCCGAGTTCTTATCCAAACCGAAAGCATCTTCCCATGCGTCGGGTATCCCATCACCGTCGGAATCTTTTCTTGGCTTTTCCGATTTATAGGTGGGCCATCCGCCTACGGCCGATTGCGTATCGATCAGCCCGTTGAGGCTGCCGTTGCCGCCAACCATGCAAGTTGCGATGCCATTGCGGGTGTCGTTTACCGCGCGTTTATCTACCGCGTCTCGTTTCAGGCTGGCACCGGCGTGGGTCAATACCTTTTCAAACCCGATGGCTGCGGTGTGGGTGGTAACCCGTGCGGGGATACCGCTTGGCGCAATGGCAACAGGGGTTGTCAGCTTGGTTACGGTTGTGCTTCCGGGATTGGAATCGTACTGGATGCCCGCCCAGTTGTCGCTGTTCACATGGTCGAACGTGCCATCGGTATGCAGATAATTGGTGTTGTCTCCCATGTATATATGTGGGCAACCCCAGTCAATCCCCTGATTTATACCCCCTACGAGATAGAAGTATCCGCGTTTCTTTCCGTTTGTATTGGCATCGGGGCCATCGGTCGAAGCGGGTCCCCATTTGTAATAGTTGCCTACGAAGTTTATTTTTTGACCGTCACCGCCGTAGGCTGGGTAGTTGGAGTAATTGTAGACCACGCAGTTACGGAAGTCAACCGCACGCTTGTCATTGGTGAGCGGCTGATCGGTGGTGCCATATACCTCACCGCTGTCGAAGCGAGGATTACGGCTGTCGTGATGCGCCAAAAGGTTGTGGTGATACGAAGCGTTTACGCCTCCGGCTATGGAACCGTATCCGTGTGAACCTTTACCGTGAATGGAATTCCTCAGGCTTTCCGAAAGGATACACCATTGCATCGTGAAATTTTCATTCGCATAGAACGAAGAGCATTCGTCGGTACTCCAACTCATTGAACAGTGGTCTATGATGACATTTTTGGTAAAACGTCCCCATAGGGCGTCGTCTTCAAAGTTGGCTTCATCGCCCATACGGAAACGAATGAAGCGTATGATCACATTGCTGCCGTTTACGACGGCCGAGTAGTTCTTCAGGCAGATGCCGTCACCTGGTGCGGTCTGTCCTGCTATGGTTACGTCACCGATATTGATGTTTAACCGGCTCTTGAGCTCAATAATACCGCTGACATCGAATACAATGGTGCGTGTGCCGCTTTCGGAGAGTGCGCTGCGTAAGCTGCCCGGACCTGAGTCGTTGAGATTGGTCACTTTGATCACTTTACCGCCCCGTCCACCGGTGGTGTACATTCCGCCGCCTTCGGCACCGGGAAATGCACGAACCAAGTCGTCATTTTCTGTCGTAGGGAGCCCAAGATCGAGGTCGGTAAAGGGATCTTCCTCTCCGTTATCATCTATGTCAGGCCCCCACGGCGCGACCGAATTGTTGTCGGCATCTGCCAGTATGCCGGCCATCTCTTCGGTGTATGCATTTACGGTAACATTGAATAGGTAGACGTAACCCGCTTTTACCTGCATGTCCGGATAATGGTCGTTTATCTGCCAGGTATAACTTTTCCCGTTTACTGTGGCGACAATCTCGTGACCCGCATTTACCGAAAACGGCAGCAGAATAGCGCTGCAGGTATTGTGGCTCAGGTAGGGTGTAATATCTGTGGCAGCAGCCTCTTCTTCCAATACACCGGTGCTCAGGTTGTAGTTTGACACAGTGTTCATGCCCTTGATCGTCACGGCGGAAGGTGTTATGGCATTGCCGCTGTGATCTGCAAATTTGAGGGAAACCTTTGCCAGCTGATGTTCGAAAGTAAAGGAAACCGGTCCTGTGGTATATCCATTGCCTCCGTTATCCATTTTGGCACGCATCAAATCATGGGTCGTGATACCTGCTGATTGATCGGTCAGGTTGATGGGGTAGAGGAAATTCTCAATCGTTGCCAAATAGGGGTAATAGGCCATAAAGTCTACCGCTGAGCCATTTTCGGGATAGTAGATGGGCTCGATGTCTGCTTTGAAGGCGGTAACTGTTGCCGATGATTCGGCTTTGTAGGGCACATTTGTGTAGTTTACTACCGAGACTGTTCCTGTGGACAGCATATAGATCCCCACGGCATCGCCTGCAATCCACTGGCTGCCATCCAAGCTGATTCGGGTAGTGGGTCTGTCCAATCCCGAGATAAAAGTTACTTCATAGCGCACCTCACCACCTTTCGCGTCATCATGCTCGGAACATGAGACCAGGATCAGACCTGTAAGAAGGAAAAGTGCCCAAGTGCTTTTCAATAAGAATAGATGCTGTTTCATATGATTCAAACCAATGATTTTTAATAACTTTAGACTATTGCTGCGTTCGTCATAGTAAAAACTTGTTTTGACTATGTATTTGCTTATCGAAAACGTTCTTGTGTGGGAACCGTGATCATGCTCGTTTCATAGGTAATAGTATTGTATTGTTGTCTCATTAAAAATCCGAAATGGAGCTGATGAATTAAATTTATTAAATTTTTAATTCCGCTTTTTCATTGTGATCCTCTATCGGATAAGTTTTTAGATCCCTGTTAATCAATTGTTTTACTGGGTTAATACAATGCGTTTTATACGCAATTTTAGCTAATTTCACATTATAGATGGGGTACAAATTGGTTTTTAATAGGTGTCAAATTGACAAATCGAGTACACACCATCCCCGTGTGGACAGCGCGATCATCACGAAACTGAGAATAGTCTACAGGGTAAGGGCCTTTTTATTCTGATTTTTACTTATCTCTTTGTTTGTGGGTATAGGTTTATCTTTGTTGGCTGATGATTGTTTTTTGCCATGCCGGATATTGTTTCAACACCTCCGCCGGCGCGTAGGTATACCAACCGTATCCGTTTCTGCGTTCATGACTTATCTCGGCCATTGTCTCCCGTTTGATTCCGTCGCGACTGCAAAAAAATGGTTTGCCTGTTTCCAGATCATTAAAACGTCCCCAGATGGGAGGAGCATTTTGATCTTTCACCACCACCAAGTCTTTTTGCCCCTCTTCGTTTATGATCCTTTCCAGCCTGATACCTTCAATTTTGTTGGTATCAAACCACTTCACCGCACCGTTGACAGCCTCGATGACTCTTTTTGAGGGATTGTCGATTTCCATCAGCAACAGTGTGATACCGGCCGATTCTGAGCCACTGAAGGATACCAGTTCATAAGCCCTGGCATTGGCGGGAGCCAGTGTCTTCTCATCATGCTGGGCACACCAGACGGTGGGTTGATTGTCGATTCTTATCTGGGTGTTGAGAATGCAGTCAATCCCTTTTTCAAATGCTTTCCTTGCCTTCTTCCTCGTTGATTGATTGATGTCTAGTGATCGAAACGCCTCGTTGTCGGAATAGATATCCCTTAAAAAACGCATCACATTGACCATCGCATTGTCGTTGTAGGTGATATGCATCGAGTAGGGCATGGTCTTGTCGGTTGAGATCTCATCACGGGTGCTTCTTACCGGGTAGTATTGTGGCCAGCCGCCATTTCGGTATTGAGCGGCGAGTATAAACTGCACTCCTTTCTCAAACGCTTTCCGATAACGTCCGTCTTTTGTCTGTGCATGCATGTTCGCCAGAAATCGCAGCTCGGTGATGGTTGAGCCGTTGTCAATCGTGGCACTTTTCCTTGTTGTTTTCTGCAGCAGAGCTGACTTCAACGAATCGGCCTCCAGCTGGTGATAGGGTTGGTTCTTCTCCCATCCGCCAATTTCTTTTTGAAAGGATAACACCGTTTCGGCGACTCTCCTGGCATCATCAGATCCATACCATTCCGGTTCCATCTGTGTGGCCACCTGCGACCATCTTCGTTCCAGGTAATCATCCTGCCTGTTTTGCCGGTTATTTTGAGCCGATGACATCGTTCCTGTCATGAACAGCAGGAGTAGGGCAATCGCTTTTGTTTTCATTTTGATTCTGTTATTTGAATTGATAATTTCATTCCTGACATGCATTTTGGTTTTGTAGGCAGAGCCATGCCACGGCTTCATTTTCAAACGGGGCTCTTACTTCAATTTTGCCACCTCCTTCCACTAACTCTCCCGTATGGATTGTTTCTCCGCTTTCCGGATGGATCCATACCAACTTGTAAGGATGGGAGTCCTTTCCCAGGTCGATGCTGAAAGAGGGCCTGTTGCTAAAAACGATGTAGCCGTTGCCTTTCCTGCCGAGAAGATATTGAGGCATACCATCCACTATTTGTACCGATGGTTTCATCCTTGCTGCTGCGCGGAGGAAATCGGGATCGGCAACCCGGGGGATGGCAGCCAGGGATCCTCCCCCCATAAAGACAGCCCATTCTGCATATCGGACGTTCCGGTCAGCGGAATAGATAACTGCCTTTTCAGGATACCGGGCATGCAGTTCACTGACCGCGCGGTGAATCTGACCGAACGAAGTGTTTCCTTTTTCCATGATGCGGACATATTGGCGAGGTGCGAGACTCACTCCTCCGGGAGGTGCATAGAGGGTGCCATCATCCCGGTATTGCCACTGGATCACATCAATGACATCCACTATTCTTGATCTGACCGGGTCATTCAGAATGGCATCCTGTACATCTTTGGTGCCGGGGAGCATGACCAGCACCTCCTGCCGGTTTTCCTTCTCCCATTCGGCAATCACATCGAGCCAAAACTGTGCGAAATGCAGTGGACCGGTATACTCCACTCCCAGATGATGCAGGATATTGCTGTTCCCCTTGAAGTTGTCCAGGCTTTTGCGGATGTATGCCTTTTGGATGCTGTTGAGTTTGACACGGGTGGTATCGTAAAACTGTTCAGCCATGAATATTCGTTTGTCACCCGCATAGGCAGGATGCTCCGGAAAATCGAGACCGTTGATGTTGTTGGCAGTGCGCCACGGGTAATCGGTCCAGTGTGCCCCTTCCTCAATGATGTTGTGTTGCAGGTAATGTTCCTCAATGTAGATGCGTCCCTGTTGATCTGCCAGGTCGGCAAACCGGCGCAACCGGCGCCAGTACCAGTCGTTCCACCGGGTCAGGTCATATTTACTCAGTCGGTCATACGCCTCTCCCTGTCCGCTCCGGCTAAAGGGCTGTTCATAAAAGGGGGCCCACACATCGGCATCGGCCCTTCTGCTGCGGGCATGATCATCGCGGCGACGTTCATACCAGAGCGCCGGAAAACTCTGCATCACCCGGATGTTTTGTTTTACCATATCAGCCACAACCGTATCAAGATCATCTGTCAGCCCGCGACCGATGCGTCCCGGGACGAAACGGACCAGGTTTGGACCGGCAGCAGCGATATCACCCGGACGGGTGGAGCCTCTCCACAGGGAGGTACGTGTTCTTTTTCCGGTAGCTACTTTGTCATCCAGCAGCAGCCGGCCATTTGAAAGCTGTAGCGGTGTTCCTTTTTTGATCGGGAGGGCAGGCTTCATGTATGCAACGTCTGAAAGCATCACCGCCTCTGAATAATCTTCCTGAATAGGGTATTGTTCAATCATCCGGTCGATCCATTCAAACATTGTGAGATCTGGATGCCGTGCCAGTTCACTCAATTGAGCCGTTTGTGCAAAGGAGGGAGCTGTTGTTTCACTGCTGTTGTATACCCGTATTTTGTCCTCTTCGACTGATCTCCTCCCTCTGCGGGCTTTGAGTTGTGCATAAAAGAAGCTCTCCGGTTTGATGAAGGTATGTTCCAGTTCATGGTGTCCGTTTCCGTAGCCCTGTGCCCAGCTGCCATATGCCCAGTTTTGTGCTCCGGGGGGTGCATCCAGTAGTATCTGTGCAGCGCGGCATTGCCAGCTCATTGAGTTGGCAGCGCTCCATCCTCCTCCCTGCCCGTCTACATCACGGTATCCAAAGCTGATCGTCCCACCGTCGACGGTCATTTTGTCAAACAGGATACCGGTCGCCCATCCTCCCACGGCACCGCTGAAATTGTAGGGCATATAGGAGAAGCATTGTACAAAAGCGTTTGGCCCCGGGGTGGTAAAGCCTGCAGAATAGGCGTGCCACGCATATTCTGCATAACAACGCTGGAAAAGCACCTGTTGCCCGAGCGTTTGAAATGCATATCGCCGGTAATTGCCAATCTCTCCCACCGGAGCCAATGATTTGCAGTCCTCCACCGTGATCCTGCTGGCTGTTTCCCATACGGCCACTGATGAACTGACAAAGTGTTGTGTCACGACACGTCGCACCCAGGCGTCGCGTACATGCTCCAGCGTGATGGCCATCCATCGATGGTTTTCATCTTTGGGATTCGACGTGTCGTGCTCCGATATACAGCGTAAGTTCTCCACCCCCACCCGGCTGATCAGCCCCGGCCACTCATACCGGGCCAGGTAGCCTCCCCCATAGTCGGGATCGAGGGCGTTGGTCAGGGGCACATCGAGGGTTACCGATCGAGGTGTCACCGCTACGATCTCACGGTACCAGTTTTGATCAAAGTCGCCCTCTTTCCATACGGTAAGGGGGTAATCCACATATGCCCCGATCCTGTCGGCCCCGATTATCCTGATCCACTCCCCAGTAGAGGGTCGGTTGACCAGCACCTTATCACCCACCCTGAAAGGATGACCTTTTGCAAAGGTGAGTTGGGTGGTGTTCACCGGGAAGTATTTTTCATCCACTTCAACCGGTGGTCCGGTAACCCGATTGCCGGCTCCGGTGATGCGGATCAATGTCTCGCGATCGTTACCCACGGCATACAATACTGTTCCTGCCTCATCACTTCCGCTGCCACGCAAGACCACCCCGGAGGTTCGGATCACCAGGCTCCCCGAAATGCGGTAGTTCCCCTTTTGCAGCAGTATTGTCCCACGGAAGCCATCCTTGTCGGGAGCCAGGGAGGAGACATAGTCAATGGCCTGCTGAATCTGTGTGGTCGCATCGCCTTTGATGAGAGGCACCAGAACTTTCACCTTCACATCGGGAATTGCTGCTTCCGAAGCATGATAACCGCAATAGGAATAATCGGGGACACGGTCGCCGTTGGCTGCTTTCCTGTAGGTAAGCGTTCCATCCTCATGTACCTGTACCGGTGAGTTGGGTGTGGTCTTGAAGTGCGCATCACTTGTCACCGGCGCCAGAGGCAGGAGAAGCCAGAGGCTCAGCCGCCACCACTTATTTATTTGATTTACCTTTCGCATCTCTTCCGTTTACAGTTTTTGATAGATGAAGTTGTCAAAGATCACCCGTCCCTCGCCAAAAGCATAGAGACCGGCTCTCAGGCTCATAAATCCGCCAAATACATTGTGGTTGAATCCCGTGGCATCGATCGTCCGTTCCAGCTTTTCCCATGAAGAACCGTCCCGGCTGTAATAGAAACTCACCTCATTCTCATCGTTCAGGATCCGCAGGAAACCATGGTTGCCAAACTCATTTTTTCTGCTGATCTTGGAGGCTTTCTGGTTGAACACGGTAAATTCTTTCGCATTCACGGAAATGCGCATGTTGCCCTGTTCATTGTAGAAGAGGCATAAGCCGGCTGTGGCATCTCCCTCGATGGTGTATTCCACCTGGAACTGGTATCTGCGATCGGCAGCGTTCACCAGCAACGGCGAACTGTTGTCGAAGGAGTTGCCCTCTGCCTGCAGGATCAACTGTCCGTTTTTGAGGGCGTAGCGTTCAGGGTCATATTTCTTGAAAAACTGCCATTGCATTCCCAGCAGAGGAGAGGAGAAATCGTCGGACAGGGAGGTGTAGCTTTTCATCTTTTCACCTGCCGGGAGAGTAATCTTGTCGGAGCTGCGCACGCCTTCCGGAATCCTGAACCAATTGTCGACGGTCCATTCAATCGGCATCATCAGCGTTTGGCGACCCAGTGTCTGGAAGTGTTTTTCATAGGCGTGATAAACAATCCACCATTGTCCGGCAATATCTTCCACCAGCGTGCCGTGTCCCTGGCACCACCATCTTTCGGATCGGTTTTCGGTGTGTACGATCGGGTTATAGGGTGAATTCTCCCAGGGACCATAAGGTGTTCTGGAGCGGGCCGAGACCACCATGTGCGCGGTTGCGGGTCCTGCTGTCCCTCCCTGAGCGACTGTCTGGTAGAAATAGCCGTTCCTGATGGTCGATTTGGGTGATTCCAGACAGAAACACTCCGTACTCCACTCTTTTGGGAACTGCCAGCCGTCGTAGTTGTGAACCGGTTCGCCATCTGCCGAGAGCCCATCCTTTTTCAGCTTTACAGTGCTTCCCCCGGAGAGGTAGAGGTAGCGGTTTCCCTCCCTGTCCACAAGGTGACCCGGGTCGATGAAACCCTTTATGCCGGTATTGATGGGCTCGGACCAGGGGCCTGCTGGCGATTTTGCCGTGACCACCCATATGCTTCTGCCGGCCGGGAAATAGATGTAATAGGTGTCGCCCTGTTTCACCAGATCGGGCGCCCATACCGACCCGATATAGGTTTTCAGGGCCTGCGACACCGGCTTCCAGTTGATCATGTCTGTTGAATGCCAGACAATCAGCCCAGGATAATATTCAAATGAGGAGTGGGTCATGTAGTAGTCGCTCCCATCTCTCAGAATGGACGGGTCGGGATAATCCCCACCCATCACCGGGTTCTTATAATAACCCTCATTTTGGGCGAATAATGGGATATACAGGTTTAAAAAAGTAAACCACAGAATAATTGCCGACAAATATTTCTTCATAATCTCAATTTATAATGATTGTTTCATTATCTCCATTCTACCTGCAGATCTTTGATCAACGTGGCACCGCTTCCTACCGTGCCTGTATGCTGGAAGCCGAATCCACCCCACGGTTCGGGAGTGATCTCCGCTTCCATCAGGACAGTCTGTACCACCCCGGGACGATCGGGAACGATATGATGGTTTTTTGAATTTTCTGCCTGTACCCTGAAGCGGTTTCCTTTCACCTCAAGCAGGATATGGCAGTCAGGCCGGTAGCAGTCGGAGGACACAGGATCGCTGATGGGGGTCGCGATGCCTCCTTCATACCGCATCAGCACAAAATCGATCGCATCGCTATATTTCGTGGTGCGGATTAGTCGCAATGCATAGCCGTTCAGACCCTTTGTGTCGAACTTGATGCATACATCCATGTATTGCTGACGGGCGCTGCTGAATCCCTGGCCTGCTGTCTTGGCGGGAACGGCAGTGAAGCTGATCTTCATGTCATGAAACGTATCCCCTACGGGTGTATAACGCAGCCTGGCACCCTTGTTGGCCTGTACCAGACCGGTATCCGTTGCTGCTCCTTCCACGCCGTTGCCGTAATACCACGGGTCTCCCTCGTTGGTCGCAACCATGTCGAACGCCCTGGTGTCTTCGGGAGCAAAACAGTCGAGGGTGAAGAAGCCCTGTTTCACCTCCGGCTGGTATCTGGTCGACATGTTTTTCAGGTTCACCCTCATCTTCCGACTGTCACCCTTGAGATGGGATGATTGAATGGGTGACCGGGTAACCGCCCTTTCCGGTTTTCCGGGTAAACAACGCGAATGTTTCGGTTCCACCTTTGCCATCAGATGCCAACCGATGTCACCCGCTGATAATTTATAATGAAGATGGGGCACATTCATGCGGGAAACTGCCACCTCAACCGGATCACTCCCGGCGGCATCCCTGCATCTGTACCAGCTGACCAGCGACTGGTCGGTGAACGGCATATCGAGCGCATAACCCACGCTGATGGTTCCATCAGCGTTTATCTCCAGTGTGGGCAATGCACGGAATGGGGGAGCTTCCATCATTTCCGGCAACAGATAGACCAGTGCGGCTCCCTCAAGGCCCGAGGTTGTGGTTGCCCGCACGACCAGGGATTGGATTTCCTCGGTAGTATTGGTCGGAATCACCCTGCAACTGCCATCGGGTAACGCCTCCAGCCTTGCCAGTGAGTTGTCCTTCTTTGCAATTGACCAGGTGACCTGTTGATTTTCGAGTTCATAGTTGCCGAACTTGTTCACAGTGGCTTTCAGCAGCAACGTCTCTCTGCCCGTTTCGATGGAATCACGGGAGGGAGAGACCACCAATTGTGTTGGCAGGTTTGTGTAGCTTTTATGGTTAATTTTTTCTGCAGCCAGTACCCTCTCTTTTTGTCCCAACGGATCCCAGTCGTCATCTCCCCTCAGCAAATTGTAGACATTGTAAATCACCTCTCCGTTACAGGTGAAGCGATAGGCATCCAACAGGCTCTTACCGCTCATCTCAACCGTTGCATGGGGATGCTGCATCCCTATCACCACCTGTTTGCCGTTGATGCTGTTGTGATAGTCATAATAGCGCGCCTCCGGATCGGGTTTATCGCGCCAGCCCCAGTAGGTGGCGGTGGAGGTCTCCATCCGGCAGTCGATGGCAGCCAGCTGTCCCCGGCTTTTTGACCAGTACTGCTCACCGATGGTGAAGGAGCGAATCGTGCAATTCAGCAACACCGCACCGGTACCGATGGTGTGATAGAAAGGCTTGGAAGAGTAGAGGTCAAAAGAGGAATTGAGGTAAACAGCCGTAGAAGCAAGCGCATCGTCGGTCGATTCAAAATGGCAGTGATCGAACAGGGTTCTTTGGCCTCGCACAAAGGGGCATAAATTGAGGCGGCTGACAAAATGGGTGTTCCGTGCGAAGATTTTATCCCCATAGGTGAATGCCAGCTGTGCCTGTACGATGGCGGAACCTCTCTTCGGGCGGTTCAATCCGGGATTCAACGGATATTCCAGGTCGATGTTGCAATAGTTTCCGAATGTGAGATTTTCCGCGCTGGTACCGTCGCCGGTGATCAGCAGCATGGTGAAGTTGCCCTTTGCGCCCATTGTCTGTCCGCGGTTGCTGGCCAGTACCACATCGCGCGGGTTGTCGCTCAGGCCGTGAAATTTCAGCCAGCTGCATTTTATCTCGAGGCCGAAGGGAGTGCCTCCTGTCTCTTTGGGGAGCCGGATGGCCGGATCGTCGGGGTCATCGATCCAGTACACCCATGGGGCAATATAGAGTACCATCGGTTCTGCTTCGGTCCCGTTTGTCAGATGTTTTGCTGCCTCATTCACCGAACGAAAGACGTAAGGATATCTTCCTGCCTCCTTCTCTGTTATTTGTCCATCAATGTAAAAAGCTCTGGAACCTAGTTTAATCTTATCTCCTTTATAGAGGAGGTGATCACCGGCAAAAATGATATCGGGATTCAGTGAATTTTGTATTGACACCTGTGCTTTCAGTCCGGTGTATGAGAGGAGAGTGGAAAATAGACAAACCGATATAAATTTCAGGGAATGACTCATGATCGATGCATATTAGTGCCAGACAACCGATTTGGGTTGCTCACCGGTCGATTTGGATACAGTGATAAAGTTTATCAATATTTTCATGTTGCGGATATACTCTCCTGTGGAGATATAGAGCTGATCGGACGGATCACGGTAAGGAGAGGTGTCGGTTTCATCGCCTACATGAGTTGAGGCATAGCGGTCGGTCTGTTCCTGTTTTGTGCCATCACCCACGTAGGGATTGCTGATAAAAGCATGTTTGGACAACCATCGATGCTGTTCATCCAGTGCTTCTATGACTTCCCGGACCATCTCATCGTTCACCGGCATCATCAGCTGTTGCCGGTTCAGGTCATAATAACTCTGTGGAGTGCCGTTTCCTTCAAATATACTGGTTCTCAAAGGGGAATCCTTGGTTGCCTCCTCCGTGGAAAGGTTTGAGATGCGTTCATACTCTTTCTTCAGCAGTTCGATTGAAATATGACATTTTCCACCGTAGTGCGACAAGAGGTTCTGATCATTGTCGTTGGTGTAATATTCTCCAAAGATGACGTTTGATCCCCTGCGGTGCACATAGATCGGTTTGTTGGTCTGTGGATCGATAAAGGTGGGATGGGTACGCCCGTCATCTGTTGTCTGATGCTCCGGCAGCCGTGTCTCCTCCAGCCATCTGATGGCATCGGGAACACGGGCCAGAAACTTCCGGTCACCGGTGTACTGATAGAACTTGAGGAGCAGCATCGCATTGGTGAAAGTGGTAGAGGGCATGAATGCGGCCGGCTCATAGGTGCGGGCTCCCGCGGTCTGCATGTTGAGATCCAGTTGCTGTCCCCACGCCCCGCAGCCATCCTGTGAGATGAGGTAGAAGTTCATCCCCCGGTAGATGGGATCGAGGAACCGCTCATCTCCAAGGGTCAGGTAGCATTGCACCAGAAAATGTACATTTTCCCAGATCACGTCGTCGTTGAATGTGTAATAGGAGGTGTAGTCGGGATGATTCTGCTTGTTGAAGTCATATCTCAGGGGATAACGCTGCGGCCATCCTCCATTGGGATACTGGCTTTTCAGGATGAAATCAATCGCCTTATCCAGAACGGGTTTGTAAGCCGGGTCCATTTTTTCCAGATAGATACGCAACAGGAAACGGGCAGCATCGGAGGTCACATCATCGTCGAAAGTGGAGTTGCCGTAATAGTGTTGAAACTCCTCCAGACGCCAGCCATTCTTGCCGATGGTGCTGTACCATTTTTTCAGAGATCGGTCGCCCGCAAAATCAATCATGTAATTCCAACCTCCCTGATTGCTCTGACCCCAAATCAGCGCATTGGCTGCTTTCTCCGCTGCCTGGTAGTAATAGGGATTACCGGTCGCCCGATAGGCATCGATAAAAAGGTGCCCCATGCTGATGGTGCCCGGGTGTTGCAACCATATCATGGTCTTGTATGCCTCCATCTCCCCCCATTGCCTGGAGAAGTCAGGCAGGTAATACCAGAGATAACCGCCGTTGGTGCTGACATTTTCCACCATGTATCGGGTTGCTTTCAGCATGATCTGTTCGGCATCTTTTGTCAGCTTCTGTTCCTGTGTCATTGCCGGGTGACAGAAGGAGAGCAGGAGGCATAGCAGGATATGCGACTTCATCTCACTCTGTGATAAAATCTTCACGCATCGGGCTGAAGACATCAATTAATATCCCTGGTTCAAGGCATACGGTGCCATGTAATAGGTTTGGAGCCACATATATACCGTCGCCACTCTTGACAATTTCCTTTTTGCCATCAATCGTAAATTCAAACAGACCGCTTGCAACATAGGTTGTCTGGGTATGGGGATGAGCATGTTCTGCACCAATCGCTCCTTTTTCAAACTTGACTTTCACCAGCATGATTTGGTTGTCATAACCCATAATCTGTCTTGTGATCCCCTCTCCGGCAAATTGCCAGTCAATCTCATCATTGTGTAAAAAATGATCGCTGTTTTGTTTCATATGAATTGGTTTATAAAGGTTACTCGAGGAGTTTTCCCTGAGTAACCTTTTGAGTGATATACTGCCTAAAGCTTAGAGAAGACATTAATTGTTCGGTAGTCCGTATCCATTCGTTACATTGCCTTTCGATTGATCAATTACCGTAAGTGGCATCGGATGGAAATAACGGGGAGCCTGAGTTTCACGACCTACTACTCCATCGAGGATAGCAGCATTGAACATAGCTTTTGCATTTGCATTGTTCCAGATATTGATTCCCCAGTTTACTCTTTTGTACCCATCGGCTTCCAATGCCGCAGCCTCGGCGCCGTTCGGATTGATATAGTGATATAGTCCTTTGATGGCCAGATTTTTTGCGGTGGCTGTATGGGCTGGTGCGCCCCAATTGTAAATACCTCTCCATCCGGGATAGAGAGCAGGATCCGTTTCGTTCGGGGCTTCCTGCGTCACAACTGCCTTTGGGTTACCGCCAATCTGTACATATTTTGTCCAGATATAGTTGGAAATGGTTCTTCCACTGGGAAAAGTATAATATCCATCCGCTTCAAGGCCCGCAGACATGGCTGCCATCTCCTGACGCACCGCAATCGCTCTCTCGTTAAATTTGCCGGATCGAATCATGTCCCAGCGGATATCTCCCTCCCCTAACAATTCTAATCTTCGTTCACTGTAAATGGCATCCAACAGAGCCTCTCCCGATAGTCCTGCAATGTTCTTGCTTGTATTTCCAAATGCTCTCTGTCGAATTTGGTTCACCAGTGCTATTGCTCCGGAGTTATCCGTTCCCAGGATCGCTTTGGCTTCGGCAAGCATCAGCATCGCATCAGCCATTCTCATCACGGTGTAGTTCATACCGGATGCACGAAATGTGGCATTGGGATAATCGGGAACATCACCTCTGTTTTGGTCCCATTTGTTGATGCTTGGGCCGCCGCCTCCGATACGAGTGCCTACACCCAAAGGTACAAGGTCCTCCTGGCCGGTTGCAGCATTGCTTCCGGTAACCACCATACTCACATCGCGACGTTTGTCACCCGGTTCATATGCATTGTAAAAGAATGTGGGGATGATACGGATTGCTGCAAATGTATTCAACAATCTTACGTTTGCGTTATTGGAGCCGGGCCGTCCCTGACTATAAGGGACTTCAATGTTCCCAACACCGGGAATGGTGGCAATTTCAAACAACGATTCGGGACTCTCGCGTCTGGAATTTATCTCTTGCCAGTGCTTCTGAAAAGGATTGTTGGTCGTTCTGTCATCAGTAGTGATCAGTTTTGCTGTCCCATTTTGTGTGTTGACAGCGATATTGAGATATTGTTCGGCTGTTTTGATGTATTCCTGAAAGTCTATACGTCGTGCGTAGACACATGTTCCGTCATCGGTACCCTTGTATTCAAACTTTACATCACCATATAAGTTTGCCACATCGCTCCGGATGGTTTGCCACCCGCCGGCATGAAGTGCAATTTCACCGATCAGTGCATTGGCATAAGTGCGACTGATCCGTTCTACTGTGATACCTCCCTCTCCCAATACATACATTTTACCCTCTACGGCTTTGAGTTCTTCAATGATCTGGTCCATTATCTCAAAACGTGAACTCAAATGATACTCGTTCACAATTTTATTTTCATATCCAAAAGGAACATCCCCAAAATGGCGAACCAATTCCCAGGCACACAAAGCCCAAAGGGTCCTGGCTTCTCCATAAAGTTGTGTCCAGGCTGTGGGGCCATTACCTGCAATATCGGCCTGATATTCTGCTTTCAATTCGATCAGGTCGGCGATACGTGCAGCCCGTGCAAGAACAATGTTCAATGTGTTGTATAGGCCTGATGCTGAGTTTATCGTGGTTGCGGAGGGTTGAAGGCGTGCGATGACATTATTCGCTGTAGGATATTCGCTCATATATTCAGCATCCGATCCCAGAGGATCCTGCCAGTTGTAGTTACCGCCATGCGCTGCTCCCTGACGGTAGTTGGCGTACGCCCATGATAATGTTTTAAATGCTTCATCGGGGCTTGACATTACAAAGTTGTCATCTGATTGGCCTGCATTTGCTACATCCAGGTAATCACTGCAGACAACGAGCATGAATGGCATGAGTGCCAGGAATAAATATTTTACAATTTTTTTCATCATTGTTGTTCCTTTAAAATTATTATTCATTTACACGATTAGAAAGTGGCGTTTATCCCCAGCACAAACTGACGGGACCGGGGATAGGTTCCCCAATCAAAACCCGGAGTGGGGTAACGCGCATTGTTCGCGTTCTGCTGTGTATTGACTTCAGGGTCAAGACCCGAATAACTTGTCAGTGTAAACACATTGTAAATGGAACCATATAAACGGATGTTGTTAATTTTTACCGCATCAAGCAACAGTCTTGGCAAGGTATAGCCTAAAGTCAACGTGTTAAGCCGTAGGTATGAACCATCTTCAATTCCGATATTGGATACATAGCCTTGTTTCAGATATGTCAAGGGCAAACTTGCGTGTACGTTTGCGGCATCTAACTGATCGGGTGTGGCAAGTCGCACCAGATTTCCGTTCTGGATTTCGTATAGCTTGTAGGTGTCATTTACAATGGCTAGTTTATTGCCATATAAGCCACCGCCTTTTTCACCGTTGTAAAGTGTTGCCAGTTTGTTGGCGTTGTAAATATCGTTTCCGTAGCTCCAGTTAAAGAACATACCCAGATCGAATTTTTTGTAATTAACACTGATATTGAAGCCTCCCGTATGTATAGGAACCATCCTGCCGATTTCAACATAGTCTTTTTCATCCAATACTCCGTCTGGAACACCCTCGCCTCCGCTGACATCTTTGAATTTTGGCATGCCGGGATAGGCATATTGACCAGCTGGTACAATTCCACCATGAAATCCTACAAAGGAACTGGCCAGATCAGGAATACCCTCTTTCAGCGAGTACATGCCTGTTCCCGCATCATAATCGAAATCACTTGTGGTATAGTATCCTTTTCCGTCCATTTTTAATCCCATTACAATGCCGACAGGTTTCCCTTCCAGCAAGGCATAGTCGGCACTCGGGATTCCGGATTGAAGAAATTGTGTTCCATAAGCACTTTGGAGCCCTTCTGCAAGCTTATCAATGTTTCCCTTATTAAAGTTGATGTTTGCACTTGCTGAAATATTCCAGTCGTTGTTCTTAAATATTTCACCCGAAAGTGAAAATTCAATACCTTTATTGCTTGTTTGGCCAATATTTGCGAAGCTGGTATTAAAGCCTGTGATGGAAGGTATGTCAGTCAGCATCAACAAGTCCTTTGTGGTGTTTTTGTAGAGATCGATAGTCCCCCACAAACGATTTTTTAATACTGTAAAGTCGAGACCGATATTGCGTGTAATGGTAGTTTCCCACTTCAGGTCGCGGTTTGCCATCTGGTCAGATGCCAGGTCGTAAGAGGGATAAGGTTCGTTGTTTAATCCATACTGGAAGCGCGGATCCGTGGAGGCTGCCCAGAGCTGTGACCACTGATCGGCGCTGATGGCATCATTCCCCACCTCGCCATACGATAAACGAAATTTCAAATCGTCAAGCCAATCGGCCTCCTCCAGAAAGGACTCTTCAGATACGCGCCATGCCAAAGCAGCTGCCGGGAAATACCCCCAACGATGTTCAGGAGAGAAGGTTGACGATCCATCGGCACGGAAGGTCGCCGTGATGATGTACTTGTCGTGAAGGGAGTAATTTGCCCTGCCAAAATAGGAGAGGATGCGACCGGGAGTGGTTACTCCGGAGGAAATTCTGAGGTTTGCACCATACTGCGAGATCATAGCGAAGGCATTGTCTCTTGTGAAATTAGCAGGATATCGTTCTCCCTGAATGCGCATGAACGACCCGCTTGAATTGGTTAATTCCTGTCCTGCCAGGAAATTTACGCGGTGTACCTCGCTCAGTGTCATGGCATAATTGAGGGTGTTCGACCAGCGCAGGTTCCAAGCGTCACTTTTTCTGTAGTCTGCATCACCTGCATAGACAGCTTTGCCATTGCCATCCAGGTAACTCTCTTCGTTGCCGAAAGGTGTTGGGCCGCGCCAGTTTTCATTCTGAACATAGTTACGAGCTAATGTCAGCTCCGTGCGATAACTTAGCCCATTCAAAATTGTCCAGTTTACTCCGCTTGTGCCACGAAATGACTGACCTTTTGTTAAGTTTTCGTGATCTTTGATCACGGCTACCGGGTCAAACATGTCGTACATCACAAACTTCTCTTCACCTGAAATGGATCCGTGATCTAAATAGGTAAGATCCCCTTTGATATCTTCAACCGCAATGGGGCGGAACCGGTAAGCACCGGAGAGGGATGATCCGAAACCATTGGTGGTTCCCTCGTTACCCATGGTTTCCCTGTCCGTATATCGTACATCCAGATTGAAATCAAGATTTTTACTGATGTTCTGATCCAACTTGAAGGATGCCGTGGCTCTCCTGAAGTATGAGTTCAGTTTCATCCCATCTTCGTCGGTGTAATTCAAGCCAAAGATGATTTTGGTCTTTTCTGTACCTGTTGTAACAGTAAGGTCATGATTGTGCGAAAATGAACTGTTGTACACCTCCTTCTGAAGATTGTAAGGGGCCACATTTTTATACGCTTCAATACCTGAGGTATTGCCGGCATACGAACCAAGTCCAAACAACCGCTGAAATGGTTCCGTATAGCTTGCGCCAAAATAGGTGTCGAGGAGCCCCCATTTATAGGTCAAATAATCATAGGGATTAAAAGTGTCGAGATAGCCTGTTGGGGTATTGAATTTAGCATAACCACTATAGCTGACAGAGGCCTTACCCTCTTTACCCCTTCTTGTGGTGACAAGAATTACACCATTTGCACCACGCGCACCGTATATTGCCGTTGAGGAGGCATCTTTCAACACATCAATACTTTCAATCATGTCAGCCGGTATATCGCCAATGTTGCCCTGTATACCATCAATTAATATCAGCGGTTCATTGCTTTGAGAGATGGATCCACCACCACGTACACGGATTGAGAAAGAGGCATCGGGGCGTCCATCCTGTGAAATCACATTTACACCCGCCAGCTTTCCTTGCAGTGCCTGTGCAACGTTCGAGACGGGCGCGGCCTTGATCGATTCCCCCCTGACAGACGCAACCGAACCGGTTAAATCTCTTTTCCTTACAGTGCCATAGCCGATGACCACCAGCTCATCCAAACTGGAAACATCCTCCTCCATAATGATGTTGACAACATTTCCTGTGATTGGAACTTCGATTTCTCTCATCCCGATATAGGAGACGTGCAGCCTATTTGCCGATGACGGAACCGTAAGACTATAGTTCCCTTCCAGATCAGTAGCTGTTCCGATGCTGGTGCCTTTTACCATCACGTTGGCACCAATGATAGGTACGCCTCTGGTATCTTTTACCACGCCTCTTATTGTTTGTTCCTGAGCTGTGATAATCAGTACGCAGAGGAAAAATAGCAGACTAACGAATAGTCTTGGTTTCCATGTTAAATTGTTCATACATTGTAAAATTAGATAATAAGATGAATTAAAATGTTTTAAAAAGTCAACACGTAGCGGCTATGCTCTCTTTGTCGCCCTACTACGTTTTTAGGCCATCGTTTTAAACAACAACATAAAGTTATACATCACAATTTTAGTCAATATTATATTTATAATGGTTGATAAATTGGTTTTTAAAGGGTGTTGAATCGTTTAATTATATTTTATTTAATTCAAGAGATTTTTACAATCCTGCCCGTTTTATGTTTTTTGATCCATGATTGTTGGTCTATTTTTTTATAAAATCTTCTCCAAGCACATTAATAACGGAGTATTTTTGAAGATCATTTCTATTTAACTGTTTAGACCACGGAACTCTTTTGAGTGGATTTGCACCCTTTCCCTCATTTTTGTATTCTCCATATTTTACGGAATCCTCATTGGATGTTTTTCCCCAGTTATGCCAACCTTCTGCTTTAATTGTTTCTCCCAAGTGACACTCGATAAATACGACATGAGCAAAGGGGCGCCACGGTCTTCCCAGGTAAAATGAATTTTTATTTTCACCTTCTATCTCGCATCTGTAGAAGACATAGCCGTGTGTCTGATCTTCAGGAGTAGAAGCAGCAGTAATATATCCATCCTGTTTGCAATATATTTCACATTCATCGAAATATGCGATAGAGGAGCCAAAAATAAAATCAACGGTGCCTTCGATATAGCAGTTGTTATAATATTGTTTACTCCCGATTTTATGGGTGTAAAGCGTATCCTGAAAACCCAGAAAACGACAATTGATAAAAGAGGCACGGTCGCTTCGAACGATGATGGCAACGGCCTGACCAATAGGCCCTGCTGCATTTTCAAAAGTAATATTTTCTGCCCTGAAATTATCGGGGCAGATATAGATGCTTGCGGAGCCCGAAGTCCCTATTTCATCTCCAAGAATACTTTTCCTGGAAGCGAAATTATTGAATGATAAAATGGTTTTATGCTTGTCCTCACCAATTAGTGTCAGGGAATGCTTAGTGTCAGGGATAATGATTTTTTCCCTGTAAAATCCTTTTCGGATAAAAATACGGGTTGATTGTTTACGAAAATCAGGTACCGCATCGATTGCTTCCTGTACGGTCCGGAAATCGCCTGATCCATCTTGAGCAACCACAAAATCATACTCTTTACGATCAATGTCTGATACTTTATCAAATATTTTCCACAAAAAATTGGCGGCATAATTCACCGTGGAGAGATGCCAGGGATGAAAAAGCCAAAAGGTGTGTGGTGTATCCTCAAAAGTATGAACCTCAGAATAAATGTTTAAACTGTCTAATTTGCGAATATGTTCATCCCGTCCATTATGGAAACGAGGGATAGCGCTGTTGATAAAACATACAGGAGCAGAATTGGTATGGACCCAAAACAGTGCCGAGGCATCTTCCCATGTTCCGGGCTTTTCAAAATATGTTCCGCCAAGCCACAGTGCGTCTACAGGCATGTTGTCCCCGGTGACATGGGCTTTTTGTGCCCGGTCGATTGTTTCCTTATTGACGAAACTAGAAATACCATCAATATTCAGTACTGCTCTAATTAAGCCATCCCGATTTTTTGTCCCAATCAATGCCGCCAGTTGTCCACCCGCGGAGCAACCGGAAACGGCAATTTTTTCCCTTTCAATCTGATAGGCATCGGCATTTTCGTATAACCACTTTGTCGCATCGTTCAAGTCTTCTTCTCCAGCAGGATAGATTGCTTCCGGTATCAGCCGGTATTCTACCGTGGCTGTCACAAAACCTTTTTTCGCAAGGTTAATGGCCAATGATTTTTGCATATCGGGTGAGCCGGAATTCCAGCCACCGCCGTGTATCATTAATACAGCTGGAAGTGGATGATCATTATCGGGACGGTAAATTGAAAGCGTTAGCTCCCTATCGCCAAATTTTGTATCAGTAACCTTCTTGTATACAATATCATTAAAAGAAGTAACTCCTTCAGGAATTGAAGTGTTCACTGTTTTTATATATGGGAAACGTTTTAATTCTTTGATATAAGAGCTTTGCACCGTATAGCTCGTGTCCCGGGGAATACCATTCAACATTGCTTTTTGTTTGAGCAAGGAAAGCCTCTTACCCCAATCGGCCAGCACTTCATTTCTCCATTTGGAAACAGTTTTGCTTCCCTGCCAGATTCCATCAAAAAGATTTATATCTGTTTTATCTGTGAACCAGTTTCTACCTAATTCAATGCAGGAAGGTGTTGGCTTCCCCGGCCAAGAGCCATCACTGACAAATACACCTCTATTTCCATTTATTTCGATGATGTCAGAACTTATTGTATAGTGTAATGTCGCCGGTGCTTTTGGTGAGTATTTCACACTATAAGATCCATTTCCAAGGTAATATCCATCCCACTTTTGTTTGTCAATATGCAATGTAAAACAGGGAGTCCCCGCCTCTTTCTCTATTTTGGGACCACTGAAAATTAACTCGATAATTGAATACGTCGGAACAGTGTCATTTATTGTAGTGTTTCTGTCAAAAACGAATCTGTTGCTGTATTCCATTCTCTCAAAACTCCCGCCCCAACTTTCTCCGCAGGGATTGTCAGAATTCCCATTCATAAGATATAACAAAGAAGGCGTGTCTCCCATTTTCACGTTCCCCTCGTAATACCTTTTGAAATCAGCTCCCAGATATCCTGCTCCATTGATAAAGTTGTCATAATACCCGTTGTTAAACTTGTCCTCCTTTGTATTGTCAGAGATAAAACCTCTGTAAGAGGCGTTGTTTTCAATAAAAAAAAGATCCGGAAAGTGCTTCACGATATAGAGGTAGCTATTGACAGACCATTTTTTGTTTGGTCCCCCTATCCAATACACTTTTATTCGTTTTTTTATCTCTGGCGCATCATGCAGTGCCTGTGCCAGATCCTCAAGTCCACCCCATACAAGTATCCACAAGGGTCGATCGCTTTTCTTTTTTGCACATTTTATGATCCAATCCGATCCCTCCGTAGATTTATCATATCCTTTAAATGGGGCCAATCCCCTTCTTCCCTGTTTACAGATACTACGAAGGTATGCGGGATCGGGATAACCTTCAATCTTTCTTTGCAGCAGTGGTAGATCTTTCTCAAAAAGGTTGATCATTCTGATTATCTCCTCTTTATGCCCTTTGCCATATGATGGTGACGAGATTAGCCCTTCGATCTCGAATTGATTGCTATACGTCAGGAGGTGCATCATCGACTGATTGTCATCGGGGTCTGTGCCTCCAATATCCGTACTGACAAGAATGCGTGGTCTTTTAAAAGTAGTTTCCTTGGAGCTTACCTCTTGAGTGAGACAAAAAAACAAAACGAATGTTATGAAAAAAAGCTTTTGTGGTATCATGTCAATCAGTTGATAAATGAGGTTCTGATCTTTTTTAAATTACCCTGTTACGTGGCTCCAATTCCTGATTAAGCGTATTTTCTTTAACCAGGCTATTTATATATTTCTCTAGATTGGTATATCCATCTTTGCATAAGGTTGTTTGATTCCCGTCATATTCATTATAAGGGTTAAGATTGTTCTCTATTTCCCACTTGTCGGGCATTCCGTCTCCATCTGTATCTATTATTAAAGGAACCGCTGCATTTTCATATCTTAAATCAGGCCATGCACTCTCGGCACCATCAGGTTTCACATCTTCCTGCGAGTCTATGAGTCCCGGAAATTTCGATGCATCTGAAGATCGACTTCCGAAATAGGAGGCTGTTCCATTTTTTACTTCATGAACGATGCGAATGTCTATGTCATCCCGGATCCTGGAACAGCCTGCATATGCAAGCACCAGTTCATATGCCTTTTGGGCGGTATGAGTTGTAACAACATCGGTTTCCAAAGGTGCTGATAAGCGCATCTCCCTTTTTACCTGTTCTGTAAAAGTGTTGTCATTGCCGGTTTTGTCAATTTGTTCATAAATGCCCTTTTTCCAGTTGTCTTTTGTGACTTCATCATTTCTGTCCACAACGTTTCCATGAACATAAAATCTCCCCCAGACGTGTTCCATTGGCTTCCATGCATTTGGTTTGCCGTCCTTTCCGGTACAGTATTCAGTTGTACGCACTCCGATTGCAGCAATGCGGTATCTTATTTTATTGTTTTCAGGAGTTGCCGGCCCGGGTTTATAAAAATTATTCACGATGTTTACGTTCATTCCCTCGCCACCATAACAGCCAGCACCTGCCCAATTATAGAAAACATTATTCCTCATATCTACATGCTCATTCTCTTGTGTGGAAACATGCGGCCCCAGACGTGGCACCCTGCTTTCGTGGTGAGCCAGTAGGTTATGATGGAAAGAAGCACGTGTTCCTCCCCAAATAGCGCCGTATCCATGTTTCCCTTTGCTGTGCCCGGCTGTGCGGAGACTTTCGGTGATCATACACCATTGCACGGTAAGGTCTTCACCTCCATAAATTGAGCAGGTTTCATCGACCGACCAACTCACCGAGCAGTGATCGATGATCACATTTTTATTCCTGCTTCCAGCCAGTCCGTCCGGCTCACCTTTTCCCATGTCCCCCACACGAAAACGCAGATAACGTATGATGATATTGTCTGCATGCAGTGTAACGGGATAACCGGCTATACAAACCCCTTTTCCCGGCGCTGTTTGGCCGGCTATCGTCAGGTCGCCATGAATAATTTTAAGGTTGCTCTCAAGAAAAATTGTCCCGGAGATGTTAAAGACAATTGTTCTTGGACCTTCCTGAGAGATTGCATAACGTAAAGTCCCTTTCTCAATTCCATCTTCGAGCGTACTCACATAGTAAACTTTCCCTCCTCTGCCTCCTGTTGTGTAACGCCCAAAACCTTCCGCACCGGGAAAAGCGACAGGTTTATCTGTTGGGGACGGATTGCCATTATGCTCCGCCATCACATGATGGAACATAAACAACGCTAGGAATCCGATTAATTTTACTTTATGCATAAGTGTCTGACAATATAGGATGGTAGATTATTCAGCGGAGAAATAATAGACTTTATTCGCATCCGTCGGAAAATCATAAAGCAGGGTTTCCTGCAATTCGCAGTTGACAATATTTGCCCCCTCATGAATAAGCGGACTTTTTATCGCTGCCGTCTTGTTAAATGGATTGATATTTTCGGATCCGCTGTCTGTGGGTCTGAGCTTTATATCTCCTTTTAATTTGTTGGGAGTTCTTAACCTGCAGTTTCCGCCAAGAAGGGAATGAATGGTCAGCTCTTTCACCATCGCTTCTTTCCATTCAATGTCTATTGTAAAGCCGCCTCTTGCACGTAAGCCCTTCACTTTTCCGGATGCCCATTTATCCGGCAAGGCTGGCAACAGATGTATAGCCCCATCGTGGCTTTGCAGTAGCATTTCTGCGATGCCTGCTGTACAGCCAAAATTTCCATCAATCTGGAAAGGAGGATGTGCATCAAATAAATTGGGATATGTGCCGCCATTTTGTCCCGATTTTTCTTGCGGAGCAGGCGTTAGCTGGTCTTCAATGAGTTTGTATGCCCTGTTGCCATCCAAGAGCCGGGCCCATAAATTTACTTTCCATCCCATGGACCATCCGGTAGATTCATCTCCCCTGTATTCCAGAGAGTTCCTTGCTGCCTGGAACAACGAAGGAGAGTGATAAGGCGAAATCTGATTCGAGGGGTATAATCCATATAGATGAGAAACATGCCGGTGTCGGTCTTCTATACGATCCCAATCCTGCAGCCATTCCTGTAATTGCGTGTGTTTCCCGATCTGCATGGGTGGTAGTCTGTCTCTTTTACTTCGGACCGTATCTGCAAACAGAGGATCACGTCCAAGGAGTTCAGAAGCTTCTATAAGATTGGAAAAAACATCGAATACAAGTTGATTATCCATGGTGGTGCCGGCGGTCATCGTCACACCACTGGAGTGTGTGTTTTCAGGTGACATGGAGGGACTAACCACCAACCAGTTGTTTTCCGGTTCGCTTTGCAACACATCTACATAAAAAGTGGCTGCATCTCTGAGAATGGGGTAAATGTTCTCGAGGAATACTTTGTCTCCCGAAAAGAGATAATGCTGCCATAAATGCTGGCTTAACCAGGCTCCTCCCATCGGCCATAAACCATAATAGGCCCCATCTACCGGTCCGGTTATTCTCCATAAATCCGTGTTGTGGTGGACCACCCATCCCCGGGCCTTGTACATTTTCCTGGCGCTTTCCTTGCCTGTTTCTGATAAGTCTTTTATCATGGAAAACAGAGGTTCATTTAATTCAGCTAAATTGGCTATTTCAGAAGGCCAGTAATTCATCTCCGTGTTAATGTTGATTGTATATTTGCTATCCCAGGGGGGTGAAAGTTTATCATTCCATATTCCCTGAAGATTAGCAGGTTGATTTCCAGGCTGAGACGAGGATATCAATAGATATCTGCCGAATTGGAAGTAAAGAGATACAAGTTGGGGATCATTTCCCGATTTGAAATCAATGATACGTTCATCGGTTGTCTTTTTAGCGACGTCTGTTACCCCCAAATCGAGTTCAACCCGGTCGAAATAGGAACGATAATGTGCGATGTGATCTTTCCTGATTGCTTTGTATGATTTTGACGCAATGTTGTTTAAATACTGCTTGCTGAGTTCTTCGGCATCGCCACTGATATCATTGTAATTTTTGAAGTTAGTGGCAATTACCACATAGATAACCGCCGAGTTTGCATCTCTGATATGAAGAGAGGAGTCTGTTTGCTCAATTTTACCTCCCACAATTTTAGGCTGAAATCTCGCAGTAAACTCAATCTTACCTTCTTTGTTGTCCGCATTCCCGCTTTTGCCTTTGAGAATAAGGGTATTGTTCTCTGTTCGTATACCGTTGTCAAACTGAGGAGTATTCACCCTGAGTGTAAAGTTTATACTCTTTTTTTTGTCTGCACTGAGATGAATTGCAATAACCTGATCGACGGCTGAAGTAAAGTACTCACGTTTGTATGTTGTATCACCTATTTTGTATCTGACGGTGGCAATGGCATTTTTAATATCAAGATCCCGATAATATTCGGAATAGTCGTTTTGATCAGGAAAATCGATCAACATATTTCCCAATGTTTGATAAGGCATGCCATAATTCATCTCTTTCGGTGCATGTCTGGGTATGCGTGTCATTGCCAATTCCTGAGCTTCCCGGGATTTACCTTCTGAAATAAGCTTTCTTATTTCCGGCAGGACTTCACTAAATCCCTCGGGAATGTTGTTCCCTGGCTCCCCGCCCCAAATTGTTTCTTCGTTCAGTTGTAGCTGCTCAGAATGTACGGTTCCATAAATCATAGCACCTAATCTTCCGTTGCCTATTGGAAGGGCTTCTTCCCAATATTCAGCCGGTTCATCATACCAAAGTTTCATTAAGTGAGAATCTGATTTTGTTTCACAGCTTCCAACGTGAATCAATGCTATTAAAGATAAAATGTAAAAATTGAACTTATTTTTCATGTTTGTCATATTTCCTGTATAAAGGGGCCTTTTGTGAAAAGGGAGTTATTAGGTTTAAAATTTGTGTATTAAGAGCAATAGGCAGCCAATTGTAATATTGCTTTTGACTCGCATACAAATCTAATTTATTTTATTCAAAGCAGAGGCGGCAAATTGGTTTTTAAAGGGTGTCATATTGTTTTTATGTGAAGAAATATAATGAGGGGAGTATAAAAAAATGTATATTTGCGATTAATGAATCCGTGAAGTATAAATCTGTTTTTAACCCAAAATAACGATTTCATACTTATGCTTATCTCGAGCAGTCGTCTTTTTTTGTTGAAAAATCTGTTTTGTCATTGAAAACAAAATTCAAAATATTGATTCTGACACTTTTTACACTTTTTGTTAGTGTGGGTGCGCTTATGTCTCAACCCGAAGCTTACTTCGTACATTATGGAGCTGAAAACGGCCTTCCACAACACACTGTCACCGATATCCTGCAAGACAAAAAGGGGTTTATGTGGTTTAGCACGTGGGATGGTTTGAGTAAATTCGATGGTTACACATTTACTACTTATCACCTGCCATTCAGCAATATGGTTGAATCCAAAAGCAGCAGGATCGATAACCTGTATGAGGATAAATATCACAATATCTGGATCCTTTCCTACGATAATCAGGCTTTTCGATTTAATGTTGAAAATGCCACTTTCTTGGGAACAAACTCAATAGAGGCGCGTAGGGGAAGCACATTTTCAGCCAGTCAGATTGTTCCCATGGAGAGTGGTGTCGTATGGCTTTTATCAGAAAAGCACGGATGTATTTCCATTAAAGACTCCCTTTTTAATGCGGAGGTATATCATACTGCGAACCGTAATTTAACCGATAACCATGTCCATGCTATTCACGAAGACAAAGAGCGTAATTCCTGGATACTAACCCACAGAGGATTGACGATGCTGCCTGCTGATGGTGCCGGGTCTGTTTTTTATTTTCATCCTTTATCCACGGGCAGGTTTAAGGAAAATGCCCCTTTTTTCTGCGTCATGGAGCTGGACGATACAATTTGGTTCGGCTCCGAGAAAGGGGTGATTTGGAAGTACGATCTGAAAGGAGGTACCTTTACGCAACTCTCCACCGGTCTTTTCTCCGATATTATATCCATACGTGAAATCTCCTCCGAAAAAATACTTATCCTGTCTAATCTGAGCGGCTTCGTTATATACAATATGCACGACGGCAGTATGGAGTTGTATAATAAACAGACATCTCCCGACATGAAATTCAACAAAATCATTACCGGTTATATTGATCGCTCAAAGAACGTATGGCTGGAAACCGATCAGTTGGGTGTCTCAAAATTCAATCCCTATACCGGACAATATAATCATTTTACACCCTTTATAGAAAGCAGGGTGTCGAGCGTATTTCCTCCCAACTTTTTTATTTTCGAAGATAACAACGATCGTCTGTGGGTACATCCAAGAGGAGGAGGCTTTTCGATCTACGATAAATCGAATGACCGGTTAATACCCTTTTACAATGAACCCTTCTCCCAACATTGGCTTTTTTCCAACATGATGCATTCTGCCTATTCAGACAGACAGGGTAATTTGTGGATGTGTACACGTTCCAATGGATTGGAGAAGGTGATTTTTTACGATGATGCCAAATTTAAATCAATACCTCTTCATGCCAATGTCAACTCCACAATTAGCAACGATGTACGTCCCATATTCGAAGATTCGCAGCACAATATTTGGGTAGCGACAAAAGACGGGATTTTGCATATATATGATGCGGAAATGAAAGAAAAAGGCATCCTGAATAATCGGGGAGAGATTGGAAGTGGAACACCATTGGAAGGAATAGCGTACAGCATCACCGAAGATGAAGCCAGGAACATATGGATCGGGACTAAGGGAGAAGGTGTTTACAAACTGACAAGGAAAGATAACGGGAGTAGTTTTGATATACTTCATTATAAAAATAGAGCCGATGATAAATACTCTTTGAGCGACGACAACGTCTATTCAATTTTCGAAGATAAAAACGGGAATATATGGATTGGGACCTACGGTGGAGGACTGAACCTGATACTTCGTGAAGGGGATGATCGAAAAGTTCTCCATTACTACAATGATCTTGGAAACTATCCTTTCGTCATGGGTGACCGGGTGAGGATTATCGCAGGCGACAGATCAGGGAATATCTGCGTGGGGACCACCCTCGGTTTTATGATGTTTGATGCCGATTTCAACTCCCCGCAAGAGATCGCTTTTAAGATTTACACAAGGAATAACACCGATGAACATTCTATTGGCGCAAACGATATCATCGATATCTGTACCACAGAATCCGGAGAGACATATATCGGTACATTCGGTGGAGGTATCAGCAAGATAAAGGAAACAGATCAAAATGGCTTCCCGCTGTCGTTTGAGACATACAGCTCATCCGAGGGGCTGCCCTCAAACATCATTCTGTCTATCGATGAAGATAAAAGGGGGGACCTGTGGATAGGCAGTGAAGGGGGACTCACCAAGTTCAGCCGGGAGAAGCAGACCTTTGAAAACTTCAGCGAAATAAAACGCATGATGAAAAGGCACAATTTCTCTGAAAATTCGAGTTGTTGCCTGAGCGACGGGAGAATGTTATTCGGCTATTCGCATGGAATGTTTATGTTTGATCCCGAAAATGTGAAGAACAATACCTTTAATCCCTATCTTGCACTGGTGCAGTTCAGACTGTTCAACCGCATCCTGCCCATCTCCGCCGAAGGGCCGTTGTATAAAAGCATCGACTTGATTGACCGTCTGCAGTTAAGGCATAATCAGAACTTCCTCAGCATTGAGTTTGCCGCCCTTGACTATACAGATCCGGAAAATATTCTGTATGCCTATAAACTTGACGGATTCGATAAGGAGTGGATCTATTCCGGCAATCAGCGCATTGCCAACTATACCAATCTGTCGCGGGGAAAATACCTTTTTCGGGTAAAATCGACCAACAGCGATGGTGTATGGATCAACAACGAACGGACACTGGCCATTGAGGTGCTTCCTCCTTTCTGGGCCACGGGGTGGGCATATCTCATTTATGCGGTGTTGACGATATTGGTCTTGTATATTATCTTCAGGATATTGTACGCTTTTTACAGGATGCGAAACAAGATCGTATGGGAAAAGCAGGAGTCGGAGATCAAGACTCGTTTTTTCACCAATATATCGCACGAGATACGCACACCGCTAACCATGATTGTCTCTCCAATTGAAAACCTGATACAGAGTAAATCCACTCCCGAGGCAGTTCAAAAACAGCTCTTGCTTGTTTCCAAAAATACGAAACGGCTGTTAAACATGGTAAATCAAATCCTTGATTTTCAGAAGATGGAACAAACCCCGCTCACTGTCAGTAAGATTGCAATAGGGCCATTTGTGGAAAACCTGTATGAGAATTATACAAACAATGCAAACCTGAAAAAAATAGACTATCGTTTTGAAAACAGGGTGGGCGACCAGTTGATATGGGTAGATGCCGAAGCGCTAGAAAAAATTGTGGTGAATCTTCTTTCCAATGCGTTCAAGTATACACCTCCGGGAAAATTGATCCATGTAACATTGTTCCATGTTAACGATGAAGTTGCCTTGCAGGTGAGGGATACCGGTATCGGCATCAATAAAGAAAGAATGGGGAGGTTGTTTCGGCGTTTTGAGTCTTTTAACGAAGATCCAAGTAAGCCAAGTACCGGCATCGGATTATCCATTGTGAAAGAAATGGCCGAGAAGCATCGTGCCAGGATAGAAGTGGAAAGCGAAGAGAATAAGGGCAGCAGGTTTACCGTGTTCTTCAAGAAAGGAACATCGCATTTTGGTGCTGACGTAACCATTGACGATACTTTCCCGGCAACGATGAACCAGATGCAAAGAGAAGATCAGGATGAACAGACTCCCCCCCTC
>DHSP01000040.1:0-2524 GCA_002408485.1 Proteiniphilum sp. UBA5283 | reverse complement strand
AGGCAATTTATCCGGTCCATTCTCGAGGATGAATACGAGGTGCACGAAGCGTCGAATGGGAAAGAGGGATTTGATAAGGCTCTGGATCTTATTCCCGATTTTATTGTCAGCGATATCATGATGCCCGAAGTAGACGGGATTGAGCTGCTTGAAAAGGTGCGAAGCAATATCCACACCAGCCATATTCTCTTCCTGCTGCTCACGGCAAAGACAACCCTGGATAGCAAGCTGGAGGGTTTTGGACAGGGGGCAGATGAGTACATTACCAAGCCTTTCAGCGTCTCTTATTTCAAGGCTAGGGTCAAAAATTTGCTGCGACGCAGAGGCGAATTGCAACGTTATTACAGAGACAGAACAAATTCTTCGCCTGTTGCTTTGTCGCGGGCAATGCAGACAGCGGATATTCCTTTCAACGAAAAAGACCTCACCTTCATCCGGGCCGTAAACGAATTTATTGAATCGCATCTAGGCAACAGCGATTTTGTGATCGAAGATATGGCGGTGGAAATGGGAATGAGTCGTACCGTTTTTTTTAAAAAAATGAAAGGTCTCACAGGCCTTGCCCCCATTGAGTATGTGCGCGATGTGTTGATGCAGCATGCAGCGGAATTTCTGGTGAAGGGTGATTATGCGATCAAAGAGGTGTCGTATATGGTGGGAATGAGCGATGCCAAATATTTTACCAAGTGTTTCAAGAAAAAGTTCAATATGACGCCCAGCGAATATAAAAAGAGATACAGCAGAGAGGAGGTCGTTAAATGAAACGAATTTGGAGTGAGGGAGCCCTGAAAAGGGAAAGGTTCTCAGCGAAAGAACCGGCCGACTGTGTTCGATCACAATCGGGCTATTAAAGGATTTTTTGCTACCTAAACTTGAAAAGAGCATGATAGATGCTTGTTCATTATCCGTTGGGGAATCGGCTATGATCAGGCTAATGATTTGAAATCCTTTCGGAAATGAAAGACGAGATGTGTTTCAAATTAAATTTCCAAGGCATTACTCAAAATTAAATAAAATGCCTAACTTTGGGTTCCCAACCGTGTTAATAGTAAGAGTGTGCTCGAGAACATAAAAGTGTCAAGCGAATTAATTTTAAAAATATATATCCTATGAAGAGTTTTGTACATAAAGATTTCTTGCTACAAACCGATGCCGCAAGAGAACTGTATCATGATCATGCAGAAAAACAACCCATTATCGACTACCATTGTCATTTAAATCCAGCGTATATCGCGAAAGATCATGCGTTTGATAACCTGGGCCAACTGTGGCTGGAGGGCGATCATTACAAGTGGCGTGCCATGCGCACCAACGGGGTTGAGGAAAAGTATTGTACAGGAAAGGACACCTCCGACTGGGAAAAGTTTGAAAAATGGGCCGAGACGGTTCCTTACACCATGCGAAATCCATTGTACCATTGGACTCATCTGGAGTTGAAGAGAACTTTTGGGGTGGATAAGCTGCTGAAGCCCGATGTTGCCAGGGAGATATACGACGTATGTACAGAAAAACTTCGTACGCCGGAATATTCCGCCCGGGGATTGATGAAAAAATTCAACGTGCAGGTAGTTTGTACCACAGATGACCCGGCAGACACCCTGGAACATCATCTTGCATTGAAAAAAGAGGGCTTTGAGATAAAAGTACTTCCCACATGGCGTCCGGATAAAGCCATGGCAGTGGAAAATCCGGGAGAGTACCGGGCATATTTGGAAAAATTATCGGAAGTGTCCGGTATTACAATCAGCAAGTACAGTGATCTGATTGATGCGCTCCGTAACCGTCATGACTTTTTTGCGAGTGCGGGATGCAAATTGTCAGATCACGGTATTGAGGAGTTCTACGCAGAACCCTATACAGAAACAGAGATTGCTCAAATATTTAATAAAGTATATGGTGGCAATGAATTGACAAAAGAGGAGATATTGAAATTTAAATCGTCCATGCTGCACGAAGGCGCGTTGATGGACTGGGAAAAGGGGTGGACGCAGCAGTTCCATTATGGTGCTATCCGCAACAACAATACCCGACTGTTTAAACAGCTGGGGCCGGATACAGGGTTCGACTCCATCGGTGATTTTACCATCGCAAAAGCAATGAGCCGCTTCCTCGACCAACTCGATAAAGACAACAAACTGGCGAAAACCATTATCTATAATCTAAATCCCCGCGACAACGATCTCATAGCAACCATGATCGGGAACTTTCAGGATGGATCGGTGGCAGGGAAAATACAGTTCGGGTCGGGTTGGTGGTTCCTCGATCAAAAAACCGGTATGGAGGCACAAATGAACTCACTCTCCAACCTGGGGCTTCTGAGCCGGTTTGTGGGAATGCTTACCGACTCGCGTAGCTTTGTCTCTTACCCGAGGCATGAATATTTCCGTCGTATCTTGTGTAACCTCCTTGGCAACGACGTAGAGAATGGGTTGCTGCCTGCTTCGGAAATGAATTTCCTTGGGAAAATGGTGGAAGACATATCCTACAGGAATGCGAAGAATTTTTTTAATTTTTAAATACAGAT
>DHSP01000022.1:9017-21581 GCA_002408485.1 Proteiniphilum sp. UBA5283 | reverse complement strand
TTAAAAATTTTGTTTTCATAATTTAAACAACAATAGTTAGTTAAAAATATAGTTTCGAGTCATGCAGCAATGGCTGCAAACGTGGGGGGCAACCCGATTGCTTTTGATTTTCTTGCTGTTATGCAAGTCTTATATCGATTAATTTGCTGATTTACAACGAAACTATCAATTTTCCAGCAGACCCGAATTCAGCTATTCACCCAAGTGTCACGAAATCCCGGCTCAAGAATCATTTGCATTTCAGTGAACAATTCCATATTAAGCGGAGTGTTAGTACATCTGATGCTCTTTAGCACGTTCTCCGGGTTTGTTGAACTGAACAATGTTGTGGCGATTCTCGGATTAGCTGTACTGAAGCTCATCGCCAGTTGTTCAATTGAAACACCTTTTGATTTGGAGTAATCGATGGCTTTTCTTATCACTCGTTTCAATGCTTCCGGGGTAGGATGCCATCCCGGTGCACCATTCTCTGTCTCGAAATGACGTAAATTTAAGTTTATAATCCCGATGTGCTTCACGATTCCTTTGTTTCGCAGTTCAGCCCAGTGCCGATAATGTCTCATTGCAAACCTGTTCCAAATCTGCAAATTCGATGTCGTGCACATTGATCAGGTGTACATAATCGGCATTCAATCGTTCAATGCTCTCAAAAACACTTTCTCTGGCCTTTACTGCAGAATTAGTCTCAGCTGTTTTCTCCATCTTTACCGTACCGACCCACTTTTGTAGAGAGATAGTAAAGATGACGGTCAACATCTTTCAATGCTTTGCCCAATCCTGTTTCAGCTTTTAGGTGTCCGTAGTAGGGAGATACATCGATGAAGTTTATCCCGTTATCCAAAGTTGTATGTACAGCATTCATTCCGACCTCCTCCTTCAGAGGGTGAAAAACTGCGCCTAAGGATGAGGCTCCAAAACCAATTTTGGAAACCTTCATCCCGGTGGTGCCTATTTTTCTATATTCCATCTATTTAATTCTGATGCGGTGTAGCAAAAATATCCATTCACTTAAAAATAACCTTTCAATAAAAATGCAATATACTACAGTTTTTCATTGACATCAATCTTTATTACGAAAGATATTCCACTCGACTCCATCTCTGGAGGAAGCGTCACAACCAACCCTTCAATATTCCTTTCATACGAAGGTTTGGCATCAACACCAAGGATGGAAATAGCATTGATTGCGTGTTCAAAAAGTGGATTCCCTTCTGCCAAAGATTTGATAACCACCTCACCATTCTCGGGCCATGCCATTACATGGGCGTAGAGTACAGAGTCTTTGGTTACAAACCGAATATCTTCAGCACTATAGGGTTGATGTTTTCCCTCATTAAATCCTTGTGCTTGAAGAGGATTGACGGATTCAGCCACCGGTCCTTCTCCGAAGATTTTCCATGGTCGGGTGTCAAAGACACTTTCTTTATTTACATCCATCCAGGCTGACACCTCATTCAGAATCGCCTCCTCTTTTTCGTCAATTGTTCCGTCTCCCCGCATGGGAACACTTAGGAGCAAGTTACCGTTTTTACTAATGATATCAATCAGCATATGAACCACAGTAGATGCAGACTTATATCTGTCATTATCATAGATTGATCTGTCATAATGCCAACTACCCAAGCAAGTGCATGTCTGCCAGGGTTTCTCCTGAATTTGATCAGGGACACCCTTCTCAACATCCCAAACCAATGACTTTTTTTGATCTTCAGTCAGTATTTTAGCAAACACTACCGCATTGTTTGTTCCGTGATTTTCTTTGATACTTTTATTGTAGAAATGAGAAACAACTTGTAAGCCCACATCACTGACAGGCCATAACGGCATACTTGTATCGTCGTAATAAATCAGGTCAGGGTTATACTTATTAATCATATCGATGTTTCTATCAAGAAAGTTTTGGAAATATTGTTCTGAAGGAACAGAAGCTCCGTTTTCCCAACCCCACTGGCTATGAATACGGCCTGTATTATGGCTTTCTTCACTCAATGGATGATCTTGAACATATAATTCCTGAGGATCATAGCCTTCCCACCATTTTCCTTTTCCATCCTCCTTCTGAAGTGCTCCATCATAGGGAATGCCCTTAAAATCACCTTCTTTGTCAGATCTCTGAGCTGTTTCATACCAAGTCCATGCATGAGCAGAGTGAATGCTGACACCAAAATAGATTCCGTTAGCACGCGCCGCTTTCTCCCATCCGGCCACAATATCTTTCTTTGGTCCCATATTTACAGCGTTCCAATTGTGATATTTACTATCCCAAAGGTCAAAATTGTCGTGATGGTTTCCCAATGTGAAGAAATATTGTGCGCCGACTCTTTTATAGAGTGCCATCAACTCTTCGGGATTCCAGTTTTCTGCTTTCCATGAATGAATTACATCTTTGAATCCAAACTCTGAAGGATGTCCGTAATTTTCTACATGCCAATTGTATTGATGACTGCCTTCGTCATACATGAATCGGGCATACCAATCACCTTGCTCCGGTTGACACTGTGGCCCCCAATGTGCCCAAATACCAAATTTCGCATTTCTGAACCAATCAGGTGCCTGCTCATATTGAGCGAGAGACTCCCACGTTGGTTCATACATCCCTATCAACGCTTTTTCATGCTTGGGCGAACAAGATAATAAAAAAAAAATTAGCAAGAGAGTCCGGTAAACAGTTTTCAACTTCGTCATATTGATTTGATTTAGAGTTATTTGAATCTCAATTTTAGAAAGAGGGGACTCATTGATGTACCCTCTTTCCACACTAAGTTAAACTATTCATATAGATGGAAAATTCTTTCCATCATTTTCCATTTTTCAGAAGCAGTATCACCTTCATTGCATTGTTGAAATACAGACATTAGATTTTCCCTCTCTTGCTGGCGGGGGAGGGTTGAGAGTTTATTCATCGCAGCATCCCAATCAAGGTCAATCGGAGTTTCTACAATCATAAACAAGCGATTGCCCCAAATATATATTTCCATTTCCAGAATGCCTGCCGAACGAATTTCTTCTCTAATCTCGGGACATGAATTCTCCCTACCGTGTCTGTTTACGTACTCAGTAATCAATGCTGGATCATTTTTCAGATCCATAGTCCGACAAAAACGTTTAGTCGGGCCATGGAATTTGTTGACATTGTATCCTTCTATAGCCATAGGATTGACATTCTATTAATTATAACCTGTATTCTGCTTCAAATTTTTATTCACATTCAATTCATTTTGTGGAATTGGGAAATAACGGTTATGGTCAGACCACATACGTTTCTCAAATTGGTAATACATATCCTCATCAACAGGAGAAGCACTTGAACCACTTCCACGGTAGTTAGGAGCAGAAGGGTCATCAGATAGTTTCACACCTGTAAATGTATGGTTTAGTAATTTTTTCGCCACACCCCATCTCAAAATATCGAAATAGCGAAGACCTTCAAAAGCCAATTCAACACGACGTTCTTTACGTACTGCTTCACGTATGGCTTCTTGGCTACTCAACTCTGCTATTGTGTAACCGGGCAACTTCACTCGATCACGGACATCATTAATGGTTAAATCCAACAATGCTTGATCAACAGCGCCAGAATTAGCTTCGTTTACTGCTTCCAGGTATGACAGCAGTACTTCAGCATATCGCATCAAAGGAGTGTGCGTATAGTTGTTCCAAATGTCGGTATAATTAGGGTCAGCACCTTTTTTAGGACAATATCCATTAAACAAAGTATATCTGTTATAAGAGTCGGCTGTGTTAGGGCCTTTATAACAATTATAAGTCTTACCTAGGAAAGTAGTTCCAGGATAAGTTCCCAATGGAGGCAGGAATACAGAGGCATACAGACGGATGTCTCGATTAATGTATGGATCATTATCATCATAAAGTTCAGATTCTTCAATGTTCTTACCATCGGCACAGAAATAAGATTTTACCAATTCATTATATACTGCAAATTGATGCCATCCCCCTGCCATTTCAGGGAACATATAGATATAACGAACATTTGTGAATTTATCTTTCAAACCTAAAATAGAGAAAATAGCTTCAGGACTTGACTCTCCACCATCATGGAAGAATTTTTCGTAACTGTCGTCACCGTTTCTACGATCCAAAGCATAAATATTCGAGTCTATGATATCTTTCAATACCGCAGCAGCTTCGGAAAACCTGTTTTGTGCTAAGTACAGGCGTGCAAGAATAGTACGGGCAGCACCTTTAGAGATTCTACCCAGGTTTTCATCTTTCTGTTCCAAAGGCAACACGCTAATAGCGTCTTTCAAGTCACTTTCCACTTGTTCATAAACTTCTGCCTGTGAAGATTGTGCCATTGTATTGGCTTCTTCTACGCTCAATGTAGTTAAAGGCATAGGTACATTTTGAAAATAGAAAGCCAAATTGAACAAGAAATAAGAACGCAATGTCTTTACTTCGGCAATCCATTGTTTTTTCTTGGTTTCATCCATCGGACAGTTACCAATGTTGTCCAGGAATGTATTGTACTTAGCCAACTTTTCGTAAGAAGTTCTCCAATACCAATTCAAGTTACCGTTAGTAGCTACCGTATTGCTACTAGCCATATTGGTCGTAAAGTTTTCTTTTTCGGTACCGTTGCCACCGCTAAAGTCCAAATACAGAAGACCTTGTGCCGAATCAAAGTTATCGTTTGACCAACCGCTGCTAAATCTGTAACAACCTACCAGTGCTAATTTAGCATCGCTTTCTCCTGTCCAGAAGTTGGCATCCGAAATTTCAGCAGGTGGCTGCATATCCAAAAAATCAGAACAGCCTGCAGTTACAACTGCTAGTAAAGATACAGCTAAAAGTTTTTTAGTGTAATTACTATATTTATTTAATCCTTTCATGACGTTCTAGCTTTTAAAATTTGAAATTGAAACCAAATGAGTAAATAGCATTCAATGGGTAGTAGTTAGGTCCATCGCCTGTACCTATTTCATTTTCAGGATCCCAACCTTTATAGAAGCTGTTGAAGTTGAAAAGGTTTTGACCACTTACATAAATACGCAGCAGTTCAATACCAATCTTGTTGGTCAATGACTTAGGCAATGTATAACCCATCTGTACATTCTTCACGCGTAAGAATGAAGCATTGCGGAGCCAGTAATCTGAAGTCTGCAAGTTCGGATGGTTCATATTGAGTGTTTCAATACGTGGATATTCAGCCCACTTGTTTGGATTTTCTGTCGTCCAGCTGTTATCTGCCTGCCAACGTTGAATTTGGCCACCATTGTAGAAGGCGTATGCCATATAAGAACCGATCAAACGTTTGTGACCACCTAAACCTTGCAGCAAAGCAGAGAAGTCAAATCCTTTATAAGAAGCGTTTAAGTTCAAACCATAGTAGAATGTAGGAGTTGTGCTACCCAAAACCTTGCGGTCATATTGCGCATCTACCTTACCATCAGGTTTCCCCTCAGGACCACTGATGTCTTTATATTTTACATAACCAGGCTTCAAGCTACCTTTACCTACTAATTGTGCTGGAGCATCATCAATTTCTTTTTGATCAACAAACAAGCCGTCGGTTTCATAACCGTATATAATACCTAAAGGCTCGCCTACAATACGGTTGTTATTAATTTCTTCAGTTGCACCGTTAGAAAGTTCTTCAACAGCATTCTTAACCCTTGTGAAGTTTGGACTTACAGAGAAACGGAAATCATTGCCAATTTTACCATTGTAAGTCAACATCACTTCAATACCTTTATTTGATACTGCACCCACGTTAGATTCACCTACACCGCGTCCCATAATACCAGCTACTTCTACTGATGAAAGAATGTCAGAAGTATATTTATAGAAGTAGTCTAGCGTACTGGTCAAAGATCCGTTAAACAAAGAAAAATCAATACCAAAGTCAGTAATGGCTGTTTTTTCCCAAGTAATGTTTTGGTTCTTGTATGTTGGCAAGTAAGCACCTGACAATAAGGTACTACCAAATACATAATCATGACCCAATGCATAAGTCTGTTGATAAGGATAGGTACCGATGTTTTGATTGCCCAATATACCATACGATGCTCGGAACTTCAAATTATCAAATACATCTGAGATTTCGCTTTCTTTCCAGAAAGATTCTTCAGAAAGACGCCACCCTACAGATACCGATGGGAAGAAACCCCAGCGGCTATCTTTAGCAAAACGCGAAGAGCCATCGTAACGGACGTTACCTTCTACCAGATAACGGTCATTATAAGAATAATTAACACGTCCGAAATAAGAAAGTAATGCATATTCACTCAACCAGCTATTGTTGTTTGCAGTTGATTTGTCGCCGGATGACAGCTCATACAAGAAGTTGTTAGGGAATGTATTACGGTATCCGTTCAATCCTCTATCGACCGATTGTTCCACAGAAGTACCTGCCAATACTTTAAATGAATGGTATTTTATTTGATTTTCATAAGTAGCCATTGCATCAAAAGTAGTATAAGTATTGTTATATGAATCTATGGACAAGTTAGCCGGACCTACTGTTTTATTTTCATCGAAGTAAGTTGACGCTACATAGTTTTTATTAAAACCAGTCCAGTAACTTACACCTGCTTTACCAATGAATGATAAACCCTTGACAGGAGTGTTCCAGGTTAACTGACCGATGCCTCTTACGTTACGACTTATATTTTGAACAAATGATTCACTGTTCAACCAAGCTTCAGGGCTGTAATTATCTTGATAACCGAAGCTTCCGTCCGACTTTTGACCTGCATAGATAGATGGTTCACGAACTGAATAACCAATAATGGAACCAATACCTCCAGAACCGTTAGGTGCATTGTACTTATTGTTATACGCATTTAAGTTAATGTTCATGATCAAGCCCCTGGCAATTTCGCTTTTCAGGCTTACCATAGCAGTCATACGTTCATTATTAGTGTTGGCTGTCATACCTTCCTGATTGCGATAACCTAATGAAACATGATGACTGTTTTTATTATTACCACCCTGAATACTAACATTGTGTTGGTGTTGGAAACCGGAACCACTTTCCATTAACCACTTCAAGTGATTTACATTAGGGTAATTATCAGGATCGCTTCCATCTTTATATTTCTGAATTTGTTCTGCCGAGTAAGCATCCTGACGTCCCATGTTTCTCATGGCCATGTTGTAGTATTCAGCGTATTCCCATGAAGGGAGAAAATCGGGCATTTCAGTTACTTTTTGCCAACCCAAAGAGTTGTTGTATGTAATGCTGGTCTTTCCTTCTGCACCCTTTTTGGTTTCAATCAAAACAACACCATTCGCTGCGCGATTACCATAGATAGAAGCCGAAGCTGCATCTTTCAAGAAAGAAATACTTTCTACATCTGCAGGGTCAACATCGTCAATATTTCCGGCCAAACCGTCAATTAAAACCAGTGGACTGTTACCCGCACTTGAGAAAGTACCTGTACCACGGATTCTTACCGAGGCTCCGGCACCTGGATTTCCAGAATTTGTTAATACGCTAAGACCTGGCGCCAAACCAGCCAAAGCTTGTGAAGTCGACATTACGGGTTTATTAGCAAGTTCTTTAGCGGAAATTGATGAAACAGACCCGGTTAGGTTTACTTTCTTTTGTGTGCCATAACCAACCACCACCAACTCTTCCAATAGTTCGATATCTGATACCATCACTACCGAGATGTTTGATTTGCCATCTATCTGGACCACCTGTGTTTTCATCCCTACATAGGATATGGTGAGCGATCCGTTTTCGTGGATCCCGCCGAGGTTGAATTTGCCGTCTATATCGGTGACGGTTCCGTGAGATGGATTTTCCCTGTCCACAATGGTTGCCCCGATAATCGGTTCTCCATTCTCATCTCTTACCGTTCCCGTAACTGTTTTCCCATCCTGCTGTGCTGATTGGATCATTTGTGCAATTGCAGAGGCATTGCGGTTGATCTTGGCTGACAGCACGATGTAGTTGTTCTCAAAGTCATGACCGATGGCGGTATTTGCCAGTGCTTCCTTGAGCAATTCCGACACCTTGTTGCTTTTTGCCCGGAGGTTCACTTCCTTACGCGTGTCCACCTCCCGGTTGCTGTATACCACGAGATACTCGGTCTGACGTTCAATTTCCCGGATGAGCTCACCCATCGTGATGCGGTTCGATCTCAACTTGATGATGGCATCCTGTGCGTGGGAGTTCACTGCCGACAGTTGAAGAACAAAGACAAAAAGTAATAGCAGACTGATTTTCATGATTTTTAACAAATCTTTTAGATCACTCTTTTTTATCTCTGAGTGATGGGGTGAAGTGTTTATTTTCATATATTTGCATGTGTTTTTAAGTGAATACTTAGATAAGTTACTACTGTGTTTGCTTAATCCGGCGGCAGGTGTTGGCGCACCTGTCGCTTTTTCATTGTCTTTCTTTAGGGGGTGTTACATAGGCATTCAGCTTTAAAGGTGGATAAATTTAAGTTGATAGAATAATTATATTTTTTTCTCTGTCTTTCAGGATCTTGAAGGGTTGGATTTTTTGCAAAATATGCAAAATCTCATCAATACCGTCGCGTTGCCGGAATTTTCCGGTATAACGCACGTTAAATGTTTCCGGGTCTTTGACCTCTATCGTGATATCGTAATAGAGTTCCAGCTTGGTAATGATATCGATTAGCCGTTCGTTGTTAAAAGAGTAAATTCCATTCTTCCAGAGTAAATGCTCGGGGTTGTTAATGTTGCTGACAATCATGCTGCTTCCTCTGACCACCACTTGTTCATTTGGTTTTAGAACGGTGCTGTTATTCTCATTGTCCGTTTGATAAACCTTCACAGAGCCTTCTACCAGATCTGTTTGAATATATCCTGCACCGGGATAACTATACACGTTGAATTGCGTCCCCAGCACCTTCACATGAACGTTTTGCGTGGAAACGATAAATGGCTTTTTTCTATCTTTTGCCACGTCGAAAAAAGCTTCTCCGGTTATCTTTACTTCGCGGTTTTTCCTGGAAAAATGAGACGGGTATGTCAGTGTCGATTGTGCGTTCAACCAAACCTGTGTGCCGTCTTGTAGTGTGATTTGTGCCCGTTGTCCCGCAGGTACGAATAACGTATTCATGGTAGGTGCAGCATTGTCCGCGAGCCGAAGTGTAGCCCAGATGGTTGAAGCGACAAGTATAAGCGCTATTGCTGCATATTTTCCAATATTGACAAAGAGTTTTCTTTGGGACTTCTGTTTTACTTGAGAGATAAATGTTTTAAAATGTGTGTTCCCTTCACTTTGGTCTGTGGGATGAGGTGAGAGTTGTGAAACCGCACTCAGATTTTGTAAACGAATGAACTCGGCCTTTAGCCGTTCATCGTTTTCAATACGGAGGATTAATTCAAGTCGTTCGCTAACCGTTAATTGTCCCGAAAAATAACGCAAGAGTTGTTCGTCCATTTTGATGCTTGTTATTAATAAAACGAATGAGAAGTGAAAAACCGCTAACGAAAATGAGTCGTATTTTCGTTAAGTAAGTACAGAAGCTTGCACTGCTTGTTTTACTCCTTTGCGAAAACTTTTTTCATTAAACCTATCGGGTAAAGGAGAAGTTTCCAGCAGCTGTGTCTTGTCGGGAAGTGGTTAAATAGGAATAGTAACATAAAATTTAATAGGACCAAATTTATTGATAATAAATCAAATGAAAAAGAAGAGGAAGAGTGGTATATAATCTTTTAATGCCTCTTTTAGTTTTTTATAGGCGATAGCCATTTGGCTTTCTACTGTATGAATTGAGAGGTTGAGTTCTTCTGCGATCTTTCTTTGTTTTTTCCCTTCGATTTTATTCATCACAAAAATTTCCCGGCATTTTTCCGGTAGTGTATCTATTGTCTTTTGGATGACGGCATCGATATTATTATCAGAGAGAAGGCTGTTGTCCAACTCTTCCAAAGAGGCGAGTTTCAGTTTCAGGCTACGGGTATATTCATTCTGTATCTCTTCGAAAGTATGTTGTTCAAGGGTTTTATGCCGGAGAAAGTCGATACATCTGTTTTTCAAGATCATAAACAAGTATCCGTGAAGGTTTATGCATGAAGAGAATTCCATTTTTTTCTCCCAAAGGTCGGAAAAAATATCCTGTACGATATTCTCAGCATCCTCCTCCCGGATTAAATATTGCTGTGCAAATCGTTTCATTCGTGCATAATGAGAGACATACACTTCTTCAAATTGAGCCTTATATCCCGTTAATGTTTGCACCTGGTATTTATTTTTAGTTTTTTTCAGATGTTGAATCCCAAAGATATAAAAATATTATAATCAGGACAAATCTTAAATACTATCATAAAACGGTTGCAACCTTATTATTGTCAAAATTGAAAAGGGAAATACTTTTGTTGATGACCAATTATTAAGGAAGAAGTAGCATTTTACTGCAAAAAATTCGCAGCATGGGAGAAGACACGGAGAAAGGCTGCGTTCACAGCTGTTATGTCGGCGATATTAGAGGGAAACGGATTTTCGTGGGTGTAAGGAAAGGGAAAGTCCAGCAGCTGGATGCTTGAATCTGTATTTTCCTTTCCCAGCGCTTCCTGCACGCCATGATAGGGGATTACCGTGTCCTTTGCAAGGGCAATTCCTTTTATCCTTTTTCCCAGTGAGGCAAAGAAGGCTTCGCGCTCGCCCTGCAGCCTTTCCGGAACGATCATCCGATAAAAAGCATCGAAGGCGCTGTCGCGACGCCAACGGTTCTCCGACTCGCTTCCAAAGTAATTTACATAGTAATCCTGTAACCGGTCGAAAGCAGCCCTGTCCATGATGCTACGGGATATGCCGCACATGGAACGGAAGATGCTGCCCCCACAGAACATAAAGAGACGGGAGTCGGAAAAGAGATTCTTCTCATTTGCCATCAGCGCCACTTGCGAAAGGAACGCCCCGATGGAGTAGGCGAAGATATCGATCCGGCATCCCTCTCTGAAGAGCGGATGCCGACCGCTTCTGATTTCTTGAAACAGCGTTGTGAGATCTGCCCAGGTTTGTCTCCCGGACAGGTAAAAACGTTCCGGGCTCTGGCTGATTCGTTCGCTGAGTGCCACATTGGCAAAGCTGATTGATCGATCACCGACGTATCTATTTCTTCTGAAATTTAACAGATTTACCAGACTCCGGGGGGTTGACCAGGATACAGGAGATCGGTTTATATGAAAGGCAATAGGGAAAAGAATGACCGGCCTGCTGGTGTTTAGGCATAAATACTCAGCCCAGGTAAGGTATTTATTCCAGTTTCTTTCGTTTAAACCATGAAGAAGCAGAATAGCATGATCGTGCTTTTGTTTTCCAGCAGGCGAAAACACAGGATATGCAAAAGAGAGGTTCTCGGTGATGCGGTTGTCTCCTTGTAAGCTCTCCTGGTCTCTGGTGCAGGCGAGACTGTTGAAATGGAAGTAACGGATGTTGATCGCACTGTCTTCCAGGTGACAATCCGCATTTTGACTGAAGCTGTTGTTCAGCACAATGTGCCGCTCTGTGTAATTTGTCGTCGCCATTCAATTAAAAAATCTTGTTTGTGGCAAAAAAACAGGCTTTTTCCTTTCTTTACAAATCAAAGGGAAAGTTGTCGTGAAAATGGGGCAGAATATTCTATGTGGGGTGAAATCTGTTATTCAGGGACGAAAATTGTGGGTTGTTTTTTGATTTTTTTGGTAAGTCATCAATTAAAATTTACTTTTGTGGTGAGTGGGCAATAAATTCATTCTACGATGGACGGAAAGATTCCTGCATATTTGATTGAAAAGAAAAACAGCATAAAGACGATCCTCTTTACCGCTTTTTTTGCTTTGTTATTCATCAACCTTTTTCAACCGTTCGGTTCCCGTAACTGGTACCCCGGCATTTCGGATATCCGGTATTTCGCATTTTCCAGCCTGATTATTCTTACGGGCATGCTGGTGGTCGTAATCAGTCGAATTATCCTTACGGTCTTTTCAAAAAAAAGAGACGTTTTATATTGGCAGTATGGGACATGGATTGTATGCGAAATAGTAGCAATGGCTGTCTTTTACACCCTCTTCGCAAAATTCTTTCCCAAAGACGGGATTGTGAGAGACATTTCGGAGATATTCCGTCAAAGCCTTATCAATACGGCTTTGGTACTTCTCTTACCCTATTCCATCACCTGGCTCTATTTTTCGTGGAAGGAGAAGAGCGCACTGCTGGAGAGCATTGAACAGGGAAAGTCGACCGATATCCACTCCAGGTCGTTGGTGGCTTTTCCCGATGAGAAGGGCGACCTGAAGATCTCGATTATGCTGGACAATCTACTCTATATAGAGTCCGCAGACAACTATGCAACCATATACTACCTGAACAAATCAAACATGTCGCATTACCTGATACGAAATTCGCTCAAGTGGATGGAAGAAAACCTTGCAAAAGATACCCCGCTGATCCGCTGTCATCGCTCTTACATCGTAAATATTGACAAGGTGAAGATACTGAAGAAGGAGAAAAGCGGCATCGTGCTGGAGCTTGATGTAGACAACACTCCCGACATTCCGGTGTCAAAGACATACTACGAATCCTTTATGCACAAATTTTCACAATATAGCATATAGTAGGATCGCGAAGAATACATTCTC
>DHSP01000022.1:0-8783 GCA_002408485.1 Proteiniphilum sp. UBA5283 | reverse complement strand
GGGGAGGAAAGTCCGGGCAACATAGGGCACCATACTTCCTAACGGGAAGCTGTTCGTGAGGGCAGATGAGCGTAACAGAAAACAACCGCCCCGCAAGGGGTAAGGGTGAAAAGGCGGGGTAAGAGCCCACCGGGTGCCGTGGCAACACGGTGTGCCGTACGCATTATGGGTTGCAAGGCCATGTATACCGGATAGGTAGGGTTGCTCGCCCGATGCCGGGGGGTAGGCCGCTAAAGGTGGATGGTGACATCTCTCCGCAGATAAATGACAAACGTCCCGAAATGTTCGGGAGACAGAACCCGGCTTACAGGCCTGCTGCTTTTTTCATTACCAGAATAGTTATGGAGAAGAACGGTAAAAACAGGTACCGCGATGAAGAGGAAGAACCCGGCAGGCTCGATCGGCTGAGGATCAAAGTGAAAGAGATAATCAGATTTTTATCTTACGATATCTGGCGTTCCAATCCGGAGACGCTGTCCAACAAAAAGAATATCCTCTATAACGCTATCAAGATTGTCATGCTCACTGTGCGGAATGTGCAGGAGCTGAATATTGCCGCCAGTTCCCGTTCGCTTACCTACCGCACCCTTCTCTCCATTGTTCCGTTGCTGGCTGTCATCTTCGCTATTGCTCGTGGTTTTGGGATTGAAAATATTATGGAGAGCAGCATCTTTAACCTGATGACTGGTGAGAAAACAGACACTATCGAGATTGTTGCGCAAACAGTTACGCTGCCCGATACGGCAGTCATTGGCATAGAGGCGTTGAACTCCATAAATAGCGGCCGTGTGGCCCCCTCTGATGTTGGGGCTGATCGGATACAGTTTCAGGAGGAAGCTACGGCGGAAGGAAGGACGCGCGAGTTTTTGAATTTGTTGTTTCAGTTAATTAAAAATTCGCTGGAGGAAGCCAAAGGAGGGGGTGTTTTTGCGGGTGTGGGTATCTTGCTGTTTCTCTATACCATCCTGCTTCTCTTTAATGATATCGAGAGCAACCTGAACAAGATCTGGCAGGTAAGCAAAGGCAGGAGTATCGGACGGAAAGTCACGGATTATTCGGCTATGGTGCTTTTCATTCCTCTGTTTTTTATTCTCGTCAACGCGCTGAATATTATCAGTTACCCGCAAAATAACACACTCAAAATAATCTATATTCTGTATCCGTTTATTCCCCGGCTTCTGAATATTATTCCTTTCGTGGTAATGATCCTGATATTTACTGCCGTATATAAGTATCTACCCAATGTTAAAGTGAAATTCCAGAATGCTCTGCTGGCAGGCATTCTTGCGGGGGTAGCTTTTCAATTTTTTCAGATGCTTTACCTGAGCGGACAGTTGTGGATTACACGCTACAATGCCATCTACGGTACTTTTGCGGCCATTCCGCTGATGCTTTTGTGGATACAGTTGTCCTGGTTTATTACCCTTATTGGTGCCGAGGTCTCCTATGCCGCACAGAATGTGCGTAAGTTTTCATTTGAAAAAGAGACGCGAAATATCAGCAGGAGGTACAGGGATTTTTTTACGCTGATGATCGCTTCGGTGATTATTCGCCGCTTTGCCGAAGAATTGCCTCCCTATACTGCCGATCAGATCTCCGAAAAGTGCAAGGTGCCGTCGCGGCTGACACACGACATCCTGGATGAATTGATGGAGATAAATGTGATCTCTGCTACCCCTTCTCCCGAAGATGAGCTGGTTATGGCTTTTCAACCGGCGGTAGATATTAACCTGATCTCCGTGAACTATCTGATGGCCAAGCTGGACGAAAAGGGGTCGGAGGATTTTATGATCGATATGGAGGGCGAGTTTCACGAACACTGGAACGTGCTGGTCAACACCCGCCTGTGCATGTATGAGAATAACAGCGATCTGCTTCTAAAGGATCTTTGAGCACCCACAGCAGCCTAATCCTGTACCAGGAAATCGTACCAGTCCGGTTTGAATTTTTTCACTTTCCTGCTCAGTTTACGGGCCTGACCGTCACAAAACCGGTCAAGCAGCACCCAGAATCTTTCACCGTGATTCATCTCCACCGTGTGAGTAAGTTCGTGTAATACTACGTAATCGATCAGCTTCTCGGGCAACAGCATCAGAAAGAGTGAAAAGTTGATATCTTTCTGCGCAGAACAACTTCCCCAGCGCCCTTTGCTACTGTTAATTTTTATGTCGTGGTAGCTGAGACCATGCTTCCGGGCAAAGGAGTCCGCTTTTACAGGCAAAATTCGTTTGGCCTCAATCCGCAAAACCCCAATGATTGCTTCTTTGATGAACTGCTGATTAGCTGGCAGCGACAGGTCGCTCCTTTGCGGCATGTAGATATGCAGATTCCTTTCCTTTAACGATAGTGCCGGCTTTTCTACATATGCAGTCCGGACTATCTGTGCGTCGAATGTGAAGGAAGAAATTTTATCCCCCTCGGCAAAGATCGGCCTGGACAACGGTTTTAGTCTTGATATCTGCGGCTTCATCTCCTGCAGCAGAGAACTGACTTGCCTCATGGTAAACCTGTAGGGCACAGTCAACTGAATATGGTCGCTTTTTCGCCTTGCGATCACTCGTTTCGCCCTTTTATGAGGGGTCACGAGAATTTTGCCGAGTTCCTTATCGAAGAATTCAAACATGCGGCAAAATTACAATTTTAAAACAGTAACCTTGTTGTTTTTAGCCGGAATCGAAATAAAAAATTATCTTTGCATAAATTTTTTTGAACGAGCAAACCACATGAATCTTATCCGTTCTTTAGAAAGTGTAGGTGAGTACGCTTTGCTGATGAAGAAAGTGCTTTCGGTCCCGGATAGAATGAGGGAGTTTATGAAAGAATTCATGAAAGGGGTTTATGCATTGGGTGTAAATTCAATCTGGATTGTCATCATCATCTCTTTTTTTATCGGAGCTGTAATTGTACTTCAGATAGCATTGAATATCGATTCGCCGATGCTGCCGCGGTTTACGGTGGGGGTGGTGTCGCGCGAAATCATTTTGCTGGAGTTCTCCTCCACCATCATGTGTCTTATCCTTTCCGGGAAAGTAGGATCCAATGTGGCTTCCGAAATAGGAACTATGCGCATCACCGAGCAGATCGACGCGCTCGACATCATGGGTGTAAACTCTGCCAATTATCTTATCTTGCCCAAGATCGCCTCTTTTGTAGCATTCATGCCGGTATTGGTGATTTTCAGTATGTTCATGGGGCTTTATGGCGGATACATCATCTGCATGGTGTTGGGGACCCCTTCAATAGAGACCTACATTTACGGTATTCAGGCTTTCTTCAGAGAGTCATTTGTCTGGTACTCCATCTTTAAATCGATGTTATTCGGTTTTATCATTGCATCGGTAGCGGCTTACTTCGGCTATACGGCAAAGGGAGGCGCACTGGAGGTGGGGCAGGCCAGTACTAATTCCGTGGTGATAAACAGTGTATTGATTCTCGTTACCGACTTGCTGTTTACGCAGTTGGCGTTGGGGTAAATACATTCCTGTATGATAGAAATAAAAAATCTGACAAAGGAGTTCGACGGTAAGATCGTACTCAACAACATAAGTACCTCCTTCAACAAAGGGGTGGTAAACATGATTATCGGCAAGAGCGGATCGGGTAAAACCATTCTGTTGAAGTGCCTTGTCGGCTTAATTTCGCCCACTTCGGGCGAAATATGGTACGACAGCCGCAGATTCACCGGCATGAAGTCGAGAGAGGTCCGCCGCCTGAGACGCGACATCGGGATGCTCTTTCAGGGTGCAGCGCTTTTCGACTCACGCACAGTGCTTGAGAATGTGATGTTTCCCCTTGAGATGTTTTCCCGTAAAAATAAACGGGAACGACGCAAACGCGCTGAGTTCTGCCTGGAACGGGTAAACCTTTCGGAATCTGCCGCCCTCTATCCTTCAGAAATCAGTGGGGGAATGAAAAAACGGGTGGCTATCGCGAGAGCCATTGCCCTGAACCCGAAATATCTCTTCTGCGATGAACCCAACTCGGGACTCGATCCGAAAACGGCACAGCTTATCGACGAGTTGATATATGATATTACTACCGACTTCGGAATGACCACGGTGGTAGTGTCGCACGATATGAACTCGGTGATCAATATCGGTGATAAAGTCATTTTTATCAACGAAGGAATTAAAGAGTGGGAAGGCACCAGGGCAGAAGTGATGGATACGGAGAACGAAAAGCTGAACGACTTCGTTTTTGCCTCGGACCTATTCAAAAAAATCAAAGAAGCAGAAGAGATCATCTCTGAAGATGAAAAAGGAGTGAAATCCAATAGATAGAACAAATCCACAACAGTGGTTGTTATTCAGGGGCGAGAGTTCTGCCATTAAACGATTCAATCACGCAAAAAATAAATTCATTCAAGCGGAGTAGACAAGATAGCCGCGATCATAATATTCAACAAATCAACATGACAAGTATATTAAAAATAAAGAACCTGCACGCAATCGTAGAAGAAAAAGAGATCCTGAAAGGTGTAAACCTGGAGGTAAACGAAGGTGAAGTGCATGCGGTGATGGGCCCTAATGGCTCGGGGAAAAGTACTCTAGCTTCGGTGCTGGCGGGAAATCCCAAGTTTGAAGTAACCCGCGGCAACATCCTCTTCAGAGGGAAAGATCTGCTGGAGATGGAGCCCGAAGACCGGGCCCGCGAGGGACTTTTCCTCAGTTTTCAGTACCCGGTGGAGATCCCCGGCGTGAGCATGGTCAACTTCATGCGTGCCGCCGTGAACGAACAACGCAAGTACAGAGGGGAAGACCCCATTTCTGCCACCGATTTTCTGAAGCTGATGCGCGATAAGAGGGAGCTTTTGGGGATGGACAGCCAGTTGGTGAGCCGTTCGGTAAACGAAGGCTTCTCAGGCGGCGAGAAGAAGAAAAACGAAATATTCCAGATGGCTATGCTGAATCCGCAGCTGGCTATTCTCGACGAGACCGACTCGGGCCTCGATATCGATGCTCTCAGGGTAGTGGCTGCTGGCGTGAACAAACTTCAGGCCAAAGAGAATGCCACCATTGTCATTACTCACTATCAGCGGTTGCTTGAATATATTAAACCCGACTATGTGCATGTACTCTACGCGGGAAAAATTGTGCAATCGGGTGGTCCTGATCTGGCTCTTGAACTAGAGAAAAGAGGTTATGACTGGCTGATCAATCCATAATTCATCATCTGCAATTTCAAAAAAATGATAGAACAACAATATATAGATCTGTTTACACAGTTTCGGAAAGAGTTGGATGCTCATTCTGTGAAGGGAATGAACCTGCATCGCGATTCCGCTTTTGAAACGTTCAGGCAGATCGGTTTCCCGTCTTCAAAACAGGAAGATTATAAGCACTCCAACATTGTGCGGACATTTGACGCCGACCTGGGGTTGAATTTGCGGAATATTCCCATCCCGGTAAATCCGTACGATGCCTTCAAATGCGATGTGCCTAATCTCTCCACGTACCTTTATTTTTTAATAAACGACCGGTATTACGACCGCTTTCAGCCGTCTGAAAAATTGCCGGAAGGTGTTTTTGCAGGCAGTTTACAGCTTTTTTCTGAAAAATACCCCGATAAGTTTGCGGCGCACTATGCGCAAATTGCCGATTATTCCGATAACGGGGTGGTGGCATACAATACGATGTTTGCCCAGGATGGCTTTGTAATCTATGTGCCCAAAAATGTGGCTTTGGAGAAGCCATTGCAGCTGATCAACATTCTGCGTGGTGGCGTTGATCTGAGTGTGAACCGGAGGATCCTGATTATTGCAGAAGAAAATGCCCGGGTGAAACTGTTGATGTGTGATCATACCGTAGATAATGTGCATTTCGTGGTGACCCAGGTGACGGAGGTTTTTGCCGATGTGTCTGCCCAGGTAGATGTATACGAACTCGAGGAGAACTCGGAGAAAGTTACCCGGCTGAACAACTTCTTCAGTGAGCAGAAAGATCATTCCAACGTGCAAACGAGCTGCATCACCCTGCACAACGGATATACACGCAACAACTATCGTTTCCGTCTGCTTGGCGAACATGCAGAAGCACATGCGGGAGGATTGGCCATTTGTGATAAGGATCAGCATATCGACAACTTTGCTTTCCTTGATCATGCCAGACCCAATTGTATGAGCAATGAACTGTTTAAAACTGTGTTGAACGACCGTGCAACCGGTGTTTTCTGTGGAAAGATTCTGGTGGAGAAACATGCACAAAAGACCATGGCTTACCAGACAAACCGCAACCTGTTGGCTTCGGAAACAGCTCAGATGTTTTCCAAGCCGCAGCTGGAAATTTATGCCGATGATGTGAAGTGCTCACACGGGCTCACTACAGGCCAGCTTGATGAGGAAGCGCTCTTTTACATGCGTGCCCGCGGTATCGACAAGGAGGAAGCCCGTCTCTTGCTGATGGTAGCCTTTTCTCGTGATGTGGTGGATATGATTCGCATTGAGAGCCTGCAGGAACGACTGACAAATCTCATTGATAAACGCTTCCGTGGCAAGCTGATGCGCTGCGGAAACTGTAATGTATGTATTTAATTTGAAAGATCTCGATATAAATAAGATACGGGCCGACTTCCCGATTCTGGGACGTACGGTGTACGGCAAGCCGTTGGTTTATTTAGACAATGCTGCTACCACCCAGAAACCGCGTTGCGTGATGGATAAGATCACGGAGATGTACACCACCGTGAACGCCAATGTGCACAGGGGAGTCCATTTTCTGAGTCAGGCTGCCACCGACGAGCATGAGGCTGCCCGGCGGACAGTCTGCCGGTTCATTCATGCTGTATCCGAGAATGAGATCGTCTTTACCCGCGGTGCCACGGAGTCGATCAACCTGGTAGCATCCTCTTATTGCCGGGCTTTTTGCCAGCCGGGAGATGAGATACTGATCACTGCCATGGAGCATCACTCCAACATCGTTCCATGGCAGTTGCAGGCCGAGAATTTGGGATTAAAACTCCGGGTTGCCCCCATCAATGCCAATGGCGAACTGATCCTTGAAGAACTGGAAAAGCTGATTACCCCTCGCACCAAAATCATCGCGGTAACGCATGTCTCCAATGTGTTGGGCACGATCAACCCCATTGAGCAGATTGTGAAAATAGCCCACAGACACGATATACCCGTGCTGATTGATGCTGCCCAGAGCGTTCAGCATTGTAATGTGGATGTACAGCAGATCGATTGTGATTTCCTGGTCTTCTCTTCTCATAAGATTTATGGCCCTACCGGAGTGGGAGTGTTGTACGGAAAAGAAAAGTGGCTGAATGCTCTGCCTCCCTATCAGGGTGGAGGAGAGATGATCTCCAGCGTATCGTTCGAGAAGACAACCTTCAATGAGCTTCCGTTTAAATTTGAGGCAGGGACCCCCGACTTCGTGGGGACGACCGCACTGGCTGCAGCACTCAACTATGTCACTTCTCTCGGAATAGATCATATTGCCCGTTATGAGCACGAATTGTTGCGGTATGCCACAGAACGAATGCTTGCCATCCCCGGGTTGCGTATCCTGGGGAATGCTGCTCAGAAGAGCAGCGTTATCTCGTTCCTGGTGGATGGTATTCATCCTTACGACCTGGGTACGCTGCTCGATAAGATGGGGATCGCCGTCCGGACCGGCCATCACTGCGCTGAGCCACTGATGAAAATTCTCGGGGTAGACGGTACCGTACGCGCTTCCATCGCTTTTTACAATACCAGGGAAGAGATTGACCAGATGGTGAAAGGAATTGAGCGCATAGTTGCCATGTTTCCCGGACAGAAATAGGCAATCAGCAGAAAGCGGGCGATAAAGATATTTTTGTCTTATTTCTTGCATCCTGCGTCATGTTTTTTGGTCAATATTGTGGAAATATTTTGCAAATGATTACATTTGCCCGGATTCTTCATAATTCCATGTAAAAGATGTCTGAGTATAGCCGGAACGAAGATCATGCATTATTCATCCTTCTGAAAAAAAGGGATAAGGGAGCTTTTTCTGCTATCTATTCGAAGTATCATCGTTACCTGTATGCGCTTGCGTACAAGTATCTGAAAGATTCCGCAATGGCAGAAGATGTGGTGCAGCATGTTTTTGTGAAACTCTGGGAGACTACCGGCGACATTCACATTGAGATCAATCTGAAAAATTACCTCTATACAATGACCAAGAACTTCATCCTGAATCTAATCAGGAGCCAAAAAGGGGCCGTGTCGTTGAACTATGTGAATACACAGGCAGAACTCTCTTCTCAGGATGATATCGCACGAAAGCTGGAGGAAAAAGAAGTACACCAATTTCTATACAAAGGGATAGAGATGCTGCCTCCGCAAAAAAAGGAGGTATGCATGAGGAAACTAAAGACAACCGATAGCAATCAACAGATAGCCGAAAAAATGGGAATTTCGGTTCATACTGTGAAATCTCATTATCAGGAATCGCTGAAAATATTGAGAAGCTATTTTCAACGTATTAAAATGTTGTTGTAAATAATTAAGATATACAACTCATTTCTTTGTTCTGTGAATGTGTCTAATGTGAACAAAGAGTGTGTAAGATAGTATAACCCGGGCAGTGATGCAGTTAAAAGATAATGATATTGTTCGTCGTGTTTTGAGCGGTAAGGCATCGAAAGAGGAAGCCAGAAAAGTAGCTGATTGGTTCTCCTCAACCATTGAGGGGCAGCAATTTCTGTCTGATTTGCTCGACAAGGACGCTTATATGCTGGAATCAGAACTGCACTAAAAGCACTTGCTGTCACCATCCCGGTCGGACCGACTCTACAAAAAAATTGAAAAAACCATTTAT
>DHSP01000016.1:29826-29963 GCA_002408485.1 Proteiniphilum sp. UBA5283 | reverse complement strand
CTGTCTGTCGGAATCCCGTAATTGGGCAATAGTTCGTTTTGCTTTTCCAAAGGCAAGCTCATGAATTCCTTGAAATTTTGCATGGGCACCCCGAACGAGGTGGCGATGCTGAAGTCATGTTTTTCCTTTTCAGTCAA
>DHSP01000016.1:10057-29577 GCA_002408485.1 Proteiniphilum sp. UBA5283 | reverse complement strand
TCTTCTCGGGGATCTTTATCTCGGATACCGACATGGGGGTGTTCACCGTCACCGGTTCCGGTTTCAGGAAGGTAGAGGTCAGCATGAAGAATGTGAGCAGCAGTACCATCACGTCGCTCATGGGCGTCATGTCGATCCACGTATCTCTTTTTGGTAATGTTGGTCTGGCCATCTGTTTAAATTTTTAGGAATGTCTCGATTGAAAGACATTTACAATAGAGAAACCTATTTCGTCGATGGCATAGGTGATGTTGTCGATCTTTGCCGTGAAATAGTTATAGGATATAATGGCAATCGCTCCCGTAAGAATACCGAAAGCCGTATTGACAAGTGCCTCGGAAATACCTACCGAAAGTGCAGCAGAATCGGTTCCGCCGGAGCCTCCCAGTGAAGCGAACGAGCGTATCATCCCGAGTACGGTACCGAACAACCCGGTAAGTGTGCCCAGGTTAGAGAAGGTTGCGATTACGGGAAGGTTTTGATTCATCATGGGGAGTTCCAATGCGGTTGCTTCGTCAATTTTTTCGCTGATGTTGGCCGCCTTTTGTTCTTTCGTTAAGCCTGTATTGTCTTTCAGCATCAGTTCGTACATGTCGAGTCCTGCATTGATCACGGCAGCAACCGATCCCTTCTGTTGGTCACAAAGAGTTCGTGCACCCTGAATATCATCGTGAGCAAGTTTTTCTTTGATGGTTGTTACAAAAACGGTTAAGTCGCCCTTGCCCTTGCATCTGGCAATTGCAATCAGGCGTTCGATACTCAGTACGATTACCGATATAAGCATGGTCATGATTACAGGAATCACAAACCCGCCTTTGTAGATCGTACCCAGCAGGTTTCCTTGCAACGGAAGATTGTCTCTGTTCCCTCCGATAAAGTTGTCCGGATTTCCAAAAACGAATTGGAATATCGAAAGCGCTACCACGAAAGAGAGCGCAATCACCAAACCTGAAGAAAGCCCTTTTGATTGTTTTTTCTTTTTAACGGAGTTGATCTCACGTTGCTTTTTCAGCCCATTCTCATTTGTTGTCATAAATTTGTTTTTTGTGTTTATTGTAATGTAAATTTATTCTTTACAAATCAAAATGTCCCCAATCACTGTAAATCCCGATTCAGCATGACGTGTATTTTATAAACATCAGCAAATTATGTGCGTCATGCATCACAAAACTTTCAGCGAATGAGGACAAAATTGAACATCAAGAAAAGTAGATAATGCTTTTCTAAAAAAGCGGTACAAATTTCGCAACATAAAGTTTATATTTTAATAAAACAGGTACGTCAGAGGTGCGATACACCTCCTACAACAGGTACTACATTTGGTGCGAAAAAGTCCAAAGCAGGCCCTACAGGGGTACTACAATTGTATAGTGTTGGAATTTAATACACAGATAATCAGCAGAGAGGATGTGATACATTGTTTTTATGCCCTTTTGAAATTTATCGGCTGCGCACGGAGAGTATTTTCGGGAATATAATTCCATTCGTCATTCAGGGTGTGAAAAAAACTCCTTCAATGGAAAAGGATGTCATATTGGGTCGGATGGTTTCAGAATCAGGCAAAAGATTTGATATATCTGTAGAGATCCGTGTGGGAAGAGAGGCGCATTTTTTTTCGTAAGCGGCTTCTGTTGGTTTGTACCGAGCGGTGTTGAATAAAAGTATATTCTGCAATTTCTTTTGAAGAGAAGTTCAGGAAGATCATCGCACAGAGCGATAATTCGGATTTCGACAGCTGGGGGTGTTTGTGCAGGAGACGCCGCGTAAAATCAGGGTACACTTCCGTGAATCGCTTCAGGAATAGGGGATCATTTTTTATGGCAAGCTCGCGCATCTCTTCAAAATAAAGGTCAAGTTTTGGTTCCGGGTGAACAGCGATAGCTGCTTCTGCATGGTCTGCCTGTTTTTGATTCCGGGACTTACGCCAAACGAAATAAATCAGCAATCCTTTGGGAATCAAAGCAAGCATGACAATGACCAGGACCACAAAAAAAGCACCTATGATGCTTTTCGTTTTTTTAGTGGCGTTGGAAGAGTATCCCTGTGGTTCTCCAACTTGGGAAGAAAACAGGTTGTCGTAAGAAATTTGCAGAAAACCACCAATGTTTGTCGATTCATTTACCCATCTTTCTGCGCCAGGAAAATCGTTTCCTCCTGCCATTGACAGCGTTGGCAAAGAGGAAGCCGATGTAAAACACGCGAAGAATATAAATAGGAAATAGCTCATATCAGCTTATTATACACTTTGTTGAACAGGCCTTACGCGAGGCATCTGCCCGATGCTGGCAGGCCCCACTTTGTCCACCAAAACAGAGCCCGTCCGTGATTTAAAAATTGCTGAAGATCAGCTCCAGTTTCAGATTCCCTACCCGTTTGTCCAACTTGGCAGCCGTAGGCCACATCTGGTTGTGCAACTCGGTGAGTGCCTGGCTTCCCGAAGAATAGTAGCTCTGCTGCACGGTTGTGTAGGTTGCATCCACAGGAATCAGGTAGTAGACCAAATTGAAGGCTGCGCCGCCATGCTTTTGGTTGTAATGGTTGATCATCGTGGAGATGTTGTTGAACCTGTAGGAGTAGGAGGTGGCGTCAAACTTTGCCGACAGGAAGCTGGTCATGTTGTCGGGCAGTTTGCGTTGTTCAAAAAAGCCGTTCAGAGAGTCTTTGTTTACCAGCAGCAGATAGTCGGGCGGGCTGATCTTCACCATTGGGTTTTCAGAGGCCTCCGGCATCGCGTACACGGTGAAGTTAGCCAGGTTCAGGGCCTGTGATTTAATTTTGTCGTGTATTTCCGAAAACGGGAACGTGATTTCTGTGTTTACCCCCGCGGGGCTTTTTACATACGCATGTGCATCGCTTGTGCCCAGTAGCTTGCTGTTGTCGTTTTGGATGTAATTGAGCTGGGTAACCTCCGGGGTAATGTTCAATCGCATCATATCGGTGCGGATGGTGTCCTGTTTCGTGGAGGACCCCTTTTTATCGAGATAATGATAATGCACGTAGAGTGACGTTATGTTCACGTTGAGAACGGTGCTGTTGCCAAAGGTGGTGGCAAAATACAATCCGCGGAAGAACTCTCTGAACGTGTCGGCATTCACCATTTTTCCGTGACCCGGCTTCCTGTATTCGGTAAGAAATCGTTCGCCCAGCGAATCGGGCAGTCTCACAATAATGTCGTACACATTGTACGTCGTGGTGGTGTAACCGGAGGAATACGTTTCTGTCCGGTAGGTTGAGTTCTTGCCCGTGAAGACCTGTGATCCCAGGGGGGCCGACAGGTCGGCGTATGTTGCCGGATCAACATGTGAATAGTTGTCCAGCCCCTTCAGCGATTTGTTCACTTCGTATACCGAAAGTTCCATGGGTGCAAGCGAGTCGCCCATCATTTTTGTGTAGGAGACAATAACACGTACCGAGTCGATCTCGGCACCCTCCTTGAATTCGGTACCTTCGGGCAAATAAAATTCGCCGATATAGGATGATTTGACGGTGCCGAAAACAGGATCCGTATATTCGCCCAGGACCGGGTATTTTGTTTTACTGAAAACAGAATCCACTTCTACAGTGCGCGCCTGTAAATCAAGTGTGTCCACTCCCAGGTTGAGTCGGTCCTTGCCGGGTTGGACGGTGAACCCTACCTGGTCGAGTGTGTCGTTACACGAGAGGGTGAGTATCGCTGCAAAGGTTAGTAAAAGCCCTTTTATGATGAATTTGCGCTTCATTCGTTGCAAAAAGTTAGTTTTGACCCGCAAATATCCTAAAAAAAACATTCAAATAAAAGATGTTGAAATGCTTTCTTTTCATTTTTAATGATATTTGGGTTTAGGGGAGTAAAAAAGCGAATTGTTGCCTGCGTCAAACCACTCATGCATCAATTTTGTTGTAAAAGGCATCGATGGCCTCCGTGCTTTTGTCGAAATCGGCTTCATAAGGCAGAAACTCCACTTTTTGCTCCTGCACGTACTTCGCCACATCGGGGTGTACCTGGTTGCTTCCCTGGATGATGCCGTCGGAATAATCCACCGCCAGCTTCATCAGGTTCACGTAATCCATGGTGCCTCTTCTTTTCACCTTCTCAATCTCCGGGTCGCCGATGCCGTCGAAGCGAAGTTTCTCGGCCGTATCGAGATTGAACGGTTTTTGAAATGTTTCGTCGTAGAGCGAGTAAACCACTTTGGCATTTTTGAAGCAGGGGTCATCGGCATATCCTCTCTTGATGTACAGCGGTGCCAATGCAGTGAACCATCCGTGACAATGGATGATATCGGGTACCCAGCGCAGTTTTTTGATGGTTTCCATCACGCCGCGTATAAAGAAGATGCTGCGTTCGTCGTTGTCGTCGTACTCCTCTCCGTTCTTATCGACCAGCGTTTCCCTGTTCTGGAAAAAGTCTTCGTTGTCAATAAAATAGACCTGCATCCTTGCCGCCTGAATGGAGGCAACCTTGATGATCAGCGAATGGTCGGAATCATCAATGATGAGGTTCATCCCCGAGAGACGAATCACTTCATGCAGTTGGTTACGGCGTTCGTTGATGTTGCCGTACTTGGGCATGAAAGCGCGTATTTCCTTCCCTTTTTCCTGAATGGCCTGGGGTAAATAACGCGATGTATTCGAAATAGGGGTTTCGTCGAGATAAGGATAGATCTCCTGGGAGATATACAAAATTTTTTTCTGAGACATGAAGCTAATTATCTTAAGTTGAGTACAAAGATAATAAAAAAAATCCGGATAACTACAAAATAAAATCGGACCTATTTTCTAAGATGCTGATAGACAGTGTTGATGACCGTCATAGTACGCGGTTATTATACGTGAAATAATGCAAATTGGTTTCTCTATGTGGTAAATATTTTGTTGCTTTGCAGTTTAAAACAGACAAATGGAAATCATACGTACCGTATCCCAGCTGGAAGAGGTGCTCCAGGGGGGTCGCAGGAAAGGCAAAACAATTGGATTTGTTCCCACCATGGGTGCGCTGCACGAAGGGCATGCTACCCTGGTGAAGTTGTGTGCCTCGGAAAACGATGTTTGTGTGGTAAGCCTTTTTGTGAATCCCACCCAATTTAACAACAAAGAGGATTTGCGGCGCTACCCGCGTACCCTGGATGAGGATTGCCGGCTTCTGGAGCTAATTGGTGCCGATGTGGTGTTTGCGCCTTCCGAGGAGGAGATGTACCCGCAGCCGGATACCCGGATTTTCGATTTTGGCTTGCTCGATAAGGTGATGGAAGGGCGGTATCGGCCGGGTCATTTCAACGGTGTTGCCCAGGTGGTGAGCAAGCTGTTTGCGATGGTGGAGCCCGACAGGGCCTACTTTGGGGAGAAGGATTTTCAACAGCTGGCCATTGTCCGTGCCATGGTAGATCAGCTGCAGATACCCGTGCAGATTGTGGGTGTCCCCATTGTAAGGGAGCCTGGCGGGCTGGCATTGAGCAGTCGCAACCGCCTCTTAACGGAGCAGCAAAAAGCGGATGCTGCACATATTTACCGTGTTCTGCGCGAGAGTACACAGAGGATTGAAATTGCCTCGCCCGATAAGCTCACCGACTGGGTGATTGATCAAATTAACGGAGTGCCGTCTTTGCGTGTGGAGTATTTCGAGATCGTGGATGGCGACTCCCTGCAGCTTGTTGCTTCCTGGGATGATTCCGGATATGCAGTAGGCTGCATCGCTGTTTTTTGCGGCGATGTGCGTTTAATAGATAATATCAGATACAAATAATTTTATGTGGGTAGAAACATTGAAATCGAAGATACACAGGGCCTCGGTGACCGATGCCAACCTGGATTACGAAGGCAGCATCACGATTGATGAAGACCTGATTGATGCAGCCAATATGTTCGTGCACGAGAAGGTGGCGGTGGTAAACAATAATAACGGCGAGCGTTTTGAGACCTATATCATCCGCGGCGAACGCGGTTCCGGCACCATCTGCCTGAACGGTGCTGCGGCACGGAAAGTACAAAAGGGAGATGTGGTCATCATCATGAGCTACGCCATGCTCCCGCTGGAAGAAGCCAGGGTGTTCGAACCGACGGTCATTCACCTCGACGAGAAAACCAATCGCATTAAATAACAGGCAAATAACCATATTTTTAAACCGTCGGCTGTCTCATACACCGGCGGTTTGTTGCGCAAAGAAGTGTATTCAAACAGGCACATCGTTAAAATAAGTACGCCCATCCTGTTGAGCCTGCTGGCTCAAAATATGATACAGGTAATCGACACCGCTTTTCTTGGCCGCGTGGGAGAAGTGGAGCTGGGGGCGTCGGCCTTGGCGGGAGTTCTCTATATAGCATTGTTTACATTGGGTTTTGGCTTCAGCATGGGTAGCCAGATTCTGATCGGGCGGCGAAATGGCGAAGGAAACTACAACCAGATAGGCGAGATTGTGATTCAGGGATCCATCTTCCTGCTTATTCCTGCTTTGCTGCTTATTCCGCTGCTGCGCTACGGCGCCGGGGCCTGGCTGCCATCTTTGTTTGAGTCGGCTGATGTGGCCGGTGCCGTGACGGAATATCTGGAATGGCGGGTGTTTGGTCTTGTCTTCGCGTTTGTGAACGTAATGTTTCGTGCGTTTTACATCGGCATCGCCCGTACAAAGGTGCTCACCGTGAATGCGGTCGTGATGGGACTGGTGAATGTGGTGTTCGACTACGGGCTTATTTTCGGCAACCTGGGCATGCCCGAGATGGGCATTGCCGGCGCAGCCATCGCTTCGGTGATTGCCGAGTTTTCCTCTACGCTCTTCTTCATTGTGCATACCCGCAAGACAGTCGATCTCGAAAAATACGGCTTCACGAAGATCCGTTTCCAGTGGCACGTCGTCAAAAAAGTGCTCGATATTTCCATCTTTATGATGGTGCAGTATCTCTTTTCCATCGGTACCTGGATGCTCTTTTTCGTGTTCATTGAAAATTATATGGGCGAGCGTTCACTGGCAGTGACTAACATTGTGCGCAGCTTCTATACGATCTTCACCATCCCGTCCAACGCCATAGGCTCTACCACAGGCACTATGGTGAGCAACACCATCGGGGCGGGCAGGAGCAACGAAGTGGCCGGCCTGATCAAGCGGCTCTCGATGATCAGCGTGGGGGTGATGCTTGCGGTAATTGCCGTTGTCCTTGTCTTTCCTCGCGCCATGATTCACGTTTATACCGACGACCCCTCCCTGATACAGGATACCGTCTTGCCACTGTACGTGCTGATCTCCTCCCTGCCTATTTACAGCCTGGGGACCGTATTGTTCAATGCTGTGTCGGGATCGGGCAATACGCGTACCGCCCTTAAGTTCGAAATTTTTACGCTGCTCTTTTACGTTTCCTACATGTGGTTTATCATCATTCACCTGCGGGCATCGGTGGCAGCAGCATGGACCACCGAGCATGTTTACTGGTCTTTCCTGTCTCTCCTTTCGTTTTTTTATTTGCGAAGCGGCAAGTGGAAAGACCGGAAGATTTAGGGAATTTTGATGTATCTTTACCCCCTTAAAAGAGGTTTCAATATGCAACGCAAAATCATTTACCTGCTGGCTGTCGTCAGCTCGGTTGTCTCTCTGCACGCGCAGGAGTACCGATGGAAAGTTGGTGTAGACTATTTTTTCGACAATCAGGAGTATGAGAAATCGTCGTTCATTGATCCCCAAACGATGAACGGCATCTGGTTGAACCCGCTGGCAGGCATCTCGTGGGATTCAACGCACACCCTCTATGGCGGCGTGAACCTGCTCAAGATTCCCGGCATAAAAGAGGCCGTTAACAAGGTGGATGTCACCCTTTACTATCAGTACGAAACACCCAGGGTGTTGTTCCGCGCAGGTGCCTTCCCGCGCACAGAGGCGCTGCCCAATTATTCCGACTTCTTCTTCAAAGATTCCGTGAATCATTTTATGCCGCTGATGCAGGGCATTTTCTGGCAGATAGGGAAGGAGCGAAACTTTTTCAATGCCTGGATGGACTGGACCGGCTATGCGACAGCGGTGGACAGGGAAAGCTTTTATCTCGGCTTTTCCGGCAAACTCTCCAGAGGAATCTTCTTCGGCGACTTTCAGTCCTATCTGTTTCACTACGCAGGCACCTACCCCGGCAACCCCGCCTATGGTGTGAGCGAGCAGATGCAGGGAATGGCTTCGCTGGGGCTGGAGTACCACGCCCGGAACAGCTTCAGGGGGTTGGTGTCGGCCGGCGTTTTTGCGGGGTTGGAGCGGGATCGCAAGGCCGGTGAAAGCGATAAGCCTGTCGGTTTCACCGCAAGGGTAGATCTGGAGTACTGGGGTATCGGTACCCGGAACACCTTTTATGCGGGTGATGCCAGAATGCATTTTTTTCATACTTACGGAGGAGATTTATACTGGGGTACTCAGTTTCTGCAGGGCAGGTCGTACCTGCAGAGTAAATGGTATATCCGGCTGCTGGACTCAGAGCGGGCCTCGGTGCGACTGAACGCCAACCTTCATTTCTCGGAAGGAAAAATGCTCTTTCAGCAAACGTTGTCCGTATCTGCCTCGATCGATAACTTCGGGATGCCGGAAAAGCATAGCGTGCGATATCCCTGGAAGAGAATCTTTCGGTAATCATTATTCTTGTCTCTTGTTTTTTATCCTATGGAAGCAATCAAACAACAAATAGAGTCGCTGCGCCGTCAGCTTCACGAACATAATTACAACTACTACGTATTGTCGCAGCCCGTTATTCCGGATGTGGAGTTCGATCGGCTCATGCGGCAACTTATTGAGCTGGAAGCCGAGCATCCCGAATGGTACGATCCCAACTCACCCACCATGCGGGTAGGGAGCGATATCAATAAGAACTTCACCCAGGTGAAGCACCTTTACCCCATGCTTTCCCTGCAAAACACCTACTCGGAAGGGGAAGTTATCGATTTTTACAACCGTGTAAAAAGGGCGCTGAACGAGGAGTTTTCGATTGTGTGCGAGCTGAAGTACGACGGGACCTCCATCTCGCTCCACTATGAAGAGGGGCGGCTGGTCCGTGCCGTGACGCGGGGTGACGGCAAAAAGGGAGACGATGTGACCGACAACGTGCGTACCATCCGGAATGTACCGCTGATCCTGAAAGGAGATGATGTGCCTCCCTATGTGGAGCTGCGGGGCGAGATCCTGATGCCGTGGAGCTCGTTCGATGCCCTCAACAAGGAACGTGCAGAGCAGGAGGAGCCGCTCTTTGCCAACCCGCGCAACGCGGCGTCGGGCACGCTGAAGCTGCAGGACTCGCGCATCGTCGCATCCCGCAAGCTGGAGTCGTACATCTACAACATGCTGGGAGATGCGTTGCCCACCGACAGCCATTACGAGAATATGCAGCTTGCCCGCAAATGGGGGTTGAACGTTTCCCGGTCCACGAAGAAGTGCCAAAGCCTGGAAGAGATCTTTGCGTTTCTCAGGCAGTGGGACGTGGAACGCAAAAGCCTTCCTGTGACTACCGACGGGGTGGTGCTGAAGGTGGATTCTCTTCTTCAGCAGCGCAACCTGGGGGCCACCTCCAAGTTTCCCCGCTGGTCCATTGCCTTCAAGTTCAATGCGGAGCAAGCCGTTACGCGGCTTAAGTCGGTCACCTGGCAGGTGGGGCGGACCGGTGCGGTGACGCCCGTAGCGAACCTTGATCCGGTGTTGCTGTCGGGCACCACCGTGAAGCGGGCATCACTCTATAACGAAGATGCCATCAACGCCCTCGATTTGCATATTGGCGATATGGTTTTTGTGGAGAAGGGCGGGGAGATCATCCCCAAAATTACCGGTGTGGATAAGGAGGCGCGCTTTCTGCTGGGCGACAAGGTGACGTTTGTCCGTCATTGTCCGGATTGCAACACCCCGCTGGTGCGCAATGAGGATGAGGCTGTGCATTACTGTCCCAACTCCGAAGAATGCCCTCCCCAGATCAAAGGGCGCATCGAACATTTTGTCACCCGCAAGGGCATGGACATCACCATTGGCCCCGAAACCATTGCCTTGCTCTTTGAAAAGGGGCTGATTCACGATGCTGCCGACTTGTATACGTTGCGTTTTGAAGATATTGTTCACCTGGAGCGGTGGGCAGAGACCAGTGCCCGCAACCTGCTGGCAAGCATCGAGAAATCGAAGTCGGTCCCCTACGAGCGGGTGCTCTTTGCCCTGGGAATCCGTTTCGTGGGAGAAACCGTGGCACAAAAGCTGGCGCATGCCTTTCCCAATATCGATGCCCTTGCAGCGGCAACACCCGAGCAGCTGATGTCGGTAGAGGAGATTGGCGACCGCATTGCGCAGAGCGTGACGGAGTTCTTTTCAAAACCAAAATTTGTTGATTTTGTGGATCGTCTCCGCCGGAATGGCTTGCAGTTTGCCGTGAACGAGGAGGCGCTGGCAGGAAGGACCGACAAGTTAAAAGGGCTGTCCATTGTCATCAGTGGCACATTTGCCCTGCATTCCCGCGACGAGTATAAGGCGATGATTCTGCAGAACGGAGGGAAGAACAGCGGGTCGGTATCCGGGAGCACCGATTATATCCTTGCCGGAGAAAATATGGGCCCGGCAAAGCTGGAGAAAGCCCGTAAACTGGGTGTGAAGATCATCGACGAACAGGCATTCCTGGAGATGATCGGTTCGTAAACGGCACTATTCCCGGCTTTCAGGCCGCAGCGCATCTCTTCCGAATCCGATCCTTGCACAGCTGGGAATTCCTCCCTTAAAAGGGAAACAACAGCGGCAGCACCACAATCATGACTGCACCGATAACGATTTGCAGCGGGAGTCCTACCTTCACGTAGTCGCCAAATTTATAACGGCCGGCCGATATGACCAACGCGTTGGGTGGCGTGGAAAAAGGACTGGCAAAGCACATGCTGGCGGCTATTGCTACAGAAAAGAGAAAAGGGTAGGGGCTCACATCAATGGCCAGGGCTGCTTGTAACGCGATGGGGGCAAACAGCACGGCCGTAGCCGTATTGCTGATGAAGAACGTCAGGATGGAGGTAGCCACGTAGATGCCGGCCATCACTGCCAGCGGCCCGTAACTGCTCAATCCACCTACAATGCCGTCCGCTATCAGCGTGGATGCACCCGATTTCTCCATGGCAATTCCCAGTGAAAACATCCCGGCAAAGAGGAACGTGCTCTCCCAGTTAATCGTCTTATAAGCAGCCTCCGCGTTGCGGAAACAGCCCAGGATAATCATCAGCAGGGCGGCTACCATGGCAGAGACTACCGTCGGCACCAGATTAAACACCATGGAGAGGACCATCAGGATCATGATGGCAGCGGCCGTAGGTGCCTTGTGGTTGCGCGGTACCTTTAGTGCATTTTCCATGGGTTGTCCGGCAACAACCCATTCCGAAGTCTCCTGCGTCAGTTTTTCAATGTCGCTCCACCTGCCCTGCACGAGCAGCAGGTCTCCCGACTGCATTTTCTCGTCTTTTACATCCTGGAGGATGTAGCCGTCTTTACGGCGCAAACCGAGAATGTTCACGTGGTAGAGCTGGCGGAAGTTGGATTCTTTTACCCGCTTGTTGATCAGGCTGGAACCCGACATCAGCACCACCTCCGCGATACCGGTCTCCTTGAACTCCATGCCTCCCGCCTGGGAAACCGACACGGGATTTTTGCCCATTTCCGTTTTATGGGTATCGAGCATCGTCAGGTCGTTATCCCGGGTAAAGGCGATGACATCGTCGAAGTTTCCCAGCACGTACAAAAGATCGTTCTCCTTCAGGGTTGTTGAGGGGCCGGCCAGGCTCATGTCCACAGTCTTGTGAAAACGTTTCCGCGACTGCACTCTCCGGATCTCAAGAATGCTCACATTGTAGGTGCCGGGAATGTTCAGTTCCTGAAGCGGTTTATGAAGGAGCGGAGATGTACTGCCGATGGTGGCCCGGTAGAGGTTGTCGGCCAGCTGATATTCGGAGGCCAGCTGATTGAGCGATTTGGATTTCTTTGCGGCTGATTTGTCTTTGTCCTTGCCGGTGACGAGCAGCTTGCTCAAGGGCCACAGCAGCAGGGTGCCTATTGTCAGCGTGATGGCGCCGATGGGCAGGAAGGAGAAGAAAGGGAGTTCCTTGAACCCCCCGCTTGCCAGCATGTTGTTGATGATCAGGTTGGGTGGGGTGCTGATGAGGGTGAATATTCCCAGGCTGCTGGCAAAAGCCATCGGCATCAGGTAACGCCGTACATCGGTTTTAGCTTCCGAGGCCATGCTCATAATGATGGGAAGCATGAGGGCCACCGTGCCGGTATTGCTGATCAGTGCGCCAATACCACCGGTTACCAGCATCACCAGGACAAAGAGCTTGAGTTCGCTTTTACCGGCTAGCTTCAGAATCCGGGTGCTGATCATCTTGGCAAGGCCGGTCTGGAAGATCCCTCCGCCCACAATAAACAGGGAGACTATCATGATCACCACCGGGTTGGAAAATCCCGACAACCCCTCTGCGGGAGTCAGTATGCCCGTCACGATCAACAGTACGACCACCGACAGGGCTACAATGTCGGATCGTACTTTTCCCCATACGAAGAAAAATACGGCCAACAGAATAATTACAAAAACAAGGAGAATATTTATATCCATAAGTGAGCTAGAGCAAAGATACAAAAAAAGGACCAATCCTGACAATTAAAATGACACGGGCGCAGTCACTGTGCGCTATTCCTGCATCGTGAAGCTGTGCGTTCCAATGTGGTACCCGTCGGCAAAGATGTCCGCTTTGTACGTGCCCGGCATCAGGAACTCCTCAATGTCCCAGTACATGGTGACGGGGATCTCTTCACCGCCATATTCCACAATGCGTTTCATCGAATACCGGATCTCTCTGTTTTCGTAAGGGAAGGTATGGGATGCACTTTTGGAGAGTACACCTCCGTCGGGTGTCATGAGGCGGACAAATATCTCCCGCTCACCCGGTTCGGTGGTGATGTTGCGGGCAATGGTGAAGGAGACCACAAACTGGGTGCTTCTGCTCAGTCGGGATTGCTCGCGACCTCTGTCGTTCACCGCTTTAGCTCCTATGTTGGTGGCTACCAGCTGTGCCGCCAACGATACTTTTTCCGAGAGCGCGGCCTTTTCCTGCGATACCTGATTGAGGGTTTGGCTTGTTTCTCTGTACTGTCGCGTGATCTGCCGGTTTTCGGCCCGCAGCTCTTCGTTGAGCCTGTTCAGCGAATCAATCTGCTGAATGTAGGAGCGAAGAATCTTCCGCAACGTAGCCAGTTCGCCCTTCAGACGCTTAATCTCCGCCTGATCGGTTGCCTTGGTCATGCGCAGCTCTTCCTGTAAACGGAGTACCTTTGCCTGTTCGTTCTCAAGCTTGAAGAGGAGAGAATCGTTTTGTACACTGAATTTGAACCCTTCGTATTGCAGGGATATCGCTTCATACTCATCTTGTAGATCCTGTTTGTCAACCGTAAACTGTTCCTGCATCTCTTCTATTTGTGCGTTCCTGGACAGAAGGAAACCGATGACGATGGCCAAAATTACTGTGAGTACGCCAATCACGGCTATCAGCTGAGGTGTCCGCTCCTTAAAGTTTATTTTCATCTAAGTGCTTATTTTTCAATCGACGGCAAAAATAGAGGTTTTCGACCTAAAACCCAATCATTGGCTGTTCTTTTTCGGAATTTTAAGATTAGCCCGGACTTGTTTTATTGATGGCCGGGAGTGTAATGAGTTAAGCGTAAGATAATCAGTGTTTCTATCGATGTTTGCGATGATATAAAAAATATTTTTAAAAAAACAGGAATTATTCAACGAAATTCCTGAAAAAGTGTTATACTTGTAGTGCGTATCAAGGAGCAAAATTGCTAAATTTAATCATATGAAGACAACAACGGCTTATCTCATGTTCATCGGCATCATTGCTTTTTTTGCCGGTTGCGCTTCTTCTCAGCGGGTATCGGAAAATGACGAGGCTGTAGAACGAATTATTGGATTGTGGGAGGTGAAGGCGATTCATAATAGCGATGAATCGGGTTACAAGGTAATCCCGTCGGGGATGTTTAAGATGATTTTTCCGGATGGTAAATTTATGAATTTCATGTCTACGGAAAAGGGAGCCATCATCACAGTGGATGGAACGTATAGGCTGAGCGGTGATCTCTACACCGAGGAGATCGAGAATTCGTTCAATAAAAGTCAGAAAGGAAAGGATAATCCTCTTAATATCAAGATGACACACCGTAATTTTATGTACTTGCGCTGGTTTCAGCCCATCGACGAATTTGGGGTTGCGCAGAACAGATGGATAGAAGAGATCTGGCAACGGGTGCGTATTGAAGATCTTGAAGTGAGTAACGTGGATCTGCGACAGGAGCTAAGGCAGTTGCTGGATAACGAGGAGGTAATCAAGAATGTCGTGAAATAGATTCGGAAAGCAAAAAAGAGACGATCTTCTCACGATCGTCTCTTTTTTTAGTGGACTACAAGTGGGTTGCAGTTTACAATCGTTGCAACGCTTCTTCCAGGTCGGCTTTAATGTCTTCTATGTGTTCAATGCCGAGCGACACCCGTAACAGGTTGGGATATACTCCGGCAGCAATTTGTGCCTCAGCCGGCAGCTGTTGGTGGGTGGTGCTTGCGGGGTGAATAATCAGCGTTTTGGCATCGCCCACGTTCGCCAGGTGGCTGATCATGGAGAGGTTGTCGATGATCTTGGCCGTCTGCGTCACGTCGCCCTTCACAAAGAAGGAGAGTACCCCGCCAAACCCGTTGTTCTTCAGGTATTTTTTAGCCAGGGCGTGATATTTGTTTCCTTCCAGTCCGGGATAGTTTACTTTTTCCACCTTCGGATGTTTTTCCAGCCAGCGTGCCAGCTCCAGTGCATTGGCATTGGTGCGTTCGGCACGTAGCGACAGTGTTTCCAGTCCCAGCAGGAGCAGGAATGAGTTGAACGGGCTGTTCACGGGCCCCAGGTCGCGCAATCCTTCCACGCGGCAGCGGATGGAGTAGGCGATGTTCCCGAAGGGTGACTTGTCGCCGAATGTTTCCCAGAAATTAAGACCGTGATATCCCTCCGACGGTTCGTTGAACATCGGGTATTTTCCGTTTCCCCAGTTGAAGTTTCCCCCGTCAATGATGACGCCGCCCATGGACGTGCCGTGTCCGCCAATCCATTTTGTGGCAGAGTGCAGCACCACGCTGGCTCCCCATTCAATCGGGTTAAAGAGGTATCCTCCCTGTCCGAATGTATTGTCCACAATCACCGGAATGTCATGCTTCCTTGCCATTTCTGCAATGGCTTCAAAATCGGGGATATTATACTCCGGATTGCCTATTGTTTCCAGGTAAATGGCTTTGGTCTTTCCGTCAATCAGTGAAGCAATGCTCTCCACGCTGTCCCCCTCAGCGAAACGTACTTCAATGCCCATGCGGGCGAAGGCTACCTTGAACTGGTTGTACGTACCCCCGTACAAGAAGGAGGTGGAGACAATGTTATCCCCTGCGGCAGCGAGGTTATGAATGGCGATAAACTGAGCTGCCATGCCCGATGAGGTTGCCACGGCGGCAACGCCCCCTTCCAGGGCGGCCATCCGCTTTTCAAACACGTCGGTGGTCGGGTTTTGTAATCGGGTGTAGATGTTCCCGAACTCTTTCAATCCAAACAAATTGGCGCCATGTTCAGCGCTCTTGAATGTATAAGCTGTGGTCTGATAAATAGGAACCGCTCTCGACCCGGTTACCGGGTCGGGTTCCTGTCCTGCATGTACTTGCAGTGTTTCAAAATGTTTTTTTCTCATAGATCCCTAAATTAGTATCTCGCAAAAGTAGGGAAAAAATGAAAGAAATGGTATAGATTGAGGTGAATAAGTGATAAATTAACACTTACTCGCTGAAGAGGCGGCTTCTGGCAATCATGCATGCGCCAACAATGCCGGCCTTGTTTTTCAGTTTAGAGGCCACAATCTGGGTATCTTTGTTGACCAGGTTGAGGGAATATTTCTTCACGGAGCTGCGGATGGGAAGCATGATAAATCCATCTGTATTGGCTACCTGTCCGCCTATGACGACCAGTTCGGGGTTGAAAATATTGATGAGTCCTGCAATATATTTTCCCAATTTATAGCCCACTTCTTCCACAATTTCAATGCAAAGCGGATCTTCCATGTTGGTGGCTTTGATGATGTCGGTGAGGGTCAGTTTGTCTATGTCTTTCACCATTTCGGTGAGGATGGTGCTCTCGCCGTTGGCCACCCGTTCAAGGATCATCCGGTGGATGGCCACACCGGAGGCTTCCGTTTCGAGGCATCCTTTTTTGCCGCAATGGCAAATGATTTCGTTTTCAAAGATAGGGAAGTGGCCAAATTCACCCGAGAATCCCGATTTTCCGTAATAGGGTTTTCCGTCGATGATGATCCCGATGCCGAGTCCCCAGGAGATGTTGACAAAGATTACGTTCTGTTCCCCTTCCACCACGCCCTTCATGTATTCGCCGTAGGCCATGGCGCGTGTGTCGTTGTCGATCCCCACATTGAAATTTAATTTCTTGGTCAGTATTTCGCTGATAGGATGTTCGCTGAAATAAAAGCTGCTGTAGCTGTATCCCGATTCGGGGTTCACGCGACCCGATATGTTGAGGTTGATGTTGAAGATCTTTTGCTTCAGGCTCCCCATCTTATCGATAAAATTTTGGATGTGGTTGCAAAGCAGGTCGAACGACTCCGTCGTATTTTCGTAAGTATAGGATATTCCCATCTGGTTGTCAATGATGTTGCCGGTAAAGTCCATCAGGGCGATATTGAGGTGATGGCGGCTCATGTCTACCCCTACAAAATAGGCAGATGAGGGTTTTAGCCCGTACAGGCTCGGGTGCCTGCCGCCGGGGGTATGTATCTTGCCAAATTCGTCAATCAACCCCTGGTCGGTAAGTTCGGCAATAAACTTGGTGACAGTAGGAACGCTCAAGTCAAGTCCTTTTGCAAGTTCGGCAATCGTATCGTTTCCCGATGTAATGAAATGGGTAATGATGTCCTTTTTTATTTGTATATTTTTCGGACTTTTGTCGCTTTTGAAGAAGAAATTTTTCACCATGATTTTCTTAAACTTAGTAAATGAACATAGATTTCGTTAATACCTGTGCTCCAGTTGTAGAGATTGGCCAAAGAGGGTTTGTTCCGGTTCCGATCTTAGCTTCATGTTTCTGAACTGTCTGATTACCGATTCATTATGAAGGGTATCAATCGACTTGCAAAATTACTAAAAATTTTGAATAATCAAAAGAAAATGAATAAGATCGTAAGCTTCTGTTTTTTTAAAATGATTATTTTATTTTTTTAAATCTTTTCCGCATCTTTGTGTTATGGAAAAAAGGGACAACCGGGTCTCTGTTTTTCCGATGCTTATTTTTAAACGATAAACGCAAACGCCGTGAAATACTTTTACCTTGTACCTGCTGCTTCCATTGCAGCATTGTTCTTTGCCTTTTATTTTTTTAAGAGGATGATGAAAGAGAGTGAAGGCACCGAGAAAATGAAAGCTATTGCCGGTTACGTCCGCGAGGGAGCCATGTCGTACCTCAGGCAGCAGTACAAAGTGGTCGCCATGGTTTTTTTAGTGCTCGCCTTCCTCTTTGCGGTGATGGCCTATTTCGGCCTGCAAAACAACTGGGTGCCGTTTGCCTTTCTCACCGGCGGTTTCTTCTCGGGACTGGCCGGTTTCTTCGGCATGAAGACAGCCACCTATGCCTCGGCGAGGACAACCAATGCGGTGCGCCGCTCCCTCAATAGCGGATTACAGATTGCTTTCCGCTCCGGCGCCGTGATGGGCCTGGTTGTGGTGGGGCTTGCCCTGCTCGATATTTCAACGTGGTATCTCATTCTTGATTTTTTTGTGGAAGATGCTGATGCGGGGCATAAGTTGATCATGATCACCACCACCATGCTGACCTTTGGCATGGGGGCATCCACCCAGGCGCTGTTTGCCCGTGTAGGAGGGGGCATCTACACGAAGGCGGCCGATGTGGGAGCCGACCTGGTTGGCAAGGTGGAGGCAGGCATCCCGGAGGACGATCCGCGCAATCCTGCAACCATTGCCGACAATGTTGGAGACAACGTGGGCGATGTGGCCGGCATGGGGGCCGACCTGTATGAGTCGTACTGCGGCTCCATCCTTTCTACAGCCGCACTGGGAGCTTCGGCATTTGTGCTTAACCCGTCGATGCAGCAGAACGCAGTGTTTGCGCCCATGATCATTGCTGCCATCGGTGTCTTTCTCTCCATACTGGGCATCTTTCTGGTGAGCACAAAAGAAGATGCTACCGTAAAACAGCTGATGAACTCACTCAACCGGGGCGTAAACGTGAGTGCGTTGCTCATTGCCGCATCCACGTTCGGCATTTTGTACCTGCTTGGGTTCAGTAACTGGGCAGGGCTGTCGTTCTCTGTCATTGCCGGCCTGCTGGCAGGCATTGTCATCGGTCAGGGTACCGAGTACTTTACGTCTCATTCTTATAAGCCCACGCGGGGCATTGCCAACAGTGCCCAAACAGGGCCGGCCACGGTGATCATCTCCGGCATGGGTACCGGCTTTGTCTCTACCGTGATCCCGGTGACCACCGTTGTTGCCGCCATCCTCCTCTCCTACCTGTCTGCCATCCGTTTCGACGTAGCCCATATGGTATCGGCCGAAAATCTGAGCATGGGGTTGTATGGCATTGCGATTGCCGCCGTGGGGATGCTCTCCACGCTGGGGATCACCCTGGCCACCGATGCGTATGGGCCTATTGCCGACAATGCCGGCGGAAATGCCGAGATGAGCGGGCTGGAGCCCGAGGTGAGAAGGCGGACCGACATGCTCGATTCGCTGGGAAACACAACCGCTGCCACGGGAAAAGGGTTTGCCATTGGCTCGGCCGCACTGACCGCATTGGCGCTGATGGCATCCTACATGGAAGAGATACGCATCGGCATGCTGCGGCTGGGCGATACGGTGCTTGAGTTTGCCAATGGAGAAACGGTGGAGGTTGCGAAGGCCAGTTTTGTGGACTTCATGGATTATTTTGAGGTTACCCTGATGAACCCCAAGGTGCTGGCTGGGATCTTTCTCGGCTCGATGATGGCTTTCCTCTTCTGCGGACTCACCATGAACGCCGTGGGCAGGGCGGCACAAAAGATGGTGGAGGAGGTACGCCGCCAGTTTCGGGAGATCGAGGGCATCCTGACGGGCGAGGCCACGCCCGACTATGCCCGGTGCGTGTCCATTTCAACCAAGGGGGCACAGCGGGAGATGCTGCTGCCCTCGCTGCTGGCCATCATTGTGCCGGTGGTCACGGGCCTGTTTATGGGCGTGCCGGGAGTGATGGGCCTGCTGGCGGGTGGCCTGGGTGCCGGCTTCGTATTGGCCGTTTTTATGGCCAACTCCGGCGGTGCATGGGATAACGCGAAGAAGTATATTGAGGAGGGGCACATGGGCGGCAAGGGCAGCGAAGCCCACAAGGCCACCGTAGTGGGCGACACCGTAGGCGATCCGTTCAAGGACACCTCCGGTCCCTCGTTGAATATCCTGATTAAGCTCATGAGCATGGTCTCCATCGTGATGGCAGG
>DHSP01000016.1:0-9812 GCA_002408485.1 Proteiniphilum sp. UBA5283 | reverse complement strand
CGAAAAAATCACCTGTGAAAGAAGATTCATCAATATACAAATACAACAAATTATGAGTTTTTTAACGAACGACAAATTAACAATTGTAGGAGCTGCCGGTATGATCGGTTCCAACATGGCACAGACAGCTGCCATGATGCGTTTAACCCCCAATATCTGTCTTTACGACCCGTTTGCCCAGGGTCTGGAAGGTGTGGTGGAAGAGATGCGTCACTGCGGTTTTGAAGGCGTGAACTTCACCTTTTCTACTGACGTGAAAGAGGCCTTCACCGGCACAAAGTACATGATCTCATCAGGTGGTGCACCCCGCAAGGATGGTATGACCCGCGAGGATCTGCTGAAGGGCAATGCCGAGATTGCCGCACAGCTTGGCAAGGATATCAGATCGTACTGCCCCGACCTGCAGCATCTGACCATCATCTTCAACCCGGCCGACATTACCGGATTGGTGGCGCTGATTTATTCAGGGCTGAAGCCTTCGCAGGTGACCACGCTGGCGGCGCTCGACAGCACCCGTCTGCAAAGCGAGCTGGCAAAGCATTTCGGTGTGGATCAGGGCAAGGTGACCGGTGCCCGTACTTATGGCGGACATGGCGAGCAGATGGCTGTTTTCGCCTCTACGGCGAAGGTAGATGGTACGCCGTTGACCGACCTGATCGGAACCGACAAGCTGACCAGCGAGGCATGGGCCGATCTGAAAGTGCGCGTGACCAAGGGAGGAGCCAACATCATCAAGCTGCGTGGCCGTTCTTCGTTCCAGAGCCCTGCATACACCTCCGTGGAGATGATCCGGGCCACCATGGGCGGCGACGCCTTCCGCTGGCCTTCGGGTTGCTATGTGAATACCCCCGACTTCGGGCACATCATGATGGCGATGGAAACCACGTTGGACAAAAACGGCGTATCCTTCGGAGAAGTGAAAGGCACCGATGCCGAGATTGCAGAACTCAAGCAGAGCTACGGACACCTGGTGAAGCTGCGCGACGAAGTGATCGCCATGGGAATTATCCCGGCAGTAGATCAGTGGAGCAGCGTGAACCCCAACCTGTAACATACGATGCTAATTTCAAAAAAAGCCATTTCATCATGAGATGGCTTTTTTTGTGTTTTTTTTAACAGGAATCGTTTTTTGTATTTTTGGAAGATCAAGAATCCTGATCATTTTCCATATTACTGGAGTTTGTTTTCTGTCGAGTATACTGCAGAGGGCTGACTCCATACTGCTTTTTGAATATTGTACTAAAATAGCGGGGATCTGAAATTCCAACCATGTAGCTAACCTCGCTTATAGAATAAGCATTCAACTTAAGCAGTTGTGCAGCCCTTTTAAGTCTTACTTTGCGAACGAATTCAATAGGAGTTTGTTGCGTGAGCATTATCATTTTACTATTTAATTTGGAACGACTCATCTTCATGCTGGAAGCGAAATCATCCAACATAAAATGTTCATCATCCATATTTTCTTCAATCACAGCCATAACGTCCTGTAGAAATTTTGTATCTTGTGAAATTGCGCTAACATTTTGCGGATTTGTAATGATATTTCTGTGGGTTTTTTCCATAAAATCATTACGCATTTTCAATATATGATTAATTCTCACCAAAAGTAGACTAATATCTATTGGTTTCTCGATATATGCATCAGCGCCAGCTTTATAAGCAATAAGTTTTTCATCTTCATTTGAGTTTTCTGCTAAAAGAATATAAGGAATATGACTTGTTTTGATATCAGCTTTTATTCTCCTGCAAAAATCCAAGCCTGTCTGTTGTCCCTGAAATAAAATTTCAGAGATGATTAGGTCAGGTACTTGATCTTTGATTTTATTACATATTTTGTCTTCGGTTTCAAACAAATATACACGAAACTCTTTACTTAACGTAACGTAAAAAAAGTTGAGTGTTTCTTTATTTTCAGCGAGTATAAATACAATCGGTTGTTCTTTGGTCTCTTTTTGTTCTTCTGTTTCTTGAACACTAATTTCATTCTCAATTTCAACATAATACGCCACTCTTTCGGCTTTTTTAATTTGAGAATTATCATGCGTGGAAATGGGTTGGTCTGTAAAGCATGTGTTATCTACCGGTAGAGTTACAGTGAAACAGCTACCTTTGCCTAATTCGCTTTCTATTTTAATATTGCCGTGATGAGCTTCTACAAAATCTTTTGCTAACGATAGACCAATGCCTGTGCCTCTAACCAACATTGGATTATCGTTATAGACCTGCCAAAAACGTTCGAATATTTTTTCCCGATTTTCAGGTGCAATGCCAATCCCGGTATCACAAATAGATATTATAAAATCTTTGTGTGATGAAGAAACCTCGGCACTCAGATGAACATCTCCTCCCTTCTCCGTAAATTTGAAGGCATTGGATAGCAGGTTAAACATTACAATTTCTATTTTTTCAAAATCAAAAGTTAATAATTGAGACTTTATACTCGTCGTGAATGAAAAATTAATCTCTTTAGATTCAGCCAGCTCAGAGAATGATTGATATATGTCTTGTAATAAAGCGATGATATCGTTGTTTGTCAGATGTAAAATCAGTTTACCTCTATCTATTTTTCGAAATTCCAGTAGTTGCATCAATGTGTGTGACAATCGTTTTGAATTTCGTTGTAAAAATCCAAGCATCTCTTCCACTTCACTGGAATTCATTTTTGTGTGATTCTTTATTAAATTGTTAAGTGGGGCTTGCATCAAAGTCAGCGGCCCTTTAAAACTATGCAATAGATTGGTGTAAAAAGTTAGTTTGTAGATGTTTAACTCATTGATGCGCTGCAAGTGTTCTTTCGTGCGAAGCCATTGAAAGATTAAGTAGAGCAAAAGAATGAATATGATAAAATAAGCAATGTAAGCCCAGCTAGTTTTCCACCAGGGAGGTAGTACAACAATCTTTAGCTTCCGTGCCTGGGGCATCCAAAATCCTGATGTAGCTGTAGAACGAATTTCGAGGGTGTATTTTCCTTTCGGGAGATTGGAAAATGACACATTATTCACTTTGTCTAAATAAATCCATTCATTCGAGAGTTCTTGGATACGATAGCTATATTTTGTATTCGCAGTAGATGCATAATTAAGTGTCGAGAACCAAACGGAAAACTGCTTTTCACTGTGAGTTAAGGTGATCTTGGATAATTCGTTAATGTCAATGTTTCTATTTGCAGAATTACGGTTGGGAAAAAGTAATTGCGAAAAATAAACAGATTGTTTCGTCGAATCGGGTACAATTTCATCCGGGTTGAAGTATGTTAATCCGGATATTCCTCCAAATAAGATGTCCCCTTTTTCGGTTAACAGATGACCGAACGTGTAGTTAATGCTTGAAAAGTTACCCCCCGCCAATTCAAAATATTGGATATTATTTTTTTCATATCTAAATAGACCGCCTGTCGTACTTATCCAGATTCTTCCCGCCAAATCTTCAACAATGCTTGATATATAAGGAGGATGGTTGTTTTCTGACAGATCTATGCGATCAAAATTGTCTCCGGTTGGACTATATTTACACAGACCTTCAGACGTCCCAACCCATATATCGCCATTACTCGCAATGTGTATTGCCGTTATCCAGTTGGCAGGGATAGACAGTTGATCGTCTGTTTTATGTTTATATTCTTTTGTATTAGACGATATTTGTGAAAGCAGCATGTTCGAATTAAATCGATATAAACCACTACGTGTGCCAATCCACATATTACCGACTTGATCTTTAGCAATGCTCCATACGTCATTTTTTGCAAATTTTTCAATCTGAATGCATTCATCCTTAGCGGCTGAATAAACCACAAGTCCGCCGTAGGTGAACCCCATCCAGATATTATTTTGCATATCACGGTAAATTGTTTTTGTCAGAGAGATGTTGTTTTGACTGAAAAACTGCTCCATATTGTCTTTCCTTTTAAATGTTTTATTTAGAGGATCGAAAAGCAATACTCCCTGTTTAGTTCCTACCCATAATTGATTATTTATGTCTTCCTCGATGCATTGAATAGCTATATCAGGAGTAGATATTTCAGCTTGCATATGTGTTGGGCAATAATAATTAAAACTTGGATTGGCAGGAATTTTGCCATCTTCAAGTTTTAGTTGGTTTAATCCATTAGATGTACCTATCCAAAGAAAGTCATCATCTGTTTGAATGATAGATGAAATGGCATTATGGGATAACATGTACGAACCTTGTTCGTTGGCTTTTATGTTATGAAAGGGAGTGACAGCTGATTTTCTATGCACATATAGTCCATATTTAGTACCTGCCCAGATGTTACCCGCTCTATCTTCAAAAATCACATTGATGTTATTACTTAAATCTGTTGATGATTTTGAATTCATCCACCATTGTGAATTCGCAACAAACCTATTCTTGCCATTATCTATTAATTCAATGATTCCATGCCATCGTGAACCAATTAAATAACGGTTGTCACTTAACATTATGAAGCTTTTTCCATCAATGTCGGGATCTATTTTGGTTTTGTTAGTCAGTTGGCGATCGTCTGTGATGTGATAAACATAATTTCTGCTGTCGCTATTTATCCACAATTTGTTGAAAGGATCGATTGAAAAAAAACCGAGTCTGTTTTTTGCTTTCCAAACCTTTATATCAACTATTTGTGACCGGAATAATTGCGTTGGAGAAATTTTTTTTATGGCGCAATAGCCAAAATTTGAACCAATCCATATATTTCCCGCGTTGTCAATGTCAATGAAATTCACATTGAATGAATGTTGATCTTCATTTAGTGGTAACAAAATTGAGGTTGCCATTTCCAGTTCAGGATTGATTACTTTAACGCCATCATTAGTTCCAAGCCATAGATTTCCTTCTGTGTCTTCACTAATGGTGTTTACTTGAAGATGGCTAAACTGTAAGCAATAGTCCGGTTTGACAACTTTACCATCCGGTAATTCCATGTAAGCTATACCCTGATCAGTGGCAATCCAGATGTTACCGTTTTGTGTTTTAATGATTCTTTTTATATTATTGCCGGGAAGTGAAAGATCGCTCTCTTCGTTGGCATAAAATGACAAGTACGTATAACCATCAAACCGGGCTAATCCATATTCGGTTCCAAGCCATAAAAAACCGGTGTCATCTTGAGTTATAGAAGTAATAGAGTAGTTTAGGAGTGAGTTCAAAGCTTCCTCCTTTTCAAAAAAAAGATTGTTTTCCTCTGCCGATAAGTGGCTGCAAAAGAAAAAAAGGGGTAGAATGATGGAATGTCGGATGAAATGTCGCATAAAACTTCACCAAAATTAGTGTGTGTAAATATAGATTTTTTTTTTGTGATTTCGTTTTTTTTTAACGTGTGTTTAGGATTGATTTTATATCTTATGCCCACAAACAACCATGCTTGTGAAAAATGTCTATTCTCCGGTTATTTTCTTTATTAGGCAGAAAATATTAAACATATTTAGGGAAATAAATGAGGTTCGAAGACAATCATTTTCAATAATTTTGAAATAAAGAGTTGGTCTCTCCAAAAAGAATGTTCATTAAAAATATTTAAAGCTATGAAAACAAAGTTCATTTTCTCTTTAATTTGTTTATTCTTTTCTGCGAATTTAATTATAAAAGGGCAAAGCCCGAAACGCGATATTTATACCGCTTTAGAGTTTAGCTTAGGTATACCTGTGCAATTTGCCCGCTCTGCACCTTTGAGTTTAGGCGACGGAAAAAAAGGATTTGTAATGTTATTCTCGGAAGAACGGAATCTGGATCCTTATGAAGGAAGTTTCTTTTTTCCAAAGAACAGGCCAAAACTTGCTGTTTTCGATTTGGAAGGAAGAGAACTGTGGCGCCGTGAATTGGCGGGTGCATTACCGGGCATTTGGTTTATACCCGTTCTTCCTTTTGACATGGATAAGGATGGAGTAGATGAGATTTATTATGTTAACAACATCAACACGGATAGACCATTTGCATACGAAGGCTATATGCTGGAACGAGCAGATGTTCTTAGCGGAGAAGTGACAGGACGCTGGCCTTGGAAAGCTCCGACTCACAATCAAGCTAACAGTTACAAATGGCGTTTTTTCTTAATCGGTGGTTATGTGAATGATGAGCCGGTTTTGGTAACTACGCAAGGCACTTATCGCGACATGAAGTTACAAGCCTGGAACGCTGATATGTCATCTCGCTGGGAGATCTATTATCCGGATGATTTTAATGGTCCACGTGGCAGCCACACAACGCCAATAATCGATATAGATCATGATGGAAAAGAAGAGTTCATGTATGGAGAGCGTTGCATTTCTTTTGATACTGGTAAGGAACTTTTTGTGTTGGATGGTAATACCTGGAATGATCACTCAGATGTTGTATTGCCAATTTATCAGAAGAAGAAAAGGGAATGGTCATTTTTCACTTGTCGTGAAAAGGGGGATGATGGCAGGCTTCCTCGTGCAGTAATGTTTAATCAAAGAGGCGAACAGGTTTGGGCAATTAAAGAAATGAAAGGACATTTTCATTATGGATGGGTCGGCAATTTAGGCTCAAATGGAGAGCGTATAGCCATGGCGGGCAGATATAATCGGGTATCCGGCGGTGATCCTGAGAGATGGGTTTATGATGCTGATTCCGGCATCGAGATCACGGTGCCTTTTCCATTGGGTGATAAATCGGATAGAAGCTCTTTGCTGGATATGGATGGAGATGGAATTCATGAGTTGTTAATAGGTCAAACGCTCTATAATAATGCGGGAGATATCCTATTCGATTTTGGCGAATCAATGAGCGTTTTATCACAATATAAAATTCTTGATTTACCGGGGGAACAGCTCATGTGTTACTATCCGAATGGAATTGTTAAAATATGGGCTGATCGTAATGGGTCTGAAACTACAGAAATGAAAAAAAGATTTTCGGATCCCATTTATGTGAATAATGTCAGGCACAGTTCAACAGGGTATAATAGAAATTATCCAATCTTAAATTATTAGCGATGAAGGGAACAGTAATTTTATGGTTTGTGTTGTTTCTCTTTAACATTGTAAACGCACAAACTGTTACAAAACAAGATCTGGAAAGATTTACTCCCCTTCAGTTAGCATCTTTTGTTGCGGACAAAGTGGTAGATAACACGCATTTCGGATATGAATATACACTTCAGCCCCTATATGCTGATATCGAGTTTATTAACTTTGGGAATAACAATAATGATTGTATTCCAGGCGTAAGCTATGCAGTTACAGTCATGTTATCGGAGATTGCCCAGGTAGAGGAAATTGAGGTGGGACGCACAGGGGCATTGAAAATTTGGATTAATGGACAATTGGTGTTTAGCCGGGAAGATCATCCCGATTTTCAAGTTGAGTTTGATGAGAAAACGTATATTTTGCCTGATAAATTCACTGTCAATCTTCATAAAGGAGAGAATGAGGTGTTGATAAAGTCGGATTACGATGGTCACGGCGATTGGTTGGTGCTTCTGCAAAGTAAGAATTTGGGGAGATATGCCGATAAGGGGAAGCGTATCCGTTGTACTTTAAGTCGATATGCCCCAAAAATACATGATGCTAACTGGTTAATCCTGGGCACCTTTGATGGTAATATTCATACCGTGCTTGAACCCGAAGAAGAGTTGGTGTTTTATAGACTTTATCATTCAGGTGATAGAAAATTCACATGGAATATTCCCAGATCCAACTTACTTGTCAGTAACAGGAATGGTGGAAAATTCTTTGATTGGAGCTACCATGTGGGATGTTTCATGTGGGGTTTGCAAAAATTATCTCATGAAACCGGAGATGAAAAATATGTGAATTTTGCCGATAAATGGTGTGAATTTGTCTTATCCTCACGTCAAATGGTAGAATATCAAACCCGCGAATTACATGCCGTACGGTCTATGAATTTTGGAATTGCAGGGCGCCCTATGCTTGATTATACTTCAGCCCCGGCCATGGCTTTTGTCACTCGGTTGGCTTATGGAAGAGATTTTCCGGCAAAGGAACAGTATAAGACTTTTTCTGATAGTATTCTCTCATATCTGATAGAAAAACAGTTTCGTTTTGATGGAGTATTTGCACGTACATACACTGTCGAGCCATCGATTTGGGCAGATGACATGTTTATGGGTCTTCCCTATCTTATCTATTCGGCAAAGACTGTTGCAGACCAAAAACTTTCGGGACAACTATTAAATGATGCAGCAAAACAAGTCATCATCTTCAGCAGTTATCTTCAAAATTTGCAGGACGGACTTTTTATGCAGGCTTGTTATCCACAGAATCCTGATTTCAAGACGCCGTATTGGTCACGTGGAAATGGCTGGGCCTTATGGGCAACTTCAGAGGTATTGATGGCTTTGCCCAAGAACCACACGTCATACGGGCAGTTATTGAGTATATTCAAGAGACAGATCGATGCTCTGGTAGCTTGTCAGAATTCAGATGGCACATGGAACAATGTTCTTGATATGGATAATTCCGTGAAGGAGTCGTCCGGGACAGCAATATTTACTCTTTGCCTTGCACGGGGTATTAATGAAGATTGGCTAGATAGAGAAAAGTATTCAGCAACAGTTGAATCGGCATGGAAAGCATTGCGTTCATTTGTGGATGAGAATGGAGACTTTAACGGTGTTAAAGGGGGAACTAATTTCAGTGATGACCCAATGGATTATGAGCGAACTCCATTAATACAAAGTGATACACACGGCCTACTCCCTTTAATATTTGCTTGCATAGAAATGGAACGATATTATAAGAGCAATCATTAAAAAAACTTCCGGGTCTTCTTCTGCCGACAAATAACAGATAATAACAATCGCAGCGATTAAACGATATGTCTTACGATCATCTGGTCTTCACCATTCATTGGATGGGGTGACTATCTATTGTGTATTTTAGGTATAATTTGGGATAAAACAGACTTTTTTTAGCAAAAATCAAACATAAACAGGATGTCAGAAGAAAAATATTTAAATAATCGACAGAATTCAAAAAAAATCAAAACTGAAACTTCTCTTTTTGATATACTTTTGAAACAGGTTTAAGCAGTATATTGCTGCTATGCTTTTTATAGGGAAAGAATATTTTATTTAATTGCCAGAAAAAACAAAAAGTTATGAGGTATTCATTAAATTGTTCTCCAATCTTTTTACGTTTTTGGGGAATATTAATTTTATTACTTGGGGTAGTTGCAGTTAATGCACAAACTATCAGTGTGACCGGAACTGTAACAGATGCGGAAACAGGAGAGACCGTTATAGGTGTGAACATTATTGAGTCTGGAACAAAGAAAGGGACTGTGACGGATATTAATGGTGTTTATAATTTATCGGGAATTCCTTCAAATTCTCAATTAACTTTATCAGCGATTGGGTATGAAACTTTACAATTAAATACCAACGGAAGAACGCTTATAAATGTTAAGCTTGTTCCGGCAATAGAGTCGTTGGACGAGTTAGTTGTTATCGGTTACGGAACTGTAAGAAAGAAAGACCTGACCGGTTCCGTTGCTGCTATCAGTCAAAAAGATATAAATAAATCAATTTTGACATCTCCTGAGCAAATTTTACAAGGTAATGCTGCAGGAGTACATGTAGTGACTACTTCTGCAGAACCGGGAGGGGATGTTGCGATCAGAGTTCGAGGTAGTAGCTCTATATCCGGTGGAAATGAACCACTGATTGTAATAGATAACATCCCATCTGATAAAAGTGCTTTTTCTGCATTAAGTGTCAATGATATAGAGTCAATGGACATTTTGAAAGATGCATCTGCAACAGCTATATATGGCTCACGAGGTGCCAATGGGGTTGTTATGATCACAACAAAGAAAGGCCAAACAGGGAAAGCCAG
>DHSP01000063.1:43426-50796 GCA_002408485.1 Proteiniphilum sp. UBA5283 | reverse complement strand
AAGATTTTCCAACTTAATGTGGGTGCCCCAAAATGGCGTAACAGTCAGAATTAAGGCAAAGCCGAATTAGTTTTGTATCATAAAATGCCCGTCATACACACAAATTAGCTGGTGATGGGCATTTTTCATATTTATCACAAAAACAGTACTCCTGGAAAAATTTTCGCAAAATACCCTGTATGGGGAAAATAATTGAGAAAAAACAATCTGCAACAACAATGAAAAAAGTTCTAAGTTTTACAATCATCGCTTTCTTTTCAATTTTTGCAAGCTACGCACAGGAAAGATATAAGGATAAAACATTGACAGCTCAGGAGCGGGCGGAAGACCTGGTCAGAAGGCTCACACTCGAAGAGAAAGTCGGCCTGATGGTCGATACCTCTCAACCTGTGGAGCGTCTTGGAATTAAACCTTATAATTGGTGGAACGAAGCACTGCATGGTGTTGCCAGATCAGGATTGGCCACCGTGTTCCCGCAGCCGATTGGGATAGCAGCGACATTTGACAGCAATCTGGTTTACAATGTGTTTTCCGCTGTTTCTGATGAAGCCCGGGCCAAGAACAGACAAAGTACTATACAAGATAGCTACAAAAGGTATCAGGGTTTAACAATGTGGACACCTACTGTAAATATTTTCCGGGATCCACGCTGGGGTCGGGGAATAGAGACCTATGGAGAAGATCCTTATCTTACCAGTGTTATGGGGGTATCTGTTGTGAAAGGATTACAAGGCCCTGGAGATTCGAAATATGACAAACTCCATGCATGTGCAAAACATTTTGCGGTTCACTCGGGGCCTGAGTGGAATCGACACTCTTTTAATGCAGAAAAAATTCCACTTCGGGATTTATACGAAACGTATCTGCCTCCTTTCAAAGCCTTGGTGAAAGAAGCTGGTGTAAAGGAAGTGATGTGTGCTTACAATAGATACGAAGGGGAGCCCTGCTGCGGAAACCGTCAGTTGTTGATGGAGATCTTACGGAAAGAATGGGGTTTTAACGGAATTGTGGTTTCCGATTGTGGAGCAATCGCTGATTTTTACAATGAGAAAGGACATCAAACACATCCGGATGCTGCCACAGCATCTTCAGATGCTGTGTTGGCTGGAACCGACCTGGAATGTGGGTCTAGTTATAAATCGCTGATTGAAAGCGTTAGACAGGGACTGATAAGGGAAGAAGATATTGATGTTTCTATAACCCGCTTGATGAAAGCCCGTTTTGAATTAGGGGAAATGGATGACCACTCCGATGTACCCTGGACAAAAATACCCTATTCTGTTGTTGCATCTTCTTCTCATGACTCTCTTGCTCTGGAAGTAGCTAGAAAGTCAATGACATTGCTCCTGAATAAAAACAAAGCCCTTCCTTTGAAAAAAAACATCAAAAAGATCGCCGTAATGGGTCCAAATGCAAATGATTCAGTGATGCAATGGGGAAATTACAATGGGACACCCAAACGAACCATCACAATACTAGAAGGGATCAGAAATGCTTTGGAAAATAGGAACGAGCTTATTTATGAGAAAGGCTGCGGTCTCGTGGAAAGAACACTTTTTAAAAGTACCTTCAGCAATTGCATATCGGACAACGGTCCTGGTTTTTCAGCTCAATATTGGAATAATCCGGAACAAGCAGGCGAGCCGGTGGCTTCAGATCAGATAACTACTCCTTTTAATTTCATCACCACCGGAGCCACAGTCTTTGCCCCGGGAGTGAACCTGACTGATTTTTCGTCTCAATACAAAAGTACGTTTCTCCCTGATGAAGACGGTGAGATAGAACTGGACTTTTATGCTTGCGGCGAAGTTAATCTGATCATTAACGGGGTGAAGGCAAAAGGGATCAGAGCCAATCACGGCGCACGCAGGATGTCTCATACAATGAGTGTTGAAAGAGGGATGTCGTACGATATTCAGATTGATTTCAGATACACGATGGGAGATGCGCAGCTGAATTTCGATCTGGGATATAAAGAAAATATCAACATAGGAAAATCCATCGAACGAATTAAAGATGCTGAAATAGTAATTTTTGCCGGCGGTATTTCTCCTGCTCTGGAAGGTGAGGAGATGGGAGTGAACCTGCCGGGATTTAACCGGGGTGATCGCACAGAAATCGAGCTTCCTGAAGTACAGAGAGAGTTCATTCAAGCTCTTCGTGATGCCGGCAAAAAGGTGATTTTTGTAAACTGTTCAGGCTCCCCGATAGCGATGGAGACAGAAGTTAAAAACTGCGAAGCAATCCTGCAAGCGTGGTATCCCGGTCAGTCGGGCGGAACAGCTGTAGCTGAGGTGATTTTTGGAGACTACAATCCTGCTGGGCGTTTGCCGGTAACCTTTTACAAAAACATCACCCAGCTACCCGACTTTGAAAATTACCATATGAAGGGACGTACGTACCGGTACATGACCGAAGAGCCACTATTTCCTTTCGGATACGGGCTTAGTTATTCCAGTTTCCAATACGGAACACCTACAATAGATAAGGCATCAATAAAAGTAGGAGAAGCTATAACTGTGACTGTGCCTCTGAGCAATTTGAGTAAGATTGACGGCGATGAAGTAGTACAGGCTTATCTTCGAAAAGAGAATGACTCTGAAGGACCTGCTAAAACATTAAGGGCATTCAAACGGGTTTATATTCCGAAAGGAGAAACAAAACTTGTGAATATTTTGTTTTCTGCAGAGCAGTTTGAATGGTGGAATTCAACGGCAGCCCGAATGGAAATTCAACCGGGTAATTATGAAATTCTGGTTGGCAGTAGTTCCCACAGCAGGGATCTTCAAAAACTAAATGTAATTATTCAGTAAAAAACAGAAAAGACAGATGACAAAACAATACAACACAGCGTACATTTTTGCCATTACCCTGGTCGCCACGTTGGGTGGATTGCTTTTTGGATATGATACAGCAGTGATATCCGGAGCGGAGAAATCGATTGAAGCCTATCTGATCAGACCATTGGGATTAAACTCACTTATTCACGGAGCAACGGTTTCAAGCGCTTTGATCGGATGCATCCTCGGGGGAGTCATTTCTGGACTTTTATCAAACCATTGGGGCCGTAAGAAAACATTGATATTTGCTTCCCTGTTATTTTTCGTCTCCGCATTGGGTTCCGGCTATCCTGAAGCGTTCTTCTTCACCAAAGGTGAACCCTCCATCGCCTTGCTGCTGACATTCAATTTTTACCGTATTATCGGAGGTGTTGGCGTTGGTTTGGCATCGGCTGTCTCCCCCATGTACATCAGCGAGATAGCACCTGCCAATATTCGGGGACGTCTGGTGTCGTTCAACCAATTTGCCATCATTTTTGGTATGTTGGTGGTCTATTTTGTCAATTGGGGAATTGCATACGGGCAAAGCATCGAATGGATCAACGATATTGGCTGGCGGTATATGTTCGTTTCCGAAGCCATTCCTGCCGCACTATTCGGTATTTTGTTATTTTTGGTTCCGGAAACGCCGAGATTCCTTCTCCTTTCAAGTAAAGACGACGAGGCAAAGTCGGTGTTAAAGAAGCTCTACTCAGACAATGGAACATCGCAGGCCATTTTTCAGGAGATAAAATTGTCAGTCGGACAGGCCACAAGCCGTGCAAAACTATTTTCGTATGGCAAAGTGGTGATTCTGATCGGCATCCTGCTCTCCGTCTTTCAGCAGTTCGTCGGCATCAATGTGGCGCTGTATTATGCGCCGCGCATATTTGAGAGTATGGGCGCGGCAAAAGATGCATCCATGCTCCAGACCATTATCATGGGGTTCGTGAACGTCCTGTTTACGGTTGTTGCGATATTAACCGTGGATAAATGGGGCAGGAAGCCACTGCTCATCACCGGCTCCATCGGCATGGCAGTCGGCATGTTTGCCATCTCCGTGTTGGCATTCAACAACATCATCGGCATCAGCACCCTGGTGTTTATCATCATCTATACAGCCTCATTTATGATGTCGTGGGGGCCGATATGTTGGGTGTTGATCTCCGAAATCTTTCCGAATAAGATCAGGGGACAGGCTGTAGCCGTGGCCGTGGCTTTTCAATGGTTTGCCAACTACCTGATTTCCTCCACCTATCCCGCCATGATGGAGTTCAGCGGAGGAATGACTTACGGCTTTTACGGCCTCATGGCCGTCCTGTCCGCACTCTTTGTCTGGAAAATGGTTCCCGAAACAAAGGGGAAATCATTGGAGGAAATGGAGAAATTATGGGGAAAGAAAAATGGGTAAATCAAAATGACACCCCTTAAAAATCAAATTACCACCCTGTTTACCGAAAGATCATGATTATTTTTATGACGCGTTAGCATTTGCAAATTAATAATAAGATATGAATACACAATACATGATTTTTATTGACCCATGATTATGTTTTCACCGTTTTTAAAGTGACAATAATTTTACACTATTACATATTCAATTTACATTACCGAATGAAACAAAATTTGTACCTGCTTCTGTTCCTGTTTATAACCATGTCGTGCAGCAATGCCACCGACCCATTGCCTTATAAATACGGATACTTATACACAGATCTGCCGTTTGAGATGCCACGGGTTGAAATACCTGTCTTCCCGAAGAACAGCGTAAACCTGCTCGATTTTGACGGCATTCCCGATGGAGTCACCCTGAACACGAATGCATTCGCTAAAGCAATGCAGGATTTATCCGATAAAGGAGGAGGTACGCTGGTCGTACCAAAAGGAGTGTGGTTCACCGGGCCCATCGTATTTCGTTCAAACATCAACATGCATCTCGAAAAGGGTGCCTTGATCCTTTTCTCACCCAATTTTGATCTCTACCCGCTGGTAGAAACCTCTTTTGAGGGACTGAACACCCGTCGCTGCCAGTCCCCCATCTCCGGTCGCAACCTGGAAAATATTGCCATCACCGGCGAAGGATCCATCAACGGGTCTGGTGAAGCGTGGAGGCCACTGAAGAAAGGGAAAGTATCCGAAAGTCACTGGAAACAGGTCCTGTCATCAGGCGGCGTTGTTAAAAACGGAGATTACTGGCTTCCATCGGAAGGGGCACTGAAAGGAAGTGAGATGAGCGACATGAACGTACCCCGGCAAGACATGACGGAAGAAGAGTGGCTGGAGATCAAGGATTTTCTGCGCCCGGTGATGGTCAGCTTCATTGAATGTAAAAATGTCTACCTGCAAGGGGTGTTGTTCGAAAACTCACCGGCCTGGAATATTCACCCGCTGATGTGTGAAAATGTGATCATCGACGGCATTTTTTCACGCAATCCCGGGTATTCACAAAACGGTGACGGACTTGACCTGGAATCCTGTAAAAATTCCATCATCGTGAACTCTCTCTTCGATGTGGGTGATGATGCCATCTGCATCAAATCAGGAAAAGATGAAGAGGGTCGTTTGCGGGGTCGCCCAACCGAGAACGTGATTGTGGAAAATTGCAAGGTTTTTCAGGGACATGGCGGTTTTGTGGTGGGCAGTGAAATGTCGGGGGGAGTGAAAAATATCTCCGTGAAAAATTGCCAGTTCCTGGGAACGGATGTGGGTTTGCGTTTTAAAAGCAATCGTGGGCGCGGAGGCGTGGTAGAAAATATATACATATCCGATATTTATATGTTTAATATTGCCACCGACTCGTTCCTGTTTGATCTCTTTTATGGAGGCAAATCGGCTTCGGAAGCGCTTGCCGACGGAGACACAACACCTACCGGTGAACCGGTATTTCCGGTTACGGAAGAAACACCGGTTTTTAAAAACATCTACGTGAAGGACCTGGTGTCGAGGAATGCCCGCAGGGCAATGTTCTTTAACGGGCTTCCGGAGATGAACATTGAAAACATCCATCTCGAAAATGCATTCATCACCGCTCGTTTTGGTGCAGAGTTTTCGGAATCAAAAGATATCATCCTTCAAAACGTGACGGTCATCCCCGAAGAAGGGCCTGCCTATCTGTTCCACAATGTGAAAAACTTCAAGGGCGAAAGCCTGGGTTATGAGATAAACGAACCGGCCAAAGCAGCTCAAATTACAGGAGAAAGCACCTCCGACGTGCATCTCTCCGGACTACCCAAAGAGCTGGTAAACATTGCTTCGGATGTGAACAAGGAACAGGTCATTTTCAAATAAACAACTACAACGATTAAATTCAGATCTGATGAATTCAAAATTGCTTTTGCCAGTATTCCTGTTGCTGTCGGTCTCTCTGATAAGTTCCTCACGCGAACCGGTGAAGATCCTCATGGCGGGCGATTCTACCATGGCCGACAAGCCGTTGTTCAAAAGCGGGAGGGATACCCTAACGGGAGAGGCATTCGAGGAAATCAACCACGAAAGAGGATGGGGTCAGCTGCTGCCTGAGCTGATCTCGGAAAAGGGAAAGGTAGTTAACTATGCCCGCAATGGAAGAAGTACACGCACCTTTGTCGAAGAGGGATTGTGGACGGAGCTCATCAACAATACGGCGCCAGGCGATATTGTCGTCCTCCAGTTCGGACATAACGATGAAGTGATCACAAAAAAAAGCTATACCAACCCGGTACAATTCCGGTTGAATTTCGTCGCATTTGTAAACGAAGTGAAGGCCAAAGGTGCATATCCTGTTCTCTGTACTGCTGTCGCCCGCCGGAAATTTGATGAAAACGGGAAACTGGTACCCACGCACGGAGACTATCCCGATATCATCCGTTCTGTAGCAACACAGGAGAAGGTACCGTTGGTTGACATGGAAAAGATCACATCAGCATGGCTGCAACAGGCCGGCGTGGAAGGTTCAAAAGTGTTCTTTCACAAACTTCCTCCCGGTGTAAGCCGCCTGCATCCAGACGGATTGGACGATAACACACACTTCAACGAAAAAGGGGCAAAGGAAGTGGCTGCATTTTTTATTGAGGAAGTCAAAAAGCAACAGATAAAAGAATTAACCTGTTTAATTAAATAATTATTGAAAATGAAAAAAGGATTGATACTGTTATTGACAATCTTAGCCGTTCTCTCAGGCTGCACGCAAAAAGCGACGACCAGCGGGGAACCCAATTATGTGAGAATGGCCAATTCGGAGATGAAACGTAATCCGGAAAGCTGGATGGTCGATTTTTCAAAAGATATTAAGTGGAACTACACACACGGACTGGAGATGCAGGCGATGATCCAGGTGTCTGAAAAGACCGGCGATGAGAAATATTATGCCTACGCCGAAAACTATGCCGACACCATGGTGAACGAAGACGGAACCATCAAAACCTACATTTTGGAGCGGTACAACATTGATCACGTCAATCCCGGGAAGATATTGTTCCCCATCTACAAGAAAACCCAAAATCCAAAATATCTGAAAGCGCTGCAGCTACTCAGAAGCCAGATGGAGACACACCCGCGCATCTCCAACGGGGG